>JBGAUY010000011.1:0-67151 GCA_044228425.1 Pyrinomonadaceae bacterium | reverse complement strand
CTCGGACGGTTTTGACGTTGACGGGATCGATATTACTTCGACCCTTTTGGTGAGCGTAACCGGCTTTGTTGATGTCGTACGAGCGGCTTTGACCTCTATATCCATTGGCATTCGAAATGCGGAGGTGACGAGAGCTTCGGGCTTTTGGGTTTGAGTTATGGTCAGCTTTAGTGTTTTTGTTCGCGAGCTATAAACCGGTTTCACGGTCAGCTTTGGAGCACTAATGCCATAGACCCATTGGTCAAAGAACCAACCGAGGTCTTGGCCGGATGTTTCTTCCATCGCTCGTTTGAGATCGGTGGATTCGACGTTGGCAAGTTTATGGCGGTTTAGATATATGTTCACGGCTTTCCAAAAGTTTTCGGTCCCGACCTGTTCGCGCAGCATATGCAGCACCGCACCGCCTTTGTTATAGGTGATCGCGGCGTTGTCGAAAAGTCCATTTACATCGTCGGCTCGACGGTTGTATAGCCCGTGACGTTTGCGGTTTATCGAATCGTCAACGAGGAAATCGCCGGCGTCAGTTCTTACTTTATTGATGTAGTCCTCACGACCATTTACTTTTTCGCGGTATGCGGCCTCCATGTAGGTAGCAAAGCCTTCGTTGAGCCATAGCTCAGCCCAGTTGCGACAAGTGACGAGATCGCCAAACCATGAGTGGGCGAGTTCGTGAGAGACGAGATCGGTAACGATGGCTTTGCCAAAATCAAAATCGGCAAAAAAGATCTCGTTGTCAGACATCGTGGTCGCAGTGATGTTTTCCATACCGCCAAACTGAAATTTGGCAACTATTGTTTGGTCGTATTTGTTGTAGGGAAATTTGACGCCGGTCAGCTCTTCGAATACGGCCATCATTTTTGCCGTATCACCAAAAGCCTTTTTCGCCGTTTCTTCTTTGCCGGGATAGACGTAAAACCCGAGCGGTATGTCACCTTGTTTATCTTCGACTCGCACATATTTGCCGATGACGAACGAGATCAGATATGTCGAGTGCGGCACGGGCATTTTATAATGCCAGGTGACAGTGCCGTCAGCGTTGGGCTCTTTGCCGATCAGTTCGCCGTTGCCGATGACGGTCTCGTCTTTTTCAACGGTCAGATATTCCTCGGTTGTCGCTTTGTCGCTAGGAAAATCGTATGACGGTATCCAATGCCGGGTTTCTTCAGCCTCGCCCTGAGTCCAGATCTGTGCTGAGTGAGCACTTCGGCCACTTTCGGCATCGACAAAATAAACGCCTTTTTTTGGCGAGGCGGTATATTTGAACTGGAGTGCGATAACATCGGCCGGACCGTAGGCTTTATCGAGCATGACGATAACCTTGCCGTCAACGGTTTTGTACTGTGCCGGTTTGCCGTCAACGGTTACAGATACGAACGCTATGTCGACCGCGTCGAGTTCAACCATGCCCAGGCCTGCTTTCAATGGTGACAATGTCACGGTCGTATCACCTAAGACCTTTTTATTTGTGCGGTCAAAGCTCGCCCTGATGCTGTAATGTCGAACATCAAAAGTTTGTACACGAGTAAACTCAGGTTTGCCGATTTGCGCAAATGAGGAAAAAGCCGCAATAAAAAGTATTGCGGCTGTAAATGAAAAGTATCGTAAAGATCTCATATAGTTTTATGGTTTCAGGTATTTCTTGAACCAATCATTGACGTTGTTATACCAAAATTCGGAATTCTGCGGCTTGAGGATCCAGTGGCCTTCGTCAGGGAACATTATCAGCTTTGAATCAACTCCCTTTAGCTGAAGGGTAGTGTAAAGCTGCAGGCTCTGATCGTATGGAACACGGTAATCCAGTTCACCGGCGGTCACGAGTGTCGGCGTCGCAAAGTTTGCGGCAAAGCGATTTGGTGACCATCTTTCATATTGAGCACGATTTTGCCACGGAAACCCTTTGAATTCCCAGTTAACGAACCATAACTCTTCGGTCGCGGTGGCCATGCTTTCGAGGTTATACACCCCGGCATGCGAGACGAATGCTTTGAATTTGAATCTTGGGTCATTATTGTGCCCGAGCAGCCAATCGACCATGTATCCGCCATAACTTGCGCCTGCCGCACCTATACGTGTTTTGTCGATAAACGGCTTTTTCGTGACCTCGGCTACACCGTTCATAATGTCGGTGTAAGCCTTACCGCCCCAGTCGCCGGAGATCTCATCTACAAATTTCTGGCCGTAGCCGGTCGAACCACGCGGGTTCGGCATAAATACGACATAGCCCTGATTTGCAAAAATCTGCGGATTCCAACGGTAACCCCAATTATCGCTCCACGCACCCTGCGGGCCTCCATGTATAAGAACGATGAGAGGATATTTTTTTGCAGGATCAAACTTTGCCGGTTTCAGCAAAAATCCATGAACATTGGCGCCTAGCCCACCTTTCCAGTCCATTTCCTCGGGTTTTTGCAGGCCAAACGAAGCAAGCGATGCATTATTGATTGTCGTGAGCGAAGTAACGCCGCCACCGGTTGTGTTTGCACTCATGATCTCGGTCGGCATACTCATTGAGTTTGCTGCGAAAATCAGCTTGCCGTCGGACGTGACATTAAGATTGCTCGCAAAGACGCCATCGATGACTTTTTTAACATGAGTCGCGATCCTTAATCGAAAATCAGGTTCGACCGGTACGCTAAATATCGGTGCCTTGCCGCGTTCTCCGGCGGTGAAATAGATCATTTTGCCATCAGGCGAAATCACGATGTCGTCAGCCTGTTGATCAAAACCGCGTGTAAGCTCGACGATCTCGCCGCTTTGCGGGTTGTAACGCATGATCCGCCAGCGATCCGCCTCGAATGTAGCCCTTTCCTGCGAACGGAAAAGCAGATATTTTCCGTCGGGGGTGTAAACCGGCCCCGCATCATAGCCTTTCATGTTCGCGGTAATATTTTTCACACTGCCGCCGTTTAGCGATTGAATGTATATGTCGCTATTGGTCGATAGAGCTTCAACCTTGTCAGGATTACGCAGATAAACAATGTTCGACCCATCAGGCGAAAAAGTATAATCTACGCCCGTCGCTGCTCCGTACGGAGGTGAATCAAAATCACCGGGTGTTACATCGCGAGCGTTGCCACCGCTGCTGGAAACGACAAAAACGTGTGTCCGCTTGCGGTCACGCCATTCGACCCAGTGTTTGAAAAGCAGGCGTTCGGTGACGTGAGCTTTGACTTTGCTCTTTTCAGCCTTTTCGTCCTCGGCTTCGTTACATGCGTCATCTTTACATTCCGGATACACATCCGAGCTGAACGCGATCCATTTGCCGTCGGCCGACCATACCGGCTGTCCGGCACCGCTTGAGAGCTTAGTGACCTGTTTTCTATCCGAACCGTCGGGCTTCATCGTCCATATCTGTCCGCCCGTCGTGAACGCCAGCCATTTGCCATCCGGTGACCATCGTGGACTGCTGCTTGATCCGGCGGCGTTAGTGATCTGCTTCTTGCTACTGCCGTCAATCGCCATCATGTAGATCTGCGTGACGGTCTTGTTGGCGGCTTTATCAACAACGCCTATCGAATAGGCGACCCATTTACCATCCGGCGACACCTGCGGGTCGCCGACGCGTTTAAGATTGATAAGATCGTTGACGTTAAATGTGATCTGTGCTTGTGCGGCAAAGGCCGCGACGATAACGAGAACGAGGACGGATAGTGTGCGTTTCATAAGCGATTCCTGTGATCTAAGATTTGTTGAACAGAAACATTATTATACATTACCTCGTAAGACAGGAACGATTTCGCTAAGATAAATCTATGAAACTCTATCTTTTGTTTTTGGTCGTATTTGTATCTGTTTTTTCTGCACTCGGACAGACTGTGGCCCCAACACCTCTGCTTTACAGCGACGCGACGCTCGTCGATATGCAGCGTCTGCAACAGGCCGCGGTCAAGAGCGATTATGCGTATAAACAAACGGGCTATCTTTCAAATAACATCGGAGCCCGTTTGTCGGGTTCGCCGCAGGCTGAGCGTTCAGTGCAGTGGGTGGCCGAGCAAATGCGAAAGATGGGACTCGACGTAAGACTGCAGCCATGCATGGTACCGCATTGGGTGCGCGGCGAAGAGCACGGGGAGTTGATCGAATGGGACGGAATGGCGGCCGGTACGACGCAAAAGGTATTTCTTGCGGCTCTCGGCGGTAGTATCGCAACCCCGGCCGAGGGCATGACGGCTGAGATCGTCGTTGTAAGAGATTTCGATGAGCTCGCAAGGCTTGGACGCGAAAAGATCGCCGGTAAGATTGTGCTGTTTAATTACAAATTTGACCGCGAATTGCAGGCGAGCGGTTTTGGCGGGGCGGCGTATGGACAGGCTGTTCAGTACCGTTTTGGGGGAGCGATGGCAGCTGCGCGTCTGGGAGCGGTCGGTGTGCTTGTCAGGTCTGCGGGCGGATCTCAAAATCGTCTCGTACACACTGGATCGATGGGCTACGCCGATGGTGTCACGAAAATACCCGGAGCGGCCGTTTCTTATGAAGACGCGGAAAAGATCGCTTGGCTCGCCCAGACTGGCAAGGTTAAGATCAAGCTCACATTAACTCCGCAGACGCTGCCTGATGCACCGAGTTTCAACGTGATCGCCGACCTAAAGGGAACCGAGAAGCCGGACGAGGTAGTGATCGTTTCCGGCCATCTTGATTCGTGGGATCTTGGCTCAGGTGCGATCGATGATGGTGCTGGAGTTGCCGTCGCGATGTCCGTTCCGGCTCTGATCAAACAACTTGGCCTCAAGCCAAAACGTACTATCCGCTTTATCGCCTGGATGAACGAAGAAAACGGAGGACGCGGATCCGCTGCGTATGCAGCGGAACAGGAAAAGAACATCGGCAATCATTTCGCCGCACTCGAATCTGATCTCGGGGCTTCGCATCCTCTCGGATTTTATTTCACCGGAAGGCCCGAGATGGCCGCGTTTTTTGCGCCGATCTCAAAAGTTTTACTTGCCCAAGGTGCGGCACAGGTACCGTCGTTCGCACCGTGGTTTAACCAACAATAATATTTCAAATATAACCACACCGCTGCCGACACATTCGATAAAGTCGATCCGCGTGAGATCGCAGAGGTTAGTTCGGTGATGGCGGTTTTGGCGTATGGACTGGCAAATCTAGAGCAGCCGCTGCCACGTTAAGAGTTCAATGTCCCAAGTTTAACATTCAAGCTCTTTGCGTAAGCAACTTTGAACTTTGAACTTTGAACGTTAAACTTAACCCATGAACAGACCGCCACCATATTTTCCGCAAAATCAGCTCTCACCGCCGGATGAGAACCGATATAAGAAATTTAAGTTCGTCGTCGCGGGGTTGATCATCGCCGCGCTCGCTCTGCTCGTCGGTATCGGCGTCGGTATCTACTACCTGATACGTTGGCTTTTCTGAAGCCCGGAATAGTTTACAGAAAAAAGCACGAGTTTTACGACTCGTGCTTTTTTGGTTCTGATCGACAACGGATCAGTTGTTCGGAGTTTTCTGAGTCGCGCCCGCAACCCTGGCACGCTCACCACTAAGAGCGAGCTGCTTTGCTTGCGGAAAAAGCTCGATAGCTTTTAATAGCTGATCATCATACTCATTAAAAACCTGAAACGAAGTTTGCGAACCATATGCGGCAGTTACAAGTTCAGTCCGTAGAGTGCGCTCAACGAACTCACGCTCACGATCGATAGCGGCAGGTGCGAACTTGAATTTATCTTGAGCAAATTTCTTAAACGCACTATACACCGCTTCGTTGACAGGGAAGTCGGTCGATTTGATGTCGTAATCAAAGACTATCGGTTTATCTACTTTGTACGTAGCGAATCCTGGAGCTCTTCCACTAACTAGATCCAACGCGAATGCGAAGACCGGATTGGTCAGCTTTTGCTGAAATCTTGCCCGTTCGATTGGAATGGTCTTAGGCTTGATCACCACATCAGGATTAATACCGCCGCCACTATAGACCGTGCGCCCCGTATCGGTCTTGCTCTCGCGCCCTTTTGGCTTTTCCACCGGCGTGCCGTCGTCGCGATAGCTACCGCCCTCGGTGTAATAGTTATAGAGGTCGCCATTCGAATAGTCACGTTGGATAGCACGGCCTGATGGAGTTTCATATTTGGCGATTGTTAACAGCAGCATCGTGCCGTATTCGAGGCGGAACGGATATTGGACAAGCCCCTTGCCAAAAGTGTCCTCGCCAACGATCAACGCACGGTCGTGATCCTGCAATGCTCCGGCAAGGATCTCAGAAGCCGATGCAGTGTTGCGATTGACAAGTACGACGATCGGCGAGCGGTCAGGTGACCGATTCTCGGCCGGATATATCTCGTTGACGCCCTCAAGCCGTCCTTTTTGCGAAAACACCGTTTGGCCGTATGGCAAAAAAGCGTTTGCGATATTTTTCGCTTGATTGACCAACCCACCGCCGTTGTCACGCAGATCGATTATAAGCTGCTGCATACCCGCAGCTTTGAGCTGACGCAGGCCCTTGATAAATTCGCCGGAGATCGTCTGCGTAAACTGGCCGCGCAGCGCCATATAACCAACACCGGGACGGATCATATAGATCTCGCTAACTGACGGTTGTGGCACTGCACCGCGAACGATATCTACGGTCTCGCGTTTGCCTGTGCCAAGTCGCTCGACGGTAAGTTGAACCGCTGTGCCCTCAGGACCGCGAAGAAAGGAACGAACCTCGGGGAATGGCTTACCAAGAAGTGACTCGTTCTTGACCTCAACTATTTTGCCGTCTGGCATGACCCTCTGTCCGCTAAAACTAACAAACTTATCGCCGTATCGTAAGCCAGCTTTATTCGCCGGTGCACCTTCGAAAGTGGCCTTGACATATGTCGCCAGCACCTTGCCGTCCGCATCGCTCAGGTCGCCGATAGTCGCCCCGATACCATAGTATTGCGAACGCTGTTCGGTCATGAATTCTTCAAATTCTTTCGCGTCGAAATAGTTGGAATGTGGATCAAGCGTGTGGAGCATCCCGTCGATCGATGATTTGAAAACCGTGTTGTAATTAAGCTTTTTGCCGCCAACGTAGTTTCCCTCAATGACAGCTAGAGCCTCTTCGATCTCGTTCTGCACAACTTCGGTCGTGACCTTTTTCTCGGCAGCTCGTTTTGCGACCGTGCCAGAACGATCAACTTCTATTTTTGCCGTTGTTGAATCGTTTTGGGCTAGCCCAACCGATGCTGAAACTGTAAATATTGTTATAAGAGCAAAAAGGCGTGTATTGCTTAGTTTCACGAATGTAAGATCTCCCTGAATGTACCTCTAAAGGACTGACTTTTACTCAAAAAAGAATAACATTCATTTGAGGGAAATGCGACGAAATTAGTTGCCTTTACTCTTTGATAAGAATGAAACCCATAAACTTTAATCGCGTAAGGTATTAGGTTACACTTTCAAAAACTAACCTTGCGAAATATTGGAGGAAAATTGATGTTCGAACGGTTACTGATTATCGCGGTAGTTATTCTATTTGCGGCGGGCGGTGTATCTGCCCAAACCAAACTTTTACGTTTCCCTGACATATCGGGCGACCGCGTTGTCTTCACATATGGCGGAGACCTTTGGACAACATCGACCAGTGGCGGAACGGCGTTCAGGCTTACCGCCCATCCGGGTGTTGAGAATTACGCTAAGTTTTCTCCCGATGGCAAGTGGATCGCTTTCACCGGCCAGTATGATGGAGACGAACAGGTATACGTCGTCTCGGCGAACGGTGGGGAGCCGAAGCAATTGACTTTCTATCCTTCGCGCGGGCCGTTGACGCCTCGTTGGGGGTTTGATAACCAGATACAAGGTTGGACAAAAGACGGACGTATCGTATTTCGCAGCCTACGTGATGCATGGACCCTCGGCGTCACGCGACTCTACACAGTTTCACCGTCAGGAGGTCCGGCTGAGGCATTGCCGATGCCTGAGGCTGGGTCGGGTGATATGTCGCCGGATAACAACAAAATGGCATACAGCCCGCGATTTAGGGATTTCCGGCCGGAAAAACGGTATAGCGGCGGCCAAGCGAACACCCTCTACATTTACGATCTGAAAACAAACGACGCCAAACTCATTTCCGACAGCCCGCGTGCCTGCCGCGATGCGATGTGGATCGGGAATACTGTCTATTACAACTCGGACAAAGATGGCAAATTCAACCTTTATGCGTACGACACCGGCAACAATAAGACGACGCAAGTAACAAAGAACCGTGATTGGGATATCCGCTGGCCGAGCTCCGACAATCAGGGACAAATCATTTACGAACGCGACGGCGAACTCGAGACGCTTGATGTTGGTTCTAAAAAAACTACCCGCTTGGTGATCAACGTCCCAAATGATGGCGTAAATCGACGTCCGCGACAGGCTTTTGTCGGCAATCAGGTATCTTGGTACGCACTCAGCCCTAAAGGCGAACGTGCTTTGTTTGCCGCACGCGGAGATATTTTTACCGCTCCGATCGAAAAGGGCGGGACGCGAAACTTAACAAAATCCTCAGACGCAAATGACAGATTCCCGAGCTGGTCGCCCGACGGAAAAACCATAGCGTACATGTCTGACAAGAGCGGCGACGATGAGGTTTGGTTAGCTGCACAAGACGGCTCTACCGCTCCGCAGCAGCTCACGACGGGCGGTTCGGCACAGCGTTATGCCCCTGTGTGGTCTCCGGACGGGAAGAAAATAGTTTTTGGAGACAAGAATGGCAAGGTCTATGTCGTAACGGTCGCAACCAAACAAATGCAGATGATCGTTGATGCCCCAAATGGCCAGATACAGGATTATGACTGGTCGCCAAAGAGCGGCTATATCGCCTATTCGATGAACGGTCGCAATGGTGTCAGCTCTGTTTATATTTGGAGTGCTGAGGAGAACAAAAACTACCGTGTTACGCCGGAAATGTTTAACGCGGGTGGCCCGACTTGGGATCCTTCAGGCGGATATCTATATTTCATCAGTAATCGTGAATACGCACCGCTGATCGGCAATACAGAGTTTAACTACGCGTCTAATCGCAACTCGCTGATATTCGCTCTTGCTCTGAAGAAGGATGGCAAGAATCCGTTTCCAAACGAGAGTGACGAAGTGACTATTACGGAAGATAAAAAAGACGGGCCTCCAACACCGCCTGCTCCGGTTGCGGAAAAAGTCGATTTTGACGGCATCGAGGCTCGTGTTGCTAAGGCTCCGATCGGAGCTGATAATTATGGCGGTATGACGGCGATCAAAGGCCATTTGATCTACAGCACACAATCGCCATTTTACTACGGTCGTGGAGCCGATACGCCGCCGGCGGTTAAGATCTTTTCGCTAAAAGACCGCAAAGAAACAACGCTTTTGACTGGCTCGGGTGGATTTTCCACGTCCGCCGATGGAACCAAATTCATGTCCAACGTTCAGGGTTCATACGCGATCTTTGACGCAAATCCGAACGGTGAACGCTCGCGTAAAAATATCTCGACTGCGGGACTTGTAACCGAGATCGACCCGGTCAAGGAATGGAACCAGATCTTTAACGAAGTCTGGCGGCAATATCGTGATTGGTTTTACGCCCCGAACATGCATGGTTTTGATTGGGCAAAGATCCGCGAAGATTATCGAAAATGGCTGCCGTATGTGGCACACCGTTCCGACCTGAATTATGTTCTGTCGGAAATGCAGTCGGAATTAACGGTTCAGCATGCCTATATCGACGGTGGCGACTTTAATCTGCCGCCGCGTGTTCGCGTGGCACTGCCGGGTGCACGATTTGATGTTGATAAGACGGCAAACCGATATAAGATCAGCAAGATATTTGCTGGTCAAAATGAAGAAGACATTTATCGCTCGCCGTTTACCGAGATTGGGAACGACGCGCGTGTCGGTGACTATGTTATCGCTATTAACGGCGAAGACGTGACCGCTGACCGTGATATTTATTCGTATCTAAGAGGCAAGGCCGATAGCACGGTCACCTTTACTCTAAATACCACGCCGTCCGCCCAGGGAGCCCGAACGGTGACAATTCGTCCGCTAACCAGCGAGTCTGATCTCGTCTATATGGACTGGGTAGAGGGAAATCGCCGGCGCGTCGATCAGATGTCTAATGGACGGCTTGGATATCTTCACATCCCTGATATGGGAGCTCCGGGATTGCGGGAATTTATCAAATGGTACTATCCGCAGCTAAAAAAAGAAGGCCTTGTAATCGATGTCCGTGCCAATGGCGGCGGCAACGTTTCACGTATGCTTATTGAAAGGCTTCGACGAAAGGTACTCGGTATCAACTTCAACAACTTTAGCGAAGATGGCAACACTTATCCTGATGGGGCATTCCTTGGCCCAATGATCGCGTTGTTAAATGAAAATTCTTCTTCGGACGGCGACATTTTTCCTTATATGTTCCGCGAAGCGGGCCTCGGCCAGCTTGTCGGAAAACGTAGCTGGGGCGGCGTTGTCGGCATCTCAAATCGCGGAACGCTGATCGACGGCGGAACGGTAAATGTCCCGCAGTCGGCACTTGCAAACGCTAAGGGGGAATACATCATCGAGGGCTATGGAGTCGACCCGGACATTGAGGTTGACAACGATCCTAGATCGGTCATCGCGGGACGCGACCCGCAGTTGGAGAGATCTATTGCCGAACTTATGAAAAAGATCGCAAACCCGGTCAAATTGCCCGGACGACCGGCTGATCCGATCAAAAACAAGCCATAGATGCCGCATTTGCTCGAAGTTCACAATTTGCGTACGCATTTTCCAACACGGGCCGGCCTGGTCAAGTCTGTCGATGATGTAAGTTTTCACATTGACGAAGGCGAACTGGTCGGCCTGGTCGGCGAATCCGGCTGTGGCAAATCCATCACAGCTCTGTCGATAATGCGGCTGATCTCGCCTCCGGGGAAGATAGTTGGCGGCTCAATAAAGTTTAAGGGCGAAGACTTAACCACTGCGTCCGAAGACCGTCTGCGAACTATCCGCGGTGACGATATCGCGATGATCTTTCAGGATCCGATGACGTCGCTCAACCCCGTTTACCGTGTCGGCGAACAAATCGCCGAGGCATTGCGGCTGCATCGTAAGATGGATAAGGCCACCGCGTGGGCGGCGGCGATCGCTGCGATGAAAGAGGTGTCGATACCTTCGCCGGAACGCCGGGCATCGGATTACCCTCATCAGCTTTCGGGCGGAATGCGTCAGCGGGTAATGATCGCGATGGCGCTTGCTTGTGACCCGGAATTGCTTATCGCCGATGAGCCTACTACGGCATTGGATGTAACCATTCAGGCGCAGATACTTGAGCTACTAAATGAATTACGAGTTTCCCGAAAACTCGCCATTTTACTTATTACCCACGATCTTGGCGTTGTAGCAGAGGTTGCCGACCGTGTTTGCGTAATGTACACGGGCAAGATCGTCGAGGAATCGGGTGTCGAAGAGATCTTTGCAGATCCAAAACATCCTTATACCCGCGGCCTTTTGCGGTCGGTGCCGAAGCTGACGGAAATTGGAATTAAGAAAGCCGAGCGTCTCCAAACTATCGAGGGGACTGTTCCAAGCCCAACTGATTTGCCGCCCGGCTGTCATTTTGCACCTCGTTGCGAGCATAGAATGGAGATCTGCACGCACGGCGACATACCTTTTTTCCAATATCTGGACGGATCACAAGTGCGTTGCGAACTTTATAGAGGAGGGTAGTAGTGAAGATATTTATCGTGATTTTTGTAGTTACGTTATCTCTTTATGCCCTTTCGGTGATCGGGCAATTTCAGGTATTAAAACCTACAAATACTGATGAATTAAAGTCCCAAATTGGTAGCCTTATTCAAAAACAGCGAACTAACAAAATATGGATGTCAATGGTTGCCTGTCCCACTACGATAATGCCGGTGAAAGGTCGTCGCCCATCCGTAGTGCCCGACTTTTGTATAAATACACCTGACAAATGCCTCGACAAATGTAATGAAAAGGATGCAGACGCTTGTTATTTTCTCGCTTACTTGATTCAGGAACACGACCAGATAGATAACGATGTCGCCGAAGTCTTGTATCAGCGTTCTTGTGAGCTAGGTATCGTGTCCGGATGCACTAATCGGGCAGCAAGCATATTTAACCGTAACAAACCGAAAGGTAATGTTTGTGCTGCCCAAACGTTTCAAAAAACTTGTTCACAGAGCGATCCGTGGGGATGCACAATGTTGGGGCTTGTTTTGGGAGAAGGAAGTGGTCTCAAGAAAAGCACTCCGAAGGCCATAGCTGCGTTAAAAAAGGCTTGCGACGTTGCTATCGATAAAAACGGGGGAGCTTGTAAGAGAGCTACCGAGTTACGCGAATTGATGGAACGTTCGAGCAAAACAAATTGATATATGGTCACCGCAGTTCAACCTAGTACGGAACTTCTAACAGTTCGAAACCTTGTCAAACATTTTCCCGTCGATAACAGCAACGATGTCGTACAGGCCGTCGATGATGTTTCGTTTCATCTCACACAGGGTGAAACACTTGGACTTGTCGGTGAATCTGGGTGTGGCAAATCGACTGTCGGCCGCTGTTTGCTGCGTTTGATCGAGCCGACGAGCGGGGAAGTGCTGTTCGAAGGCAAGAATATTGTCGGCTTGCCGAACAATGAAATGCAGTTACTCCGGCGTGAGATGCAGATCATTTTTCAGGATCCTTACGCAAGTCTCAATCCGCGTTTGAGCATTCGCTCGATTGTCGCCGAACCTCTGAAAATACATGGCATTGGAAATAAGTCCGAACAAAACGAGCGGGTTGCAGATCTGCTGAAAAAGGTCGGGCTCGATCCAAAATATGCGGATCGTTATCCGCACGAGTTTTCCGGCGGACAGCGACAGCGAATCGGCATCGCTAGGGCACTGGCACTCGACCCTAAACTTATCATTTGTGACGAGCCTGTTTCGGCTCTCGATGTTTCAGTTCAGGCACAGGTCGTTAATCTGCTGCAGCAGCTACAGGATGATCTTGGCCTGACCTACTTATTTATTTCGCACGGATTGGCGGTCGTTGAACATATCTCCGACCGCGTCGCAGTGATGTATCTGGGCAAAATAGTCGAGATATGCGATGCGGCAGAGCTTTATGAAGACCCGCTGCATCCCTACAGCGAAGCTCTGCTATCAGCGATCCCGATACCGGACCCAAAACAAAAACGGCAACGGATCGTGCTGACAGGAGATGTTCCGACACCGATTAATCCGCCCTCAGGCTGCAGGTTTCGGACGCGCTGTCCAATAGCTATTGACGAGTGTGCGTCCGTTGAGCCCGAACTGCGTGAGATCAAGCTCGGACATTTTGCAGCGTGTATCCGCGTAGACGGATATGACGCCGCAACTTAAAACTGAAACAAATAAAAGATAGGTGTCGTAGGTTGTTTTGTAATTCTTAAACCAATTTCTGTGAGGAAAATATGAATCGTCTAGCTGGTATCGTAACTGCGGCCGTCGGTCTGATCATTGCCATTCTGGGAGCCATCAAGATCGTTCCGGGTGTGACGGGAACTGGCGTGTTTCTCATCTTGTTTGGCGGGCTCGTGATCGGATTGAGCTTTATCAATAGGCCAGAAACAGAAGATACGGAAAAGATGTCAACCGCTGCCACCCTAGGCAACATCTTTTTCGCTCCATCCGACACATTTAAGAATCTTAGAAGGCATCCCCGATTTCTTGTCGCATTGCTAATTATGACGGTGCTTTCCGCGACGTACACAAATCTATTCTTCTATCGCCTCGGAGCTGAACGCGTCGTTAATTTTACGATCGACAAGACCCTGGAAATGGGTATGATCGCTAATAATGAAGATGCGAAAAAACAAATAGAGGCGGGACGTGCTCAAGCGATCATTGATGCGACGAGCCCGATTCTCCGCGTCACGCAAACATTTTCGGCATTTGCGGGATTTGGATTTACCTACGCGATACTCGCGGGTATTTTTATGCTCTTTGCCCTCGCGATGGGCGGCAAAATCAATTTTTTTCAGGCGTTTTCCGCCGCTGTTTATGCGGCCTTTCCGGTATCGGTGATCAAGTTTGTTCTAAATACGATCGTGCTGTTTCTGAAAGACCCAACGGAGATTCACCCGGTTTTGGGGCAGCAATCATTGGTTCAAGACAGTCTTAATTTCTTGGTGTTACCCGCAGAACATCCGGTAATATTTACTATTCTGGGTGCTACCAGCTTATTAGGGCTTTATTGGGTGTGGCTAAACGCAACAGGACTAACAAACGCCGGCGAACGTGTCACAGGTACGATCGCCTGGAGCGCATCGCTTGGAATATTTTTCGTTATCATCTTGCTCGGCGTGGTGATGGCAACGTTGTTCCCGAGCTTTATCAGCTAAGGATTGTTTGATATGAAAAAATAGCCCGCCAATCCGGCGGGCTTTTCTTATTCATATCTAAGTGCTTCGATAGGATCTAACCTCGCCGCTTTCCATGCGGGGAACAGCCCGAAAATTATACCGATGCCGACACTAGCCCCAAATCCGGCGATCGGTGCCCATATCGGCACATAAGAGGGCATTATCATCCGGACGCCAAAAGTCAGCAGCCATCCTATCAACAATCCAATAATACCGCCAAACCCAGTCAGGGTTGCCGCCTCGATCAAAAACTGGAGAAGAATATCGCTTTGTCTAGCACCGAGAGCTTTACGGATGCCGATCTCGCGCGTGCGTTCGGTGACGGATACGAGCATGATATTCATCACACCGATGCCGCCGATCATGAGGCCGACTGATGAGATAACGACCATTGCCAGAAATACGCCGCCCGTGATCGCTTTGAATTGATCGACAAGGCTGGCAGCCGTTTCCATTGCAAAATTGTTCTTATTGCCGAATGGCACCTGCCGCCTTATTCGCAATAAATCCTGAACTTCGTCTTTTGCTTTTTCAAGCTGGCCTTCGTTCGCTACCGCAAGGATAAATAGGTCATCGGCATTCGGCTTTAACTTTAACGCAGTGTTGATCGGCATATAGATAACGTTGGTCTGGTCATTATTACCGCCGCCGCCGCCGAATAGCTGTTCGCGCTTTTGCAAGAGCCCAACTATCCGAAACTCAACACCGCCAACTTCGATCGTCTGCCCCAGTGGGGATTCGTACGGAAAATAGGCCTCGCGGACAAAATCTCCTATGACACAGACGTTTGCTTTTGCTTCGTTTTCCCCGGCTGAGAACCAACGTCCATCGATCAGAACCTCCCCCGGAGCTCGATCGACGTTTGGTGTACTACCCTGCAATTGCACAGACGACGAGGTCTTGCCGTTCTTTCCGGTAACGCTTAGCTTTCCGCCAAAAAAGTTATTTGAAATATCCAAAAAGGGAACCGCTACCTCGACGCTTCGTAGCCCGCCAATTGCTTCCGCATCTTCAAGCGTGAGCGGCTTGCGCATTCGCTCTTCGCGTGTGGGGGCGCTTGTACGGATACCGATATCCATCTTGTAAAGAAAGATAGAGCGTGTTCCAAAAGACTCGACCTCTTTTTCGACAGCAACGTTGATGCCGCTGATGATCGACGAGATAAGCATTACCGTGATCACACCGACCACAACACCGACGATCGTCAAAAATGCTCGCAGTTTATTGCCGCGGATCGTATCGATCGCCATTTTGAAATTTTCGTAAAACGGAGTCGTTACAAATTTCATCGTTTAATCCGCCCTTAATGCTTCGATAGGATCGAGCCGCGCCGCTTTCCATGCAGGAAATAGGCCTGCAAGCACGCCAACTCCTCCGGACACAGCGATCGCAAAGAACGCGGACCAGATCGGGATCTTTGTTTGAAAGACAAAAGCAGTAATGATAATGCCCAATAGTTCGGCGATTATTAGCCCAATCGTACCGCCTATGGCGGAAAGTGTAGCCGCTTCAAACAGGAACTGCTTCAAAATATCAGCTTGTCTTGCTCCCAAACTCTTACGGATGCCGATCTCTTTAGTTCGCTCGGTCACCGAGACGAGCATGATGTTCATGATCACGATCGCTCCAACGATGAGAGCGATGGTCGGTACCAGAATGATGACAATAAATGTTGGTCCGAGGATGCGGTCACGGATACCAGTGATCGCGTCCGGCGTAAGTATGCCAAAAGTGTCCTTCTCACCGGCTTCGAGCTTACGTTTGATCCGCATCAATGTCCTCACCTCTTCAACGGCGTCGTTAAAGCCTTTGTCGGTCTTCGAAGTGATAACAAAAAATGGAGCCCGCTGGTTCCGGAGCCCCCCGAAAGCGGATCCGAAGGTTTTTAGCGGTAGCTCAACAAAATTGTCTTGGGGCTGGCCGAAGACCGTTCCTTTTGCAGTTTGCAAGCCAATGATCTTGTACGGAATGCCGGAAATGGTGATCTCTTGGCCAAGAGCATCGCCGCGCGGAAAGAATTTTTTCGCGACATCCATACCAACATAAGCCACGCGAGCGGCGTTGTCGTTTTCAGGAGCTGAAAAAAATCGCCCTTCGGCAATGTCCCGCTTCTCGATCTCGGCAATGATCGGTTCCGATCCTACGATTTGAACACTGGAGAGACTCTCGCTGCCATGCTTGACCTCTCGGTTCATATTTCCGGCTTTCGCACCGATCTTATCGATGAGTTGGGCACGGTCGCGAATGAAATCGCGCTCGTCAAACGTCAGCTCTTTGTTACGCCGCTGGGCGGCAGCAATCGTATCGGTGTCCTTGAAATCGTCAAAACTGAAACGACGGACAGTAAATGAATTTGATCCAATACCTGCGATCTTCTCATCCACGTATGAATTGAAACCCTGTAACAGCGACAAAACTACCATAAACGCTGTGACACCGATGATCATGCCCAAAAGGGTCAAAAATGACCTAAGTTTATGTGCCCAGATGGCAGAGAAGGCTAGTTTTATTGTCTCGGTGAAATTCATTTACGCCAGATGATCAATACGTTCTGCTGATGAAAAGAGTTTATCAAATTTGGCCGTTTTAGGCGGTTTTACTCACTAAAAGTTTCCAAAGAGCCGCGATATGACTAAAAAGAACGATTGGGACGAGAATCGTCGGCAACCAACTGTACGGGAACAAAACCACCGCCCGGTTCGGCTGTTCAAATGCGAATTGTTGGAAAGGTGACGGTAGCGATAGTACGGCAATAGTAACGATATTTGCGAGCAGGATAAGGCCAAGGATATTGAAGGCAATCAGTAGTCCGCGTTTCGTTTTGTCGCCGCGAAATGCGGTGAGATAAACGATCGGTGCGAGAATGCCGGATAGGATGTCAAAGTTCCAGCCTTCGAAGGTCATCAATTGCGGCACCAGGCCGTTTTGAAATAACCAAAGAAGAACGATCTCAACCGGGATCCTAACAATGTGGAGCATTGTCAGCATCTGTAACGGTATTTTGTCGATAAAGCTTTTCTGAAAGAAAACTACGTAAGCTACGATCGTCAGCAGCGCCGGCAGGACACCGAATAAAACGAGTCGCGGAGGATTTGCCGTGGCATCTTGATAAAACCCGCCCATAGAAATTACCGCCTGGAAAAATATCCAGAGCGGTAATAGAAAGATCAATATTTGGGAGGGCAGTTTGCCAAGCCCTACGCGTTTCGCAGCATGAAGTAAAAACGCGACCGCGGCAAATGTCGTGAGGATGAAAACTGTCGATACGTAAGGCGGGACCGACTCCATTATTTCAGACGCTCGTCCTTTTCGATCAGGCCGTCACGTATCGTGATAACGCGGTGAGCTCGAGCAGCGATCTCAGGTTCGTGTGTAACTAAAATAATGGTGTTGCCATCTTCGTGTAGCTTTTCGAAAAGATGCATGATCTCAACACTGGTCTTTGAATCCAAAGCTCCTGTCGGCTCATCGGCGAGTAGGATAGATGGATTATTAACGAGTGCACGGGCGATTGCCACACGCTGGCGTTGGCCACCCGATAGCTCGTTGGGCCGGTGCATGACGCGGTCGCCAAGCTCGACTGATGCGAGGGCGGCCTGCGCCTGTTCGTATCGCTCTGCTGAACGAATACCGGCGTAAATCAGCGGTAATTCAACGTTGTGGAGCGCAGTTGCTCGTGCTAAAAGGTTAAACGTCTGAAAGACAAAGCCGATTTCTTTATTGCGAATGCGCGCGAGTTCGTCATCCGACATATCCGAAACAAGATTGCCGTTGATCCAGTATTCACCCTTGGTAGGCGAATCGAGGCATCCGATCAGATTCATTAGCGTCGATTTACCGGATCCTGAAGGGCCGATAATGGCGACGTATTCGTTTCGCTTTACCTCGAACGAAACGTCACGAAGAGCATGTAGTTCTTCGTTACCCATCTGGTAGGTTTTCCAGATGTTACGCATGCTGATCAGCGTTTCGCCCGCAGGTGTGGCCGTTGGAGATGAGGCTCCGTTACCGTTTTCTTCGTCCATAAATCTGTACATACTACGAAGTCTTATTAGCGGCCTCGCCTTCTTTCTTGGTCTGTTTCTTGACTATTGCGCCTTCTTTTAGGGTATTAAGGACACGGCTCGGCCCCGTTATCACTTCGTCGCCTTCTTTGAGGCCACTAATGATCTGACGGTCCGATTCGCCAATGATACCGGTCTCAACTTCAACGAATTTGGCTTTATTGCCGTCGAGAATATAGACGCCCGTGATCATTTTAGGCTTGTCTGATGGCGGCAACGGCGCATCGCCAGGCAGAGTCGGCGATGTCTTAGCGTCCGGCTTTTTCTCGATCACAGCCTGTAGCGGAACCGCGATGACATTTTCAACAACCTTAGTCGTGATTTCCGCGGTTGCACTCATACCCGGGCGAAGTCCGAGACGAACGTCCTCTGGCAGGTCTTTCATCTGAATAACGACGCGAAACTCTTTAGCTTCCTGAACGTTGATGTTGGTCGAGAGGCCACCGCTGGTCTGCGATTTACCAACTGCAAGCGGGGTTTTCTGGATCACCTCGCCCACGATCTCTTTGTCACCAAATGCGTCGACCTTGATCTTTGCTTTTTGTCCGACCTCAACCTTGTCGATCGAAGTCTCGTCAACCTTTACCTCAACGTTGATCTGCGACATATCAGCGATCGTTAGCAGAGCAGTTGTCGATAATCCGGCAACGGCAAATGTTCCAACCTTTGACGGGATCTCGGCAATAACGCCGTTGATAGGGGCGACTTGTAACGTTTTATCACGCTGGCTTTTTGTGCCGCGTAATGAGGCCGACTGCTGGTTGGCACGCGACTGGCTCGACGCGACATTCAAGTTAGCGGTATCGACAGCACGTCGTGAGTCTCTAACCGCAACTGCCTGTTGAGCAACTCGGGTCTGAGCATCTTTGACCGCGAGTGTCTGTGATTTCAAACGCGATTGAGCGTTGCGTAGAGCAATTTCCGCCTGATCGACCTTGTCTTTTGCATCATCATACGAAGCACGCGAAGCTACGCCAGATTCGAATAACTGTGCGGTTCGCTGCATTTCGCGTTTTGCGATAGACAGATTTTTCTGCTCGCGGTCCACATCTGTCTGAGCGGCGACCAATCCCTGTCGGGCCGCATCAACCGCAACCTGGGCGACATTATACTGCTGTTGCGACTGGGCAAGATTGTTCTGGGCGGCCGTCACTTGGGACTGCGAAACGCGAACGTCATCCTGTGCTCCCTGAAACGCAGCAAGCTGTGCATCAGTATTTGCTTGGAGTTGATTTGGGTCGAGCCTGACGAGCGGCTGGCCCTTGGTGACCTGATCACCCTCTTTTACATAGATCTCTTCTATCCGGCCCTGGACCTCGCTCGTCACATTTTGAAACTGGATCGGGCGCACTTCGCCGGATGATGTCACGGTGGACCGCAGCTCTTTTCGAGTTTCAACTTTTACAACGGTAACTTCAGGCGTGTCAGTTCGTGTCGCAAAAATGCTTGCGATAATAACGATCAATATTACGACGGCCGCAGCGGCGCCGATTATAATTTTGGTTTTACGGCTCAATGCCATATTGTTCAGTCCCTCTCAGCGAAAATATTCTCTAAACAGAGTATAGCTAAATGTTAAAGTGATGTCGTATCAAGCCATTACTACGACACATTTTTTGCGTTAGTTTCAAAAAAGTGAACGTATCCGCTAATAGTGGAACAGTCGGTCAGCGTTTGACGTAAATATGCTGTAGAATTACGATTTACGAAGTTAAATTTAGAATGTAGAATATAGCCTTGCGCTTGGGTCGCATAGATCCTGAGCGAGTAGCGATTACGATGATCAACTGATCCGCAACCACCGGCCTATGTGCCGCCGGTTCAAGTGGAGCCCGTTCCGCGGCCAGTAAGCGCAACTTCGGTCGATATTCCCGCGGCTGTATTCGCGTACGAGAACTCACAGGACGTGCCGCAAGTCGTCAACGAGCGGCCAGCAACTGCACATGCCGTACTAGTGATCGAACGCGGCGATTCCCCCGGCACGGAATTCCGACTGATCAATGACGATTCGACGATCGGTCGATGGGACGCCGATAATGGTGTTTTCCCCGATGTTGATCTTGATGCATTTGATTCGGATGCAAAAGTATCCAGGCGCCACGCTCGAATCCGCCGTAGTAACGGCTCGTATTATATCGAGGATCTTGGTTCGACGAACGGGACGTACTTGAATCGCGGCCGTCGTCTCTTGCCCGGTAATAGCGAAGTCCTAAATGACGGTGACGAGGTTATCGTCGGTAAAACTTTCTTACGCTTTCAAGTAATGCACTGATCGGGACCGAGCCAAAGTCCCCAAAATAGCAATGACCTTGTGTCACGAATGCGGTGCAGAAACCGCTGAAAACGATTTAGCCTGTTCGCAATGCGGAGCCTCACTCGATGCTCCGGCTATTGGCGACGCGGCTAACGTGTCTTTGGAAGCGTCGCCCGAAATTCATGTGGAACAGGAACCGGAAGCTAATGAGATCGTTGCCGCGGACGCTGCTCCGGCCGAAGAAAAGATCATTACAAACGACTTTGCCGACGACACTCCAAACGCAACCAACGGCGGCGAGACATCCAACACGATTGCCGCAGACACCGCCCAAAAACGTCCAGGACTTAAGACTCTAGTCGAAGGTACCGTACTCAACGCCCGTTACCAGATCGTTCGAAAGATCGGCGGCGGCGGAATGGGGGCCGTCTATCTTGCTCTTGATAAAAACCTTAACGGCGTCGAACGTGCCGTAAAAGAAATGGTGCACACCAGCATCGAAGAAGAGCAGCAGAAAAAGGCCATCGAAGATTTTCGCCGCGAGTCAATGATCCTATCGACGCTCGACCATCCTTCAATTCCGACGATATACGATTATTTCTTCGATGAGGGCGAATCGCGGTTTTACCTTGTAATGAAGTATATCTCGGGCGGTGACCTTGCCGGGCGTCTGCGTACGACACCGGGCGGGCGTATCGACGAAAGATTGGTAACTGAATGGGCGATTCAAGTGACGGACGTTCTTGCATATCTACATGGATTACCCGAAACGATCGTCTACCGTGATCTAAAGCCCTCAAACATCATGCTAGACGGGGCATCGGGCAGGGTAATGCTGATCGATTTCGGCATCGCCCGTTCGATCGGCCAGAAACAGGAAAAAGGTGTGACTGCGGTCGGCACAATGGGCTATGCCCCACCCGAGCTGTTTAGCGGTAATGTCGAACCACGCTCCGATATATACAGCCTTGGCTCGACCATGTTTCATTTGCTGACCGGGGCCGACCCACAAAATAATCCGTTGCTTATATTTGATTTTCAGAAAAATCCCCGGCCGCGTCAGATCAATCCGCAGCTTTCGGATCAAATGGAACGAATTCTAATGCGTGCGGTCGAATACAACGCCGACAGCCGTTTTTCTGGTGCCGATGAGATGCGTTATTACCTGAAAGACCATCTCGAAAACCTCAAACGCGGGTCGGTCACCTTCGGCGTTACGGAGATACCGGCGGCTGTTAGCTTAAGTAATCAGAGCGTGTTTTGCGGGTTTTGCGGGCAGCGGATCGTAGCATCAGATATGTTTTGTGCGTTTTGCGGGTCAAAACAGCCGATCGCACAGCAAGGAGTTCATTCCGAGATATATTCACACTCATCAACAACTGCGAAACTATTGATCGACGGGACTGGGGAACTTGATCCGCCCTCGTTCGCGTTGGAAAAGCCAGAAAATCTGCTTGGGCGCCGTGACCCAACGGCAAATATTTTCCCTGATGTCGATCTTTCGCGGTTTGACCCGGACACTAAGATATCGAGACGCCACGCCCGCATCTGGCGGGACGGCGACAACTACTTGGTTGAAGATCTTGGCTCTTCGAACGGAACCATTGTGCAGAACGCAACGAGTCACGAGCCCCATCGGCTACAGCCTCATCAGCCGCATGTGCTGGCGAACGGCGATGTGTTGAAAGTTGGCGATACGACATTGAGTTTTAGTGTAAATTAGTTAATTTATATGTCATCAACCGTTTCGAGCGTAAGCTCGTCATACAGATCTGAAAAGGTAGTAGATTTTGCTCCTGTTGAGCTACAAGCACCGTTTTTCCTGCGGTGCGCGGCCATTTTTATCGATTACATGGTGCTGCTGGCATTACCGGCGGGGTGGCTATTGATCGAAACCCTGCTTGGGGACGGCACTAAAGCAACCGTAAGCAGAACGGTTTGGATTATCGGTATTATATTCTGGTTGGCAAATTTTCTGCTTTTTCCGTTACTACGGGGTCAAACCATCGGAAAAATGCTCACCGGCCTAACGATCGTTAAGTTGGACGGCACTCGGGCCGGCATCGGCGGCATCATTCGCCGGAATATCTTTGGGTATATTATTACGGTCGCGACTCTTGGGTTAGGGTTTTTGTTTGCTGCGGTCAACACGAGCGGGCGGGCACTTCATGACATTATTGCGGGAACCATTGTAGTACATGGTCGTAAGAAACGGTTGTAATCAATTATGGCTCATCTTTTGGTAACACATCCAAATGGCACGACGGAGACCGTTCCTCTGTCCCGTCTCCGCACAACGATCGGGCGCTCCGCCCGCAGCGACGTATGCATTCCGGATGCTTTTGCTTCGCGATTACACGCTGAGGTACGGCAGGAGGGCGACTCTTTTTGGATATCGGACCTTGGTTCGGCAAACGGCACAAAGCTCAACGGAGCGCTGCTTAGCATCCCGATCCCATTGCATCAGGGCGGCGAGATACAGATCGGCGAAACAAAGATAAAATTCGACGATGGCGGACAAATTTCAAAGAGCATTAGCTCTACGCTGATCGCTGACGCGACCGAGGCACTCGACCCGTCAAATACGATCTCTTTTTCGATACGCAAGCACCAAACCGCCGAGATCCTCGATTCGTCTTTATCGAGTCGCACGGATCTACTCGGACTCATCAGTAAGGTCGGCGTCGCTTTGTTGTCATCCAGCGGGCTCGACGAGACACTCAACCAAGTAGCGTCGCTTGTTTTCGAGGCAGTACCCGCTGAGCGTGTCATCATAATGCTTCGCGACGAACAGACAAAAGACGGCATGCAGATCAAGGTCGCGAGGGTTCGCGGCGAAGACGAACAGATCGCCGAAGTCCGTATTAGTCGTGCGATCATGACCGAGGTCATGGAGAACGGAAAATCGGTCCTGACCTCCGATGCTCAGCAAGATCCCCGATTTGCCAGCCAGACGATCGTTTTGCAAGGCATTAGATCAGTCCTGGCGGTGCCGTTATGTGTAGACGAAAGGCACGTTTTCGGGTTGATCTACGCCGATTCACCAACAAATACGAATACATTTTCCAGCGAGCATCTCGATATTCTAACGACGCTCGCGTCGGTCGCATCTATCCGTGTCGAAAATGCCAGCCTGCTCGACGAACGTATCAACCGCGAGAGAATGGAGAGGGAACTCGAGCTTGCAACCGAGATCCAGCAGCGCTTTCAGCCGTCCGGCCCGCCGGTTCTTGAGGGGTACGAGTTTCAAGGCATATCGTTCTCATGCTACGAGATCGGCGGTGATTATTATGATTTTATCGAGCCACTTGTTCAATTAGTTACCTCAGTCAATGAATATCTGACTGAAAACACACCGGGCAATCGTTTTATAACCTTCTTTGTGACCGAGCTCGACCCCGCTACCGGAGAATTGACGTTTATCAACGCCGGACACAATCCGGCGCTTATCGGTCGGGCTGACGGCACGATCGAGCAGCTTGACTCGAGCGGTTTGCCGCTTGGGCTGATGGGTTTTGCGGAATACGAGGTCGGCAAGGCTCAATTGAATTCCGGCGATGTCCTTTTTATCTACTCTGATGGAGTATCTGAGGCAAATAATCTTGCAGAGGACGAGTTTGGCATGGAACGTCTTATCCAAGTCATAAGTGCTAATGTCGGCCGATCTGCCAGTGGCATCCGCGACAAGGTTGAGTCCGCACTTTCCGATTTCACCGGAACCGCCGCACCGAATGACGACATCACGCTTGTCATCGTTAAAAAGCTCTAAAAGGTCTGTTAAAACTTGTTGACCTTACCGTATCGGATTGGGTAAAATTGTTATTGGCGACTCCCAGACGCCTCCCCACCGATGCCTACCATTAAAAAGAGAGTCAGTCTCATTATCTTCGTAATTGCCACGCTCCTGCTCGTCGGGCTGGTGCCGCTTGTCCTGACAAGCTGGTTTTTGTCCGACAAGAGTGGCCGCGAATTGCGCTCCGCCGAAAACCGCTATCAGATCCAACTTGTGCAGGAAAAGGCCCGTCAGATAGAGATGTTTGGCCGCCGCTGGACGTCTATCGTATCGAGTTTATCCACCGCGCTTGAGCTTTCGCATGATCCGCTCGTTATATCATCCGCCCAGACCGAGGCAAAGCTTGCGTCGATCCTCCGCGAAAATCCCGATCTCGTAGCATTGTACGTAAAGCCCGCAAACGCAGATTCGTTTTCAGTTTTCCGGGCTGAGGCCCTAAACCGCGACGATGTGGAGAATATCGCCGCCGAGATGTCCGCTGTTCAAACAAAAGCAAAGATCTCTGTCGGTGAACCGCGAAAGCTGACCGCAAACGGCCAGTCGATAATGTCATTTGCGACGCGGGTCAATATTGATGGAGTAAAAGCCGCTGAGATCGTCGCCGTCGCTTCGCTTCAAAGTATTTCGCAAAGCGTCGTCGGCATCAACTCGACCAAAGAGGCCGATCTTTGGAATGCCGGCCTGCCGATCATCTTTGTCGTCGATCAATCGGGCGAAGCTCTCTTTCACTCCGACTCTTCGCTTACAGCGTCACGAAAGCCGATGGGCGACCTTAAGATCGTACAGGAGTGGCTCGAGTCGGGTCTCCAAGTTCAATCCGCACTCGTTCCGTTTGCGGCAAGTTACGATGGCAAAAGCCACGATATGATCGGAGCGTATTCGACCGCGAGCGTTACGGACGGCTATAACGTTGGTGTCATCGCGATGCAGGATGAAAAACACGCCCTCGCGTCCGTGGGCGAAATGCGGACACAAACGTGGCTTATCAGTATGGCGTTCGCGGTTTTTGCACTCGGAGCCGGGCTTATCCTCTCCCGCTTTATGACGACGCCGCTTTTGCGACTCGTTGGTGCCGCTAAACAGATCGCCGGCGGTGACTTTTCGGCTCGCGTCGAAACGGAAAATATTACTGAGATCGGCACGCTCGCTGAGACTTTCAACATGATGGGCGGAAAGATCGAGGATCAGATCGCTAACCTTGCCAAAGCCGCCGAAGAGAACCGCGAACTTTTTGTCGGCACTGTGAAAGCTCTTTCTGCCGCGATCGACGGTAAGGACAAATATACACGCGGCCACTCTGAGCGGGTCGCTCGCATCTCGGTTGCCATCGGTAGACGAATGGGCATGCCCGACGACGAGCTTGAAACGCTGCGTATCAGCGCGTTGCTCCACGACGTCGGCAAGATCGCCGTCGATGACGCCATCCTCAAAAAGCCAGCCGCTCTGACCGAAGAAGAGTTTGAGATCATGAAAACCCATCCGATGAAGGGCTACAAGATCATGTCGCAAATTCCCGCGATGAAGCCTTACCTGCCGGGCATGGTCATGCACCACGAAATGGTAAACGGTAAAGGCTATCCGAAGGGGCTGACCGGCGACCAGATCCCGCTGCAAGCAAAGATCGTCTCGGTCGCCGATACCTTTGACGCAATGACGATCGACCGACCGTATTCAAAGGGAATGGAGCTCCAGCCTGCGCTCGAACGCCTTCGTTCTTTCGTCGGTACGCGTTACCAGTCTGATGTCGTCGAGGCCCTCGTCGAAGCATGTAACGCCGGCGAAGTCGCAAACGGCATTGTCCGCCAACTCGCAGAAAAGCGGGCCGCCGAATCCACAACCGACGACGATGTCGTTCTGGAACTCGTTGCCTAACCGCGTATGGACGTCGAGACAAACAACGAGATCTGGCAGGTCGAAAGCGGCGGTGATGTCGTCGAGACGAGCTTTGACGAGATGGCCGCGTGGATCGCGTGCGGATCTTTGCTACGGATCGACCGCGTCCGCAAGGGCGATCTTCGCTGGATCGAGGCCGGCAAGGTTCCCTCACTCATTGAATTTTTCAACGCCAAAGACGCCGCGGCTCCCGCCGATCCGGTCATCACCACAACACATATCGAAAGGCTCGGCGTGTCGGAACAGCCTGCGTCAGCGGGCGGCCAGTCTGTCGGGGTTAACCCGACATTTGGTACACAACCCGGCACGACCGCCAACGTTTGCGCCGTTCACCCTGACGCTCCGGCGGCGTATAGCTGCGAGACGTGCCTCAGTACATTCTGCAAAGCCTGTCCGACCGGTTACGGCTCGAACGTAAAGATTTGCCCGTTTTGCGGGGCAATGTGCCGTTCGTTAGCTGCACCGGTCGTTGAAAAGGTTCAACGAGAAAACCGCATCAATGCCGCTCTCGAAGAGGGTTTTGGCTTTGCTGATTTTGGCCGCGCACTCGCGGTTCCGTTCCGGTTCAAAGCGAGCCTGATAATGGGTGCGTTGATGTTTATGTTCTTTTCGGTCGGACAGGGCGTTGCGGGGTTTGGCGGGATCTTTATGATGTTCGGGGCTTTGATCAGTTTTATGATGGCGAACACGCTCTCATTTGGCATCATGGCGAACACCGTAGAAAACTTCTCACAAGGCAAGCTCGAGGAAAATTTCATGCCCTCGTTTGACGATTTCTCGATCTGGGATGACGTTGTGCATCCGTTCTTTTTGAGCATCGGCGTATATTTGTCGTCGTTCGGGCCGTTCGTCGTCGTTGTTCTCGTTGCCGTGTTTCTTGTCGTCGGCTCGGTGAATAAAGAGATGAACGCCGCTCAGTCTGACGCCGCCCGCATCGTAAATCCCGGCCTGCCTTACGCCGCCAAAGCCGCGAATCAGAGCGAACAAGTGCGTGCGATGGTAAATCGGACTGCCGAGTTTCAAAAACGCCGCGTCGAGCAAGTTGAAAAAGGGCAGATCGAGCCCGGTCAGATGCCGGATATGAGCGGCGTCGCTGATCCCGGCGAACAAGATTTTGAGCAGCTAAACAAATACATCGCCGAGCAGAAAAAGGCCCAACTCGAATCCGCCGTCGGCAAAACGCCCGAAACCATTGCCAAAGAACGCGAAGCGATGTTCAAACAAGTGATGGGTTACGGCGCTTTATTCCTTATCCTTGGGGGCATAACGCTGCTTTGGGGTATCATTTATTTCCCGGCGGCGTGTGCCGTTGCGGGATATACACGCTCTTTCATGGCGACGATGAATCCGTCCGTCGGAATCGACACCATCCGCCGCCTGGGCGGCTCGTACGTCAAAATCCTGTTAATGGCATTTGTGCTCGCCGTCGTCTCCGGTGCTTTCGGAGCGATCCTCGGAGCGATATTTTACCAATTCGACATGCCCGGCGTCGGCAATCTCCCCGCCAAAGCCCTCAGCAGCCTCTTCGGTTTCTACATCACCGTCGTCTTCTCCTGCGTACTCGGCTACGCGTTGTTTAAGAATTCGGATAAGTTGAAGCTTTTCCGCTGACGGATAAGACTTTTGCCCACGAAATACACGAAACGCACGAAAAGCAAAAGATATTTCTACCTTTTCGTGTCTTTCGTGTATTTCGTGGTTAAATCCGTTTCAGACGCCCGTTTGTTCACCATTCAATATTTTCCTATACTCTTTAGTTTGCGAGATACCTCGCGGTGTAAATTATATGGATCTCTTAGTCAGAACCACCTGCAGTAGCGGGTGGTTGAACGTGAGGGGCCACGAACATTGTTACGGCTAGGTAATCTGGCTTAAACCACCCACTACCGTAGGTGGTTCCGACAGGATATATATGGCATTTTTTTGGCGTAGGAAGAAGGAAGATACATTTTCGAGTTCGGTACTGGGGCTGGATAAGTCGATCGAGGAGCTGCAGGAGCAGGAGGCGGCGGTCGAGCGTGAGATCGGGGTGCGGTTTAACCGGGCGATCGAGAAGACGCGGCACTCGATCAATAACCGGCTGGACACGATATTTGAGGGCCGCAAGCAGATCGACGAAGAGCTGCTCGATGAGCTAGAGGAAATGCTGATCTCGACGGACATCGGCGTGGCGACGACTTTGCAGGTGCTCGATGCGATCCGCCGCGGCGTCTCGCGTCAGGAGATCAGCGACCTTGGGGCCCTAAAAGCCGCGATGAAACGCGAACTACTCACCATTCTCAATCAATCTACCGAAAAAGGCGTGGCCGACGAGACCAGCGTCGATCTGGCGATCAAGCCTTATGTGCTGATGGTCGTTGGCGTCAACGGCGTTGGCAAGACCACGACGATCGGCAAGCTCTCGCAGCGGATCAAAAACGAAGGCAACGAGGTGCTCATCTGCGCCGCCGACACCTTTCGTGCCGCCGCGAGCGACCAGCTCGAGATATGGGCCGACCGTGCCGGTGTGCAGATAGTCCAGCAAAAGCAGGGAACCGATCCCGCCGCGGTTTTATTTGACGCTCTCGCCGCTGCAAAAGCACGCAATTCCGATGTGCTGATCGTCGATACGGCGGGACGCCTGCACAACAAGGCAAATCTGATGGCCGAGCTGGAAAAGATGAAGCGGATATCTTCGCGTGAGGTCGTCGGGGCTCCGCATGAGACTTTGCTGGTCATCGACGCTGTCACGGGCCAGAACGGGCTTGAGCAAGCACGCCAGTTCATGAAGGTCGCCGATGTCACTGGCATCGTCCTCACAAAACTCGACGGCACAGCAAAAGGCGGCATCGCCGTCGCCATCGCCAAAGAACTCAGCCTCCCCATCCGCTACGTCGGCATCGGCGAGCAGGTCGATGACCTGATGGTGTTTGACCCTGATAGCTATGTTAACGGACTATTTAACTAGGAGATTTATGAAAAACTTTCTATTGATCGCGATTTTTGCCGCGGCTGTGTTTTTGGGATCGGTTCAAACCGCATCGGCGTGTTCCTGTCTCATGCCGGAACCAGGAGTGAGCCTGAAAACGCAGGTTCGGGAAGCGAGATCCTCAGCAACCGCTATATTCGCCGGCAAGGTCGTCTCGATCCGATATTCGGCCGAGAAGATGGACGGCCAGCCCGTAAAGGCGTACGCAAGGATCGCCGTGACGCGTTCGTGGAAAGGCCCGGTGACGGAATTTATCGAGGTCGAAACGGCGAATATCTGCTGTCTTTGCGGATATACATTTGAAGACGGCAAGACGTACATTATTTATTCGAACTCAACCGATCCGGCATCGCTCGGCGTGTCGAGCTGCAGCCGTACATCCCAGATCGTAGGCAAAAGCCCGGACGAAAAATACTTAGGCAAAGCAAGGAAACCCAAAAAGTCATAGATACCGCTGCCTCACAATCTAACGACGAGGCTCTCGTCAAGCGTTCGCTCGAACTCGCCGCGGAAGGCATCGGTCTGGTTTCGCCAAACCCGCTCGTCGGCTGTGTTATTATCTCGGCAGACGGCGTGATCGTCGGCGAGGGAACTTACATCTACGACAACATCGTCCACGCCGAGGCCATCGCCCTCGAACATGCCGGAGAGCGGGCAAACGGCGGCACGGCGTATGTTTCACTCGAACCGCACAGCCATCACGGAAAAACGTCGCCCTGCACGGAAGCTCTCATAAACGCCGGCATCAAAAGGGTCGTCTGCCCGATCGAGGACCCAAACCCGCTCGTTTCGGGCCAAGGTTTTGAGCGTTTGCGTGAAGCAGGTGTCGAGGTCGTTACCGGCATCCTTGCCGACGAAGCCGCACGGCTCAACGAGAAATTCATCTGCTGGCACACAAAACAGCGTCCGTTCGTTCATCTAAAACTCGCAATGTCCCTCGATGGACGAATCTCAATAGATAACAGCGTCTCGACCGCGATCTCCGGCGATGCGGGACGCAGACGCGTGCAGAATCTGCGACACGAGCACGACGCGATCCTCGTCGGCGGCAATACCGCGTTTGTTGATAACCCAAGCCTGACCGACCGCAGCGAAAACCCGCGACGACGGCCGCTGGTACGGGTTGTACTTGATAACCAATTAAGAATTCCGCTGGATTCGACGCTCGTAACGACCGCCAAAGAGACGCCGACAATGGTTTTCACAAACAGCCGCGACGAAGAGGCCGTCGAGACGCTTTTTCATTCCGGAGTCGATGTCGTCAAGACCCAAATGGGAGGACGTGATCTCGCGGGCGTTCTTGGCGAGTTGAAAAGGCGCAATATTCAAAGTGTTTTAGTCGAGGGCGGCTCAGAGATAGCAGGTTCATTTATCGATTCGCGTCTGGTCGATAAGGTCACGTTTATCGCTGCGCCGATCATCATCGGCGGCCGCGAAGCCCCAAACGCCATCGGCGGTGCCGGGGCAGACTCGATCGGACAAGCGTTGCGGCTTGATGACGTCACAGTTGAGCATCTTGGTGATGAGATCGAGATCACAGGCTATCCCGCTTGATAAAATCTGATGAAGATCCGTGCCAAAAAGTCTCTCGGGCAAAACTTTCTTCACGACGCATCTGTCATCGATCGCATTGTCGGGGCACTTGAAGTTAGAGATTCCGACACGGTAATTGAGATAGGTCCCGGCACAGGTGCCTTGACCGAAACACTTGTTAAAACAGGAGCGAATGTTGTCGCGGTCGAATTTGACAGGGAACTTGTGCCGGTACTCCAATCGCAGTTTCGTTACGATGAAAATTTCCGACTCGTAAACGCCGATGCTCTAAACCTGGATTTTGCTTCGATCGTTGATAAGCCTAATGGCGTGAAACTCGTCGCTAATCTTCCATACAACATCTCCACGCCGATACTTCAACGACTGATCGAACAACGTCATATTTTCTCGACGCTCGTGCTGATGTTTCAGCGCGAGGTCGTCGAGCGGATCATCGCCAAGCCCGCGACAAAGGAGCGCGGCTACTTAAGCGTCATCGCTCAAACTGCATTTGACATTGAATACCTTTTCGATGTTGCTCCCAGCTCATTTCGTCCCGTTCCAAAAGTGTGGAGTTCTATTATAAGGCTAACGCCACAATCTGCGTTCGTTGGCGATGAGGTCGTCTTTCGCAAGGTCGTTAGCCAGTCCTTCGCCCAAAAACGGAAGACGATCTTTAATAACCTAAAGGGCATCTACGTTGACGCGGGTTCCGTTTTAGATTCTGCGGCTATCGATAGCATACGTCGTGCCGAAACGCTCACGCTCGATGAATGGGTCACTCTAACCGCCGCGATTAAAAAAGGGGCGTCAGAGACGCCCCGATGACCAAACTAAATATAGAAAGTAATTAGCGAAAATTCATTTTCTTATCTGTGTTTATTACTTCGATAACTGGCTCTTGAAGTTCTTCAGATCTTGACGTAAAACTTCCGCTTGCCGAGGTGTTAAATGCATTGATCACCGCAACTTGCGACACAGCATAACCGCCCGGTGCACTTGGATCCTGCACGTACCATCGTGCGTAAAATGTCATGCCGCGTAGTTTTCTCGGCAACGAGAACGTAAAACTCACCGACGACCAGCCGTTACCCGCTCCGGTATTAGCGGTATTAACGGTCAACCGTCTTAGCTCGTTTCGAACAGGCACCGGAGTATTACCCGGTTGCACACCGGCTATCACAAGGGTCGCTTGGGCATTACCCAAAGCGTTGCTCATCGAAACGGTAAAGTTTGGATTGCCAACGATCGGCGGCGAAAATATCTTCATCTCGGGCACAAATCCGCCCGACCCGCTGATGCCAGTTCCAGTTAGGGTGGGGACAAACGCTGATTCGGTAAAGAGCATTGGCCGGTCAAACGGAGCCGATTCAGTCACGAGACGCGGATCGGTAAGTGATTGCAGAAAGGCGACCAGATCATTTTGCTGGTTACCATTGAGGCCGAGTGGACGAATCAACGCACCTTGAAAATTTGGTGCGTTGCGGAAATCGCCGCCGCGATTATAAAACGCCACAACCTGCGCGAGTGTCGTAAATTGTCCGTTGTGAAAAAACGAACCGCGTAAGGAAACATTTCTCAGATCGGGCACACGAAATTCACCAATATTCTGATTATTTCCGGTTACCTGAAAGCGTCCGGTATCCTCGTTTGCAGGACGCACACCGATATTTCTAAAACTATTATCGGTGAATAGCGGTCCGGCGTGACATACATTGCAGCCTGCCGGGCCGTTAAATATGCCGCGTCCGCGAGCCGCTGCAGCTGAGATCTGCGTGATGCCCGCGCCATCGAGATCGACCGGTGCCTGATCTGTATAAAGAGCACGTTCGTACGCCGCGATAGCCATCGATATCCGAGCCGGCGTTACTTCCGCGGTGCCAAATGCCTCGAGGAACAGATCTGGGTACGTTCGGCCACCTATCCATGTATTAAGAGCAGTTGGGATCGAAGGCGAAAGGGCAAGCGGTTTTGACACTGCCATACGGGCGGCGACATCACTCCAGTCTCTGCCCGTGTGTGCCATTTCTGATGAAGATACAGGCGGCCCGGCGGATTGGCTTTCAAGAGCCGCCCCGGCATTTAGAAGAATATTGTCAGTCAGGGGATCACGAAATTGCCCGGTAGCGCGTCCGTCCCAAAACAAGATCGGAGCATAGGCCGAATTGATATGTGACACCGATTTACGCCCCGTGACCTGCGCATTTAATCCGTAGTTCGGCACGCTGGTGTAGCTGCCGTCGGGGTTTGTAAACGGTACGCCGGCAGAACCACGAACATCGTCCGGGGTCCCGAGTATCGCGTCGGAGCCGGGATTGATCGTCGCCGACGCGACCGAACGCGGATCTGTGCCGCCGTTATTTGAGTGGTGGCAAGTGCCGCACGAAACTGTCCGCGTAGATGACATCTGCTCATCCCAAAACAGAGCTTTGCCTAAATAGATCTTTGTGGCAGTTGTTTCGTTGCCAACTGGAGCTGGCGGCGGCGGATTAAGCTGTGGAGCAGGACCGCTTGGGGTATTTGTGCGAGTGCCTTGGTCGGACACGCTCATCTCACTAACCGTCGAGCTGTTTTCCGCACGAACCCAATAGAATGCAGTCTGTCCTGCGGGAATGCTGCCGTCCTGGAAAAAATTGGAAACTGTCGACCCGATATCGGTCGCGGTCGCGGGATTGTTAGTCACGTTGCGGAAAATCCGATAGCTGGTCGCCCCGCGAATGGTATCCCACCAGATCGTGACTTTATTGTTATATTTACTGTCCGACGCAATGACACCTGTCGGTGCCGATAACGCTGAACTGCCGCTCTGGCCTGTAACCGCTTTTGAATTTAATAAGGCAAATGCCCCAGCTACGGCTACGAACGCCACGCACACGAATATTTTAAGTCTCTTCATACTAATCATGACTCCTGCACCAAATTAGCTATTATTTATTTGAATAAATGCCCAAATCTACTTTTGATCTGGTTCCTACAACGAAACAATCTAGACTTCAAATTGCTCGTGCTAATCCCGATGGCCTCGGCCACCTCGCTCAGCGAATAATCTTCTGAATATACCAAAGTCATCGCTATTCTGTCTTGCTCATCTAACACGCTAAGTATCTTTTCTGTCAGCTGCCTTGCAGTTAGTTGCCGCTCAACCGATGGCTTTCGTCCGTCTGCGACAGTCTCAAGATAATCAGTTTCATCGCTGCTAAGGTCAGTAATCAAACTTTCGGCTCGTCGGCCACGCCGTCGAAATTCGTCGTAACAAACATTCACCGCGATCCGCGTCATCCACGCCGGAAACGAGTTTTCCTCGCCGCCGCGATATTTTTTTAACGAAAAGTATGCCTTGGTAAAACTCTGCTGGACAAACTCCTCGATGTCGCTGCGCTCACGAAAAAACCGACTGACTACACGCGTCATTGGGCGTGTATATCTCTCAAAGATCACTGCAAACGCCGTCTCGTCTCCGCCAAGCACAGCCTGTACTAGCTGCTCATCGCTGGCCGGCGTGATGTCTGTCATGATATCCGCCTGAGACACGGTGTTCGTCTGCAAATTGATAGTAAGAACCTCTTCAAGCATTTTCTTCGTTTCCGATGCTCTAAACAAATTGCAGAGAGTTCATTCTTTCACCGGTGGTCGTCCGGGGCCTTTCTCGATACGGAATCCGCTCGGTACAGCAAACAGATCCGCCGACGGTTCGGTGCGTTTTATGTTTACGAGTTTGAAAACATGCTCGCCCGCAACCGGGTCGAGATGACGAGAATATATGATCATCTGCAACTCGGGTGAAAACCATTTTTCGCTAACGACCTGGATAGGCTTTTCATTACCAAGCTGACCAGCCGGTATCTCAAATGTAATGCGTGTTCCTTCGACGGCAACGCCTTCGATCGTCTTCGTACCAAGTGATTCGGTCTTTGCGTCCGGCGGCGTACCGGGTTCATTTGGCGGATTACCTCCAATGCCGTGCTGACGGGCAACCTTGTTATTCAAATCGAGGAAATACTGCGTTTTCGACGCGAAATCATTGATGAACACAAGCATCTGCGGCTTGCCATCCGTTCCCGCGATGCTTACACCGCCAACCATTTCGAGCGGCTGTTCGCGGCGTGTACGGCCAGCAGCGTCCCGATAGAAAGCACCTTTGTTCGTTTTGGTGACAGTCGTTCCGTCAAAGAGCCGACGAGTGTCTTCGATAACAGTTTCTGCTGAAAATGGCTGTGATTTAACCAGTTTGTCGCCAAAGCGGAGCTCGGCACCGATGAATTGCGCATTTGGCGGCGGAGGGTTACCGCCCTCGCGTTTTGGCGGGCGGGCCTCTTCTTTCGAGATCACTCCGTCGCCGTTCTTGTCCATTTCGTTAAATGTGGCCTTAACGATCTGCTCAAATTCCGTGCGGCTCGTTGTTGCTCCCTCGGTGGCCTTATCCATAAAGAAGAATGGCGGCAGCATCTTTTTGCCTTCGGGGCCACCTTGTGGACCATCTGGACGAATACCTTGTCCCATTGGTGGACCAGGCTGTCCCATCGGCTGACCTTGGGGCCTCATTCCACCCTGCCCCATCGGCGGGCCTTGGGGAGGCATTCCCGGCCCCATCGGGCCGTCGTTGCCACCTCGGGGCTGCCGACGGATCTCATTTGCATCGATCGTGCCGTTTGAATTTCTGTCGTATTCCGTAAACGAAACCTCTATGGCGGTCTGCAATTCAGTTGCGTCTAGCTTCCGATCTTTATTTGTATCGAGACGCTTGAACCAATCGTCCTGCGGCGGCCTTCGTTCACCCTGCATATCATCACCGGGACGCATCTGGCCGTTTGGCGGGCCGCCCAAACCGGGCTGGCCGGGTTGACGCGGCGGACGCTGTGCGGCCACCGTTATAGTTATTAATAGTGTTATAAAAATTGATATAAATGCGTTTCTCTTCATTACTAACTCCTGAAAACTAACGAATAAAACGTATTGCCCGCGTCAGCCCGTCATCACCGACGACAACTTCTGCATCTACGAGATTTGACGGCTTTTCGACACTCGCCACAAGCCCAAGCGTCACCATCATCGAACTAGGTACCTTGACGCGAACGATCTGTCCGCTGTCAGGGTTGCGTGCGTATGAAAGTGCTATAAATTCTGTCTTGATCTCGGTCTTTTCTTTTGCGACAGCTTGGGTTGAGACGATCTGTCTCTTTGCCTGTTTTGCCGAAGATTTGAGACTTGTCGCGATCGTCTGAGGCCGCTTTTGTTCGGGCTGTTTAATATCTGGATTTACTAACGAAGGAACATCATTATTAGATATCGTAGCCCGCTGCGTCGGTGCTTCAATATTCGTCGGCACAGCCGCTACATCATTAATCGCTTCACCCGAACGAAACACAAACAACGAAATAAGCAATGCAGCCGCGACAGTAGTGGGAACTCCGATCATCAGCAACCGGCGAATGATATTTACCGGAGGCCATGGTGAAACTGCCGTCGCTTTTTGCTCGGCGATCTGACGCTGCACGGCCCACCACATCGTCGGCGAATCCGCGATCTCATTGACCGCAGCATCGTCGAGCGAGGCGTCCGACATCATCGTCCGCATCATCTGATCTAGTTGTTCATCTGAAAACTGCTTGTTCATACTTTCGACCTCAAAAATTGCTGTCAGGTGAAAGACGCGCGGGCTAGCCGAACGGTTTCAAAACTTTTGAAGAAATTATTAATGCAGAGACCGCAGGGAACGCGGAGGAAAGAAAGATATTTCTATTCCCCTCCGCGTCCTCAGCATACTCTGCGTTAAAACCGCTTTCGGCCATTATGTTATACTGCACAATTCGAAGTGAGGTAAATATTGAGCAAAGTTGAAATAATACCGCTTGGCGGGATCGGCGAATTTGGGATGAACTGTATGGGCATCCGCTGGGCCGACGAGATGATAATTATCGATGCCGGTATGGGTTTTCCAGAGGAAACGCCGTATGGTGTCGATATCTCGATACCAAATTTCGACTTTCTTGAGGAGTATCGCGATGACCTGACCGCGATCATTCTAACGCACGGCCACGAAGACCACATCGGTGCTCTCGCCTACATCCTTAAAAAGTTTAATCTGCCGGTCTATTCGTCGCGTTTTACGCTCGCCCTGACGGAAAAGCGGCTTGGCGAATTTAACATGCTCGATGACGTGCTGCTCCACCGCGTCGAGGCGAACGACATCATCGAAATTGGTAATTTTAAGATAGAGTTTATCCACGCGTCGCATTCGCTGGTCGAATGCTTTTCGCTGGCGATACACACGCCCGTTGGCACGATCATCCACACCGGCGATTATAAGATCGACGACACGCCTGTTATCGGAAAGCCGTATGATCTAAAAACTCTCGGCCGCATTGGTGACGAAGGTGTCCTTGCTTTGCTGTGCGATTCAACCAATGCGACTGTTCCGGGAAGAACGCCATCTGAAATGGCGGTAATTCCGGCGTTCGAAGAGATCTTTGAACAAACCGAAGGACGTATGTTCGTCTCGACATTCTCCTCTTCGCTCCATCGTTTGCAGATCGTTTTTGATATTGCACATCAGTTTGGCCGCCGAGTCTGCGTTTGCGGACGGTCGATGCAGAAAAATGTCGAGATCGCTGAAGAGCAGGGCCTGCTAAAGATCCCGCACGGCACGCTTGTCGATCTCGGCGGTTCGCGGGCTCTCGACGATGACGAGGTCTGTTATCTCGTGACGGGCTCACAAGGCGAGATGCGTGCGGCGCTGTGGAATCTTGCGACCTCGACCTACAAAGGGCTTGAGATCGAACCCGGCGATACGGTCATCCTCTCGGCCCGTATCATCCCCGGCAACGAAAAAAACATCAGCCGCCTGATCGGCCATCTTTATAAACGCGGTGCAAATATTATCGAAGAGAAACGGCGTCTTGTTCACGTTTCAGGCCACGCTTCGCAGGGTGATATCAAGATCATGGTCGAGACGTCTAAACCAAAGTTCGTCATCCCGATCCACGGCGAATACCGGATGCTGTTTCGGCAAAAAGAGTTCATCAAAAACCACGTCGGCAGCTATAGCGACGAGGACATCATCCTGATCGAAAACGGTAACGTGCTCGAACTCGACGAGCGTTCTGCAAAGGTCGTCGAGAAACGCGAGCTGTTCAAAACCTTTATCGACGAAGAGTCGATGGAAGAGATCGAATACGATGTCGTCCGCGAACGCAAAAAACTCGCGTACGGCGGTGCGATCTCGCTGGTCGTCGCAATGGAAAAGAACACAAATCAGCTAAACGGTGAGCCGCAGGTTACGTTCGAAGGCGTCGCCGGCATCGACCCGCTTAATGGTTTCGCCGCCGACACTCGCAAGTCTATAATCAAAGCGATCGCTGACATGAAACCCGAGCACATCGCCGACCGTAAGCTGTTCAAAGAAAATCTACGCATCCACCTAAAGCGTTTTGTGCAAAAAGAGATCAGCTCAAAACCCGTCATTGTCACCACTATTGTTGAGGTCTAAATGAGAGACCGCCTGCTCGAACTCGAAAGATCGTCACGTCTGCTGGAACCCGACTCAAACGAGAGGGAAGCCGTCCGTTCCACTGTGCTCGCCTATTCCGAAGATTTTCTCGACAATGTCGCATCGCTAAACGCCTACAACATCTCCGATGACAAAGGCATCGGGCTGCTTGATTCTCCGATCACGGAAACCGGCATTGGCATTAATGAAGCTATCACCTTAATAAAGGAGAACGTCGATACACCCGGGCTAAATCCCGCGTCGGGCGGACACGTCGCGTACATTCCCGGCGGCGGCATCTATTATTCCGCGCTGGGCGATTATCTGGCAGATGTTTTTAACCGTTACGCGGGCGTGTTTTACGCTTCGCCGGGAGCGGTGCGGATGGAGAATATGCTCATCCGGTGGATGAGTGAGATCGTCGGTTATCCTGCGACGGCGGTGGGTAATCTGACATCGGGCGGCAGTATTGCCAATCTTATCGCCATCGTTACGGCCCGCGACGCCAAGCAGATCAAAGCCAACAGCATCACCCGCTCGGTCATTTATCTTTCCGAACAGGCTCATCACTCGGTCGATAAAGCCATCCGCATCGCCGGGCTTGGCGAGTGCCCCGTCCGACATCTGCCGGTCGATGAAAAATACCGCATTATTCCGTCCGCGTTTGCTGAGCAAGTCGCGGCTGACAAAGCAGACGGACTTAATCCTTTCCTCGTTGTCGCATCCGCCGGGACGACCGATGTCGGAGCGATAGATCCACTGACCGAGATCGGCGGGATCGCTGGTGAAAATGGTTTGTGGTATCACATCGACGCGGCCTATGGCGGATTTTTTGTTCTGACGGACGAGGGCAAAGAAAAGCTAAAGGGAATTGAGACATCAGATTCGCTTGTCATCGACCCGCACAAAGGGCTATTCCTGCCCTACGGTCTCGGCGTCGTTTTGGTCAAGGATGCCGCGGCGTTGAACGCATCGCATTATTACACCGCCAACTATATGCAGGACGCGGCGAGCTCGGCGGACGAGCCTTCGCCGGCGGAACTGTCGCCCGAGCTGACCAAACATTTTCGCGGAATGCGGCTCTGGCTGCCGTTAAAACTTCACGGCATCGCGCCGTTTCGTGCTTGTCTTGAGGAAAAGCTGCTGCTCGCTAAATATTTCCACGCCGAAATAAAGAAGCTTGGTTTTGAAAGCAAGATCGAGCCCGAACTCTCGGTCGTGACCTATCGCTGGTTGCCGAAAACGGGTGATGCGAATACATTTAATAAACGGCTGCTCGAATCGGTCGTCGCCGACGGCCGTATATTTATCTCATCGACGATGCTCAATGGCGAATTTACGCTGCGTTTCGCGTGTCTCGCATTTCGCACGCATCTGAGCACGGTCGATACTCTGTTAGAGGTTCTAAAAAATAAAGTAAATGAACTGGAAAGATAAAACAGTATTCCTCACCGGAGCTTCGACGGGGATCGGAGAGGGAATTGCGCTGGCGTTGGCGAAGAAAGGTGCGGTGCTTGGGTTATTGGCTCGGCGGCAGGAGTTGCTGGATGATCTTGCGGCTCGGTGCGAAGCGTTGGGTGGGACCGGACGGACATTTAGCGTTGACGTGACCGACGCGGAAGCTCTCGCAGACGCGGCGCAAAAATTCCGCGATGAGTTTGGCCATATCGACATCATGATCGCGAACGCGGGGATGGGTGGGAATGATACGCTTACGCGGGCGTATGATCCGGCTTCGGTCAAAAAGCTCATCGACATCAATCTGCTCGGGGCGGTCAATTCGATCCACGCTGTTATCCAGCCGATGATCGAACACGGTTCCGGCCAGCTCGTCGCGATCTCAAGCCTCGCGGGTTTTCGCGGGCTGCCAAAATCCGCTGCGTATTCGGCCAGCAAGGCCGCGATGACCGCATTTTTCGAGAGCGTCCGGCTCGACAACGCCCGCCACAACATCGACGTCACGATCATCCATCCGGGCTTTATCAAAACGCCGCTCACCTCGGGCCGCTCAAACAAAATGCCGTTTATCATGGAACTCGACGACGCCATCCCGTATTTTATCCGCGCGATCGAAAACAAAAAGAAATTCGCCGCCTTCCCCTGGCAGCTCGCCTGGGTCGTCAAACTAGCAAAAATAATGCCCGCCTGGCTCTACGATAAGACAGCGGGCAAGGCGCGGTTTCGGGAATAGTTTTTCTTTCCGGTCTATCCGATCTGTGAGAATATTGTTTTAACAATGGATAGCAAAATAAAGATCATCTTTGCAATCAGTTTAATCGTCATCGCGAATACGGCTGTCCAATCGCAGTGTGAATTGCCAGCTATCCCGGAACCATCAAAGAAACCCAGATTAGCGCGGCTTTTTCCTTCCGCAATCGTTGACTTACCTAAAGGGTTTAGTGTTTTCGAATCGAGCGGACATATTGACGCGTGGTTTGGATCAATTAGTTCATTAGACGGCAAATTCAAGATCAACTTCTCTGGGGGAATGGTCGGGTCAGTCTTTGAAAAAAACAAGAAGGAATTGATTTGCAAAGAGGTAATAAAGGGCTTTGATTTTGCGGTTACCATCGGAATCGTAAAATCCGGTCGAAATACGATAATGTTAGCCGGAGTGTTTTGGGCCCAGTTTGTCGCAACCATTACAAGTGAAGAAGAGAAGATTCAATTTCTCAAAATTGTAAGCTCCTATCGCAGAGAGATGTCAAAGTCTCCGGAAAAACCGGCACGCCAAATCAAATAAAAAAAGCCGCGAGCGTGATGTTCGCGGCCTTTTCTTCGTCGGGCTTTGCCCGTCTATTTGCGGAAAAGCTGTGCTTTTCCGGCTGGGTCTCAAAACTCTTGAGGCTATGCCTCCGCACGGCGGCGTAGCCGCGAAGTAGAGATAAATAAAACGGTGAAGCGGAGCTTCACCGCGAATAGAGCGGCAAGCCGCATCAGATATTGATCACATTCCTCACGGATTCACCGTCACGTACGCAGGATCGGATGGTTGGCCGTAGTTTTCGTTGGATTTTTTGAGTTGGACGCGGACTTGTAGTTGTTCGGGGTCGCCGGGTGTTGTGGGTGTTACGGCGAAATCGCTTGACGTGCCGTTATTTTTGAACCGTCTGCGACGGGGAAATAGTTGTAGCCCACATCGCAAGATGTGGGTTAAGTCATATTACCGTTCCGAACCGTCGGAGACGGTGACATAACAATTAATGTCGGATATTTTGCCGCCGTTTCCAACGGCTCGATTATTTGGTTGATCCGTTCCCACATCTTGCGATGTGGGCTACAAATATACCGTCTGCTCCGCAGACTCAAAAAACGCTTCCGTCTGACCACTATTCACTGTTCACTATTCACTATTCACTGTCCAGTTATGTTAGATTCTTCTTTTAATTCACGGCTCGCGGCTCGTCTTTGTTAATTTATGGATCTATTACAAGCCATCATCATCGGGATCGTACAGGGGTTGACGGAGTTTATTCCGATCTCGTCGTCGGCGCATATGGTGTTTGCGGCGAGGCTGACCGGCATTTACGACGGCGATCCGCAAAAGACGACGGCGGTGATGGCGGTGCTGCAGTTGGGGACGCTGGCGGCGGTGATCATTTATTTTTTTGGCGATATCTGGGGCATCACGACGGCGTTTGTGCGGGACCATTGGAACCTCGTATTTAACCGCCGCAAGATGCGTTTTTCTGGCACGGACGGCAACCGGCCGATTTTCCTGAGCGAAGAATCGTGGCTTGGGTGGTTGATAATCATCGGCTCGATCCCGATCGGCGTCGCGGGGCTGCTGTTAAAGAAACATATCGAGGGGCCGGCGACCAAGAACCTGTGGTTCATCGCGATAATGATGATCGCCATCGCTCTGCTGCTACTGGTCGCCGAACGCGTCGGAAATCAGCGTAAAGAGATGCGGCACCTGGGGCTGACGGACGCGATCGTGCAGGGATTTTGTCAGGCACTGGCACTAATGCCCGGAGCTTCGCGTTCGGGAAGCACGATAATGGGCGGGCTCTTTGCGGGCGAAAAACGCGAAACGGCCGCGAGATTCTCGTTTCTGCTATCAATACCCGCCATCGGCGCGAGCGGATTGTTAGAACTTCGCGAGGGCTTTCAGATACTGCCGAAAGAAAGCCTTGTGCCGCTCATCGGCGGAACTTTGGCGGCGGGCATCGTCGGCTATCTGTCGATATGGTTCCTGCTTGCTTTTTTGCGTAGGAATACAACCGTCGTCTTTATCGTCTACCGGCTAGTCGTCGCCGCCGCGATCCTTGGGCTGTTGTGGTTCGGCATGATCGACCCGGTTATTAGCTAGATTTGAACCGCGGAGACGCTGAGACGCAGAGGAGAAAGCAAAGCAACTTATTTAACTCTTTCCTCTCAGCGTCTCAGCGTCTCTGCGGTAATATCCCTTATGCAAAAGAGATGGACGATACGCAAACATGACGCTGCCGCGATAAATCTGCTCGCAGCCGAGCTTGGCGTCAAACCGCTGATCGCTGCTTTGCTCATCTCCCGCGGCCACGACACCCCTGAAAAGGCCCGCACATTTCTTAATCCTTCTCCCGAACATCTCCACGAACCATTCCTAATGCACGGAATGCGTGAGGCCGTCGATCGTATAAAACTGGCCGTCGAGAACAAAGAAAAGATCCTCATCTGGGGCGATCTGGATGTTGACGGCACGACCGGAACGGTTTTGCTGCGAAAGACATTCTCGCTGCTTGGGCTTGAGACGAGTTATCACATCACGAACCGATTTACTGAGAATCGCGGGATAAACTTCGCACCGCTCGAAACCGCTCGTGCGGACGGCTATACATTATTGGTAAGCGTCGATACCGGCACGTCGAATTTCGAAGAGGTCACAAAAGCAAAAGAGATCGGCATGGACACGATCATCTGCGACCATCACGAGATCAAAGACGACACCGTCCTACCGCCCGCCGTTGCGCTCATAAACCCGTTTCATCCAGACAGCGAATATCCGGACGACAATCTCGCGGGCGTGGGTGTGGCGTTTAAGCTGGCACACGCGCTGTTGCGCGAATTCGGTCTCGAATCCGAGATATCGGGCCTCTTAAAGATCGCGGCCATCGGCACAGTTGCGGATGTTGTTAATTTGACCGGCGAAAACCGTGCGATCGTCGCTCTTGGGCTGATAGACCTCGTCAAAACCGACAACTGGGGCCTCAAAGCTCTGATGGAAGTCGCCGATTGCCGCTCCGACATGACGAGCATGCACATAGGCTTTCGCATCGGCCCGCGTATCAACGCCGCCGGTAGGATGGAGGTCGGAACACACGTCGTCGAGCTGTTAGAAGCCAGTGATTTTGGCTAAGCAAGAAAGATCGCGGATTTGATAGACAGCCGCAACCGCGAACGGCAAAAGGTCCAACAGGAAGTCACTGATCTTGCCATCCTCGAAGCGACCGCTTTCCCGGACGCTCTATTTATGGTCGTCGCCGGCGAAGGCTGGCACAAAGGCGTCGTTGGACTAGCCGCTTCTCGTGTGGCTGAGAAATTCTACCGCCCGACCATCGTTTTCTCACTCGAGGACGGCATCGCCACCGGCAGCGCCCGCAGCATTAAAGGATTTGACCTATTCGAAGCTCTCGGCTCGGTTTGCGATCTGCTCGAATCTTTTGGCGGGCACGTAATGGCTGCGGGCATGAAAGCAAAGCATGAAAATATTGAGGCGTTGCGGGCTCGGCTTCATGAATACGCCGACACAAAGATCCCGGTTGACGAACGGACACCTGAATTATTGATCGACGCGGTGGTGACGACGGAAACCCTCAGCATCGGGCTTGTCAACGAACTCGCCGCATTTGAGCCATTTGGCGCCGGAAACCCTAAGCCTATCTTTGTTACACGCGACCTTACGCTTCGCGACGAACCGTTTGTCATGAAGGAAAAGCACCTCAAGCTAAAGCTGTACGACAGCAATGGAAAGGCGTTTGAGGCCGTGTGGTGGGATGGGGTCGCCAAATCAAAGGGGCAAACGCTCGCCCCCAATTCCCGCATCGAACTAGCTTACGTTGCCGAGGCAAATACGTGGCAAGGAAATACCCGGCTGCAACTTGTCGTCGAGGACCTCAGAGCAGATAATTAACCAAGTGGCCGAGATACAACCTAACACGCCAAAAGACTTTAAGTTACGGGCAAATCTGCCCAGATATTTCCGCTACGCTGCTGTCGGATTGCTGGGCGTCACGATCATCGCGGTCGTCGTCGGTTTTTACCGTTCCCGCAATACCACGCCATTCAAACTAAAGAGTGAACATACCCAACTTTCGACCGATGTCGTGGCTGAGGTGACTGGCTACGAAAGACTCGAAACCGACAACGGCGTCTCGAAATATTATGTAAAGGCGGACTACGCGAAAACATTCTCCGACAACCATCAGGAGCTCGAAAACGCATATTTTGAGATATTCGACGATGCGGGAAATCCAGCGGACAAGCTCTCTGCTCAAAAAGTGCTGTACGTGCCCGAAGAGAACAAAAACTTCACCGCGTACATGAACGGTAACGTCAATATCGAGAGCCGCGACGGGCTTAAGGTAAAGACCAACAACATCACTTACAGTAAATCGGCCGAGACCGCCGATGCCGACGAGCTCGTCGAATTTGCACGCGAGAATATTCGCGGGAAATCAGTCGGAGCAACCGTCAAGATGGGCGAAAAGCGGCTTGATCTGCTAAAAGATGTCGAGATCGAGGCGTTTGAGTCGCCTGAACTGGTTAAATCGGGCATCCGCTACGCCAAGATCAACGCCGCTTCCGCGACCTACGACCAGATCGCGAACAAGATCGATCTAAATAACAACGTCGCCATCGCTATCGATTCCAAATCCAAATCCACCGGCAATGTGGTAAAGACCGATGTTACCGCCGGGCGTGCTTCGCTGTTTTTGTCCAGCGACAAAACTGAGCAAGCTAAGACTTCTGACGTAATGTCGGGTGCACAATTAAAGCAATTCGAGATGTTCGACAATGTGCATATCAACTCTGTCGAAGCGGGAATGTCACCCACAACCATCGATGCTGGTTATGCTCTGTTTGACAAAGCCTCTGATCGTTACGAGTTGAAAGACAGCGTCCACATTGTGACGACATCGGGCGGCAAGGCTACGGATATTCGCTCGGCAAATGCGATCTACGACCAAGCCGCTCTCAAGATCGCCCTAACCGGCGGGGCAGAGATCTCGCAGGACACAAACTATCTAAGAGGCGATGCTGTAAATGCGGATCTTTTCGCCGACAAGAAACTTAAATATGCCGTCGTAACCGGCAACGGTTTTGTTCGTCAAACGACAACCGAGCGAACAACATCCGTCTCAGCGCCTGAGTTGAACGTCACGTTTAACGACAATCGACAGCTTTCTGCTGCAACCACGATCGGTCAAAGCACCGCTCAGCTCGTGCCCAACCAGACAACTGAATATTCACTCGTCACAATGACTGCCCCGCGTGCGATTCATCTTTTGTTCAAAGGCGAGGGATTGCTTGAGAAAATGCAAACCGATGGCCGGACGACTATTCAGCTTGATGTACCTAACCGCGACGCTGACGCTGCGAATAAGCGCGTCACGGCCGACACGGTAAAGACGACCTTCAATGCGAGCGGCAAAGACATCCAAAGAGCCGAAGCCGTCGGAAATGCTGAGCTTTTTGTCGAACCTCTGCGTGCCACCCCTGAAAACTACAAGACAACGATCAACGCTCCGCGATTTGATTGTGAGTTTTTTCCGACAGGGAATAATGCTAAGACCTGTGTTGGCGGCAAAAAGACTAAAACAGTTCGCGTGCCGACAGTCGCAAAAGCAGACCGTGGCACCCAGACGCTCGTTGCTGATCAATTGACCGCTAATTTTAGTGCTCAGTCTAAAGACGTTGAGCAATTCGAGGCGTCGGGCAATACAAAATTTACCGAACTCGACCGCAACGCGATCGCAGGGCAGATGAGTTTCTCTAAGTCCGATGAGACTTTGCGGATGCGTGGCGGTGAGCCTACCGCGTGGGATTCGCGGGCTCGCGCAAAAGCTCGCGAGATCGATTGGGATACTAAGAATCGCAAGACGTATCTTCGCGGCGGCGTCAGCACTACCTATTACAGCCGCAAGGCGATGGCGGATACTGCACCATTTGCGGCATCTGACAAACCCGTATTCATGACATCAGACAACGCCGAATTTGACCACGGATCTGAAATTGCGGTCTATACAGGTAACGCTCGCGGATGGCAGGAAAACAACTATGTTCGCGGCGACCGCGTGACGATCCAGCAATCCGAGGGCAAATTCACCGCCGAGGGCAATGTGCAAAGTGCGGTCTATAACGTAAAGCAAAAGCTCAAGGGCAAGGAAAGTACGGTTCCTGTTTTTGCAACATCGAGGACGATGACCTATGAACGCGACAAGCGGATCATCCAATACCGCGACAATGTCGATATTCGTCAGGGAACTGATCGGCTCACGTCGGGCTTTGCTGAGGTCTATCTAAATGAGAATAACGAGCTTTCCAAAACAATTGCGGAGAATTCGGTCGTCATAACCCAGCCCGGACGCCGTGCGACGGGAAATTGGGTACAATATACTGCTGGGGATGAAAAGGCGATCATTCGTGGAAATCCGGCGTCGATAACGGATACGGAACAAGGGTCATCACAGGCCGCAGAATTTACCTTTATGATGCGCGAAAGCCGCTTTGTGACTGAAGGTAAGACAAAACAAAATGGCTCAGGGCGAATACGCTCAACGTACAAGATCAACCCCGATAAATAGTTAATGCCAGAGACTGAAAACACAAACGGACATCTCCCCGATAGCGGTGTACTTGTTGGTACGGGTTTGCAAAAAACTTACGGCCGCCGCCGCGTCGTTGATGATGTGACGGTCAACGTCCACAAGGGCGAGGTCGTCGGATTGCTTGGGGCAAATGGAGCCGGCAAGACTACAACCTTTTATATGCTTGTCGGACTCGAGCAGACCGAAGGCGGCGGGATCAGTTTGAATGGACGTGACGTCACGGGCTTGCCTGTATATTTGCGGGCAAGGCTTGGGCTTGGATATCTTCCGCAGGAACCATCGATCTTTCGCAAACTCACTGCCGAACAAAATATCCTTGCGGTTCTCGAAACAATGAAGATGTCGCGAGACGAGCGTTTCACACGCCTCGACGAGCTACTTAACGAATTTGGAGTCGATCATGTGCGAAAGGTTCGGGGCGATGCTCTGTCCGGTGGTGAGCGGCGGCGTGTCGAGATCGCACGATGTTTAGCGACGGAGCCGGAGTTTATTTTGCTTGATGAACCCTTCGCCGGTATCGATCCGCTTGCGATCGATGACATTCGCGAGATCATCCTGTATCTCAAACAACAGGGCATCGGCATCCTCATCACCGACCATAACGTCCGCGAAACGCTTGGCATCACCGACCGCGCCTACATAATGTCGGAAGGCAAGATACTGCGTTCCGGCAGCCCTGATGAACTTGTGAATGATGCGGATGTTCGCCGTCTTTACCTTGGCGAAAGATTTGCGTTATAACTCTCACAGAATTTTCCATTTTCCATAATTAGTCTGTATAATTCTTTTTAGGAACGGTAATTGCTTGACTGGGCCGATCTCCACCTAAACGGCAGCGTTAATATCGCGTATGTCTTCCTTACGACTTAATCATCAGCTACAACAAAAAATGATCCTTACGCCGCAATTGCGGCAGCGGATCGAGATGTTGCAGATGACGTCGATCGAGTTGGCTGAGCTTGTCGAGCAGGAGATGATCACAAATCCCATTCTCGAAGAGGTTCAGCCGGGCGACGAGATGCAGGAGATCGCTGACAACATCCTCGACCAAAATTCTGATGGCCATGACGCCGAATTTGAGAATGGCAATGATCCGACGTCTGATGTGATGATCGAGGCAGGTCAGTCAATCGCTGATTATGAGGCGTTTGACGCCGGTGCTCCTTCAGAGAATGGATTTGATTCGACCGTTGTTGGCGAAATGGAATCTGGAGAAGAGGTGCACACTGAAAACTCTGATTCCTTTGACGAGATCGACTACGGACGCGAATTTCAGGATTATCTCGACCCCGGATACAAAACACAAGAGATCGAGTACAAAGATGACGCGCCGAGCTTTGAGCAATTTCTTACACATTCACCGTCGCTTAGCGAGCACCTCGAATGGCAGTTAAATATGCTCGACCTAAGCACCCGCCACGAAGAGGCGGCGACGCAGATCATTGGCAACCTTGACGAAGATGGCCGTTTGACAACCTCGATCGAGGAAATTGGCCGCGCTAGTCGCTGTTCTGATGAGGTCGCAGAAGAAGCACGTCAATCCGTGATGCAGCTTGACCCCGTCGGTTGTGGAGCTTATAACGTAAAAGAGTGCCTCGCAGCCCAGCTAAAAGCCAACGGCGACAGTGAAGAAGGCCTTGCCGCAAGGCTTGTCCGCGACCATCTCGAAGATCTGCTCCCGCACCGTTTGCAGCATCTTGCCAAAGCGACCGGCGTGAATATCCATGTCCTTGACGAAGAGATCGCCAAGATCCGTCAACTCGACCCATATCCCGGGCGACGATATGCCTCGGACGAAGCGGCTTATGTCGCTCCTGAGGTCTATATTGAAAAACTCGACGATGATTATGTCGTCTATTTCGTCGATGACGGCAGCCCGCGTCTACGTATTAGCCCGACCTATCACAAGTTGCTCGATCAAACCGACACGACAAAAGAAACAAAAGATTTTATAAGGGACAAGGTGCGGTCGGCGGTCGATCTACTCCGCAACATCGAGCATCGACGCCAGACGATATATCGCGTCGTCGAATGCATCGTGTCGCGTCAGCGGGCGTTTCTCGATCATGGCGTTGAACATATCAAACCGATGATGCTCAAAGATGTTGCTGAGGACATCGGAATGCATCTGTCGACGATCTCACGGGTGGTAAATCGTAAGTACGCACACACACCGCAGGGCGTGATAGAACTGAGGCGGTTTTTTAGTGAAGGGATGATGAACGAGGACGGTGAAGAAGTTTCGACCCGTATCTTGAAGTTAAAGATCAAAAAGATGATCGAGGAAGAGGATACGAAAAAGCCGCTTACCGACGACGAGATAGCAAAAGTACTTGGTAAGGAAGGGGTTAAGTTATCGCGACGCACGGTCGCGAAGTATCGTGACCAGCTCAACATTGCTGGCTCACGCGAGCGAAAGACGGTGATATAGCAGAATTAATAAGGGGAAAAAATGAACATCGAATTTACAGGCAGACACATCGACGTAACACCAGCGATCAAGGCTCATGTCGAGGATCATTTCGAAAAGATCGAACATATCTTTGACGGCAAACCAGTCAAAGCTCAGGTGATCATCGAGGTCGAACGAGGCATGCACCGCTCTGAGATTGTGTTGAAATGGCGGAACGAGGTGCTTACCGCGGAAACCAGCGTGCCCGACATGTACCTGTCGCTCTCGCAGACGATAGATAAGATCGAAAAACGTGCGCGCAAACTAAAGGACAAGGTCATCGACAAAGCACATCGAGCGACCAGTGTTGCACTAACGAGTTCGGCAATGGAGGACGCAGAAGAGCCAGCTTAATTATTAATGGCGAAAAAGACTCAGCAAAAACGAGATCTGCCCGGGTTTGTGATAATAACGGGCCTAAGCGGGTCGGGCATGAGTTCGGCGACAGACTCGCTCGAAGACCTCGGGTATTTTTGCGTCGATAATCTGCCGTTAACGATGCTCTCGACTTTTGGTCGGCTGCTCGTCCCCTCTGATCGGCGAAATCCATCGATCGAGAAAGCGGCGCTCGTCATCAACATTCGCGAACGCCAGTTTTTAGCAGAATTTCCAGGTGAATTAAAGAAACTCGCAAAGAAGAATCTCGCTCCGTTCGTTGTTTTCTTTGAAGCTTCGGATGATGTTTTACAGCGTCGATTTTCGGAAACCCGACGCCCTCATCCGGCGGATCAGGGAAAAGGCCTACTTTCCGCTATACGCGGTGAACGCAAAGCTCTGGATGAGATTCGCAAACTCGCGGATCTCATCATCGACACATCAGAACATACCGTCCATACGCTTCGACATCTGCTCGTGCAAAAGTTTAGTGGCTTTGATGACGGCGTGCCGATCAAGGTCGAGGTACAGAGTTTTGGGCATAAATACGGCAATCCGCGAACCGTCGATCTTATGTTCGACGTGCGGCATTTGCCAAATCCGTATTTTCAAAAGGAGCTAAAACACCTGACGGGCGAGGATGCCGATATAATAAAATACCTCGATAAACAGCCCGAAGTCGCTGAAACTATAGCGAAATTTACCGATCTTTTGCTCTATTTGCTGCCTCGATATCAAAGAGAAGGGAAATCGTACGTAACGATCGGCATTGGGTGCACGGGCGGGCGGCACCGCTCGGTGATGGTGGCAAACAGTCTGCGAAAAGCATTAAAAGACGCTGGCTTTGACGCGACAGCGAGTCACCGCGATATACAAAAGTAAAAAAGGCTATGAGTGACACAAAGAGAATAGGCGGCGTGATCATTTCGCACGGACAGCTTGCTAACGAGTTGGTCGGAGCGGCCGAAGCCGTTGTTGGCGATCTCAATCACATCCGTGCGGTATCCATCGGGTGGCACGATGACGTTGAAATGGCTAAAGCCCAGATCGAGCAAGCGATCAAAGAGGTTTCGGAGGGAGTTGGTGTGCTGCTGCTGACCGATATGTTTGGTGGTACGCCGACGAATATCGCAGCGATGTTTCTCGACAGCAATGAAGTCGAAATCGTCACTGGCGTTAATTTGCCAATGGTCATTAAGTTAGCTTCAACTACACGCGAAACAACGCTGCATGACCTTGCTAAAGAGGTTGAGTCGCAAGGAAAAGAGGCTATCTGCCGCGCAACGACGCTGCTTTTGCCGCAAAAACTCAAAAAAGATGCTTGAGGCGACGGTACGTGTCACAAACACCCTCGGCCTGCACGCGCGCGCGGCCGCACGGCTCGTGCGGCTTGCCGTAACATTCTCAAGCAGTGTGAAAATACGACGGAACGACAACAATTCTGAGGCAAATGCTAAAGACATTCTCAGCGTGCTGAGCATCGCCGCAAGCCGCGGCGTCACATTGCAGCTTATCGCCGATGGAGCAGACGAACGCGACGCCATCGAACGGATCAAACAGCTTTTTGCCGATAATTTCGGTGAGTAGTGAAAGCGGAAACACGACCGTTAGGGAGCGTGTTCTTATTTATGATTAGTAAAAAAGTAGGTATTTTAGGCGTCCCGCTTGGATTTGGCGCCGGACAAACAGGCAGTGAATTAGGCGTCAACGCGATGCGTCTGACCCGTTTTCGCGGAATGGGGCTTGCCGATCACATTCGTCATCTCGGATATGAAACAAACGATCACGGCGATGCGTGGATTGTTCAACCCGTAAATCAGTCTGACACCGGCAATCCAAAGCACCTCTCCGAAATGCTCGCGTCTAGTGCGAACATAATTGAGAAAGTTTCGGGGATGCTTGGCGACGGCGAGTTTCCGATCATCCTCGGCGGCGATCACGCGATCGCGATCCCGACGTTTTCGGCTATCGCCAATCATTACAAACAGCAGGGCACTGAGATCGGCCTGATCTGGTTTGACGCTCACGCTGACATCAACACCCCCGAAACATCGCCGTCCGGCAATATTCACGGTATGCCTCTCGCGACGATACTTGGCCATGGCAACGCTGAGCTCGTAAATCTCTGCGGTTATGCCCCAAAGCTCGACGCACAATATTTCGCACACCTCGGTGCCCGTGACCTTGACGACGGCGAACGCAAGCAGATCGAGAAACTGGGACTTCGCGACAATTTCTTCACCATGAGCGATATCGACCGTCGCGGCATGGCCGCTTGCGTTGAAGACGCTTTAGCTATCGCATCCAAGGCTCCGGGTGGTTATGCCGTTACATTTGATATCGACGGCATCGACCCGCGTTTCGCGCCGGGCTCGGGCACGCTGGTCCGCGGCGGCACGACCTACCGCGAAGCCCATCTCGCTCTCGAGATCATCGCCGCCCACGGCGGAATTCGTTCATTCGAGATCGTCGAGGTCAATCCATTGTTAGATCAAAGCAATATTACTGTCGAATTGGCTTGTGAACTGATCCTGTCTGCATTAGGCAAGACGATTTTGTAGTGTTTTCAGTAAACGTTAGCGGAATATTGTTGTCTAAGTTGGCGTTTCGTTGTGATCGATTGGTTCCGCATAGGCAGTTATTGTAACGCTCGATTCGGACGAATATGTTCACCTATTCAGGTCGGTCTTGTTGCGGGGCAAAGGCCATAAAATCGTCGTTGAACCGAATGGTATATTCTTTGAGCAGCTCATTTATACGTTCTAGTTTTGTGGAATGCATCACCAAAGCGACGTGGTGTTTGACGTCAGCCCGAAAGTAGATCTCGGGATCGGTATAGGCCGAGGTGTCCGGGTGCTCCTGTTTAGCTAACGATACAACGACCCCGCCGTAGTCAAACCGGGTTGGCGCCGGGATCGTTAGATCGTGCTCACCTGCCATTTCAAGCTTTGCCCACTCTCGCCAGATATTCAGTCCGCTCGCGGCCTCGAATGCCTCTGCAGTGAACGCTCCGCCCACGCGGCACCCGATCTCCAAAAAATAAAACTCGCCGTTCGTATCGCTCTTAATGAACTCGGCGTGCGTTACGCCCTTTTCAAATCCAAAGGCTTTTAAAACCCTTGCGTTTGCTTTGAGCAACTGCTTTTGCTCTTTCGTGCCATATTCGATCGTGTGCGAGGTCGAAACCCCGCCCTTTACGGCGATTTCGAGGGGCGAACACCCGTATCGATTCGCGCACGATACGGCTGCTTTTCCGCCGACAACAACCGAATCAACGTGAAAGACATCACCCTCAATAAATTCCTCGAGCAGGTACGCATCCGCCCGTTCACTCAAAGCTTTGTTCTTTTTAAGTGTGTCGTAGGTCCGCCATACTAATTCTGATTCGTCAATTTTCTTGATCCCTATCGCCGAGGCGTCAGCACGCGGTTTTACGACCCAAGGAGGGTCAAACCGCGCCATAAACTCGCCGATCTCTTGATAATTTAGTAGGTGGACGAAATTAGCTTGCCGGATGCCTGACAGTGCGGCTCGCTGTCGCATCGAGAGTTTGTCTCTAAATAGTCGGGCTTGTGAGCTGAGCATACCTGGCAAACCAAAATGCTCACGTAAGCGGCCGGCTGTGATCACATCTCCTTCTTCCAAGGCTACAATGTGGGTCGGTTTGTCTCTCGCTGCCAGATCGACCGCCGAGCTCAAAAACGAAGCGATTTTTCCGTCATCAGCCACGGGGATGACCCCGTCCAGGCTATCGAACGCCCAGTCGTCTTTAAGCTTGGCTTCGCGAGTAAGTAAAAAGACGCGATGCCCGAGACTTTTACATTCACGGATAAAATCATTGCCTTTGAAATAGCTCGCGAGACAAAATACCGTATTGATTTGAACAGGACGCTTTGCCATTAAATACCAACTGTCCAGATATTTCCGGGGCCAGTCAATTATTACTTTTTCCGCATTTCCGGCTCAAGGGCGGTTTCGACTTTTCGCGTGTTATCCTTTGCTCTTATTTCGGATCCGTTGCCTTATCCAAATTGCAACTGTATCGGCGAGGTAATAGAATCATATTTTCATTCTAATCCGGTCGCTATCGCTCCCGGTTCTGACAATAAACATTAAAACACGCGGTGGAGTTATTTTTGGCGGCAGATCGGGCGAGCATGAGATCTCATGTCGGTCGGCAAAGACCGTTATCGAGGAGGCGGACCCGGAAAAGTACAAGATCGTGCCGATCGCGATCACAAATGACGGCGTGTGGCTCGACGCCGCTGAGTCTAAGATCTTTTTTGATAGCGGCAGACGAGAGACTCGAGACACGAGACCGGAGACCGGTCATCAAGAACTCCTGGCTCCTGTCTCCCGTCTTCTGTCTCCCGAATCGATCGATGTTATCTTTCCGGTGCTTCACGGCACTTACGGCGAGGACGGCACTATTCAAGGGTTGTTTGAAATGGCAGACCTTCCGTACGTCGGCTGCGGCGTGCTGGCAAGCTCGACGGGAATGGACAAGGCGTTTATGAAGACGCTCTTTCGCGACGCTGGGCTGCCGATTTGTAATTATGTATGGTTCCTCCGAGACGAATGGGAACATAACCTCGAAAAGACGCTCAATCAGGTTGCGGACAAGCTCGGGTTTCCGTGCTTTGTAAAACCCGCGAATCTTGGATCGTCGGTCGGCGTTTCAAAGGCCGTTGACAGGGAATCGCTTGCCGAGGCGATCGCCCTCGCCGCCCAATACGACCGCAAGATCATCGTCGAAGAAGGCCTAGAAATGCGTGAGATCGAGTGTGCCGTGATAGGCAACGATAAACCCGAAGCAAGCCTGCCCGGTGAGTACATCATCCGCGACTCGTCAAAGGCGTTCCTCGATTACACTGAGAAATATTCGGGCACCGGCAATAATGAATTCGTCGTACCCGCACCGGTCTCGGACGAGCTTTCCAACAAGATACGACAAATGGCCATCACTGCCTTCAAATCCATCGACGGCTCCGGCCTCGCCCGGGTCGATTTCTTTTTGCGCAGCGACAACGGAGCAGTATTAGTTAATGAAATTAACACTATGCCGGGTCTAACCGATGCGTCTGGCTTCCCAAAGATGTGGGCCGGAACCGGAAAGCCATTTCCTCAGGTCATCGATGAACTAATTCAATTGGCTATCGAGCGCCACAACGATAAGAAAAAGAACAAGACGAGCAAATAGCGGCTATTTCTTTGGCGCATTATAGCCTTTGCGAGTTCGTATGGTTAGATTTGGACGGGAAACGCGTAGCTCAATAGCTCGCCATTTGCCGTCCTTTTTTGTATTGGTAGGTGAATACGCGATCGTGTACTGCTCACCAAGCTCAGCAACGATCCGTTTAAAAGCATCACGCATCGCAACGCCGCCTGGGGTTGCAATATATCTACCTCCGGTCTTTTCAGAAAATCTTGTAAGAACTCCTTTATTCCCGACCTTTTCTTCTGGCTTGAGTTCGGGCGAAGACATATCGACAGTGTAAATAGTTGCATTGATAGAGAGGGCCGCTTTCAGTGCCTTTTCAGCACTATTTTTACTGCTCGAATCAGCACCATCGGAAAGTACTATGATCGCTCGGCGTTTCTCAGGGCGTTTTGAAAGGACCTCGGCAGCTTTGTAGATCGCGTCGTTTAGTGCCGTCATTCCATTCGCCTTTAGGTCGAACACCTGCTCGCGTATGTCACGGTTATTCGAAAAATCTTGTACCAACTCGACCTTCGAATCAAAATTATAGATAGCCGTCGAATCGCCGTTTCGCAGACCATCTAAAAACTGAATAGCTGCAGAGCGAGCGAGCGAAACTCGCTCTTCCATACTGCCCGAAGTATCAAGTAATATCACCGCAGCAAACGGTGTTTCCTCGGTTTCAAAGGTCACGATCTGTTGCTCGATGCCATCTTCAAAGACATGGAACTGTTTCTGGGTAAGCCCGCTCACAGCTTTTCCCGACGAGTCGGTGATCGCGGCGTTCATCACAACGATAGACGAATCGACACTGATGACCTCATCGTCCTTTTGAGCAAGTAAATAAGTAGGGAAAATAAGTAGAGAGGATAAGGCAACGAAATAAAACAGCTTTGTCATATACCGCAAGCCACTGGACTAGTGTCGGAAACGCAGGAATTTCGTTATCCGCAGTAACGAATTTGATGTAGTGATCGCCGCTGCAGAGATCGTAAATCTTGTTGTCTTTTTCAATTCATCAAGCAATGAAGACGTTCGCAACTTGAGCGAGTCGATCGCCGCAGCAATAAACCCTGTACTCCCCGGCTGAATGCTCTCCGAGTTAGCGACCTCATCGTCATCATCGCCGCCTAGTTCATCGCGGATCTTTTTTACTAGCTTTTCAACACGGTCGAGTTTGGCAATGTCTTTATCGGTTAGAGTACCTTTTTCGACGTAAGATGTTTCAAGCTCAGTCGAAAGTTTTACGGCCTCTTCGCCGCGGGCTACCATTTCGTCGTGATCTTTCTTATCCTTTTCGATCTGCATCTGGATAAGTTTTTCCTTTATGTTCTTAGGTCGCTCGTCCTTTTCCGGACCATCAAAGATAGAGGTACGGTTATCGACGTTGAACTGTGAATGACCTACGCCGCAGAAGCTCGCAACCGCAAGAATGATCAGAATTGTTCGAAATGTCATCGACATATCAACTCAATAATAAGGTTATTTGTCAGTATCTTGAACAGGATCAGGAGAATTGCCGGTTACAGCCTCGACCAATTTCGCCAGAAATTCATCCTCGGCCGCACCTGAGCTACGAACCGTCACCCATTCGGACATCAAACCGTTACCCGCACGACCCTCGACCTTCGCATTTACAGATACATTATTCTGCACGCCGTCAATAGACTGCACCTCGATCGTCAGCGTATATTGGCCCCGCATCCACGCAGAATCATTGGACTCAAGAATAGCGTACCTGGTCAATTCGTTTTGAGTAATAACTGACCCTTTCGCAAAGACGAATGGCTGCGTGATAATGATGCCGTCCTTTAATCTAGACGAAGCCTCGTCAACGACGATCTTTTGCTCACGTAACGTCTCGATGATCGATTCGATCAAAACATCCCGGCGAGCAGCAAGTCTGTAGGGATTAGGTAGACGTTGACGAACTTTTGTTTTCCCTTTGCCCCAATCAAATGATCGCGTCGCATCGTTCGGCCGCGATGTGACCTTGTTGCCGCTGTCTTTGATCGTCTGTGTTTGGGTGTCGACACCCTTTTGGGCAAAAGCTGAGGTGCCCGAGATGACGATAAAAATAATTGCTAGTAGAGAGGTTTTCATAACTGCAGACCAAAGACTTGCGAAATGCCTAAATAAAATATAACGCAAAGCGAGGGCTTTTGAAAGATTTGATGTGTACGCAGCTATTTAAGTTGTAAATTGCTGCTAATTCGATCGTTTTTGACGCTCCCAGAGGAGCAGATGTTTGAGAAAAACATTGTAAGCCGCGAAATATGATATGACGAGGCCCGCAAAGCCATCAAGAAAACCCGCTTTGATCAAATAGGTTTGTAGAAATGTAATTACAGGCAATACAGCGATCTTCACTGGCGAAGTGCGTGTACCGCGATCAAACATTGCCTCAGCTGAAAGCGGGGCATACCGAGCAGTGATCATTTCAGCATGTTGTTTGATGCTATCGATGCTGAAATGAAGGATATCGCCCGTCAATTTCGAACTTGTAGCCTCGGGATCCATCTCGATCGATTCGTGGACAGCCACGTCTTTCCAACGCCCTTTTCTGCGATCAAAAAAACGAAGCTGCCAGTCGGGATACCAGCCGCTGTGACAGATCTCGCGCCCAAGATAGGTCGATAATCGGGGAATACGGTAACCGTCAGCCGCGATATTGGAATCACGGATCTTTATTATTTCGTCCTTCAATTTTTCAGAAACCCGTTCATCGGCGTCGAGGCTGAAAATGTGATCGTGCGACGCCTGATCGGTCGCGTACTGTTTCTGAGCGGCAAACCCACGCCATTTCTCAACGATTACCCGAGCCCCGAATTCGCTCGCTATCTCTCGTGTGCGATCCGTACTTTCTGAATCGACAACGAGCACCTCGTCAACCCACGCCACCGAGCGGATCGCGTCGGCGATCTTTGCTTCTTCGTTGAACGTGATAATTACAGCTGAGATCTTCACGTCTAGGATTTTCGCAGACTTAAGGTAAAACTAAAAGTGCCGCATAAGCGGCACTTAAGAAACTGGATCCCCGGTTCGGCGATCTATTTGATCACGACCGGTGATTCAATATTTATGTTATTGGCCCTGAACGCTGTTGAAGTTACTCGCTGTAGATCGGCGATAGCCTTATTGTAGTCAGTTTCAGCACGAATTTCCGAATTTCGAGCGTTGGTCAAAGCGTTCTCACGCTGAAAGAGCAAAAATGTTGTCGAGCGGCCCGCGTCATACAGTTTACGTTCACCATCAAGCTGTATCTCAGCACTTTCTCGGGCACGGCGGGCGGTCAGTACGCGTTGGCGCGACGTTTCAACCGATTGTACTGCATTGCGCACCTCGACAATTACAGTCTGTTCCTGACCACGCAACTGAGCATCTAGCTGCTGCTGCTGTATCTGGGCTCCGTCGAGATTTGCCTTCGCCGTTCGATTACGGAGCGGAAATGAGATCGTCGCACCTATCGAAAAGTTCGGTGCATCACTGCGAAACATATTCGCCATCGAACGGTTAAATCGGCCAAACAAATATGCGGGAGCCGCCGGAGTAATCACGGTTGGGTTTACCAAAACAGGCAATGCCGGCACAACCGAGGACCTGTGATCAGGTTAGATGTCGTCGCAGTATTTGTGCCACTGCGCGCGAGACCATCAAGCGAAAACGTCGTGTTCAGATCGATCTGAGGCTTGGTCTGATTCTTGTAATATTTGATGTCCTCGCTATTGATCTCTTTCTGCAGCTTTAGGCGACGAAGCTCAAAGCGATTATCCATCGCATCTTTCATCGCGTCATCCAAATTGAGCGGATCTAGATTAAACGCTGGTTTGTCCGTCGGGACAAATGTCTGCTGCCATTCAGGTGAAAGCGGATCTCGCAGGACAAGCTGTTTTAATGTGTTTTCAGCGGTCGAGACTTGCTGTGTAGCAAGCAACAGATCACCCTCACGGTTTGCAAGCTCAGTCTGTACTTCGGCTTTTTCAAGCGGGGCAGCGGCTCCCGCTTCGATCTTTGCCTCGATCTGACGCAGATTTTCTTTAGCAAGGTTTACGTTTGCGACCTGATTTTGTTGATTGCGAAGGGCAAAAACAAAATCCCAATAGGCCCGTTGGACCGACGTTATCGTCGACGTAGCTTGTAATCTAAAATCTGAATCAGTCTGCTCCAGCCGCCTTTTTGCGACTGTTATCGCAAGCCGTTTGCTGTCGATCCGAAAATTTCGAGCCAGCGGCTGTGTATAGTTAATACCGAGGCTCGAAGAAAAGATCGCGCTGTTCCCACCCGTCACCGCACCGGAGCTGACCTGTGCCTGTGCAAACGCATTTTCAGTGCGCTGATTGTTGAAAAAAACCTGATAATTGCCGCCGCCTCGCTGGATGAACTGGCCGAAATTTGAGTTGATGCGGAAATCTTTCGTCGCGGCAGAGCCGGTCGTTGAGCTTCGCGAAAAGTTTGGCGAGAAAGTAAATACCGGATCATAAACACCGCTCAGACTTCGAACCTGCGTTTCCTGAAATCGCACATCACCCCGCGAAACCTCAATATCATTATTGCTCTCGAGCGAACGTCGTATCGCCTCGCTCAGCGTGATAGGTATCGGTTGTGCGGTCTGTACGCCGACACGATTTAGGTTTGATGGCGTATATCCGGACGGTACTGTTGTAGGTTCCGCCACCGTAGAGCTAGAAAAATAAATGGCTTTGGGAACACTGCTGGTATTCTTTGCGACCTGCGGTTAAATAGTGCGAGATCGCCAAAGTTTCATTATCTATAGCTCCGAAACGGACTAATTAATATTATGAATTACTGCTAAAAACTCAAACCGTTACTACGACACTAATTTTACGTTTGTTTCAACAATCTCACGTTGCGGCAAAACTGCAGTCAAAAGCGTCATACTTTGAAATTTGCTTTAGATTGCGGTATCTTCAAGCTTTAATATACGCAATTTTTTGGAGGATCCTAAATATAAATGGCTATTAAAGTTGGCATAAACGGGTTTGGCCGCATCGGGCGCAGCGTTCTCAGGACGTGGCTTGGGGATGCAGACATCGATCTTGTTGCCGTAAATGACCTGACCGATACAAAAACGCTTGCTCACCTGCTCAAATACGATTCGGTAATGGGTAATCTCGAACACAGCATCACCGCCGGCGATGGCGTGATAAATGTCGATGGCGACTCGTTTCGGGTTTTTAGCGAGAAAGACCCCGCACAGATCCCTTGGGATGAGGTCGGAGCAGATATCGTTATTGAGTCGACCGGGCGTTTTACAAACGCAGATGACGCCCGCAAGCATCTTGGCGGCAGCGTAAAAAAAGTAATTATTTCTGCACCCGCAAAGGGCGAAGATGTAACGATCGTGCTTGGCGTTAATGAAAACATGTACAACGCCGACGAGCACCACATCATTTCAAACGCCTCGTGCACAACGAATTGTTTGGCGCCGGTCGCAAAGGTGATCCATGAAACCTTTGGCATCAAAAATGCCCTGATGAACACCATCCACAGCTACACTAACGACCAGCAGTTGCTCGATCTGCCGCACAAGGACCTCCGTCGTGCCCGTGCAGCCGCATTGTCGATGATACCGACCTCGACCGGAGCCGCTAAAGCGGTCGCACTCGTCATCCCCGATCTTAAAGGCAAGTTTGACGGCATCTCTGTCCGCGTTCCGACGCCTAATGTTTCACTCGTCGATGTTGTGATGAATGTCGAAAAGGAAACCTCAACAGAAGAGGTGAATAACGTACTCAAAGCCGCCGCAAACGGCCCGCTGAAGGGGATTCTGGCGTTTTCAGAGGAACCATTGGTCTCGATCGATTTTAAAGGTAATTCAAACTCATCGATCGTCGATGCCGACAACACAAAGGTCATCGGCGGCACGTGCATCAAGATCCTGTCGTGGTACGACAACGAGTGGGGCTATTCGTGCCGTGTCCGTGATCTGGTCAAATTCATTGCTGCCAAAGGAATGTGGAGTTTTGATCAGTAGTCGCTCGGGAGAAAAAGATGAAAAATGCGTTCGGCCTGATCTTTTCGATATTACTGTTGATCGTGCTTGGGTGTTCGTGTCCAAGCAAATTGGCTGAGCTTGGCAAAAAGAAAGAGACAACTCCGCCACCAACGGCTACTCCGTATTCGCCATCATCAACACCGGTCAGCAAAGGTGAATACGACGTGACGATGGATAAGTATCAGCAGATCAAGATCGGTACGTCTAGGGCTGATGTCGAGCGAATACTTGGCGGCAAGGGAACCGAGATCAGCAGCTCGACCGGCGGCGGCATTAGTTTTTCAGTAAATAAATGGGAAGGCGACCGATATAAGTCGATCATTCTTTCGTTCAAAAATGATAAGGTTATGTCGAAATCACAGGTCGGACTTAAATAGTCTGGAGACAATTGAGAAAAATAAGAACCACCTGCAGAAGCGGGTGGGTTCTTTTATTTTAAGATGAATAAAAAAACCATAAAAGACATAGATATCGCGGGCAAACGAGTCTTTATTCGGGTGGATTTTAACGTCCCGACCAAAGACGGAGTCATAGCCGATGACACCCGTATTCTCGGTGCCTTGCCGACGATCAAATACGCCATCGAACAGGGAGCAAAAGTTATCCTCGCCTCGCATCTCGGACGTCCGCTTAAGGACAAAAAGAAAGCCGAAGAAAAAGGTTTGCCGTATGACGCAGAGAAATACAGCCTTCGTCCCGTGTTCGAGTATTTATCTAAGTTAGAGGGGCTGAATGTAGCATTTGTAGAGGATTGTATTGGTGATGATGTCGATGCGGCGGTAGCGAAAATGAAACCCGGCTACATTCTTTTGCTCGAAAATCTCCGCCTGCACGCCGAAGAAGAAAAGAACGATCCCGATTTTGCCAAACAGCTTGCGGCAAACACAGATGTGTATGTCAACGACGCTTTTGGCACCGCACATCGTGCTCATGCCTCGACCGAGGGGATTACACATTGCGTCGATGACTGCGTTGCAGGGCTGCTGATGGAAAAGGAGTTGAATTTCCTAGGCAAAGCTCTCCACGATCCCGAACGCCCATTCGTCGCCATACTCGGCGGGGCGAAGGTGTCGGATAAGATCCCGGTCATCGAATCGCTGATCCAACGCAGGGTCGATAAGCTACTGATCGGCGGAGCGATGGCATATACATTCTTTAAGGCGCAGGGTTTTACCGTAGGTAAGTCGCTGGTTGAGGACGATATGATGCCACAAGCACTTGAGATCGAGCAAATGGCAAAGGATGCCGGCGTTGAACTAATATTACCGACAGATCATCAAGTCGTTGATTCGTATGATCCAATAAATTCCCGCAAAACCATTCCGATCTCGTTCACAAACACCGGTCTCGTCGGGCTCGATATCGGCATCGAGACAGTAGCTATCTTTGAAAACGCGCTTGAGGGCGCTAAAACGATCGTCTGGAACGGCCCGATGGGTATGTTCGAGGAAAAACCGTTTGATGAGGGCACGGTTGCGATAGCAAAAGCTGTTGCGGCTGCAACTGACAAAGGTGCAACATCAATTGTCGGCGGCGGCGATTCGGTTTCGGCGGTCAATCAAGCCGGGCTGAATGACAGGATCAGCCATATTTCAACGGGCGGTGGAGCGACGCTCGAGTTCCTAGCCGGTGATACGCTGCCGGGAGTTGCTGCTTTGGACGATGAATAGCTCCCCATCAAATTCGCATAACCACGCCAAGTTCGCAGCATCCTCGAACGCTCTCCCGGTGTGTGGTAAAATGGCAGTCAGACAGCAAAATGAAGACCATATTTCAAGAGGCTCGCAATGCCATTCTTATCATTATCGGTATATTTTCGGCTGCTTTTGGGTTGAAGGGTTTTCTGCTTTCGAGCCGCTTTATTGACGGCGGGGTGACTGGCGTTTCCATGCTGGTTTCGGATATTTCCGGCTGGCCATTATCTATATTGCTGCTCGTTATTAATTTACCGTTCATCGCCATCGGCTATCGGCAGATCGGCCGCAAGTTTGCTATAAAGAGTACGCTCGGCATTGTTGGTCTTTCACTTTGTTTGCTTTTAGTGAAATTTCCTGACGTGACGCCCGACAAGTTACTTACCGCGGTTTTTGGGGGCTTGTTTATCGGTGCGGGTATCGGACTTGCGATGCGTGGCGGGTCGGTGCTTGATGGGACCGAGATTGCCGCACTACTCGTCAGTCGAAACAGCCATTTGCTGCGCGTGGGCGACGTAATATTACTACTAAATATCGTTATATTTCTGACCGCTGCCTTTTTCCTAGGAGTCGAGTCGGCGATGTATTCGATCTTGACGTATGTGGCAGCGACAAAGGCGATCGATTTTCTGCTCCATGGATTCGAAGAATATACGGCGATCAATATCATTTCCGAAAAAGGTGAAGAGATACGCGAAGTGATCGTTGGGCAACTCCATCGCGGCGTTACTGTGTATAAAGGTAGCGGCGGCATGGGAACACACGGAGAAACAGCAGAAGACCGCTCTATACTTTATTGTGTTGTTACGCGGCTTGAGATCGGGGCGGTCAAATCAGTGGTTGCCGAGATCGATCCGCAGGCATTCGTTACAACGCATACTTTGACCGACGTAGAAGGCGGTTTGATAAAGCGACCTCTGCTGCATTAGTGTCGTAGATCACATTAATTACTACCCGAGCGTGCTATCTTTCAGTCGTTGTGTGACATCATAAGGACGATCGTCCAAATAGGAAGAGAACCGTTATGAACAATAAGACCGTGTCTTTTTTGCTGATCTTTTCAATCCAGCTCCTAACAGTTTCAGGCGTCCCTACTCTAGGCCAGGCGAACCAAACAAAGCAATTAAAAAGGATCGAGAAAGTAAAAAGTCAAGTCACAAAGGCCAGTCAAAATAATGACACTGTCAAGATCACACTGAACAGCGGGACGACGTATCAGGGAACCGTCAATCAGGTAACCAACGTGAATTTCGTCATTGTCGACGCGTCAGGAACCTTGCACACGGTCAATTACGAGGAAGTAAACTCGGTCGGCGGCAAGGGGTATTCGTCCGGATGGAAGATAGCGATAGGAGCTGCGATCGGTGCAGGTGCCGTGCTTGCAGTTCTCGCTGCGATCGCTGCGTCGGATAATTGATCTGGGGGTTATGTAAGATCGGAGAAATAATATGATTAACAAGATAGTAACTCTCTTGCTTGTTTTTGCCGTTACCGGCGGAGCTTTACATACAACGGCTTTTGCTCAAGCCTCGCAAACCAAACAGGAAAAAAAGGCGGCCGAAGTCAAGACCAAGATCAACAAGCTCGGCACCGGCGAAAAGGTGTTCGTAAAGGTCAAGCTCTACAACTATAACAGCTATGAGGGTAACCTCACTCAGGCTAATGATAATGATTTTGTCGTTGTCGATAAGGCGGGAGCCTCACACACGATAAATTATGCTGATGTTAAGTCGATCGGTGGCAAGAACATGTCGAACGGCGCTAAGATCGCAATCGGTCTCGGCATCGGCGCTGGCGTTACCCTCTTGGTGTTGCTGCTTGTCTTTCAACATATTACTCAGAACAATTGACGCTACACGCAGATCTTAAAATAACAAATATGACCAATAAAACTATTTCAGCCCTCATCATTTGTGGGTTGCTTTGCCTTACGTGGGTCTCGCCATTGAGTGCACAGACCGATCAAACTAAACAAGTTAAAAAGACCTCAGAACTAAAAACAAAGATCAAAAGGCTCGGTACCGGCGAACAAGTTAAGGTAAGAGTGACGATCAACAGCGGTACGAGTTTTGAAGGATATATTAGCGTGTCAAATGAAGATGATTTTGCCGTCGTGGATCGCTCAGGCAAAGCGGAAACGATCAACTATTCTGACGTAGATACGATCACTGGTAAAAACTTTTTGAGTGGGCACAAACTCGCCATTGGCGTTACTATTGGAGTTATCGGTACGGCTGCGATAATATTTGCTATCTTTAAGGCGACCGGTAAACGACTTTAACTTTATGAGAAGACCTTTGATCGCAGGGAATTGGAAGATGTATAAACTGCTCGCTGATGCAGTAAAGACGGCGCTCGAACTCAAGCCGCTAGTCGCCAATGCAAATCATTGCGACGTTGTCATCGCGCCTGTATTCACAGCGTTGAAGACCGTTGCAGACCGGCTCGAAGGCTCGAATATCCATGTCGCCGGACAGGATTGTGCCGTCCAAAATGATTTTGGTGCCCACACTGGTGAGATAGCTCCGACAATGCTGAAAGATGTCGGCTGTTCGCACGTAATTATCGGCCACTCGGAGCGGCGGCAGTTTTACGGCGAGACCGATGGTTCGGTCAATCAAAAAACAAAAGCGGCGCTTGCGGCGGGGCTGAAACCGATCGTTTGCGTTGGCGAATCGCTGGGCGAAAGGGAAGGCGGACAGGCCGAAACTGTGGTCAAAAGCCAGCTAGTCAAAGGTTTGGACGGTTTGACAGTTGCCGACATGGAACGTATCATAGTCGCTTACGAGCCTGTCTGGGCGATCGGAACGGGTAAAACCGCGACGCCTGAACAGGCTCAAGAAATGCACGCACACATCCGCCGGACGGTTGCAGAAATGCACGGAAATGGGATCGCGGACAGCACGCGAATTCTCTACGGCGGGTCGGTCAAACCGGATAATATCGCGACGCTGATGTCGCAAACGGACGTTGACGGTGCATTGGTCGGCGGAGCTGCCCTCGAAGCGGCCAGCTTTGCTCAGATCGTGAATTATGAAAGAAAGTGAACAGTGAACAGGGAGCAGTGAACAGTTAAAGATTTGGTTCTTTTCTTATCACTAATCACAAATCACGATTCACTATTCACCAAAAGAAATGGTTTATATTTTATACGGAATCTTTTTTCTCTCGTGCCTCGTTCTCGTAGCTGCGGTTTTGCTGCAGCCCGGCAAAACGGACGCGGGAGCGTTATTTACAAGCAATGTTTCGAGTTCGGCTTTTGCACCCCGGGGAACCGCGACGGTATTGTCAAAGGTGACGATCACCGCAGCGTCAACATTTATGTTGTCGGCCCTGCTGCTAGCGATGCCGGCTTTGACGGGTAACGTTTCGGTGCTTAGCAGTAATCCTGACGCCCCCGCGGCTAACACCGAGAGCATTGCACCCGCGGCCGACGCAAACGCTAATACGGCGGCACCGGCCGCTGAGACGAATGCTAATGCTATCGTGCCCCCGGCAAATGCTGCACCGGCAGCTCCGGCCGCAAATGCCCCGGCCACGAACGCACCGGCAAATAAATAGTTTTTTCCTACAATTCGAAATTCGTCATTCGAAATTCGAAATTTGAAATCTTTGCTCAGGTGGCGTAATTGGTAGCCGCGCACGTTTGAGGGGCGTGTGGAGTAATCCGTGGGGGTTCGAGTCCCCCCCTGAGCACCATCAATAAAAAGGCTGACAAAGCATATCGCTCTGTCAGCCTTTCTTATTTATCGGACCCTTTATCTATTAATTCACAAACTTGATGCAGCCGTCCTTGATCTCGATCTTCGCATTATCGCTGATCTCGACGTCCCCACATTTTGTCGTAAGAGTCGCCTTGGTCCCGCTGCCGCCGATGGTCGCCGCTCCGCTAGTTGAGCCGTTAAATGTCACCTCGGTAGTGCTGCCATCCTTTTTCACCTTGAATACCCACTTTTGCGAATCCTTGTTGTAATACCTGATGTAAACGGACGCAAATGCGTTCACTCCAAACAGCGAAACAAGCCCCAATGCCAAAATTGTCTTTCTCATATGATCTCCTTAATTGTTTATTTCAAGCAGGTTAGTGCCTTGTAATAATAGGAACGAATGGAATTATCAGACTTGCGATATATTGATCTAGGGTATGTAGAACAAAATCAAACAAACAAAAAAGCCGTTGGAATTATCAGACTTGCGATATATTGATCTAGGGTATGTAGAACAAAATCAAACAAACAAACAAGCCGTGAGCGTGATGCTTGCGGCTTTTTTGTTGAATAGGGA
>JBGAUY010000074.1:0-12099 GCA_044228425.1 Pyrinomonadaceae bacterium | reverse complement strand
ACTGATGCCAATTTGCGAAACTCGGACGCTACAAATGAAAAATGCTCGACGCGGACGCGGGCAACGATAAGATAAGCGATGAGAGCAACAAACCGTACCGCGGTGAACGAGATACAGATCTCAACAATGTCATAACCGTACCAGAGCAGCGCCAGCGGAATGATAGTGCGAAGCAGATTCTCGATACTCGTGACAACAGCAACAAGACGGGCTCGGCCAAGCGCAAGGGCTGTAGCTTCGGATATGGTTATCAGCGTTGTCGGGATCAGCGCGAGACTTAGAGCAAGTGTTGCTGCCCGAACGGACGCAGAGCCACTGACCATCACACCGCAGAGCGTCATTAGCGCCGCCGAAACAACACTTGAAAGTAATAAAAAGACCGACGCGCTGCTCAGAAACCCTCGGACATCGCTTATCGGATCTTTGTTGCTGAGGGTGCGCCGCGTGACCTCATTTATCAGATACGGCATCAATCCGAGCGAAACAATTCCAAAAAATAAGGCATACAGCCCCATCACGATCGTAAAACGCCCGACGTCGTCAACGTCCCGCATGCGCGCGAGGAATATCCAGACCAGAACGCTGTTTGCGATGCTGATCAGGCCGGACCACGTCAACCACAGGAAGTTTTTTCCCATCAGAGACGGCTGATCGATTGTAAGGTTGGCCTTTGTTTCCATTCGACTAATAACCGTTTGAAACTGTGCGGCGATGCACGATCCCAAGCCCAAGGATCGTACCGATCAACAAAAAGCACGTTCTGATAGGCGGCCTGACCGACCCGAGCGAACCCGGCTCTTTTGTGCCCGAGATGACAAAAACGATCAAGCAAATTCCCAGTCCTAAAGCCAGAGCCGCTAACAAGCGATCGTTTGACCCCATGACCTTAAAACACTCATAGACCGCGTAAAGTATCAGCAGGCAAAAGAAAATGCCGCCCGGTACGCCGATCTCAGCCGTGATATGAGCAAAAATGTTGTGAACGGGATTTGGAAAGACCTGCGAGACAAACATCCCTGTTTCGTCGTACCGAGTCATATTCGTTCGGTAGCCGTTCATCCCGACGCCGGCCAGCGGATTGTCATCGATCATCCGCAGGGCAGTTTCCATCAACGGGACACGTATCAATGCAGAGCCCTGATCGTCTTCGGTCAGGCGGTCATAGATCCTGGTCGCAAACGGAGCGAATAGCACCGCAGTAAGACAGAGCCCGAAAAACACTGAGATAAAATAGCTTTTGCGTTCGCTCGCGGCGAGTTTGTACCAGCCAAATGCGACAAGCAGCATAATGCCGATCACAAGCCCGATCCAACTACCGCGTGCTAAAGACAGGATCGCGGCAACTGTTCCGGCGATCACACCGCACGCCAATAACATCTTTTGCGTCGAGGTAAATGCTTTTACACGACAAAGTAACGGAGCAAGCACGAGCGGTATCAGCGAGGACACGACCCACGCCATCTCGGTCGGCGTACGCATAAACGCGGGCACTCTGGATAAGAGTTGGCTCTGCGTGCCAAGCAGTTCGTCTTCGGTACCGGTGCCTAGGTTTGCAAGGTTTGTGGGAAAATCGGCGAAATATTGCGACGCCGAAACCAACCCCGTAAAAACAAGCCCGGCGGCAATACCGATCACCAACTGGACCAACCTGTCGCGGCGGCTGAAATGGAGCGCTGTCACATAGGCGATAAATATCGTCGATAGAAACGAAAAGAGCGAAAATCCGCCGAGCAACGTCGCTCCGTTCGTTAGGACAGATGCCGCGGCACAGATAAATAGCGCGGCGGCAAAAAACTTGAATACAGGCGGAAAAACATGCTCGCGGCTTTTTCCATTGTTCAGCTCGTATACGAACAGGATCAAAGCCATGACCAGCGTCAGGGAGATGTTTAGCCCTGACGGGTCCTCGACCTCGTTTATCTTAAATAGGTTAAGGTCGCCCTTAAAGAAAAATGATCCGATAAACGCATATCGGACAAGTCCGATCATCGGGATCTCAAGGATGAACGCTATCGTGCCGGCGAGCAAAGCGATAAAGATACCGCCGATCGCAAAGGTCTGTGTCGTCGATGATGCCCCGGCCGAAATGACGGCAAAACCGAGTACGCACGCTCCGGCTAAAAGACACAGAACGATACCCGCATTTCGCAACCCGTCTCCGTACGATATGTTTTTTGTGGATCGGCGGATCTCCATCGCTACATAGCTCCGGTTCCGCGCAATACGGTCGGCACCGTCTTGGCAAGTATCTTAAGGTCGAGCCCGATCGACCATTTATCGATGTATTCGAGGTCTTGGAGTATCCATTTGTCAAAGCTCGTCTCGCTTCGGCCCGAGATCTGCCAAATGCAGGTAATACCTGGCTTTACGCTAAATCGGCGGTTAAACCACGATTTGCTAAATTTTTGAAAGTCACGCTCAGGCAGCGGTCGCGGGCCGACGAGCGATAGGTCGCCGAGCACGACGTTTATCAACTGCGGCAATTCGTCAAGGCTTGTCTTGCGCAGCCATTTGCCGACTTTGGTCACTCGCGGATCGTCCTTGATCTTAAAGACCGGGCCGTCTGCTTCATTTAGCATCTCAAGTTCTTTTTGCTTTTCAGGGGCATCCGCAACCATCGTCCGGAATTTGAACATGTTGAAACGCCGCTTGTTCAGCCCGACGCGTTCCTGAATAAAAAACACCGGCCCGGGCGAACTTATCTTTATGACGACCGCGATCAAAAGTAGCAATGGTGCGGTAGCCAGCAAAACAGCCGTCCCGCCGATTATGTCGAGAGCTCCCTTTAAGAAAGATTGCCAGTTAGACAGACGGGTCGAATAGATCGACAGTATCGGTGCTTCGCCGATCTCTCCGGTGACCGCGTGTGCGAGCTTTAGATTAAACAGGTCAGAGTAAATACGAACCGTAATGCCCTGTTCCTCAGCGGCCTCGGTGATGTACTGCATCTTGTCGTAAAAGGTTTTGATCGGCAGACAGATGATGATCTCGTCGATCACGTTGCGTGACAATATCTTTGATATCTGCGAGATGCCGCCGATCACCCCGGGCGCGTCCATATCGTCTATAAAACCTGCAAACTGATACCCGATCTCGGGATTTTCACGTATCAGGTTGAGCATCTTTTGTCCGCGTGCACCTGCTCCGATGACTAAGACAGAACGTAGGTTACGTCCATGAAGTCGAAATTCCCGCAGCAGTTTCCGCTTGAACAACCTAATGAAAAACAAGAGAACAAACGATACAGACGCAAAAATGAGCAAAAATCGCTTTGGAAACACGGGCCATTCGGTGAGCAGTATCTGCGTCGCCAGGATCAAGGTGACAAACCCAACCGCCCTCAACACTTCGCCCATCTCGTCGTCCCAGTTTGCAAGCCGTTTTGAGCGATACAGCCAAAATGACGAAAGTACGAACAACCAGCTGCCGATGACGCCGATAAAGAATATAGTCGAATCAAAACTGGGCGACGTGACGGCAAGTTTGATGTAATCAAGCCCCAACGGCCCGCCATAATAAAATGCAAGCCAGAGCGCGGTGCCGAGAGCCAATAGGTCCAGGATCCGGTAGATCAATAGTAGAGATCGTCTAATACGTTCTTTCATCGGCGTTCAAATACGTCAATACTCCGTGTCATGCGCGCGTTCGGCTCCGGCGGTCAAAAGCGGCCGTCGTAATGCCCCCGAACTCGCGGTCTCAGGTATTTCCATGTGCGGTATTGACGCCAGGACAGGCAAGTCATATCGCCGCTCAAGTTGATAGGCCGACCTGATAATATCGTCGTCGTAACGGCGGCCGCTCATGCGGTCGATGAGGAATGCCGCCGCAAATGCCGTAAGCATACCGACGCCCAATAGGACAAAAAGATTTAGCAGCGGCTTTGGATTTTTTTGCTCGCCGTCGGTACGCGGCGGATCGACGACCGCAAAGTTCATGATCTGTTCGCGATTTAAGACCTGGCCAATCTCGTTTTCACGGGCCTTCTTTTGGTAAAGCAGATATGCCTCTTCGTTGACGGCACGCTGGCGTTCGAGTCCCGTGCGCTCAATGCTGCGTGTATTGAGCAGAGCGACTTCGCTATTTAGTTTGGCACTTTGTGCGGTCAGCGTTTTTTCACGATCTTTTAGCGCGGCGAGAGAGGTTTGAGCGTCGTATAACTCTGCTTCGAGCTTGCGGCGTAGCTCGTTAATCGCAAACGATCTTTCCTGCGGCGGGTTCGCCGTCTCTGACGCGATCGATCGTTTTATCTGGTCGATACGCTCCTGATTGTCGCGGACAAAACGGCTGTTTGGCTGATATTTTTGCAAAAGCTGTGTCCGCTGCTGTTCGAGCTGGCTCAGTTCCTCTTTCATGCGATCAAGTGCCTGAACGTACTTTGATACATATCCGGTCTGGATCTGCACAGGTTCGGCGGCGACCTTTTCTTTGAGCGAGGCTATTTTTTTGATCGTTTCGCCGATCTCGGTCCGCGTTGCATTTACGAGAGCATCGGTGTCCGATAGCTGTTTTAGCAACAGGCCCTGCTGAGTCGTGATGTCGGCTCCGGATATGCCGTTTGTAGCGTCAAATTGTTTTAGAGTGTTTGTCGCACTCTCAAGTTTTTGGTTGAATTTACCGGTTTGCTCGTTAAAAACCTGTGCAGCCTCAGGCTTTTCATTTAGCGAGACATGCATCTCAACAAATTTGCGGTAGATAGCCTCGAGCGTAGCTTTTGCACGGATCGGATCGGTGTCGCTGTAAGTTATCTTTATGACCCGCGATTTCTTGATCGGGACAACGTCCAGATGATCGACGACCCGGTTGACCGCCAGTTCCAAAGCAAAATTGTTATCGCCGTCTGAAACCGGGCCCGAACCATCGGCATTTTTCTTTCCGCGGTCAAACAAAGCGGCCTTTACCTTTTGCCGCGTTTCGCTCAACCACGTGCCGCGTTTTGGAGCTTGATCATTGATCAGATCGAGTTCCTTGACAACACCTTTGACCACCTCGTTGCTCTTAAAAAGCTCGAGTTCGGAGTTAAATTCCTCATCGCTGATAGAGGTCTGAGTGATGTCGTTGAGCTTGTCGGACGAGCTGATCTGAGGATCGATACGGTCACGCGAGACTAGGATGCTCATCGTCGCTTCGTATTTAGGCGTGATCAAAAATGTAGCCGCCATCCCGCCCGCGACAACTAGGACCAGAACAACAAAGATCAGCAGCTTGCGCCTCAAAAGGCTCTGCCGCACGATTGCTCCGTGGTTGGATCGGATCATTTCGTTCATTTCGTTACGCATTAGAAAAAGCGGGGCAACACCCCTCGAAAGGATTCAACGATCTTGTTAAATTGCGACAATTTCGAATCCGCGACAAACACAAAATCACCATCCTGCAGCATCAGATCTTTTGCATTCCCTTTTTGCTCAAGTATTTGCAACACATTGGCGGTATCGATCGCCCAATCGCCATTACCCTTTGGCCGTGCACGGATCACCATCGTCCGGTTTGCTTCTTTTGTGAAACTGCCGGCGAGAAATATCGCCTGGACAAGCGTCTTGGCCTCTCTCAACTCATATCGTCCCGGCTTATTTATCTGACCGCCGACAAAAATACGCGGCGTCACAAGATCGACCACCGAGACCGTGATCATCGGCGATAAAAGTATCTCGACGTACGACCGTTCGAGCTCGGCTTTGAGCTCGGCAACGGTTTTCCCCTCGGCCCGCACTTCGTTGATAAGCTGCGGATTGATGAAACCGTCCGGCCGGACGAGCATTGACGCCTCGTTCAGCTCAGGATTTGAATAGAACTTGATATTGAGTTTGTCGCCACGCTGAATGCGGTATAGCGCAGACGGCTGATCATCCGCCGCGGTTTTTACTTGCCCGCACAACGTTGCCGGCATCGCAAATAAAAACGCGGCCAGCCCGAAGATCAAAATAGAAATAATTGAACGCATAGTTCGCCCTAACAAAAAACTGACTGTCGATGGCAATACTACAGAGCCAATCAGGTCTAAGTTCCAGTATTATTTAGCGTTAAGAGCGGATGCGGGCGGGAAATGCTGTTGTAGGGTTATTTCGAGACGGTAACGTTGTTTACGGTGAGGGTTGCTCCGATCGAGCGTTGAAATTCGGAGATGGCTTTGTTGAGGGCGGTGCGGGCTTGGAGTTCGCGGCCGCGGGCAGAAGTAAGGTCGGTCTGGCGTTGCAGCACGAGGTAAAACGTCGTGGTGCCGCCGCGAAACTGACGCTGTTCGCTGGCATAAAGCTCTTCGGCTGAGATGCGTGCGGCGGTCGCGGATGCGAGTCGGGCTTCGGATGAGCGAAGTGCTTGCAGGGCGTTGCGGACCTCAGCTTCGATGATCTGTTCGGTTTGGGCGCGATCATTGGCGAGCCTGTTAGCCTCGACCAGTGTGCGGCCAAGATTTGCTTTGGCGACGCGGTTGCCCCACGGCAGCGAGATCTGTACACCCGCACGATAGGTCGGGTAATCTTGCTGCAGTAAATTTGAAAGCGAACCAAAATAGCCGCCTTGTAGATTGGGCGGTACGTTCGCTCCGCCGGACGAATTTAGATTTGGCGTACCTGCAAGCCCGGACGAAGTGTATGAACCGACAAGGTCGATCTGCGGCTTTGTCTGATCGCGATAGTACCGCTCGTCGATGCGGTTGATCTCGGCGCTCGTCTCGAGCTGCTCGATCTCGGGGCGGTTCTTTAACGCTTCGGTTGTGGCGACAACGAGGCCGATCTGCGGGACCGCCAACGTGACTGGCGTTACAGGTGTGAGCGGACGTGACCATACGGCATCGGTACGCTCGGCCAGGATCAGCGTTTTCAGAGTGTTCTCAGCCCGTGTCACTGCATCCTGTGCGATGTACGCCGCTTGCTCAAAGCCGGATATCTGCGAATTAGACGCGACGATCTCGATCGGGGCGAGAACGCCTTTATCGACGAGGCGTTTGTTGCTCTCGAGCTGTTCTTTCGCCTGTTTGAGCGTGTCGGTCTCAACCTGTAGAATTCGCAGGGCAAAGGCCAATTCCCAATAGGCTTGCTCGACGGCGGAGACGACGGTTATCGCCTTTAGCCGGAGTTGGGAATCAGAGATCGTAATATTTTTTTTGGCGATCTCGATCTGACGCCGGTTGTTGTCAAACCGACGGCCCCGCCACAGCGGCTGTGTATAGCTGAGAACGAGCGACGTCGGAAATTGCGGATTGAGCGTCGCGTTGCGGTTGGTCGTATTGGTCCGCGATGACGTAAATATTGCGTCGTACGAACCGCCAAAACGCGGCACAAATCCCGAAAGGCCGACGTTATTGAAGAACTGACGCTGGGTGACCGACCCGTTGACCGCTCCGCCAATGGTCGAGGCGGTCGGCGTCGAACGGCTCTCGTAATACGTTTCGGAATTTATCAGCGGGTCATATATTCCGCGGGCACCTTTCAGCCCAAAATCAGCTATCTGAGCATCATTTCGAGACGCATCGATGTCGTTGTTGTTTTTTAGCGCCATCTCAATAGCCTGATCCAGCGTCAGTGAAAGCCCTTCGTCCGTATTGACGCCAACACGCGAGGCGTCGGGCATCGGCTTTGCCGGAGTTGTAAATGTCGGCTGCACAGGCGTCGGGGTTTGGGCACTTACCATCTGAGCCAAAACTAAAAGCCCGAAAATCGCCAATACTGCCGAAACGGTTCGGCGAGAGAATTCTAGAGAGGAGATATTCATTATGCCGTTTCCACCTCCTCGTTGCTCTCTTCGTTCCTTTCTTCCTCTTTTGGCTTTCGCTTAAATTTTGATGCCAATCCGCTAAACGCGCCGCCGATCTTGCGAAAGATGGTCAATTTCTGGGCGTCGTCAAATATCGAATAGAAGACGGGCACCGCGAGGAGCGTCAGCAGCAAACAAAGCGACTGGCCGCCGACGACCAAAATACCGATCGAGCGATTGGTCGCTGCACCTGCTCCGCTGCCGATGATGAGCGGGATCATACCCGCGACTAGAGCCATCGTTGTCATCAGGATCGGACGCAACCGGTCGCGATTTGCCTGGATGATCGCGTCGTAACGCCCCATTCCCCGCGAACGCAGCGTGTTTGTATGGTCGATCTGCAAGATAGCATTTTTCTTAACGATACCGAAAAGCAGCAGTATGCCGAGTGCCGAAAAGATATTGAGCGTCTGTCCCGCGATCGCCGTCGAGATCAAAGCGAATGGCACCGACAGCGGCAGCGTGAGCAGGATCGTCACCGGATGGATAAACGATTCGAACTGCGCCGCGAGGATCAGATACATAAAGACAAACGAGAGCAAAAACGCGAGTAGGAACGAGTCGAACGCCCGCTGCAATTCTTTTGACTGGCCCTGCACGCCGCTCGAATATTCGGACGGCAGCTTTAGTTCTTTGACGTAACCCTCAAGCTTTGTAAGCGCGTCTGCCTCAGACGTGTTAGGCGGCAGGCTGGACGAGATCGTAACGACACGCTGACGGTTCAAACGAGCGATAGACGAAGGGCTGCGAGCCTCTTGCGGGGTCACCAGACGGTCAAGCGCGACCGGGTCGCTTTTGTTCGACGCGACGGTAAAATACTGCAAATTTTCACGCGTCCGGCGAAACTTTTCGTCCGCCTGGACGACAACGTCGTATTGCTGCGTGCCTTCGCTAAAGGTCGAGACGCGCTGTCCGGCGGCGGCAATATTTAGAGCTCGCGAGATGTCCGACGCATTTACGCCGAGGTCGGCGGCCTTTGCGCGGTCGATGACAAAACGCACCTCAGGGGTGCCGAGATCGACCGAATTGTCCGGGTCGCGAAAGCTCGGGTCCTGCTTCATCTTTTCGACGAGCTGGTTGGCGTAATTATTGAGCTGCTCCATGTCCGGCCCGGAAATAAAGTAACCGATGCCCGATCCGCCGCGTCCGAGCCCGATACCCTGGGCGATCGACGACGAAGCCGAGACGTTAACGCGCCAGTCCTTGTTCGTGTATTGTTTGACGATCTGACGTGCCTGATTGATGAGTTGAGCCTGGCCTTGCTTGCGTTCACTAACAGGGACGAGACTGACGGTAATGCTGCCGCTGTTGCCGCCGCCACCTCCACCGCCGCCAAAGCCACCGGCATTGACGACCGTGTTCCGTAGGCTCGGCAACTGTTCGCGAACGTCACGAGCGATGCGATCGAGGATCGATTGCGTCGCGGCGAGCGATGTCCCCTGCGGCCCACGAACGCTGATCTGAAATACCGATTCGTCCTCGTCAGGCAAAAACGCCATTCCGACATATTTATATAACGGCACGATCGATGCGACAGTCAGGACGCAGATAAGCACAACCACCCAGCGAAAACGCATCGCCAGCTTGAGCATCCACGTGTACCCGCCATCGACCTTGCTGTAAAACCAGCCGGACTTGGAATCCGAAGCGGATTCCGAGTTCAAAGTTTCAGGTTCAAGGTTCAACGTCTCGCGTGTATCATTATTCACGCCGTCTTCACCTTGAACCTTGAACTTGGAACTTTGAACCTTTTTCTTCTTGATCCACCTCGCCGCAAGCATTGGCGTAAGGGTAAACGAGACGATCAACGATACCGCGATCGCCGCTGCCGAGGTCAGGCCAAACGACGACATAAAACGGCCAACGATACCGGTCATAAACCCGACCGGAATAAACACCGCGAGCAAGCTCAGCGTCGTTGCCAGAACGGCCAGGCCGATCTCACGCGTGCCTTCGACGGCGGCTTGAAACGGGTCCATCCCTTTTTCTTCGACAAAACGATAGATATTTTCGAGCACAACTATCGCGTCATCGATCACGATGCCGACCATCAGGGTCAGGGCGAGCATCGTCATCTGATTTAAGCTGTAGCCAAACGCCGCGATCAGGGCGAAAGCAGCAATGATCGATACCGGAATGGCGAGCGATGCGATGATCGTCGTGCGTATATTCCAGAGGAAAAAGAAAACGATAACGGCCGCAAAAAGGGCCCCAAGCACGAGATGCTCCTCGATAGCGTGGAGCGAAGTTTCGATAAATTCGGATTGGTCGCGGACGACGGCAACCTTAAAATCTTTTGGCAAAGTTGGGATTATCGTCGCCATTCGCTGCTTTACGCTACTGATAAGCGCGACGGTGTTGGCACCCGACTGTTTGCGGACGCCGATCGAGACAGCCGGATTGCCGTCCAGCGAAAACGCATTTGTCGGTTCCGCTCCTCCCTGTTCGACACGGCCGATGTCTTTGAGCTTGATCGAAAAACCGTTCTTGGTCGCGATGACGATGTCATTAAACTCCTCGACCTTGGTTAGCTTACTTATCGTCCTGAGGCCAACGGTTTTCGACCCCTCGACAAGGGTTCCGCCGGGCAGCTCCTGATTCTGAGACGACACCGCACTCGTCACCTGCGTGACCGATAGCCCGTATGCACGCAGCCGATCCGGGTCGATCAGTAGCTTGATCTGCTTCGAACGTCCGCCAAAGACCACGACCTCGCCTACGCCGTCGGCAGACTCGATCTTTTCTTGGATAAGTGTCGTGACCAGATCGCTCAGTTCGATTACATTTCGCGGGGCGCTGATCGAATACATCAGCACCGGCATCGAATCCGGGTCGGCCTTACGGGCAACCGGCGGGTCGGCATCTTCGGGCAGACGATTAACAACGGTGCTAAGTTTTTGCTGGACCTCTTGAAACGCCTGGTCAGGATCTTTTTCGAGGTTAAACGTAAGTGTGATGTTCGACCCGCCGCGTGACGAGCTGGATCGCATCTCATCGATGCCTGGAACGGTGTTTAGGGCACTCTCGATCGGGTCGGTGACCTCGGTTTCCATCTCCTGCGGAGCGGCACCGGTGTTGTTTGTCCCTACAGAGATGGTCGGCAGATCGATCTTTGGAAAACGGTCAACGCCCAGTGTAAAAAAGCTAAACCCACCGACGACCGTCAAAAACAGAACGATCACGGTCGCGAAAACCGGGCGATGAACACAGATCTCAGCCAGCCATTGCATAAAACTCTAAAACGCGACTTTCGCTCCCTCGTAAAGTTGGTCGAGATTGCTGGTTGCGACGGTTTGGTCGGCGTCGAGGCCGGAGATGATCTGATAAGAATCGCCCTCTTCGGTGCCGAGTTGAACGACGCGGAGTTTGGCAAGGCCTTCTTCGATCACAAACACGCGATAGGATTGAGTTCCCTGATCGTTGTAAACGGCGGTCTTTGGGACGAACACGCCTTTGCCGCCGCCTTCGCGATTGATCTGAGCAGTGACGAACATGCCGGTTCGCAGGCCGTTGTCGTTATTCTCAATAAGAGCTTCGACGATCGCCGAACGCGATACAGGATCGACCGCCGGATTGATCGCCGAAACCGTTCCCGCAAATTTCCTGTCTTTATAAGCATCGACTTCGAACGAGACGCCGCGTCCGACAGCAATGTAGGGAACGTCGGCCTCGGGCACCTGTATCTGGGCTTTGATCGGATTGGTTCTGAGGATCACTGCTACGATCGACGCCGACGAAACGTATTCGCCGACAGCGACCGGGCGACTGCTGACAAAGCCTGAGAACGGTGCTCGGATCACCGTATCGACGATCGCTTGTTGTGCATCGGCAACCTGCGTCATGGCCGATTCGACATTTGCCTGAGCACTGACGATCGCTTGATTGCTTTGCTTTGCGGTGTTTACAGCTGAGTCAAGATTTTGCTTTGCGGCGTTAGCACGAGTACGAGCAGTGTCGCGAGCAGTGCGATAGGTTTCGTAGGTGATCATCGCGACATCGCCGGTCTCGGTCAGTTCGCGATACCGCTTTTCATTTGCCTCGGCCTGTTTCAATTCGGCGAGCGCCTGCTGATAATTGGCGTCCGCTGCCCGAACCTCGGGCACCGTCGAAGCATTAAACTTACGTCCATCGAGCAATCCAAGCCGCGCCTCAGCCTGTTTGACGCCTGCACGTGCCTGCTTTACTGCAGCCTGAGCAGTCGCCAGTTGAAGCCGTGCGTCGCGGTCATCGACGCGAGCGATCACCGATCCCTGCGCTACAAATTCGCCGGCATTGATCAGAATATTGGCGATCTTACCGGCGGTTTTGGGAGCGACGTTGGATGTTTCCTGAGCCGTCAGGCTACCCGTC
>JBGAUY010000073.1:0-12187 GCA_044228425.1 Pyrinomonadaceae bacterium | reverse complement strand
GCTCGTCCGTCACGGAATCGTAACTAACACACATGCTGGGAATTGGGAGCTGTTTAGTGAGGGAGTCTATAAAACGAGTCTGATTCGCCTTTGACCAAACAAATTCGCGTTGGAAGTCAGGATTTAATGTTAGTTGTTTTTTTTCGTGCATTCTTTTGAGGTCGGCACAAGAGCGAAGTTCGTTATAGGCAACTACATCACTTGGGGGTTGCTCAGCCTGATCATCCTCAGTCGAGGGAGTATCCTCTGACTTCTTAAGGGAAACATCAAAGGGGTACTCGGGTTGTTCGTCCATTTCATCTGTAGTCATAGTTTTTTGATTATCCCTAAATATTGGTGTTGTCTACAAGTGTAGAGCTTCAGTTTGTGGAACGTATTCAGTTCGGAGTTCATCTAACTGTTCAGAAATTTCGACTGCCTTTAGCCTCGGTTGTCTGAATACGACAACACACCAGAACTCGCGCTGTAATCGTTGTGGTCTCATTGGAAGGTGTCTAATGAACGGCTGAACATGCGGCTCGGAAATGAACCTACGCATGTGTTATAAATGGACTCATGAAAACACGAGTAATTATTGCGATCGTCATCTTGCTGGCTGCGCTTCCTACTGCCGCTCAGAATGCTCCGGAGCCTGTGCGGAATAGGCTGGATTCTGCGCCAAAGGCGTTTCGAACGTTTTTTGCAAAGTTTCGCAACGCAGTCGAAAAGAACGATAAAACTCAGGTCGCTGCAATGACGCGTTTTCCGTTTGCGTATGGCTATGACGCCGGCGACGAAGGGAAGTACACGCAGACGCAATTCTTAAAGCACTTCAAAGATGTCACCGGCGATTTCTTTGGCGAGTATAAGATGGGCAAAAATCCGTGGTTTGAAAGGGGAGACGATCAAACCTACACCATCTCCACTGAAAGCGCCTCGCACCTGACTTTTATCAGATCGGGCAACACATTCAAATTCATCTCATACATGGTCGAGCCTTAACGCCGGATTCATCGCGGTTTCGCCCGGCATTGCGAATGTGCCTTTGGCGAGATACGGATCTTGCGAAGGTCTAGGATCAGATTGCCGTCGGAGTCGATCTTTGGGCGCAAGAATTCGATCGTGTCAGGCGGGCGTATGCCAAACTCGGCTACCAGACGATATGCACGGATGATCTTGGAGCCGCGTTTGCCGTAGTTTCTCGCCGGATAAGCGTGGCGTGTGCCCGGAACCGCGGGTTTGAGAGCAAGCCGCCGGGCAAATCGGTCAAACAATATCAGATAACCAACCGGTTCGCCGAGACGTTCGTGCGTGACCCGGCTGAGCACTAGAGAGCCTCCGCGATTAAGCGTCACATACAATCCCGACCAATGCGGAGCAACATCACCCCGCGGCACCACCACCCAATCACCGTCAATAAGATCGTCGTTCGTTCTCATAACAGGGAAGTTAGACTATTGGGCAGCAAATTTAAATGCTATTTTGCGGGCTTTGCCGATTTTGCGGATTTTGCGTGGTTTATTTCGCTTAGAGCTCTGTCAGAGCTTTCGTCAACGATAAAACATCGTCGTGTCAGAGATCTCATCCAACACGAATGGCACGACATGCACGTCGCTATCGCAGATCAAACTTTTGAGATGTTTGAACAGGGAACTAGGCGATCTCAACATAATTTCTGTGTGGGAAGCCATTTAGGATGCAGGTCGCTACCCGCGGTCCAACAAAAAAGCCCCGCCGAAACGACGAGGCTCTTTCTTAAATTATCCACTTTCCACTATCAACTATCCACTGTCCTACGTTCCCGTTTCCCAGCTCGTCATATACTCGAGCATTTCCGGGGTTAGGATGTCCATGTTTACGCCCATGGCGTGGAGCTTGAGGCTGGCGATCTCTTGATCGACTTCCTTAGGCAGGACGTGGACGCCGGCACCGAGCTTACCTTTCTGTTTGACCAGATATTCGGCAGACAGTGCCTGGTTGGCGAACGACATATCCATCACGCTGGCCGGGTGGCCTTCGGCGGCGGCGAGGTTGATCAGGCGGCCTTCGCCAAGCACGATCACGCTCTTACCACCGTCTTTGCTGATGTATTCTTCGACGAACGGACGGCGTTTGACGGCCGGTGCCGACATTTCACGAAGTGCATCGAGGTTCAATTCGAGGTCAAAGTGGCCGCTGTTACAAACGATCGCACCGTCTTTCATTACTTCGAAATGCTCGCGGTCGATGACATGGCGGTTGCCGGTCACGGTGACAAAGAAATCACCGATCTTCGCAGCTTCGGCGATCGGCATTACACGCATACCGTCCATAACGGCTTCGATAGCCTTGATCGGGTCGATCTCGCAGACAACGACGTTAGCACCCATACCGCGGGCACGCATCGCAACGCCTTTACCGCACCAGCCGTAACCGACCGTGACGAGCGTTTTACCGGCGAGCAAGATGTTGGTCGCGCGGATGATGCCGTCGAGTGTCGACTGGCCCGTGCCGTAACGGTTGTCAAAGAAATGCTTGGTCTGAGCGTCGTTGACCGCGATCGAAGGGAAGGTGAGCACACCCGCCGCGACCATTGCGTTAAGACGAACGATACCGGTCGTCGTTTCTTCGGTCGTGCCGATGAGATTAGGGATAAGCTCAGGCTTTTCCTTGATCATCGTCGCCACAACGTCGGATCCGTCATCGATAATGAGGTTCGGATTTGTATCAAGTGCAGCTTTAACATGGCGGACGTAAGTGTCTGTCGATTCACCCTTTATCGCCATGACTGGGATGCCCCAATCGGCCACAAGGGAAGCGGCAACGTCGTCCTGAGTCGAGAGCGGGTTCGAAGCGATCAGCAGAGCCTCGGCTCCGCCAGCCTGGAAGGTACGAGCCAAATTGGCCGTCTCGGTCGTGATGTGTGCACATGCGACCATTTTGACACCCGTCAGCGGCTTTTCCTTTTCAAAACGCTCGCGAATGAGCCTTAAAACCGGCATTTCGCGGTCGGCCCACTCGATGCGCTGCTTGCCCTGCGGGGCAAGGTTGATGTCCTTGATATCGTATTCCATTGATGTTCCCGGATTAGCCATTTGTTGCAGCTCCTTTATGTTCGTCAGCCGCAGTCCTAAGAGCCTCGGCTTTATCTGTTACTTCCCATGAAAATTCACCGTTTTTACGGCCAAAGTGGCCAAAACGTGCGGTCGCCTTATAGATCGGGCGACGCAGGTCGAGGGTTTCAATGATCGCGGCTGGCGTCAGGGTGAAATTTTCGCGAACGATGTCGGCAATACGCTCGTCATCGATCGTCCCGGTACCATGTGACTCGATCAACACCGAGACAGGCTCGGCAACGCCAATCGCGTAAGCCAATTGGACAGTACATTTATCTGCAAGTCCCGCAGCAACAACGTTTTTAGCAATATATCGGGCCATGTACGCAGCCGAGCGGTCGACCTTTGTGGGGTCCTTGCCCGAAAAAGCACCGCCGCCGTGCGGGGCATATCCACCATAAGTATCAACAATGATCTTACGGCCGGTGACTCCGGCATCGCCCATGGGGCCGCCGACAACGAATTTACCGGTCGGATTAATGTGATATTTGGTTTGATCATCAAGGAGTTCAGCTGGGATCACAGGCTTAATTACATGCTCCATGATGTCGCGGCGAATGTCTTCGATATCGAGGTCAGCGGTCTGCGACGATATCACAACCGCCTCAACGCGAAACGGACGGCCGTCGCGATACTCGATCGAGACCTGCGATTTTCCGTCAGGACGCAGATAGGGAATCGTGCCGTCACGGCGAACTTCGCTAAGCTTGCGGGTCAGATTGTGTGCCATCTGGATCGGCATCGGCATCAGCTCTGGTGTCTCGTTACAGGCGTAACCAAACATAAGCCCCTGATCGCCCGCACCGCCGGTGTCAACGCCCTGTGCGATATCCGGCGACTGAGTACCGATAGCGTCGATGACGCTACAGGTGTTTGAGTCGTAGCCGAATTCAGCGTTGTTGTAGCCGATCTCTTCGATAGTTTCGCGAATGATCTGCTTGTAATTGACGTCGGCCGTTGTAGTGATCTCACCAGCGACGACTGCAAGGCCGGTTGTCACAAGCGTTTCGCACGCAACGCGGGCCATAGGGTCCTGTGCCAAAATGGCATCCAAAATAGCATCACTTATATGATCCGCAATTTTATCCGGATGACCCTCGGTCACCGACTCCGATGTGAATAGAAAATTTCCGTTACTCAATTGTTTACGTAACTCCTTTTATAGGGTTGTATTAATTGGAATCTTTGATAGATAACAAAACGATAATAATAGCTTTTTACCATAATGGTGTCAAAGCGGGAACACGTCAAAGCAAGGGACGGAATCACATCCTTGTGCTGCCAGATAGTCGTTGCGTCTGATAATAGAGATTATGTAATACGCATGGCATCGGAAGAAAGGCCGTCCGAACTACCCAATAAGCTCCGGCCAATCGTCCGTTGGGGTTTCAATATCGTCAGACGCCTCTTCTGTCGGGGTTGATGACGCGGAAAGATCGATTACCTTTTGTTCAACATAGATCGGACAATCCATTCTAAGAGCTAAAGCAATTGCGTCAGACGGACGGGCGTCAAGCAATATGGCGTCGCCACCACGGTCAAGCAATTCGATCCGTGCATAAAACGTGTTGTCCTGCAAATCTGTGATTATTACGCTTGCGGCGGATAGGCGGCATTCGATGATTATATTCCTTAGTAGGTCGTGCGTCATCGGACGCTGCGGGACGACCTTTTCTATCTCGAGGGCAATCGCGTTAGCCTCAAAAGCACCTACCCAGATAGGCAGAACGGTCTCTGACTCAACACCCTTAAGAACTACGATAGGCGAATTGGTGTTAGGGTCCATTATTAATGCACCGATCTTAACTTCGATCAAATTGCGGTCTATATCCATGAAAACCTATTGAACCTCACCAAATAATGAATTTGCCTTAATATCTGTAATGCGGACATCGACGATCTGGCCCAAATGCTCGCGGGAGCCTTTGAAATTCACGACCTTATGACACGTCGAATGACCAGTCAGACCGGTTTCCGAGCGGCTTGAAACACCTTCAACCAACACTTTAAGCACTTTATTAAGATATCGCTGTAACTGATTGTTTTGTATATCTTTCTGGACTTTCTCAAGCTCTAGAAATCGTAGTGTTTTTTCCGCTTCTGAAACATCATCTAACATCTCAAACGCGGGTGTCCCGGGCCGTGGCGAGTATTTGAATATATATGCCATATCGAACCCACAATATTTGACCATACTGACAGTGTCCTGAAAATCTTTCTCAGTTTCGCCCGGAAAACCGACGATAATGTCAGTCGTAAGAGCGATATCACGGCTTGACGCTTTTATCCGGTCGATTTTTGCGAGATATTTCTCGATCGTGTGGCCGCGTTTCATTAGTTTAAGCACCCGGCTCGAACCAGACTGCACCGGTAGATGCACCCAATTGCACAGATTTTCGTGTTCCTCGATCGCCTCGACGATATCATCGTTAAAATCGCGGGGAAATGAGGTGTTAAATTTAATTCGCTCGATCCCGGTAGCGGCGACCGCCCGCAAAAGCCTTGAAAACGCCGACTTCCCTGCAAATCCTTCGAGTCCGGATTCGGTTTCGGGCTTATAACTATTGACGTTTTGGCCAATCAGATGCACTTCTTTGACGCCGGTTCGGCGCAATTCAAGCACTTGGCGGATAATGTCTGATGCGCGCAGGCTGCGTTCCCTGCCGCGTGAAAACGGGACGATGCAATAAGTACAAAACTTGTTACAGCCCTCAATTATGGGCAAAAATGCGACATATGGCGAATGGCGGTGGGTATCGGCGACGGTCCAGTCGTATTCGTCCTCGCGTTCGCCGACGTCAAAATAGCGGCCGTTCTTGATCGCCTGGTCGATGGCGGTCGATACTCGCCCTACGGCACGCGTTCCGAGGACAAAATCGACGCCCTCAATCTTGTTAAAGAGCGTTTCGCCCTCTAATTGAGCTACACAGCCCATAACGCCGATGACGGGCTTGATCTCGTTCTTGTGACGGATCCGACCGACGCGAGAATACAATTTATGCTCGGCTTTCTCGCGTACCGAGCAGGTATTGAGTATGATTATATCAGCCGATTTTTCGTCAGTTGTCACCTGATATCCGTCACGCGCAAGAGTGCCCGTGACGCGTTCCGAATCGGACACGTTCATCTGACAACCCCAGGTTTCGAGAAATACTTTTTTCATTTCATGCCGCAAGATATCAACCCAAAACCCGCTAAAACACGCGACTTTTGCCATCTGCATGTGCACTCAGATTATAGCCTGTTGCAAAGCACAATCCAACTTAAGCCTCTTGCGAAACGGTTGAACGAGCTGGAAATGTCGTCGTGTGCGATCACGGATTATGGCAATATGTTCGGCGCGGTCTCGTTTTTTAACGCGATGGTCTACAACGGCATCAAGCCGATCATTGGTTATGAGGCGTATTTCCGGTTTGACAGCCGTTTAGAGCGTTCGACGGCGTTAAATGCGGGTGAAAGGTCCTATTACAACCTCATTTTACTAGCAAAAGACATAGAGGGCTATAGGAATCTCGTCCATCTCGCCTCAAAGGCCTATACCGACGGATTTTATTACAAACCGCGAATCGACATGGAACTGCTTGCAGAGCGAAGTGGCGGATTGATAGGGCTTTCAGGCGGAATGCCGGGGCCGATCGGCCATTTTCTCTACAACGACGATCAGAATAGGGCGTTAACCAATGCGAAGGCACTTGAAGATGTTCTTGGGAAAGGCAATTTCTTCCTCGAGATCAGCGACAGTCTCACCGAACAAGGCAAGAAGTTCATAAAAGACACCTCTGAACTGTCAAAAACTAGTGGCATTCCGCTCGTTTCGACGAATGACGTTCATTATCTAAATCCGGATGACGCGCGTGCTCAGCAGATGCTTATTTGTATAGGCGAGGGCCGGACGATATCGGAAACGGTGCGTAACGAGGGCATAAATTATCTTCGCTCGGCGGAGGAGATGTGGGATATTTTTGGCGATGAATTGCCGGATGCACTCAATAACACGCTCAAGATCGCGGATATGTGCGATCTCGTCATTCCCCAAGGCGACGATGAGCGGCAATTGCCCAGCTTCCCTATTCCGATCAAAGGACTGTCCGAAGAGCAGTATTTCGATCAGATCCTACGCGAAGGGTTTGAGGAGCGGTTGAAAGAAGAATGGGAGCCGCGTATCGCCAACGGCACGCTCAAATATCCGATCGAAGATTATCGCAAACGGCTCGATATCGAGATCGCGACGATCAATAAAATGGGCTTTCCGGGCTACTTTTTGATCGTGTGGGAGTTTATCAAATACGCTCGCGAGCAAGGCATTCCGGTCGGTCCGGGACGCGGTTCGGCTGCGGGTTCGCTGGCGGCGTATTGTATGCGGATAACGGATGTCGATCCTCTTCAATACGATCTGCTGTTTGAGCGTTTCCTCAATCCGGAACGCATCTCGATGCCGGATATAGACATCGATTTCTGTATTCGCGGCCGCGGGCAGGTCATAAATCACGTGACAGAGTTTTACGGGCAAGAATCGGTCTGTCAGATCATCACGTTTGGAACGATGGCGTCGCGAGCAGCGATTAAGGACGTTGGACGTGCGCTTGGGATGGAATTTGGCGCGGTCGAAAAGGTCGCGAAGATGATCCCGCCGCCGATCCGCGGCCGCAATGTAAGCATCTCGCAAGCTCTTGAGACCGTTCCGGAACTCAAGAAAGCATTTGATACGGACAAGCAGGTCAAAGAACTTGTCGATCTCGCACTTAAATTGGAAGGCTGTTCGCGGCACACATCTGTTCACGCTGCCGGCGTCGTTATAAGCCCCCGCCCACTGCACGAACTTGTTCCAGTCAAAACCAATGACAAAGAGGAACTCACGAGCCAGTATCCGATGGGCGATCTCGAAAAGGTCGGGATGCTCAAGATGGATTTCCTTGGCCTGACGACTTTGACGGTCATCGCTGACTGTCTTGCGTCGATGAAAGAAAAGATCGGCGTTGAGATCGATTGGACCAAGATCCCGAACAATGACGAAAAGACGATGCAGCTTTTTGGCGACGGGCGGACCGAGGCGATATTTCAGTTTGAATCGTCGGGCATGGCCGATATGTGCCGTCGGCTGCGTCCAAAGGAACTAGAAGATCTTTCTGCATTAAATGCACTCTACCGTCCAGGACCGCTCGACGGCGGTATGATCGACGATTTTATCGACCGTCATCGCGGCTTAAAACCCACCGAATACCTGCTGCCCGAGATGGAAGAGATACTCGGCAACACGTTTGGCGTGCTCGTTTATCAGGAGCAGATCATGCAGCTCGCGCAAAAACTGGCCGGGTACAGTCTCGGGCAAGCCGACCTGATGCGGCGGGCGATGGGTAAGAAAAAGATCGAGGAAATGGCCGTTCACGAACAGACGTTTGTCGACGGTGCGATCGCCAATAAGATCCCGAAAAAGACGGCAAAAGAGATATTCGACCTGATGGCGAAATTTGCCGATTACGGATTTAACCGCAGCCACTCGATGGCGTACGCGGTGCTGGCGTTCCAAACCGCATATCTCAAGGCGCACTTCCCTGCATATTTTTATGCGTCGGTGCTTTCGCACGAAGCCCAGGATGCGGCAAAGGTCTATAAATATACGACCGAGCTAAAATCGATGGGCCTTTCCCTGCTGCCGCCAGATGTGAACGAAAGCGGCGAAGATTTTACGCCGGTCGATGACACGGTCCGTTATGGGCTGACCGCTATCAAAGGCATGGGCACGTCTAGTGTCCAGGCGATAGTCGCTGCTCGCAAAGAGGGTAAATTTTCATCGATCTTTGATTTCTGCGCACGTCTCGGCTCCGGTATGGTCAATCGCCGCGGGCTCGAAAGCCTGATCGCGGCAGGTGCTTTTGATTCGATGATGCCTGAGGACAGCGATACGGGAGCGTGGCGTGCGAGGCTGCATGGTGCGATCGAATCGGCTCTCGCACAGGGTCAGCGGATGTCGGAGGACAAGCTGCGCGGGCAAAGTGCTTTGTTTGGCGGCAACGAAGAGGAAGATTCCGCCTCACAAATGCTGCCGGACGCCGAGGCGTGGTCGCAGACCGAGCTTGCTAAGCGTGAAAAAGCTGCGGTCGGGTTTTATCTCTCGACGCACCCGCTTGACGGTTATAAAAAGCTGCTCGCGGGCATGAAGCTCAAAAATGTTGCCGAGCACGACGATCTCAAATCAGGCGATATGATCAGGGTTGCGGGTATGATCACGGGCTTGCAGGTACGCACGAGCAAACGCGGCAACCGCTTTGCACAGTTTCGATTTGAGGACCGCTCGGGCGGGTTAAAGGGCGTTCTGCTTGGTGACAACTTTAACAAACTCGGTTCAATGGTGGCCGACGATGCGATGTTTATTGCCGAGGGCAACATCGAGGCTGCCGAAGGACAAGAGCCGACGCTCAAGATCAGCAGCCTGCAATCGCTCGACGAGGCCGAGGCGTCGCGGGCGCGCGAGCTAAACATCACGATCCCCGACGGCGTTGCAAATGAAGCGTATTTCGAAGAGCTTTACCGCCTGCTCGAACGCGAACAAGGCCGCTGCCCGGTCTCGCTGACGATGTCCGCGGACGAAACGCGGGTCAGGCTATTTGCCGACGGCCTTCGTGTAAACGCGAGCCGCTCGCTTCAGCGTGAACTCGAAGCTCAGGGTTGCGAGGTTGAATGGGTGCATTAGACGCTTGGAGTCCCGCCTTCAGGCGGCCCTCCTCGAGAAATTGCCGCCTAAAGGCGGGACTCCAAACATCTTTGTTGTATCATCTAATTTATGGCGACTACTGCATTTGAACGCGTACAGACGGCGAGGCATCCGGATCGGCCGTATGCGATGGATCTGTTTCAGACATTGTTTACCGATTTCGTTGAGATCCATGGTGACCGGCGTTTTGCGGACGATCCGGCGATGATCACGGGATTTGCTCGGCTTGACGGCACCGAGGTCTGCGTTATCGGCCAGCAGAAAGGGCGCGACATCAACGAACGCCGTCACCGCAACTTTGCGATGTCTAAACCCGAAGGCTATCGCAAGGCCCTGCGGATGATGAACATGGCCGAAAAGTTTGGCCGCCCGATCATCACGATCATCGACACGCCGGGAGCGTATCCGGGCATCGACGCCGAGGAGCGCGGCCAGGCTGAGGCGATCGCGTTTAACCTGCGTGAAATGGCGGGATTGAAAGTGCCTATTGTCGTCGTCGTACTTGGCGAAGGCGGCAGCGGCGGGGCGCTTGCGATCGGTATCGGCGACCGCGTGCTGATGATGGAAAATGCGGTTTACAGCGTCATCACGCCTGAGGGCTGTGCCGCTATTTTGTGGAAAGACGCCGGCCGTGCCCCCGACGCCGCCGAAGGCCTAAAACTGACCGCCGATAATCTCAAAAAGTTTGACATCATCGACGAGATCGTCCCCGAACCCGAACCCTGGACCGTCCCGTCCGGCAGCGACAAAAAATCGCAAAAAACCTACGACCACATCCTCGCCAGCCTAAAAAAGAGCCTCATCCGCGAGATCAAATCCCTCTCGTCCCTCGACACAAAAACGCTGCTCGATGAACGTTATAAGAAGTTCCGCAAGATGGGTGAATGGGTGTAACAAAAGTAATTGACCGCTAATGTTGGTCCGGTCCGGACCAGGTGGACCACGGTGGACCAAACATTCTTCTAATTGGCAAAAGCCCGCAACGGTTAAAGGGCGTTACATTCGACTTGAGTGTAACGCCCTTACTTCGTACGGGCTTCTGCCCAAGATTTCACTTTCTAGAAAGGAATATCGTCGTCGGCGGCTGCGGGGGCTGCTACCGGGGCGGAGCTTGCGCTGCCGGATGAGGCGCCTGATGAGCGTTCGACGGGTGGGCCGGAGTGTGTGTCTTGGTCGTCGTGGCCGCCGCCGCTGTATTCGCCGCCGCCGCCGGCATTATCGCCGCGTGAGCCGATGAACTGCATATCGGTCGCCTGTACGCCGAGCGTAAATCGCTCTTTGCCGTCGCGGTCGGTCCACTCTTCCATCTGCAGGCGGCCCTCGATGTAAACGGAGCTGCCTTTGGAAAGATATTTCGAAGCGTTCTCCGCCTGCCGCCGCCACAGAGTGACCTTGAACCACGTCGTGACGTCTTGAAATTCGCCGGATTTATCCTTTTTCCTCTCGTTGGTGGCCATCGAAAAACTGCAAACCGCGTCGCCTTGGGGCGTGTAGCGGAGCTCAGGGTCTTTGCCGAGATTGCCCACCAGAATGATCTTGTTAAATGACATATTGTTTCCTCTTTTGTGTAAGTTTTAGCTTTAGTTTCAAGTTCAAAGTTCCAGGTTCAAAGTTAACACCTCCAGGTTCCACGGACTTGGAACCTTAAACCTGCAACTTGGAACTTACCTTTAGGCATCAATATAACACGACAAGGGGCGTGTGATAAAATCCTTGTTTCGCTACGTCGACGGCAAGGAAATGGTAATGCTCCGCAAGGCACTTCCCAAAATATTAGTTGTGATGACGCTATGCCTGACGGCGTTTGGGCAGACCAAGCCCGCCGGCGAGGTCGATATCGCCAAATGCTGGGCGTATCCGCTGAGCGATAATACGGCTTCGACGCTCGCGGCGGACTCGGCAAACGTTTATATCGGCAGCTCGGGAGCAAAGGTCGAGGCATTGTCGCTTGACGGCAAAAAGCTGTGGGCGACGGAGTTTGGCGGGGATATCAACTCAAATCTGCTGCCGACGGATCAGGGCCTCTTTTTGGTTACGGCGACTGTTTCGGACGATGCGGCGAAATCAGGCAGCGTGCTTCGCGTAGTTAGTAAGGAAACGGGGATTACTAGCTGGACAGCGAAATTGCCCACTGCGGAACGGCATTTTTTAGAGCTCTATCAAGGTTCGATCATTGTAGTTTCGGGCAACGGCGTCGTGCAATCGCTCGATATCAAGGACGGCACGGTCAAGTGGAAACGCGAGATCGCCGAGGGTTTTGCCGGCGAACCAAGATTTGGCGGCGACGCGGTCGTGGTCGGCTCGACGGCTAAACAGGCGTTTACGATATTGCTCGCGACCGGTGAGATACTCTCGCTGCGAAAGATCGAGGCTGGTGTTACATCTGTCGGCCGGGTTTCGA
>JBGAUY010000010.1:0-71317 GCA_044228425.1 Pyrinomonadaceae bacterium | reverse complement strand
AGGCTGTTTTTCGTAACGGTATTCACGATTGGGTATTTTGGGGAAGTGAACTAGCGACCTTTCTGGACCTCGTGAACACTCGCTTTACGTCAAACGGGGTAGGCACTACAAAGGCGGCTCAACAATCACCGTGAACCGCCAAATGTCACCCTTCTTCCGCTGGGCGTCGCCGTCCAGACCCCGCTTATCGAGTTGTTTGTGACCCTGCCGGTCCAATAGCCGGTAACCCTGTTTTCTTTGAGATTAAACCCGCGCATGCGGAAAGTTCCATCGGGAGAAACCGTTCCCTCAAGATCGTCGCGATCTCCGGGAGTCACTGCAGCCCCCGTCAAGCTGCCACCGTTCCTCGTCAATGTTAGCGTAAGCGGGAGCCGTCCGCCCTGTCCGCGATAGACTCGATCGACGTTGGCGGTCATCTCGGGTTCGCTAGAGGCGGCTCGATTATTAGTGGCCTCCAATTTCGAGTTGTCTACGCCCGCATTCTGCGTATTCCCATTGATGGTAGATTGATTTGCACCAAGATTGTTGATCTCGCCGTTTACGCCACTCGTTGCCGAATTTGCGGCGGTCGCGGAATTTTCCGTTCGCGATTTTTCACCGTCAGGCCCCCGAGGGTCCATGAATAGAAAGTAAATCCCGCCCATCAAAATGACACCGGCCATAACTCCGATCACGACATATGACCAGTTCGGATTTCTCGCTGTCGTTTGAGGAGTCGAATGCTGCTGAGGAATGGAAACGTATTGCGTAGGAATCTCCCCGACGGAGGATTTGTCATCCCAGGAGACCACAACACTATTCGGGCTGTGATCGGTGAACGAACCAAGTGGGCTTCCGTCCTCGACACAAAAATCGGTGGTGTCGTCGTACGACAAATTACATTTTGGACAACGTCTCATAGTCCCTCTTAGCTACATAAAATTGGATCTCTCAATTCTTCGAAAACTATTTTCGGCCCATCTGCAAACATCTTGATACGCAGGGTTTTTTCGCCAATATCGCAAAGTCGTACCGATCGCCATTTCTGCGTAAATATCGCGACTGCAGTATCCCCGTCAATCGAGATGCTCCGAATCTCCGCTTGAACGTCGATAATATTGCGAAACATCTTGCCCCGGTCGTTCATCCAACTGTTGAAACTCATTTGTTCGCGACCGCCATCTGGGGTTCGCTTTATTCCGATAAATTCGGTCGTCGGAGCATAGCACGAACGGTATGCGGAGAAACTCTTTACATTTTGAGCGTTTTTCCAACGCACGATCAATTCGCGAGCCGCGTTCTCAGTTATTGGCAGGCGATCGGGCGTAACCGGTGCATAGCCGGATAAATTACTACTCGGCGGTGGCTGTGTGCTTTCCGGTTTTGCGGTTATTTGTGTCGTACTGTTTTCGATGCCTTTCCTTTCTGACGAGATAAAGAAAAGGGCTGCGACGAGGCCTATAATGACCGTGGCCATCACGCCTACAGCGATATAGACCGATTTGCCTGTTTCCTTTGCCGAAGCCATTTTGGCTAGATTTGGAGTAAAAACCTGAGAGGGCATATCGGCAGATACAAACGAACTGCGAGCTTCGAGCGGGGTTCCATCATTGACGCAAAAGTCGGTCTGATCGTCGTACGACTGATTGCATTGTGGACAATGTTTCATAAACGAAAAATCCAGTCAGCTTCTCCTATGAGAAAAAAATACTCCAAAGGATACGATTCTGGAAACTGCGAATCGGATTTTTGTGTGTTTACGAGCCGAAATATACTCTATACAAGATAAATTGGCAACCTATTCGAAATATCCCACCGAGTAAAACTTAACATTTGCTAATCCGTGGCCGCTTCATTATATTGCCGTTTGCGTCAATATAGTTATGTTCAATGCATGAGCTTTCCCGATATTTTTGCCCGTCGAATTTTAAAGAGTGGAAGAACTGGTCGAACGCTCCCGATTGCGATGCAAGTTGGATATCAAAATACCCTTTCGTCTTAATTTTCTTCACGGAGATCGCACCATTAGCTCCCTCTCCCATGATTTGGCGCCATGCGTTTCCTTTACGCTCGTATATCCAGGAAACACAACCAGAGGACCCGCAGACACCCATACTAAAACTTCCCTCAACAATGAACTCTGATTCTCCATCGCTATTTAGATCGACCGATCGGAACGTGACTTCCTTAACGAGTCTGTCGATCGTGAGGGGTTGACCATTCCCGTCGTTAGAGTCGACAATTCCGTCGGCGAACATTTGTTCCACGATCTGCCGTCGGCTACCTCCGGATTGAGAATTGGAACTATTTGTGGGCTTCGCGTTAACATTACGCGTTGTGTTTGCGGCATCAGTGACCTGTACAACCCAATTAGAGTTTTTAACCTGTCCGCTCTGTGATGAGACTTCTGTCCCAAACAGCCATATAAAAAGACCGGCGAAGGCAAGAATTGAAACACAGAAGAAAAGTCGCTTCATATTAGATTCCCTAAACGCAAGGTATTTTTTCCAGTCGGCCCTTACGTTTCTGTTTGAAACATGATTTTACATACCGACCATTTTCAAACTTCAACAGTGATCCATAAGTATAATTCGATTGATAGACGCTGGCGCCAGATGATTGAGACAGATCGCGATATCCATTCGTGGATGTTATCGCGAATCTCAAGCCTGATTCGGATAAAGCACCTGATATCCATTTTCAGATTTCTCCAATACCCACGCTTGGCATTCACCATTTGATCCGCAGTACGAATAACCCATTACCTGTTCAACCAAGTACAAGGTCAAACCAGTCTTAGACGCCACCTTTTTGACTTTCATCTCTCGCGCAACTTGGTCAAAGCCTCCGTAGCTTGAAACTTGATCTCGAAAAACAGTCGATTCACTTTGCGTGATCGCTTCTAACAAACCTTGTCTTTCGTCCTTGCTGACAATCTGTGTGAGACCTGTTAGCACGAACGCGAAAACGAAAATGATGCAAAAAAATATGCGTTTCATACTTAATGTCCTACGGAACAAACAATACGGCTTTACCAGTTAATGCATTTCCATTCTTTACGAGAGCACTCACTAGGCTCGCCGCCTTGATATATATTCTGGATATATCCGTTACTAGAAGCGTCCAGCCTGATCGAATCGGCCTTCTTATGCTTCAAACGAATAACGAAACCTTCGGGAACCGCACTTCCGGGGAAGAGTCCTTTCTGCGGCGGGTTAATGGTGTCGCTATTACTATAAGCTCCCCAATTGATACTGATTTGTGTAGCTTGCGGCCCAAAGGTCTGCCGATATTTCATTATCACATAGATCGTTCCCTTTTCGGCTGGTGGTGTAAAACTTTGACTATTGGCAAGTACCGTCAGCGGCAAAGCAAGAACGCAGAACATCATTATCGTCAAAGCAATTGATATTTGTTTCATATAATCTCCTCGTAAGGTTAATCGCCCCATAGTCCCCAAAAACGCCAACCGTTCTTCGTATAGACAAAAAGTGCGTAATTGTTATTTGAGGTTCGAGCAAGTTTTCCGTCAATTCTATCCGTGGTTTTCGTCCCCGCCTGTACTGCTTGAGAAAGAGACCACCAGATCCTGTTTTTCCACGCCTTGTCGCCTTGAAAAAACTCAGCTAATGTATCTTCTGCTCCGCCACCAGAATCGAAAGGTCTTAATGTCAGAGCGTTTAATGCCTGAAAGTTTTTGTTGTTCACGGCTGCGCTGAACTTCGTCCAAAACGGTTGCCAAGCTTTATTCGCCACCGATTGAGCCATCGAAATTGATGGAATAAACAGGACCAACGCTATAAGTAGTAATCGTGATTTCTTCATATCTATTCCTCGCTTTCTCTATATAAGCTATTCTTGTCAACAGTTTGAATGACTAACACGCGTCAGACGAGACGGCGCTTACAGATTTACTTACTTTGCCCTTAAGCACGGTTATCGTTACTGAGTAATTGCCCCACTGCCCGTGATCAGTAACACCTACACGCGTCGCGGTATAGTCAATTCGAACAACATAACCACCGCCCGAATATTGTTCAAAGAACTTAGAACCTTTACGCAATTTTTGAGGATAGATGGCCTTCTTTGTTCGTCTTAGGGTAATGACGCTTCCATCGATCTTCATAATCGCGCCGTCTCCTCCATTGTTCGGAACAACGTAAAAAACACCATTACCTCCGTAACTGCCGCGTCCTTTTGGCCAAATCTGAGGTGATCCGCAACCGTCAATATAGCGGCCGTTCCCATTATCAAGTTCGCCGATTGACTGGGCATGACTGATTGTCGCAAGAAGGCAAATCACCGCCGAAGCAAACAGGCCGAGCATTACTTTGTGTGTCGTCATTTTTATTTCCTCGATTTCTTTATTTCCACAATCCTTGTTGCACGGAGATCCCCATACTCCCAAGAGCCGCCGCTGTAAAATACTTGAACGACTCTTCCAATTTTAGTAACATTTCCAACCGTCTTAGGAACCGAAGGAGAACGTGGGAACGATCCGTCGATCCTCTGTTCAGTAGGCGCAAAGGCTCCAGCTTCTAAGAGTATTGAATATGCTTTTTGCCCGCTTTGGACAGTTATGGAGCACCAGCCCCGCATCGTGCAGTCGTACGCCGTAACTTTACCGCTAAGCGATTTCGTTTGAGCATTCGCAGCTCCAACGAATAACAAAACGAAGACCATATAAATCACAATTCTTTTCATTTCATTTTCTCCCAAGCTCAGCAGGGTCGGCAATTTTTTGAATTTCCGTTCGCGTCCAAGTCACATTCTTCACACCGATTGCGAGCAAAGCTGCTTCCGTTCCAACGGTATGTAGTCACCGCAAAATAGCGGGAACCGTGACCCTCAATGTTTACTTCGTAATATCCGCGATACGCATTCTTTCCTAAAAACATTGAGCCATTCATTTGAGTGCTGTCCTCAAATATCTTTGTTATTCCGCTAGCCGTTTTTTCATACAAGACAGCTTCACCGCCACCACCGCACTGCCCCGAATATCCTCGCTTTGCCGGGCCAAGCTTTACCGCAGATATTTCTTTATTCGCTTGATCGCAGGAAAGTTGTTTGGCAATTTCGCGCTTAACCGACGCGGGAACGGACTGTGCGTGCGAAAGGCTCACAAATATGAGTATTGCTAAGACGAAAACCACAAGTCTTCCAACTGTTTTGTACTTGTTCATAAACTATCGAATTTCTACGGTTCCTTTTACTCCGGAATCAAACCCCCAGTTAACTGCTTTTAGAACCCAACGACCATCGTTGTACATCGAAAGCGTTGCCTTTCCGTCCTTTGAATACTTAACTTTTCTCGGCGGGAACATCTCTTCTGGCGGTGGAATCGGATTTCCGCTTTTCGCCGGCATTTTAAATTGACTTTTCTTAAGTATTTGGCCCTCGAAGGTAACGCCGTATTCGAAATCATTAAACAGCAAATCAGCAATCGCCGAATTAGTTTGCGAATTTTCCTGAATGCCGCGCACACTAATGCTTCCGCCCATCTTCCAGTCACTAAGTAAGTCCGCAACGGCTGTTTCTACTTTCGCATTCGTTAGTCCTTGATTTGGCGTCGCAGCCGGAGCACTCGGCGTACTCGAAGTGGAGCTTGGCGTGCTGGATGAAGAAGATGGGTTTGATGGGGAAGTCGATGTGCTCGGGTTGTTAAATCCGGCAACAAAAATAACTGCTGAAAGGCAAAATAGAATCCGTATCCGTGGATGCGTATCTAAGCCCCATAGGGTAACAGCTAGAACACGCAGTCTTTTTCTCATGGGTTTTCTCCTGGGCGTCGAGAATTAAGTTGTAATGCTTTGAGCCATTACCTTACTCCCGTTGAAAAGAGATTGCAAGATAAGAGTGACCTCGTAGGGGCTAGGCCTTTGGACTAAGTGATCGAGCTCTGCTTTACCGAATATCAGATTTGAACAGGAAATTGACAGAATAGTAGTGGGTAATCGGCGTCCTTCTAATCCAGTTCTGGCAATGCCATTATCGCGAGTTTATGTCGATCGTTAAGAAAGGGCGAACTGTTAACAGCAGTATCCAGAGACGCCTTAAGCATCTGGGCTTTGGCAGAAACAAGCGTGCCAATGATATAAAATAAGATCGCCCAGAAAATGGCGATACCCCCGGTTATAACAATGATCCCAATGCCCGCCGCTGCTCCTGCCCGAGCAAAATCTCCAATCGTAGTGAATCCGGAAATTGCTATTAAACCGGCAATGATCAGACCAAAAATCTTGATAGCGATGCCTGCATATTCGATTATCTGAGCAATGGCATACGCATCGGAATATCGCTTTGTAATTGCGCTAACGGTCGCTGGCGACACGCGGGAAATAGGCTGAGGAAGAACCTCGGGAGTAGGAGGCTGAGGCGGTAGCTTATCCCGATTCGGTGGCTTCTCGACGGTCGGTAGCTTCACCTGGGGCAGCAGCTTTGCTTGAGTCGGCAGCCTCTCCGGAACCGACAGATTCTCCTGAGGTGGTATTTCGACGGGAACGGCTACAGTCGGAACCGAGCGAACTACACCCGTGCACTCATTGCACACCCCATCAAGACCTCGAACGTATTGATTACATCTTGTACATCTGGCCATTTCAATTTACCTCGATTTCACCCGCAGTAAAGAGTTGTTCATGACACGCGCACGAAAAATGTAGCACTTACCTTATAATGTGACAAGTGATGATCTCAGACGTTCTACCGTCGTGGGCGAATTTCATTTGTTTATCGTATCCATAGAGACTAATGAGTATTCCGTTGGGCCGTATCGATGCATTCTGCGTTTGAAAATATGGCTGGGTCCGCCGCCGCCCGGAGTGTCGAAACTGGGAATATCTCGACGAAGTAAAAGCATATTCTTCCGACCGAGAGTAAAGATAATAATAATTAGTATTGGGCAGAGAGAGTGTTAGGAAACATCAGTTTTTGACAGTTAAATTCCAAGGCTTGGAATTCAATAAAGATAGGTGCTTAACACGTTCGTTTTTCGAGGGGTTTATTGACACCTATTGCTGTCTCAGGCTCTATTCTTTTCTAAATATTGACCTTGATATCGTATTTTGTTTCAAAAAAGTTATCCAGAATATTTTTATCCTCTTGTTTGGTTACGAATTTTCGTTCATCGTCGCTTAAATCAATGATTCCGAAATTTCTTATATAGTTACCATTTAGAGAGTAGTAGCTCGAAGAATATGGCTTACTGGTTGTCTTGATGTAATACCAAAATAGTCTTGATTCTAATATTTTCTGGATAATGATTAGCTCGGCTTCGGTGTGGCCAACGATCGCCAGACCATTATAAAAAAGTAGGTCATCATTAAGGCTAACCAAACAGCTCGGATTTCGATCTGAATACTTTGGGAAAAAGAGTTTGTTAGCAATTTTTTCAAGCGATTGAGTGCGACCAAACGCGAACCATGTTTCATATTCACCCTTGCCTTTATCCCTTTGTGAAAGTACCTCTCTTTTGCTTTCCAAATATTCGTATGCCTTTGGATATGTCTTCTTGAAATAAGTTTCGTCTAAGATGCGGGGACGATCTCCATCGTCATATGGGAAAATTACTTTTTCTTTCAACTCGTTAATGGTTGTCGGCCTACTAAGTTTGTTTGAATTGACAATATCTTTACAAATATTCTTTTCTACCGGAAATGATTTTCCATTTTGCAGATAATAATACTCACCATCCTCCTCGACTGGTCTGAAAATATATACATCGTTTCTAAGAGTAGCGATGCCGTGTCGAGTATTATATATCTCGCCAAACGGAGTTCCTGTAGACTCAATTTTTGAAATTCTTTCGTTATCTTGTAAGTTCCACCCCTTCGTTGAATCTAAAGAAGCGTAATGAATTTTACTAAAAGATTTTGGGGGTGGGGGCAATTCGTAGCTTCTGCGTTTTAAATATTTTATGAATGTACTTACTCGCTTCTTAATTATGCAGATACAAGTATAGGTATTTTTAGACTTAAAAACTTGTTCCGCACCAAAATCAATAATCTCAAAGCCTAACTTCTTTCGCTGGAAGTACTCTCGCAAAGCGCGACCGTTCAAGCTCTTGAAAAAGCTATTCATGGTGATGAATCCAATCAGACCATCTTGCGACAAATTTTCGATTGCTATTTGGAAAAAAGGAATATAGAGATCAGGGTGTCCAGATCTACTGACTTCCCAATTTGCGATATTTGTTTTGATCTCGCTAGAAATGTGTTTCGAACAAACGTAGGGAGGATTTCCCAATACAAGATCAAATCCATTGAAATCATTGATCACGCTTTTCCATTCAAATGTAAGGGCATCTCCAACGACCAGGTTGAAGTCGAACGTTTCAGGGTCCTCGCCTTCACTCAAAGCGAGCAGAGTTAGCAAAATTTTTGCTCTAGTTATTGAATAGGATTGGATGTCTAGCCCGAAAATCTGATCCTTAAAAATATTCGCATATGATTTTCGGGTCTTCTTTTTTAGCTTTCGTGATGCGTCAAAAAGAAAGCCTCCACAACCACAGGAAATATCGGCAATTTTTAATCCCTGCATCTTGCTCTTATCCAAGGTCAGGGTTCGATTAATAATAAATTCCCGAATGTATGACGGGGTATAAACAGCTCCATTAACAATTTTATCGGCGGGGGAAATAACGAACTCGAAAAGTTCAATTAATTCTTCAAAACCAAACGTAGAAAATTCTTTCTCCAGAATCTTGATGAATTCCTCAACGATTTGGTGCTCACTTTGGCTATTTTCCTTAACGATAAGGGACTTGATAAGAACATTGTTTTCGACTTTCAACTCGTTTATTGAAAGAAAAGCCGAGACAATTAAACTATCAACGATTTGTGGTTCGGATGAACATTGCTTTAAGAACTTGAATATTTGATGCTTCATTAAAAATTCCGATCACTGATTTTTCTTCAAATATTCGAGATACCCAACCATTTCCATACTTAGCTCACCAAATAGGCAAAGACGATCCTTTCTCTTTTGCTCATCCCCAGTATTTTCAATTTTCTGCTTAAGAAGCGACAACTTAGTGAAGAAATTATCAAGCATCCATATGATTTGATAGCGTTTCATATATAGGCGCAGCTTCTTGTACATATAATTCGCCTGAACCGATTCGGGATTGGGGAGGATATTCCCCAAATCATCTCGTGAGAAGTGGTTATTGAAATCCTCATTGCAGGGATCTATATAGTCGCCTTCATCATTTGATTTCAAGATATTTACATAAGAACAACAGTAGATTAAGTTTTGGTAGTCCGTTTTTAAGTTTGGTAAATCAGGATAGGTCTTCCACGGGATGAAATGATCTATATGAAAGTTATTTGTTCCACCAAACCAAAAATCCGGGCAATCAGTATAGCCGCAACGATTTGAAAAATCAGAAGCTAGATGAGGCTTGTAGCTCCGATATGTTGCGTAGTTTCCGTTGTACTTTCTAGCGGGATGATTTTCTCGAAATTGCTTTGCCATTCGTTACCCAATTTTGCTTAATAAGTCATCAGCTTTGGCCAGAAGTTGCTCTAATCTTTGATTGTTGGATAACGTTTTGTACTCGTCCGGAATGCTATGTTTTTTATCTGTGGAGACCTCTAGAAAATGGTCTAAACGAATAATCTCGCTTTCATCGTCCATGGTCGCCGTTCCAGCTTTTCGCAAGTCCATCAATCGCAGTATTTCTTTTTCAGCTTCCTCGATTTTGGCTTGATAATGTTTGATCTGGAACTCAACTCTCTCAAGGAAGTTGGCCTTTGCTTTGGTATCCTTTTCCGCATTGTGCAATATCTCTTTTATATATACGAGATTCACATCGTTACTTTTCTTAATTGCTTCGTCATCGAAGGAAGTAATCACAAAACAAGGAAAGCCGTCTCGAATCGCGGTTAGTTCCTTTACGAGTTCGACTCCATTGTAAGGAACCGTGTATTTAATATCTTCTTTATACTCGTTGAGCATAAAGTCGGTTATAACTGCATCCGGGCCAGTCTTAAAGATCTCCTCAATCATTTCATCCAAGGATTCTAGCGGATATTCTGCTACAACTTCGACGCTGCCAGGAGTACTTGTTGCATCAACATAATCCTTGAATTGATCTATGTCATCCTTCTGTTCGTCGATAAAAAGAATTTTATACATTTTTTTCAGCGCTTATACTTTATTGGGTATGACATTCTCAACCCGAACCCTGCTTCCGGATAAAGTAATTTAACTACTCCGTCATTCTCTTCGGCAATTGACTTTATTAGCCACATTCCCAATCCGGTTCCCTCTTCTTCACCGGTGTGAACATTCCGCTTGGTTGTAAACAATGGTTCAAACACCTTTTCCGGATTTTCGATGTCTTTAGATAATCCGGGGCCATTGTCTAAATAGTCGATCACGATCTCTCGTTCATTGCTAGTAATTGATATCGATATATTTCGTTCCCGATTTATTGTTGAAAGATTAAAAGAATCAATGGAGTTAACCAAAAGATTGTTGAAAATACTATCAAAGTCTATTTCGAACACTCTTATATCCAGATCTTCGATTTGCGAAACATCTAAGGTAATCGCTCTATTGTCGAATACCGTAGTCCAGTCGTTATGCAGATCGTTAAAATATTTCTTGAGAAACAGCTGTTTTCTTTTCCTTTTATCCTTTCTAGTAGCTCCCAATGAAAAATTAAGCCAGTTTTGCAGTTTTAAATCCTGCTTTCTCATTTTTTCGAGTTGAGCAAACGGGTTCTTTCTGTCCTCAATATTTTCATATTCCGTTTCTAAGACCCGCTCAGAAAACAGTAGTCGCAGCTTGTCGATCCTAGAATCCAGTACATTATTCAGTTTGCTCAAATCATGACTAAACGAGGCTAAAACAATACCGCTACTCGCCAGACCACGTAATATCTTCTGCTCCTCTTTTAGCTTCTCAATCTCTTCATCTTTCTTTTCATTCAGCTCAGCGATGATCTCTAATTCTTGATCCTTTATATCTTCCTGCTCCGAAGCAGGTTTCTCCCCATTTGGAGAAGTTGCCCCCGCAGCCTTTTTATCTCGGCTCCGCTTTAGAATCCTTTTCGCGATTTCTTCAGCTTCCTTGCGACTTCTGTCTGCCCCGAATCGCTCGTCATCAAAGGCATCCATTTCTCGCGCAATAAGTGACCTATCAGTTTCGAGAATATCTATGATCGATGCAATTAGTGTTTTAAACACTAGAAATGTCTTGTTTTCCTGCAAACCTTCTCGACTTGATTTATCTTCAAAATCTACGTTGGTAAGTCTCGATATTTTAATCGCTCCAGCAACGTTTTCAGGCTCAACTTTGTAACCACCTTCCTTCTTCGCAACACCAGCCGGACTTCCCGCTTTTCTATTACCTAATCCCAGCCAATCGAAGGCGATATCCTTAACCTCTCCATAGGGTCTGACTCTAAAATTATCTCTAAATAATTTCACGCCGCCGAATTTATCTAACCAGTCCTTCCTATTGTTCGATGCAAACTTTCGGTAAAAAAATCTGTTTGCGTCTGGAGTCGTAAAACTTCTTTTTAGGTAATAAAACGAAAAATCAAATATTCCAATGTCGTTAAATACTTTATCCTCATCAATCAATGCAAAGCCCGGCATCAGTTGAGCAAAAGTCTTATCAACTTCCCAAAATCCCTTTTCAAAATCATTTTTTGTGTAAGGATACACCTGCATAGCCGGACGCTTGAAAAATTCGGGCGGTATTAAGGCGACCTCGTACTCATGGCGGGAAATTTTTATCTTAACATTCTGATTCTCGTCGGCTGTCGCGGTTATTTTGTAATCATAATCATCGCAAACCGACCCCAATACTTCTCCGTACTTTTTGGGCTCTAAAGAGCTAAAAAGGTATATTTCAAATCCTCCGCTTTCTTTCGGCGGGACTAAAACTTCTAAATCGGAATACACTTGATCCACAAAATAATCTTCCCAATTATCCCGGAGATCACTTATCTTTAAAATTGTGCCGTAGTCAAATTCCTTTTCTGTAGTAATTTCCCCTAAGTTTAGGTTCGGTACTTGCGAAATAAGTTCCTCATGTAAAGTTTTAGACCTGATGCCGACTAAATCAGCATTAACCTTATCAATCGTTTTAAATTCGCCTTCGAAGTCATCCCAGTTCACTTTCCATTTATAGCCCGTATAAGGAGTACCCACTCCATTTTCGTCTGTGTCCGGCCGATGATTTGCTGGATTGTATATTGTGACCATTTCACATTTACTTCCCAGTTTATCTAGTGCAAACCGACCGATTCCTTTCGCGCCTGCTTTTACCCTTCCCGTCTTAGTAAAAATGTCTGTAGCTTTATTATCAGTGCCAATTGTCATCCAATGGTCGCGAATCACATTCTGGGTCATTCCTTCCCCCGAATCGATAATGTATAAGGATGACAATCTTGCTATTAACCCTTTGAGCTCGGACTTTGCCCCATCATCCATGAGATCTTTTATTCGATAAACATCGTCTACCGAATCGTAGATAGCTTCTAGATTCTCAAGAGGTATTCCACGTTTTAAGAGCTCCTCATAATGGGCAGATGATAATTCGTTTTGCAACACAGAATATTCATTATCAAAATAAACAATGCTTACCGTGCTGTCAGCGTCATAGCCATTTTTAACGAGTTCAATTATTGCACCTTTAGACGTAGCAATATTCTCTCTGCCAATAAGTCGGGCTGTTCTAGCTGATACCTTAAACGGAATGTCCATCTTTGCGGTGACAATTGATTATGAGAGGTTACAAAATCGCTGTTAACATCGTGTTTATTGTCAATAATTTGGCTGATTTTGACCGTAATGATATCACAAAACCAATGAGTGTGGGATATTGAGTCTCATGCTCTGCAAAATCCAACAAAATGATGCGCTTTCCGGTAGGGAGCTTATGTAAATGGACATTCAAAAGGAAAGAATTTCTCAATCGGCTAAGAATGAGTGCCAGCGTATTACTGCAAGGGTTACGCAGCGATTGCAGAAGTTGAAAAATGACTCTTTGCTTTCAGGGGACGATTCGATATTAAGGAATACGTGGGAGGAGATCTGCGTTCAAATTCAAGGGGAGCGGTCCATTTTCTGGGACGTGTATTTTCATACTATTCAGCAGATGATTGAGACCGAGGTGAATAAGCTCTGGTCAGATGTTCAAATGGCAATCTGGTTACAAACAGGTAATGGCCGAAGTTGGGAATCGGAAAGTGACGGCCCCGGACCGATCGTTGAGGATGTTACTAGCCATCTCATTTACGAGCATCTATTTGTCGAAGCGGGGAAATGGTCCAATTCAAGGATCAGGCAGCACTTTAAGGAGTACTGACAATACCGACCTCGCCCGGGCAGGGTATTCTATCGGTCCGAAACGATCGTTACACTGGTGTACTTCCATGATTCCTGATCAACGCGTTAAATCCTCTTTTTTTGAAAATGGCTCTTAGGGTTAGGTGTGGTCATAGGGTTACGAACGTAACCCTAAAAAGATATAGAGATTTCGCTCCGGGGGTTTTCTTGAAATGAGCAACAAATATTCCAAATATCTGCTTTTTTCGGCGGCCCCGATTATCCTTTTAAAGGTTAATTAACTTAAAGAATTCACAAATGGATACTTCCAATTATCGTAAACTTTAAATTCTAACTTCATATATTTAACTTAGTTTGGGTTCCCTGTATTTGTCCTTATATTTCGTCCTAGCCTTGAGAATAGACGCACCAATTCTATCTAGTCACGGGGTGCAAAGTTGGCATTTTGCCGCAGGCTCGTAACCTTCTAGAATTGATGCTCCCAAGGCAGGACCGTTTTCGTCCGTAGCCCGTCGAATGAGACCACCGCTGGTTTCACGTAGTAGTGCCGATTAAGCCCCCATGGGGTTAGACGGATTTATTTCGCGGTCCTACGCTAACGTTGTCAGCACGTCCTATCTACCGCGTCCGGTTACCCGGATTACACGCCCATCATGATTGATCGGATTTTCCAAGCAGATATTCTTCTAGATCCTCGCGCAGAATTATTACGCGTCGGCCAAACCGCTGGATCTTTAGCTTCTTCTCTCGGATTTCCTTCCGCAAGAAGGCCTTAGACAATGTGGTTTGTTCGCTAACATCCTCAACCGAATAAGCTCGTTTTTCAACATTTTGAATTGTTATATGAAAACTATAATCCGGAATTATTCGGGTGTTTACCCCATCTAATTCTTATGAAAAGCGAAAAAGTGTCAGAATGCCCGGCAGATCTCGCTCGCATAATTGTGATAGTTAACAAGCTGCCAGAAAGCTCGTCGGATTTGTTGGAAAAGACTGCAGAGCTGCATGAAGAGTTTAAGAATGAGATACACGGTCCAAATGCGAGGCGGGTACGTATTCCAAAGTATGACGAGACTGAAATGCGAACAACATTTATCGAGGATCCGAGGCTTACAATGCGAGAGTATTTCAAGGTGCTTCGGCGAATGGATACCTGTCAACCCGAGTATTTCCAAAGACTCTTGGAAATTGTTCCGGCGACGCTCCACGGAGACTTCAACACCCTTCCTGGCCTGCAATTCACTCTCGCAGTAGAGGAGCTTCAGTCGTGGATCTCAGAGCGTTCGGTATTATTTGCTCTCGTTCGGGGCTATCGACATACGGAGGAATTCAGAGAATCCTCTGCAATTGATCGCGGCTTGTTGAGGTTCCCCCTACCTGGCGTATTTTTCGGATTCGAAAACGATGACTCGATCATATTTCCAGGAACACAATCGCTCACGATCCTAAACACGAATACCAAACTGATTAGGCGGATTCGTGAGTGTCCAATCTGTAACCGCCTTTATTGGGCAAAACGTCTTGGCGGGATACGTCATGAGTCAAGTACGTGTCAGGCCAAAAGATGCTCTGATAATTTTCATCAGCGAAAACGTCGAATTCGAGAACTTGCAGAGGCATTACGACGTGAGCAAAAGACATTGGCGAAGTTTATCAAGGGCCTTAGTCCGTCGAATTCACTAGTGACGGATCAACAGCGAATCGTGAGTAAGTTGGAAAAGAAAATTGAGGAGGAGAAGAAAAGAAATGGCGATCTTTAAGAGAGGAAAAATATTTTGGATGGATGCGGTCGTGAATGGGCATCGTTTTCGCGAGTCACTAGGAACGACTGACGCCCGAAAGGCACCAAGCTTCGAACGGGAGCGGATAATTCAGCTACAAAACCGAGCGCCCGATCCAACAAGAAAGACACAGACTTTTGGCTCGATGACGATAGATATTGCAATTCCAGCCTACATAGAGGAGCGTCGTGCCCAGGTGTCCCACCGAATGACTCAATACTGGCTAGAGCAGTCTCGACCACTTTCCCGGTCGACTGTATTCAAATCAATGTCATTGAAAAAGTTAACCCCTGCCCATATCGCAGCCTATCAGAATGAACGGAAATCGGCAGGCCGGTCCCCAAAGACGATCAATGGCGAAGTATCCGTTTTGCGTCAATTGTTAAAACACGCACGACTTTGGTACCGATTCGTCGATGACTATAAACCCGTTCCGAACGATCGCCGTGCGGTTGGACGAGCTCTATCAGAAACGGAAGCAGAACTATTGTTCGCCATAGCTAAAACTCGGCCCGATTGGAAGTACGCGTACACCGCGGCAATTCTGTCGTTCTACTGTGGAATGCGGTCTTGTGAAATCAAAGGTTTGCAGTGGAAGGACATTGATTTTGAGAACCGGCTAATCGAGATCAATCGATCAAAGACCCCAGCTGGATGGCGAACCCCTTCTCTCAACCAGACTTGTCTTGGTGTGCTACGCGAACTGTTCGATTCGGTCTCGTACTTGGGTGCCAATTTACCAAATCACTTTGTATTTCCATGGCACGGCCGCGAACAGATGATCGATCCAACTAGGCCCATGACGTCGTGGAGAACAGCTTGGCGTTCAATTCGGAAGAAGGCAGGTTTAGAGAACATTCGCTTTCACGATGGCCGTCACACAGCAATAACCACTTTAGCGGAAAATGGCACCCCCGATTGGGTGATTCAGGCTCAGGTAGGCCACGTCGATCCTCAAATGATGAAGACATACAGCCATATCAGACGAAAAGCCCTTGACGAGGCAGCAGCGGCCCTAGAACCCCGTTCATCGCTGCCCGATACCGCACCACTGTCATCCCGACAAGCGAACGCCCCGTTAATTGGCTAGTTTGGGCAGGTGAAAAGAGTTATGTCACAATCCATGACACAAAACACGAAACGGGCACCATTCCGGTGCCCGTAACTTGTTGTGTAAATTGGCTCCGCAGGTAAGACTCGAACTTACAACCCTTCGGTTAACAGCCGAATGCTCTGCCATTGAGCTACTGCGGAATATGGCACGCCGACGAGAACGTAGGCGAACATAAAGATTAGAAATTCCCTCTGTAGATGTCAAGCGCAATTGTCCGCACCGCTTTCGCCAATGAAGAAAGTCGGGTAGAATCTGCGTAATCGTTCGCAAGGCCAAACTGCAATGTCAATAATCACACCGTCACTACTGCTCGACCACATGCGATGCGTGCACAAGGTGTGGCGTGATAACTACGGGCCGAAAAATGAGTTTAACGACGACGCTAATCCGTTCCTGCAATTGCTTTGGGATCGCGGTATCCAGCACGAAGCGGATGTCGTCGCGGGATTTGGGTTTGAATTTGTCGATTGCGGCAGAGGCACTGAGGATGAGCGGATCGTGCAAACGAACGCGGCTCTTGCGGCCCGTGTCGAGTACATTTATCAGGGAACGCTCGCCCACGGCAATCTGTTTGGCATACCCGATATGCTTCAATTTATCGACGGCGAATATGTGCCGATCGAAATCAAATCGGGCTCGGCCGGTGAGGGCGGCGATGATGTAAGCGACGGCAAGCCAAAAAAGGAGTACGGCGTCCAGCTCGCTTTATATGTCGATATCCTCAATAGAAAAGGGCTCAATTCGTCGCGGCGGGCGTTTGTGATTGATAAGACGGGCGAGCGCGTCGAGTATTTTCTAGATGCTCCTATCGGGGCTCGCACACCCGAGACGATGTGGGAGCTCTACCATCGCATCCGGGCCGAGGTAGAGACGGCTCTACGCGATGAACTGCGCAACGACCCCGCGATGTGCGGTTCGTGTAAGGACTGCGGCTGGTACGCCTCTTGTAAGAGCTGGGCAAAGGAAAACGATGACCTGACGCAGCTTTTTTACGTCGGTCGGACGGCTCGTGATACGATCCGCCGAGACCTGGATTCGGGCCGAATCGAGGATTTGATCGCAAGTGACGTTGACTCGATTGTCGCTCAAAAAAAGGCGGACAAAGCATTTCTCAAGGGAATCGGCGAATCGACGCTCACCAAGATGATCGCCCGCGGACGCCTGCTCAAATCGGGCGGCGATCCCATCCTTTATGACCGATTCGATTTCCCGGATGTCGGGACCGAGCTATTCTTTGACATCGAGACCGATCCGACGCAGGATTTTGTCTATCTGCACGGGTTTTGGGTCCGCGACCGCGAGGGTGAGCGGTTTGAGCATTTTACGGCTACCGAGATATCGCCGGAGAACGAACGAGAATTTTGGAAACGCTCGCTCGATTTTATATTGTCGTTCGACCCGGATGATGTCGCGATCTATTACTATTCGGCGTACGAGCGGACGACTTACCGCCAGCTGCAGCGAAAATATCCTGACGTCATTACCGAAGAGGCTCTCGAGGCTCTGTTCGCCAGGGCGAACATGATCGACCTTTACAGCGATTTTATTATAAAGAGCACCGACTGGCCGCTGGGCAGCTATGGCATCAAGGCGATCGCGCAGTATCTGGGGTTCGAATGGCGTGATGAAACGCCCTCCGGGGCACTGTCGATACAGTGGTATAACGAATATCTGACGACCGGTAACGAGGCTCTGCTCAAGCGTGTACTCGAGTATAACGAGGACGATTGCAAGGCAACGCTGGTCGTCAAAGACTATCTAAAACAGCGTGTGGAGGCAATGTAGCAATGGCAAAAAAGGTTGAGATCAAGACTTCGGAAAATGACGCCAGCGTAGAGGATTTCCTTAACGCTGTCGAGGACGAACAGCGTCGGGCCGATTCGCTTCTTGCTCTTGAAATATTCAAGAAAATTACCGGCGAGCCGCCAAAAATGTGGGGCACGGCGATCGTCGGGTTTGGCAATCGCAAGGTGTATCGCAGCGACGGCGGTGAACTCGACTGGCTCATTACAGGTTTTTCGCCGCGAAAGGCAAGCCTGACGCTCTATGTGTTAAACGGTGCCCCAAAACAAGCCGAACTGCTCGCAAAGCTCGGCAAACACAAAGCGTCGGGCGGCTGTCTGCACATCAAAAAGATGTCAGATGTCGATGAAACGGTGCTTGCGGAGCTGATCGCGGCGTCCGTCGCGAAAGCTAAAACGTAGAGCTTTGATTGCAAACGTTCCCGGTTCTGACAAATCAGTTCACTGAAAGTATAATCGCTGTATCTCAAAAAGAACCCGGTCGGTTCTGGCACACAAGACTTGCCAGTGTTGCGGTAGGCCCGCAACTGTCGCTCGCGGTTCTGACATAAGGAGCGATTTTTTGCAGCACGAAACCATAATAATTCTCGATTTTGGCTCGCAGTACACTCAGCTTATCGCGCGGCGGGTGCGTGAGCAAGGAGTTTATTGCGAGATACATCCGTTTCATTTATCGGCGGAGTCGATCGCGGCGAAGCAGCCGATGGGCGTGATATTGTCAGGCGGGCCGTCGAGCGTGACTGATGAGGACGCCCCTCGGGTCGAGGACGGGTTTTACGATAAGATCGGCGTTCCGATACTCGGTATTTGTTATGGTATGCAGCTCGTCGCGGCTGACCTGGGCGGTGCGATCGAACCGGCGGCTCGCCGCGAATACGGCCATGCAAAGGTCAAAGTGCTGAGCGGGGCGACGGCGTTATTTAACGAGCTGCCATTTGAACTCGACGTCTGGATGAGCCATGGCGATCATATGACGAGGCTGCCGGATGGCTTTAGCCCGGTCGCGACCAGCGAAGACATTCCGACAGCTATCGAGAATGCGGAACGCGGCATTTACTGCGTCCAGTTTCATCCTGAGGTCTCGCACACGCCGCTTGGGAAAGAGATAATCCGAAATTTTTTATTTGATATATGTAAATGCAAGGGCGACTGGACGCCCGCGCAGTTTATCAAAGAGGAGGTCGATAAGATCCGCGAAACGGTCGGGCCGACCGGAAATGTCGTCTGCGGATTGAGCGGCGGTGTCGATTCGACCGTCGCGGCGGTGCTTGTGCACGAAGCGATCGGTGACCGACAGACGTGCATCTTCGTGAACAACGGACTGTTGCGGGCGAACGAATTTGAGGACACGCTCAAGCTGTACAAAGAGCATCTCCACCTAAACGTTATTGGCGTCGATGCGTCGGCTGATTTTTACTCGGTGCTCGACGGCGTTGTCGATCCTGAGAAAAAGCGAAAGGCGATCGGTGCAAAATTTATCGATGTTTTTGATGCCGAGGCGAAAAAGATCGGCGACGTTAAATGGCTCGTCCAGGGCACGCTTTATCCGGATGTGATCGAATCTGTGTCTTTGCGCGGTTCGTCCGTGACGATCAAATCGCATCACAACGTCGGCGGCCTGCCCGAAAAGATGGATCTCAAGCTGATCGAGCCGCTTCGTGAGCTGTTCAAAGACGAGGTTCGCCTGATCGGAAAAGATCTGGGTATTCCCGACGAGATCTTACAGCGGCATCCTTTCCCCGGCCCCGGTCTTGGTGTGCGGATACTCGGCGACATTACGCCGGAGAAGGTCGAACTGCTGCAAAAAGCTGACAAAATATTCATCGAGGAACTAAAAAATTTTGGTCTTTACAAAGAGGTTTGGCAGGCGTTCGCAGTGTTATTGCCGATACAATCGGTCGGAGTGATGGGCGATTTTCGAACTTACGAAAAAACGGTAGCCTTGCGGGCAGTCACCTCGACCGACGGCATGACCGCCGACTGGGCACGTCTGCCGCATGATTTTCTCGCGGCAGTTTCGTCGAGGATCACCAGCGAGGTCCGCGGCGTCAACCGCGTCGTTTACGACATCTCGTCAAAACCGCCGAGTACCATCGAATGGGAGTGAAATTTTTTGGTCCGGTCCGGACCAGGTGGACCAGGATGGACCAAGGTGGACCACTTAGATTTAGATATTAAATATGCCTGAATCCCCGATCGTCGAGTTTCGCAATGTTGGCTATTTGATAGACGGCCAACAAATTCTCGATGGCATTGACCTACAGATTTGTCGCGGCGAGATACTGGTCTTGCTTGGCGAATCCGGCTGCGGAAAAACGACTACGCTAAAGCTGATCAACCGGCTCATCGAACCGACCTCAGGCAAAGTAATTGTCGAGGGCAAACCTACGACCGAATGGGACGCTATCGCACTAAGGCGGCGAATCGGCTATGTGCTACAGGACGGCGGGCTATTTCCGCACATGACGGTCGGGCAGAATGTGGGGCTTACGTTGAGTCTGCTTGATACGGACGGAGCGGTTATTTCCAAAAGGGCTAACGAGATGCTCGATCTTGTCGGGCTCGATCCTGCAAAATTTACCGGACGTTATCCACATGAGCTTTCGGGCGGGCAGCGGCAGCGTGTCGGTGTCGCCCGAGCTCTGGCGTCAGATCCTGACCTATTGCTACTAGACGAGCCTTTTGGGGCACTCGATGCGATCACTCGGACAAATCTTCAAAAAGAATTTGCAAAGCTTGTTCGCGAGCTAGGCAAGACCGCCGTGTTTGTCACCCACGACCTGCACGAAGCGATGCTTTTGGCAACGCGAATAGCGTTGATGGAAAAAGGAAAGATCGTGCTGCTTGAGGACGCTGAGGGTTTCAAACGCTCGGATATGCCGCTTGTGCGGGCGTATCTCGATACAGTTTTGTTGCCGGTGTGATCGAAAGCATTATTCAAAACAAATTATGAGCAAAATAGATCAAAACAGACGCGAATTTTTGAAGACAGGCGCCGCTGGGCTGACGGCCCTTGCCCTGTTCGGTAGCGTGAAAGGCAATATGGCAAATATTTTGGAGGGCGATCCGCACCCCGAGCTGGTCGAGGTCACGATACCACAGCTACAGGCCAAGATGAGATCGGGCGAGCTGACCGCACGGCGGCTGACCGAGATGTATCTTGAGCGGATCAAAGTTATCGACCTTAAGACGCTGTCGGTGCTTGAACTAAATCCTGACGCTCTCGCCATCGCTGACGCACTCGACAAGGAGCGTAAGAAAGGCAAGGTTCGCGGGCCGCTACACGGCATTCCGGTTCTGATCAAAGACAACATCGATACGGCCGACAAAATGCATACAACCGCCGGTTCGCTTGCACTTGTTGATGCCCCGACCCCAAAACGTGATGCTTTTGTCGCGGAAAAACTCCGAAAAGCCGGTGCCGTTATCATTGGTAAAACAAACCTGAGCGAATGGGCAAATTTTAGAGGCAATCCGCGTGGAAACAGAGGGACAAGCGGGTGGTCGGGCCGTGGCGGGCAAACGAATAGCCCCTATTGGCTTGACCAAAATCCTTGCGGATCAAGTTCGGGTTCGGGCGTTTCGATCTCAGCAAATCTTGCGGCGGCGGCAGTTGGTACCGAGACAAATGGTTCGATCATATGTCCGGCTAACACAAACGGCCTCGTCGGTATTAAGCCGACGGTAGGCCTGATCTCCCGTAGCGGCATTATCCCGATCGCTCATACGCAGGACACGGCCGGCCCGATGACGCGGACCGTGACCGACGCGGCGATCATGCTTGGAGCAATGGCCGGAAAGGACAAGCACGATGCTGATACTAAGGGAGCGGACAAGCGGGCGGCAAAAGATTACGCGCAATTTCTTGATCCGAATGGACTCAAAGGTGCTCGGCTGGGCCTCGTCATGCAGTTTATCCAGGGACGAACGGCGGAGCAGACCAAAGCGTATTACAAACCGTTCATCGACAAACTGACCGCCGCCGGAGCGACGCTCATCGACGTTACATTTACGGTCGATTACAGCAAGGTCCAGACCGAACGGCTCGATGTGCTGCTGTATGAATTTAAGGCCGATCTCAATAAATATCTCGCGGCACGCGGCAGCAGATACAAAACGCTCGCCGACCTGATCAAATTTAACGATGACAATAAAGACAGGGAATTACAGATATTCGGCCAGGAGCTTTTTATCCAGTCGCAGGCAAAAGGAGACCTGACCGAAAAAGCGTATCTCGACGCACTCGCAACCGTAAAACGGACGGCCCGCGAAGACGGCATCGATGCAGTGATCAAAAAAGACAAGCTCGATGCGCTCGTCGCCCCGACCGGCGGCTCAACATGGGCGATCGCTGCGACCGCCGGGTATCCGTACATCACGGTGCCGCTCGGGCTGCGTGACATACCCGCGTCGACGAACGCGACAGGAGCCCCGATCCCGGCGTCGATACAGGCGACCGGCATGGCGTTTTTCGGACAAGCGTGGTCAGAGCCGGCGTTGATCAAATACGCTTACGCTTTTGAGCAACTGACCAAAGGCCGCGTCGTGCCGCAATTTTTGCCGACGTTTCCCAAAAAGGCCTGACCTTAAACGATGACGGAGTTTCTCCAATTCTTACGGCAAAACTGGCCCGAACTGCTCACACTGACCCGTGAGCATATTTTTCTCGTAATTATCTCGACGGGCTTTGCTGTCCTTGCCGGCGTGCCGCTTGGAATCTTGCTGACACGGGTCAAGCCGCTGCGAACGCCGATACTTGGGTTTGCGAACATCATGCAGACGGTGCCGAGCCTCGGTCTGTTTGGGCTGTTGATACCGATCCCCTTCATCGGTGGTATCGGAGCTCGGACTGCGATCATCGCTCTTGTTATGTATGCTCTACTGCCGGTCATAAGGAACACGGTGACGGGAATTCTCGGCATTGATCCAAAGCTGCGTGAGGCGGCTGTGGCAATGGGAATGACCGGCGGACAGATGCTGCGGCTTGTCGAATTGCCGCTTGCGATGCCGGTGATATTGACGGGAATCCGTGTCGCAGTAGTGATCTCGGTCGGGGTTGCAACGGTCGCGGCTGCCGGTGCTCTTGCGTCGGCGTTGCTTGCGTTGTTATGCGACTTTGCTCTCGGGCAGTTTGAAAGGAGTTACGCCATTGGCGAGCGGGCATCGTCACGGCGAAAATTTGTCGGGCTTGGCGTGGCTGCGGTTTTAGCCATCGCTGTCGGCATCGGATTTTTGCCGAATTTCAGATCTGAAATTTCAAATTCGAAAACAGGATCTGACGAAAACAAGAAAATTGTCGTCGCATCTAAAGATTTTACCGAATCCATCATACTCGCCGAGATCCTTGCCCAAATGCTCGAAAAACGTGGGATCGCGGTCGACCGTAAATTTGAGCTCGGCGGTAATCTTGCCCATGACGGCTTGCTTTCGGGTCAGATCGACGTCTATCCCGAATACACCGGTACGGCTTACACCGCCATACTTAAACATCCGCCGATCACCGATCCGCAGGCTGTGTATGACCAGACAAAGGCAGAGTATGCAAACAAATTTAAGCTGGGCCTAAGCCCACCTCTTGGATTTTCAAACGATTTTGCGATCCTTGTCCGCGGTGATGTTGCGAGGAAAAACCACCTCAAATCTATCTCCGACGCCGTGCCGATGGCAAAGAATTGGCAAGCGGGATTTGGCCAGGATTTTATGTCGAGGGCTGATGGTTATCCCGGATTTTCTAAAGCTTACGGCTTTAATTTTGCCAAACAGCCACGGGAGATGGATCTGTCGCTAACCTATCGGGCGTTGCAGTCGAGCGAGCTCGACATTATCGCGGGCAACTCGACCGACGGCCTCATCGCTGCTCTCGATCTGTTTCAGCTTGAGGACGACAAACACTATTTTCCACCGTATCAGGCTGTGTTTATTTCGAGACAAGATGTCGCCGACATACTGAAAGAAACGCTCAAAATGCTTAATAATGCCATCTCGTCCGACGAGATGCGTCGGCTTAATTTTGAGGTTGACGGCAAGAAACGAACCCCGAGAGAAGTTGCGGCCGAGTGGGTGAGTAAAATTTAGCTTGCTAATTAATTACAAACGCGCTAATCTCATAGTTTGATAATTCCGTATCTCATACGTCGACGGTAAATTCGCCTATATGTTTAGGCGTAACAGATAGTTCGAGAAACGGTTCGTTAATAACTGTTAGAAGATGTTCCCCGAGAGGGTGAACTCCTCGAACGTAGATCCTTCCTTGCTACCGTTACACTGAAGAACACTCCGCGTTAGTACTTCTTATTACATCCCGAAGAATTTTGTTCGGAACCGTACCCGTAAGCCAATTGTGTGCTTGCTAGCGTATGGCGTCAGGTGAATTGTATATTCTCTTGATCGACGCGGACCATCCTTCAGTAGATAGAGATTTTAATCACAAATGAGTTTTAAAGATTTAGGCTTGCAGCCCTTTTTGTTGGGCCGTTGCGAGTCATTGGGTTTTACAGAGCCTACACCAATTCAAAAGCAGGCAATACCCATCGTATTTGAGGGCGGCGATATTATCGCGACCGCCGAGACCGGAACCGGCAAAACCGCCGCTTTCCTTTTACCAATATTGCAGCAGATCGACGTCAATCAGCAGAAAGGGACGACCGTCCTGATCCTGTCGCCGACGCGTGAGCTGGCAAATCAGACAGACGCGGCTTGCCGCGAGCTGGCACCAAAACATATTCGCTGTACAGCGATCATCGGCGGTTCGGGTTACAAGGCCCAGATGGACCAGCTCCGTCGCCGGCCAAATATTATTATTGCTACGCCGGGACGCTTGCTCGATTATATGGAGCAGGGGTTGATCGATTTTAGCAAGATGACGACACTCGTCCTCGACGAAGCTGACCGCATGCTCGATATGGGCTTTATGCCGTCGATCCGACGTATCGTCAAGGCGATCCCAGCAAAGCGACAGACGCTCTTTTTCTCGGCGACAATGTCGAACGAGATCGAGCATATCGCTCTGACGTTGTTGAAAGATCCGGAGTACGTCGCTGTCAGCAAACGCGGACAGACCGCTGCTCTGATCGAACAGACGGCTTATCCGGTTGCACAGCAATCGAAAATGCCTTTGCTGCTCGACCTGCTTGATAAGGAAGATTTCGAACGCGTGCTCGTGTTTACCCGCACCAAACGCGGTGCCGACCGTATCGCTCATGTACTGGAAAAGCGTTCGCACAAATCGAACCGCATCCATGGCGACCGTTCGCAGGCTCAGCGTGAAGCGGCGCTTCGCAGCTTCAAATCGGGCCATACGAATGTGCTGGTCGCGACCGACGTTGCTGCTCGCGGCATCGATATCGATTCGGTTTCGCATGTGATAAACTATGACATACCCGAGGCTCCGGAGGACTACGTTCACCGCATTGGCCGTACGGGCCGTGCCGGGAACAAGGGCCGCGCGATCACGCTGTTTACGATCGCCGAAGAGCATTCGATGCGGGCAATTGAAAAATTGACCGGCCAAAAGGTCGAACGCGTAGTGCTGGAGGGTTTTGGCGGGCACGATATGCCGATCGGATTGGTCAAGAACGCAACCGGCCCGGCAAAACGTACGTTTAGATCGTTTGGAGGCCGTCGTCGATAGGTAGGTAAAATTTATGGCAGTTAAGAAAGAAGTTTATGCGGTAGATGGCACGATCGAGATGATGTGTTCGTCGTGTGATAGCGATCAGGTTCACAACATTGTGACCGTTACCAAACAGGGACAGATCACAAAAGCGGCTTGCGCTACGTGTGAGACCGTCAGCACATTTACCCGCGGCGTCAAAACCTCGGTCGGCGGCGGAACTGGCAAGGCGGCTTCGCCGTATGACCGGACCCGCAAATACAAAAAAGGCCAAGCGATGACCCACGACAAATTTGGCCGCGGCGAAGTCACAGCAGTGATCGAACCACACAAAATCGACGTTCTGTTTGGCGACCAGACACGACGTATGATTCACGACCAGACTTAATTAGTCAGTTCTAAACAAGAAAATGCCGCGAGATCAATTAAGACCTCGCGGCATTTCTGTTTTCGACGTTAACTTACTTTCGTCCTCCACGAAGGATCAGTCCTAAAACCAATCCGACCGCAGCCGATATGAGTATCGTCTGGCCCGGCTTTTGGCGGGCAAATTCTTTTGCGTCCTCGACCAGCTCTTTTGGATCTTTGGATGAGATCTCTTTGAATTTGTCGCCGGCCTGAGCAAATTTATCGTTGGCAAAATCGCGTGCCTTGCCGGCAGCGTCCTGAATTTTCTGTCCGTATTCCTGTGCGTGCATCTTTAATTCTCCTAAAAATTCGTCCTGCTCGACCTTTCCGAATAAATAGTATAAATGCCAAGGCAAACCTTGTGTTTCGCCTTTTGTAATGCGCCCTCTCAGATGAAGCGGGCCGCCATAAAGTTGTAACGAAATTTTGCGGTCGATTGTTCGATTTTTTTGCGCCGTTTGCATGCTTTGCGGCTTTGCGGGAAACTGACCTTTTATCACGCAAAGACGCCAAGTTCGCAAAGGAAACCCGCAGTTAAGAAAGCCGCGAGATTGCCGCTCATTGATTTTCCTGTCGGTAATCACTAATCTTTAGTTTTGCCGTCATGCTCAATATTAGAACAATCGAACTCACCGAGATAAACCTAACGCTCGTCCATTTTTTTGAGACGAGCTTTGGCAGGACGTATGAGCGGCGGATAATTTTGGTTCGTGTCGAAGACGCTGACGGTGCCGAGGGCTGGGGAGAGATCACCTGCGGCGAATCGCCCGGATACTCGGACGAGTGGACAGATTCGGCGTGGGCGACGGCAGAGCAGATACTTGCCCCGATGGTCGTCGGCGAGGAATTTGAAAGTGCCGCAGATATTTGGGACGCGATGAAATGGGCACGCGGCCACCGTATGGCAAAGGCCGGTATCGAAACCGCGTGCTGGGATCTCGAAGCAAAAAAACTCGGCGTCCCGCTCTGGCGGCATCTCGGCGGTGTCAATCAAACTATCGAATGCGGCGTATCGATCGGTATTCAAGACTCGATCGCACAGCTTTTGGATAAGATCCGGGTTGAGGTCGAGGCGGGTTACAAACGTATAAAGATCAAGATCTCGCCGTCATGGGATTACGACGTGATCAAAGCCGTTCGAGCCGAGTTTGGCGATATTTTGCTGATGGGCGATGCAAACTCGGCGTACACACTAGCCGATATCGATCTGCTCAAGAGCCTCGACGAATTTGGTCTAATGATGCTCGAACAGCCGCTGCCGTACGACGACATCATCGACCATGCCAAGCTGCAAGCCCAAATCTCAACGCCGGTCTGTCTCGACGAACCGATCAAATCCCCCGACGATGCCCGCAAAGCCATCGAGCTAAAGTCGGGCAAAATTATTAACCTAAAAAACGGCCGCGTCGGCGGCCATACGCAATCAAAACTCGTCGAGCAGATCTGTCGCAATGCCGGAATGCCAGTATGGTGCGGCGGTATGCTCGAATCCGGCATCGGCCGTGCGCACAACATCGCGATCTCAACGCTAGCCGGCTACACAATGCCCGGCGACGTTTCCGCCAGCAAACGCTACTGGCACGAAGACATCATCGAACCAGCGGTCGAGGTTTCAGCTAACGGAACGATCACCGCGCCAGACGCGCCGGGAATTGGCTTCGAAGCGCGACGAGATCGAATTGAAAGAGTATCGAAACGACGAGTAATAATAACCTGATAATTTTTAGCCACAGAGAACACAGAGATCTCTGAGAAAGGCATAGCGATCTCATTCTTCTCTGTGAACTCTGTGGCAAATTTCTTATGAGCAATCCAGAACCAAACAAGATCATCTTTTCGATGGTCAAAGTATCTAAGTTTTACGACAAGAAACCCGTCCTTAAGGACATTTATCTCTCGTTCTATTACGGGGCGAAGATCGGTGTACTTGGGCTGAACGGCGCGGGTAAATCGAGCTTGCTGCGGATCATCGCGGGTACGGACAAAGATTTTAACGGCGAGGTCGTTTTTTCGAAAGGGTATTCGGTCGGCTATCTCGAACAGGAGCCCAAGCTTGACGAGACAAAGACCGTCCAGCAGATCGTTGAGGAGGCGGTGCAAGGGACGGTCGATCTGCTCAAAGAGTTTGAGGAGATCAACGCCAAGTTTGCCGAGCCGATGGACGATGACGCGATGAATGCTCTCATTGAGCGTCAGGGCGAGGTTCAGGAAAAGCTTGATCACGCCGATGCGTGGGATCTCGATTCTCGGCTTGAAATGGCGATGGACGCCCTGCGTTGCCCGCCGGCGGATACGGTTGTTAAGAATTTGTCAGGCGGCGAAAAACGCCGCGTGGCGTTGTGTCGTTTGCTGTTGCAAAAACCTGACATTTTATTACTCGATGAGCCGACCAATCACCTTGACGCCGAGAGCGTCGGCTGGCTTGAGCTGCATTTGCAAAAGTACGAGGGTACGATCATCGCGGTCACGCACGATCGTTACTTCCTGGACAACGTCGCGGGCTGGATCCTAGAACTCGAGCGCGGAAATGGTTATCCGTACGAAGGGAACTACACATCTTGGCTAGAGCAAAAGAGTGCTCGTCTCGAACAGGAAGCTCGTAGCGAAGACAAGCTACAGAAGACACTCGACCGCGAGCTTGAATGGATCCGGATGGGGACAAAAGGCCGTCACGCCAAGGGAAAGGCACGTATCCGGGACTATGAAGAGCTCGTTGCGACCAAAGCCGAAGAGCGTGCAGACGCGCTCGAGATCTACATTCCGCCCGGCCCGCGGCTTGGCGACATCGTCATCGAGGCGCACGGAGTTTCAAAGGCTTACGGCGATACGGTGCTGTTTGAGAATCTCGATTTCTCGCTGCCAAAGGGCGGTATTGTCGGCGTCATCGGCCCAAATGGTGCCGGTAAAACGACGCTATTTCGCCTGATCACCGGACAAGAGACGCCTGACGCAGGAACATTTAAGGTCGGCGAAACGGTCAAGCTTGGTTACGTCGATCAGTCGCGTGATACGCTTAATGCCGAAAAGAATGTGTTCGACGAGATCTCGGATGGATTGGACAACGTGACTTTGGGCACGCGCATTATGAATGCTCGAACCTACGTTTCGAAATTTAATTTCTCGGGTGCAGATCAGCAAAAATTTGTCGGCCAGCTTTCAGGCGGCGAACGCAATCGCGTTCATTTGGCCAAAATGCTCAAAACCGGTGCCAACGTCCTGCTCCTCGACGAGCCGACCAACGACATCGACGTCAACACAATGCGTGCGCTCGAGGAGGCGCTCGAAAACTTTGGCGGTTGCGCAGTCGTGATATCTCATGACCGCTGGTTTTTGGACCGTATCGCGACGCATATTTTGGCGTTTGAGGGCGACAGCCATGTCGAATATTTCGACGGCAATTACAGCGAATACGAAGCCGACCGCAAACGCCGTCTCGGCCACGACGCCGACCAGCCGCACCGGATTAAATATCGCAGCCTGACACGAGCCTGATCCGACGACCCGAATGAACACCCGACGCAGCAGAGACCGACGGCCGGTGCCGATCCGAACGGATCGCGACCGGGCGATCCTGCTCGTCTCGATACTCGCCGTGTTTCTGGCCGGCTGGGCACTGTTCATCAATGCTCCAAAGGTTTTTGCTCTGGCAGAGCCGATGATGCGAGCGGCTCTAAGTGCCTGGGTCTCCATCGGCGTCACGATCTTAGTGACTACGTTTTCGTTCGTGTTCGTTGCATTGTCGCTCGTCTCGGTGCAGTTTTCGCCGCGGATCGTCCGGCATTTTTGGCACCGTGACCGATTTCGAGCGCTATTTCTTTGGTCGTCGATCGTTGTCTGCGCGTTTTGTTTTGTAGTGCAGTTTACCGAAAATTCATCGCTTCACGCCCTCGGATTATTTCTGGGGGCCTATCAGACCTTTGTATTATTTCCGCTGTTTTTGGGCTACTTGGCTGACAATCTAAATGCCGCCACGATCACAAAGAGCATCGCCGATAGGACCGTCGCCGAGATCGATGGGGTTTATGAATTGGTGCCGGACGAATCTGCGGCTGAGGTTGCCGACGGAACCGTAGTTTCGGAAAGAAACGGTTTTCTCGAAAAGATCGACTCTGATCTGCTGATACGGGCGAGTCGTCAGATCGCACAAGTGCATCCGGATAGCTCGATTCGCGTTACAAATTATCTGGGCAGCTTTATCGAGGTTGGTACGACATTGATCACGATAGAACCGCCGGTAGCGGTCGATACTGAGCTGGAAAAGTTGGTTCGCAAAAGCTTTTCGATACAGAAATTTCGCAGCTTTGACCAGGATGTCGAGTACGGAATCAGGCAGCTCGTCGATATCGCCATCAAGGCGATCTCGCCCGCGGTCAATGACCCAACGACATGTGTTAATTGCATTCATTACCTCGGCGTGATCATTAAAGAGCTGTCGACGCGTGACCTCACTTCTCGGACGGCGAGAGAACTGGCTAAGCATCGAATTACCGTCAAAGAGCCGAATTTTGAACAGTTTGTTGATGATGCATTCGATCAGATCTACCATTTTGGCCGACGCGACCACGTCATCGTACGGACGTTGATCGGCGTGTTGGCAGAGATCACAGCATCGGTCGGCGACGCCGAAAGGTTGAAAACGCTGGCAAGAGAGGTCGCGGAGATGGAACTCTCAGCACTCTGCGATCCGCAAGGCGAAACGGAGTTTAAGACGGCCGAGCAGCGAAACTATGTTCGCAAATCGCTCGTAATATTTTATGGAACCGCCGCACAGCGCGCCGATGCCCTTGGGCAACCGGATCTTGCCGCAGAGTATCTCGCCTTGAAGACAAGCTATATCGACGCGGCCGAATAGTGGCCGACCGTATTATTGATAGATGAAACCTATAATTCTCATTGTCATTGCCGCGGCGATACTTGGGGTCTCGTGCTCAAGGACGGACGAACCCCCGACCAATAATACCCCGACAATGACGGCCGCCCCACCGCCGACACCGCAGCCTTCGGTACAGCCGACCTCTTTGATACCAAATTTACAGGCGGAGCTGCTCGATCATAAAAATTCGACCACGGCGTTTGCTATCGGTACGTTCGATTTTAAGAACTACACCTACGAACTGCCTCGCGGCTGGCAAAACCCTGACGGGTCTACCGAGATCACACTCGTTAACGGCAAGGTAGCACCGATCGAGACAAACACCAACGACAAGATGGACGATGGCGAAAAAGCCGCCGCCAAGGCCGAACGCCGCATCGGGTTGTCGTATGTCGCGACAAAATTTTTCGACGTGACGGGCGACGGTGACGATGAGGCGGTCGTAATTTTAAAGATCGAAACGGGCGGCTCGGCGATACCGCAGGTTGGCTATGTATTTACCTGGAAAGATGGCAAGCCCGAGTTGATCTGGCCGTTTCGAACCGGTGACCGGGCCGACGGCGGGCTTAAGAATGTCTTTGCTGAGAATGGGATGTTTGTCGTTGAGCTTTACGGACAGGACCGTTTTTTGCTTGGCGAGATCGAGACCGGCAAGATCACCGACGACGTCGAACAGCTTTGCTGCCCGACAAATTTTACCCGGTCCGCTTATAAATGGAACGGCAAGAATTTCCTCATGCAGGGAAAACGGCTGACTTTCTTAACTGCCGACCCAGCGGCCGCACCGATCGAAAATCTCGCCGAAAAGGTTAACAATCCGACCCCCAAGCAAAAAAAATGACCGCGTCTCTTTTTGAGACGCGGCCATGACCCTATTGATCGGGCCTATTCGCCCAATGTCGAATCGCTGACCAGGATCCCGTCGCTGACCAAGATCCCGTCGCTAATAATAATACCGTCACTTACCAGAATGCCGTCGCTGATCAAGATGCCGTCGCCCATGAGAAGCCCGTAGTCCATGAACGATTGGTCGCCTGACCACGGGTTACCATCTCGGCCGGCGATTCCGTCCGCCGTGAGGATCGATGGATAGACGCTTATACCGTCTGTCATCTTGCTGTTGACCGTCATCGTGTCAAATCCATAGTTAATGCCGTCACTAAGAACAAAACCTTCGTCGTAAACCTTTTGATACTTGTACATCAGATTTGATCCCGTTAGGAACCCATGCCTTACCGACACGATCTGCGACCAAGGAAAAGCGGACTGGGCGATCGACGAATTTGGTGTAAAGGGCGTGCCAATGATCGTGTCACCCAGATGAGGGTTGTTGCCGAGATCGATCTTGCGTGCGATCTGAACAGCACCTTTAGCATTTAGCTGCCCCGCTCCCTGCTCAAACTGATTGAACCCCGCCAGAGGCTGGGCGGTGTACATCAATATCGCTTTCACCATCGAGGGCGTCAGGTCGGGCTGCGCCTGGAGCATCATTGCCACCGCCCCCGCTACAACAGGAGCGGATACGCTAGTGCCGCTCATTTTCATCATCTGTCTGTTTGGCAGCGGGAGATTACCGGGAATATTTACGTGCAGCTCGGGATATGCCGTGACGATCGCGTTGTTTGGCGATTCGGCAAATACGACCTTGTTACCAGGAGCAACGATGTCCGGCTTAACAACGTTGTCATATTGTTTCACACCGTTACCGGTCATCTTGTATGAACGAGTCGGGCCACGCGAGCTGAAAGTGGTTACTACATCGTCCGATCGGTCATTGGTCTGCATCGTGTTCGAGGCACCAACTGTGATAGCCGACGGCTCGTTGCCGGGGGAGTGGATCAGTCCGTAAACTTTTGTTCCTGCGGGGCCAACCTGGCTGGGCATTGAGGTTTTTCCGTCGTTACCCGCTGCCACTATGACGACAAATCCCCGGTCAACAAGCCGGCGGACGCCTTTGCAAAGAGGGTCATCCTGATATGAGTCGATCGCCGCCGTACCAAAGCTCATATTAACGACACGAATGCCATTGGTCTGGCCATATCGCAAAAGCCAATCGATCGCCGCCAAAACGCTGCTCGACGTTCCTTCGCCATTTCGATTCAATACGCGAAGGTTGAAGATCGGTGCATTTGATCCGCCGCCGGCATACCCGCCGCCATGATCACTAATGGCATAGTTTGACGCCGCCGCGGCTGCGACGTGAGTTCCGTGGCCATATGGGTCATCCGTGCGTCCTTCGCCGGTGAAATCAAGGTTTTTTACGGTTCGGGGTAGAAGAAGACTGTTAGCTAGAGATGCGTGGCCCGAAGCTACGCCTGAATCCAAAATCGCGATGCCCACACCGCTTCCATCCTGCTGGCTGAGCAACCCGCCAAGGCCGGAAATGTCCCGGACATCCTCCACACCCGTTGTCACCGAAACGTGACCGGTTTTGAATACCGGCAAGTCGCGCGTAACCATAGTCACATCGGATATGCCAGCAAGCAGACCAATGGCCGTTGCAGGTAGGTTGATAGTTAGCACTTTGAGATCGGCTTGATAGCTGCGTACACGCATACCGTTTGCCCGCATCCACACGCCATACACCGGTAGAATGTCCTGGCGTACTTGGGCGATAACGTCAATACGGCCGCGCTTTGTCCGGGCGGCGAATGCGGCCACATCTGGGGATATGTTCGAGATCTTATGTTCGTCGATGATATTCTCACGGTCGGTTTCGATGACAGCTTCGCGGGTGATGATATTAGATTTGCCGGACACACGGCCTTGAGCGTTCGCCGCCGTTACGCTCACCGAAATGATCGAAAGGCAGATACTAAATAACGATGTCACCGCTAAAATATTTCTCAACAATCTTTTGCTCATATTTATCGTTCCTATGATCTGCATGTAGGCAGGGGGCATACCTGCCGGTCCGCTAGTCTTTTAGCAAGCGCCGTGCCATTGACTGAATGCCCGTGATCACTGGCTATTTACGCGAGCATTTGCCCGAATCGGTCAAAGTGGTTGATTCACTGGCGTCAGGTTGACCGATTTTCGGTCACAATTTCGAAATGTGACGTGACGATAGCGACCTGCTTTAGATACGCGCCGCCGTAACCGTCGAAAACCTCGGCGACACGGTCAATAATCCTCAGAGATCCAAGAAATGGTTATTTGTTTTGTGAGCGATAGTTACCGCGTGCCCGGACGGATACGTCGGGCCGCAGGACTTTAACGCGCAGGTTATGCAGTGCGGCATCGGTGGTTTCCTCGGCCGGATAGAACCCGAGACGGTATTGAAACCGCAATTCTTCGACAATGGACGCAAAGGTCTTTTTGAGCTTGCCGTCTTTGCTTGAATATAGGCGGCCGGCGGTGAGGTCCGAGAGTTGTTGCAGAAAAGCCTCGGCAATGCGATTTTCCTGCTCCATGCGTTCACGCTGACGTTCGTCTCGCCTGTCGGGCCAGCCAAAAGGTGGAAAGCCGCGTCCAAAAATGCCCGCGCCTCGCCGCCCGCGCGGAAAACGATCGAATAGAGGCCGTTGCGGGCGATCATCCGTCTTGAAAAATACCGTGTAAACAAGCGTATCGCTTTCCTCCAACCGGTATAGTAGCGTCTCGCGTGAAATGCGGCTACCAAAATCCTTTCCGTCCGTCAGCAAAATTATCGCCTTGCGTCCGGTCAGCCCTTTGAATGCAGTGGTGATAGTGTCATAAACGGCGTCACGCAGAGTGGTGCCGGCAAGTTGTTTGGGTATCTCAGCAGATTTGATCGCGTTTTTGAGCTTTTCCTGATCGTTAGTAAGCGGGCTGAGCGTGTGGGCGACAAAATCAAAACTTACGATCATGGCCCGGTCAGCGGGCGTGAGCAGCTTGATAAAAGATTTGGCCGAATCTTTGATATCGCCGAGCACTGGCCGAGTGCTCTGGCTGGTGTCGATCAGCAAAGCGACGGTTATCGGCTCCTCGGTCGCAGCAAAAAACTCGATATTTTGCTGCACACCATCCTGAAACATCTGAAAATCAGCTGCCGTCAGATTTGGTATATAACGGCCGTTGCGGTCGCTCACCGTAGTCGGTACACTTACGAGTTTGGTCTCGACCTTGATCGTCTCATCCGGCGCTTTTTCTTGGCCAAAGGCGCACCCCACCCAGAAAACTAGTGCCAAGCCGAGTAGTGCGGTGAGCTTGTTCAGCATAAAAAATTTTCTTTACATGATGTTAGACGCAAATAATGTCGCAAAAGTCGCACTTATCTGTCCTTTTGTGATTTTCGTCACGTTTTTTACCCTAGGGGTAAGATTATCCTAAAACAAATAGAATGACGGAATCACGTGGTTACCGGTGCGCCGGCCATATCGTTTTTGGATCACTGCACTGAAAAAATGGGAGCATAGCTTATGGAATCTAACACTCTCGATCGCATACAATTTGCATTTACGATCACCTACCATTATCTCTTTCCGATGCTGACGATGGGACTGGCTCCGATCATCGTTATTTTTAAGACTCTGGCCATTAGAAAAAATGATGAGCGTTGGAACGAAATAGCGAGGTTTTGGGGCAAGATCTTTGGAATTACTTTTCTTTTTGGCGTTGTCACGGGAATCCCGATGGAGTTTCAGTTCGGGACGAACTGGGCTGTATTTTCGAAATATGCAGGCGGCGTGATCGGGCAGACGTTGGCAATGGAAGGGACGTTTGCGTTTTTCCTCGAATCAGCGTTTATCGGGTTGTTTTTGTTTGGTGAAAAGCGGCTCGGGCAAAAACTGCACTGGTTGGCGGCATTTCTTTTGTTCGTAGGGACGTGGCTGTCGGGTTGGTTCATTATTGCGACAAACGCCTGGATGCAGCACCCCGTCGGATACGAAGTTGCGGCAGATGGTTCGGTTCAACTCACCAGTTTTTGGGCTCTGGTCTTAAATCACTGGGCGATCTATCAGTACATGCATAACATGGGCGGGGCGGTTGTCGTAGGTGCTTTTGCGGTGTCGGCACTCGGTGCGTTTTATATACTTTCAAAACGCAAGGTCGAATACGGCCAGATGTTTATGAAGGTTGGCGTAATTGTCGGCTGTATCGCGAGTATCTGGATGCTCTTCCCCTCCGGTGACCGCCAGGGGAAGATGATCGCAGAGCATCAACCCGTTACGCTTGCGGCGATGGAGGGGCTATTCGACACTAAGGACGGTGCTCCTCTCGTACTGATCGGCCAGCCGGATATGGAAAAACAGCGGCTCGATAACGCCATCCATATACCCAATATGCTGAGCTTTATTACCTATCAACGCTGGGACGCAAAGGTTAAAGGGTTGAACGAATTTCCAAAAGAAGATCATCCGACCAACGTTCCCTTGCTCTATTACAGCTTTCACATAATGGTCGGGCTGGGGACGATGTTTATCGCGATCATGTCGATCGCGGCGTTTTGGCTGTGGCGTGGCTGGCTGTTTAGTGCGAACTGGCTGCTCTGGATATTAATGCTCAGCTTTCCGCTGCCATTTGTTGCAAATACTGTTGGCTGGATGGTTGCCGAGCTGGGCCGACAGCCGTGGCTGGTCTATGGCCTTTTCCGGACAGAACACGGCCATTCACCGCTGGTGTCCGGTGGTAACGTTCTGTTTACGCTGCTCGGATTTGCCGGTATGTACACGATCCTATCGCTGCTCTACATTTTTCTGATGCTGAGGCGAATCGATCAGGGCGCGGACGAACTGGGCGAAAGCATTCAGGTTGAAGCAAATTAAGGAGGACAAAATGGAAACAGTTTGGTTTGGGATAGTTGCATTTATGTTGGTCTGTTATGTCGTCCTCGACGGTTTCGACATTGGGGCGGGCATTGTTCATTATTTTGTCGGACGCAATGCTAATGAGCGTGCGGCCACCATCAGCGCGGTCGGCCCGGTCTGGGACGGCAACGAGGTCTGGCTGCTAGCTACGGGAGGCACTCTTTATTTTGCGTTTCCCGCGCTTTACGCGTCCGGGTTTAGCGGATTTTATCTGCCGCTCATCATGGTCCTGTGGCTGCTAATAATGCGTGCCGCCGGTATCGAATTGCGGCATCAGCTCAACAATCCGCTATGGACGAGCTTTTGGGATTTTGTATTTTCGCTTGCAAGCATTTTGCTCGCGATATTTTTCGGAGCCGCTCTCGGTAACGTCGTCCGCGGTGTGCCGTTGGACGCGACGGGCTACTTTTTCGAACCGCTATTTACCGACTGGAGCACCACCGGCGCGACCGGAATTCTTGACTGGTTCACCGTGCTGTCGGGTGTTGTTGCGTTTGTTGCTTTGGGCGTACATGGGGCAAATTACCTCGCGTTAAAGACCGAGGGTGATATGAATACCCGCTCGCGAAAAGTGGTAAGTCTCGGCTGGTTTGCCCTCGTTTCGGTTACGATCGCAAGCCTCGCCGCGGTTCTATACGTGCGGCCGCAGATCCTTGATAACTATTATTATTTGCCGGTCGGCTGGCTGATACCCGCCGGTGTGGTAGCGTCGCTCGTCGCGATCAAATTTTTCAATACTACGGGCAACGACAAGGGAGCATTTCTCTCGTCCTCCGTTTACCTAGCGATGATGTTAGGCGGTGCGGTTTATGGACTTTATCCGAACGTCCTGCCCGCACTCGACCCCGCATATAGCCTAACGGTCCACAACGCCAAAGCCGGTGCCTACGGCCTGAGCGTCGGGCTCATCTGGTGGCCGATCGGCATCATTATCGCTCTCGGCTATTTCACGTTTCTTTTCCGCACATTCAAAGGCAAGGTCGTTGTCGCGGAACATCATTAAGACAAACGCAATTTAAGGTGATTCGGGCGGCCAAGTGCCGCCCATTTTTGTCGAATTATTTTAACTTTATAATATAAAGTACTTGACAGACAATATTACTTGATGTATCTTTTCCTTACTATGGCGAAAACAAACGCGATGCCAAAAGATGATCGAGACGCCGGTAACGCCGTAAATATCGGCGACCGGGCGATAGATAACCTCGAATTTATCCGCGAAACGATGGAGCGTTCGACGCATTTTACGGCAGTTCCGGGTTACGGCGGGATGCTGATGGGCGTGACAGCTCTGGTTGCCGCGTATATCGCCAGCACGCAGGTTTACCTTCGCGACAATCTGGTCACGTGGCTGATCGAGGCGTGTCTAGCATTTGCGATAGGGATGCTGGCGATGTGGCAGAAATCAAAGATCGGCGGCCAGTCGCTCGTTTCGGTTCCGGCTAAGAAATTTGCGCTAGGGTTTGCACCACCGCTGATCGTCGGCGTTGCGGTCGTGCTGGGGCTCTGGAAAAACGAATATTATTACGCGATCCCGCCGGTCTGTATGTTGTGTTACGGCGCGGCGGTCGTGTGCGGCGGGGCGTTCTCAGTTCGGATCGTGCCGGTGATGGGCTGGTGCTTTATGGCACTCGGTTCCGCCGCATTTTTGCTGCCGACAAGCTACGGCAACCTGATGATGGCGGCGAGCTTTGGCCTGCTCCACATCGTTTTTGGAGCGGTCATCGCGAGACGTTACGGCGGCTGATCCGACCCTCGAAGAGTAAACAAACATATGAAAAACACAAGACTAATTATCATTCTGGCTGCAGCACTCTCGCTGCTACTAATACCCTTCGTCGCGATGAAGTTCACCGCCGAAGTGAACTGGACCGCCATTGACTTTATAACGATGGGCATTATGCTCCTCTGCACCGGTATCGGAATTGAGGTCGCTCTTAGGATCGTTAAGGCCACCTGGATGCGCGTTGCAGCCGTCGGTGGTGTTCTATTCGCGTTCGTAATGGTTTGGGGAACGCTGGTACATATGGGCGGTTAATATGTCGCGAAAGAACTTAGCAAAACAAATAAAAGAAGAGCCGAACGGGTTACACGTTGCTCGTGTGGCGGAGCAGGTCTCGAACGACCTCGACAAGGTCATCCACGAGCGGATGCGTCTCGGCATCATCTCGGCGCTTGCGGCAAACGACAAGCTTAGCTTTACCGAGCTCAAAAATCTGCTCGCGACATCAGACGGCAATATCAGCGTGCACGCCCGCAAGCTTGAAGAAGCGGGCTATGTCACCTGCGAAAAATCGTTCAAAGGCCGCATGCCGCTGACCGAATTTAAGATCACAAAAAACGGCCGCACGGCGTTGACGAGATACTTGGATCATATGGAAGCGCTGATCAAGGCTATGAAGGCGGGCAAATAACCGATATGAATTCACGTACAAAACCAGGCTTAGAGATCTTGCTTGTCGCCGCGATACTGGGTGTTTGCGGTGACCTATTTTTACGCGTGACACCGTGGGGGTTGAACGTGATGCTGTTCAGTCTGGCGTTTGTGGGCGGCACATTCGCGATGCTGTGGCGGCATGCGCGTGAGCGTTTGACTGTGCAGACGTACGCTCTGCTCGGGGCGTTGGTATTCTTTGCGTCGATGTTTGTTTGGCGTGATGCTATTGAACTGCGGGTCGCTGATACGTTCGCGATCATTGTGATACTCGGCGTGCTGTTTTTGCCGACGCTGCAGATCACGGCGAAGGTTGCGGGTGCATTGCAGTACGCGATAAGTACGGTTTGGGCGGGCTTGAATTCGATCTTTGGCCCCATCGCGTTGCTCGCAAGCGATATCAACTGGGGCGAGTTTCCGATGACCGGCTGGCGAAAACATGCCGTGGCGGTATTTCGCAGCGTGCTGATAGCGACGCCGCTAATACTAATTTTTGGTGCTCTCTTTATGGCCGCCGACGCGGTCTATGACGGATGGGTGCGCAGGATGCTCAATGTCGATTTCGAGACGATCTTTTCGCACGGGGCTCTGTTCATGGTGTTTGCATGGCTGACGGCGGGCTATTTTCGCGGTGCGATCTTTGCGAGTGCCGGTGCCGCCGTCGAACCGCGGGTATCGATAGTCGATGCGGCTGTCGAGCGGACGGGTGAGAGCAAAGTTGACCAATTTCGTGCCGAATCGGGTGAGCATCCCGTAGTCCTGCCCGACAATAAAACCGTTGTCGAGCATATCAATAGTTCCGACACTGAGGCGGAAACACGACCGGTAGGGAGTGTGTCTTCTAAGTCAGAGACTAAGACGTCAACAGATTCGTCGGGCGAGCAAAAATCCAACTGGTCTTGGGCTAATATCGACAACTCTATCGTTCCGGGATTTACGCTCGGCACGGTCGAGATCGCGGTCATTTTGGGGCTAGTCAATCTGCTGTTCTTAAGTTTTGTGATCTTTCAGGTGCCGTATCTCTTTGGCGGGATGGACCTGGTGCAAAACACACCTGACTTCAAACTTGCCAATTACGCACGCCGCGGCTTTGGCGAACTCGTCGCCGTATCGGCGCTTGTCCTGCCGATGCTGCTTGCTTCGCACTGGCTAATTCGCAAAGAGGCACGTGCGGCACATAATTTGTTTCGCGTCCTCGCGGGTGTCCAGATCGGTCTGCTATTCGTAATCATGGCGTCCGCCGTCCAGCGGCTCGTCCTGCTCACCGGCAATCTCGGCTACGGCATGACGACCGTCCGGCTCTATCCGATGATCTTTATGACGTGGCTCGCGATCGTATTTGTGCTGTTTGGGGCGACGGTGCTTCGGGGAGCACGGCAGCATTTTGCCTGGGCCGCACTATGGTCGGCGTTCCTGGTCCTCGGAGCGACACACGTCCTGAATCCTGATGCATTTATCGTTAAGACAAACATCGCTCTTGCCGAGCAAGGCCGTGAATTTGACGCGTCATATAATTCAGAACTGAGCGACGACGCTCTGCCGGTGCTTATAAATTCGTTCGAAACCCTAAATGCCGAGTCTCAACAAACGGCGATTCGGCGAATCGCAATCCGTTACTGCCAAAAACGAGACGAAGGTGATTTCCGCAGTTGGAACTATTCGCGTTCAAGGGCATTGGAAATCCTGATTTCCAACCAGACATTGGTGAGCGAGATCGGGAGCTGCGATCAAGAATCTCTTAAAGTTAGAATCCACGAGGATTAGGATAATTTTCTTGCTTTTCACACGCTGACTTCGTAGCATTAAGACGCGTCACTCGTTGTATCCGGTACGCGTCTTATTTTCTTTTTACATCAGGACAGCTATGTCTCAAGATCTACGCCCAAAACGTGACCTGATCCGCGAATACCTGACGTATTGCCGCGTTGAGAAGGGGCTTGCGGGAAATTCGATCGACAGCTACGGGACAGATCTCGGGAGGTTGAACGGTTGGGCGGCAAAACAAGATCTCGATCTGCTTGCGCTCACTCGACAAGATCTGCGCGAATGGCTGATCGACCTCGGCACTGAAAAACTGTCGGAAAACTCAAAACGGCGGCTGATCAGTGCGGTGCGGGGGTTTTATAAGTTTTTGATGTTCGACGGGCATGTGACCAAAAATCCGGCCGAGGACCTCGTCGCACCGCAAAAGGGCGTTTATCTTCCGCGGTTTTTGAATCAAACCGAGATCGAGATGTTGCTGCGTACGCCTGATACTTCGACCGAAACGGGGCTGCGTGATCGTGCAATTTTGGAATTAATGTATGCGTCCGGCTTGCGTGTTTCCGAGGCGGTAGATCTAAAAATTAATGATGTCGATATCGATTCGGGCATCGCGACCACGACCGGAAAGGGAAATAAAACACGCCGCGTCCCGGTTGGAGCGAGTGCCATCGAGTGGCTAAAAAGTTATCTCTCTGCACGACGAAAGATCGAAAACATCGAGATAGACAATATGTTTGTCACGCCGACAGGGTCATCGATAAATCGCCAAGCGATCCATGCGTTTATCGTTGAATATGCGGAGAAATGCGGGCTTGACGGTGTTTCACCCCATACGCTTAGACATTCGTTTGCAACGCATCTCGTGCAAAATAATGCTGATATCCGGAGCGTCCAACAAATGCTAGGTCATGCCGATATTTCGACTACGCAGATATACACGCACATCACGAGTGTGCAGATGAAGAAAAACTACGATCGGTTTCATCCGCGTGCCAGCGCTAAGTAGCGCTAAAAACTACACTTACCGCGCTTGCATGTTGTAAAACCCTTAGCTATTATTAAGAATTTGCTAATTGGCTCTAAATGCCGATTACGGCATCAAGAAAGATCACGCATGGGTGGTCGAGCGGTCAAAGGCAACGGGCTGTAAACCCGTCGGATTAATTTCCTACGTAGGTTCAAATCCTACCCCATGCACCATTTTTGGATTTTGAAATTTCGGTGATGAGAAATTTCAAAACGAGCGGGAGTAGCTCAATTGGTAGAGCGTCAGCCTTCCAAGCTGAATGTCGCGAGTTCGAGCCTCGTCTCCCGCTCCAATTAGTTGTTTGTCAGGCGAGACGGAGAACCGGCCCAAGTAGCTCAGGGGTAGAGCGCATCCTTGGTAAGGATGAGGTCGCGGGTTCAAATCCCGCCTTGGGCTCCAGTTTTTATTGATTTGAATATTTGAGAGGACTAGAAAAGAGATGAGCAAAGAGAAATTCGATCGCAGCAAGCCGCACGTGAATATTGGGACAATTGGGCACGTGGATCACGGCAAGACGACGTTGACGGCGGCCATTACGAAAGTGATGTCAAAGCACAATCCGAAGATGACGTTTCGGTCGTTCGATTCGATCGACAACGCACCTGAGGAAAAGGCGCGTGGTATCACAATTGCGACGGCACACGTTGAGTATGAGACGCCGAACCGTCACTATGCACACGTCGACTGTCCGGGCCACGCCGATTATGTCAAGAACATGATCACGGGTGCGGCACAGATGGACGGAGCGATCCTGGTGGTGGCTGCAACGGATGGCCCGATGCCGCAGACGAGAGAGCACATTCTCTTGGGCCGTCAGGTTGGAATTCCGACGATGGTCGTCTTTATGAACAAAGCCGACATGGTCGATGATGCTGAATTGCTTGAGCTGGTCGAGATGGAGATCCGTGAACTCTTGAGCTCATACGAATATCCCGGAGACGAGATCCCGGTCATTCAGGGCTCGGCCTTGAAGGCCCTCGAAGGCGATCCGGCATGGGAAGCAAAGATCGACGAGTTGATGCAAGCCGTGGATGACTACATCCCGACGCCTGCCCGCGAAATGGACAAACCGTTCCTGATGCCTGTTGAAGACATCTTCACCATCCAGGGCCGCGGAACAGTGGCAACGGGACGTATCGAGCGTGGAGTTATCAACGTCAACGATCCGGTCGAGATCGTCGGTATCAAAGAGACGAGAAGCTCGGTCTGCACGGGCGTCGAGATGTTCAAGAAGCTGCTCGATTCGGGTATGGCCGGAGATAATGTTGGTCTCTTGCTCCGTGGTGTTGAGCGTAAGGAAATTGAGCGTGGACAGGTCATCGTCAAACCGGGCTCGATCACACCGCACACCAAGTTCAAGGCTGAGGCTTATGTCCTCACCAAAGAAGAAGGCGGACGACACACACCGTTCTTCACAGGTTACCGCCCGCAGTTCTACTTTAGAACAACGGACGTGACCGGTGTCGCAGACCTGCCGGCAGGAGTCGAAATGGTCATGCCGGGAGACAACATCCAGATGGAGATCACGCTGATAGCCCCGATCGCCATGGAAAAAGGCCTCCGCTTCGCTATCCGCGAAGGCGGCCGTACAGTCGGTGCCGGTACCGTGTCAGAAATTGTGGAATAGAAATATGTTAAACGAAAAGATCCGCATCAAGTTAAAAGCATACGATCACCGCGTTTTGGATCAGTCCACCGCTGAGATCGTAGAGACGGCAAAGAGAACAGGGGCTAGGATCGCAGGTCCGATACCCCTACCGACCATCAAGAATAAATGGACGGTCCTCAGATCGCCGCACGTCGATAAGAAATCGCGTGAGCAGTTTGAGATCAGAACGCACAAGCGTCTGATGGACATTCTCGATCCGACGGCCGAAACGGTCGATGCGTTGATGAAATTGGACCTGCCGGCCGGTGTTGATGTAGAGATCAAGGCGTTTGGCAAGAACTAAGTTTGGAGTCCCTGCTTTAGCAGGCTCTATACAAGGAGTGGCCGCCTAAAGGCGGGACTCCTAGCGAGAAAGTTATGATCAGTGGAATCATTGGTAGAAAAGTCGGAATGACGCAGCTTTTTGCTGAAGATGGAACAGTAACTCCGGTTACGGTCATCAAAGCGGGGCCTTGCGTCGTCATCCAGACGAAAAGTGCAGCGGGCCGCGACGGTTATAACGCCGTCCAGCTTGGACTCGTTGAGGACAAGCCGGTTCGTTTGAAAAATGTTTCAAAGCCGCTGCAGGGGCACTTTGAGAAAACGGGCGGCGGCACGCCTCCGACCCGTATTTTGAGAGAGTTTCGCCTTACGGCTGAGCCGGAAGCGGCAGTCGGCGATCAGGTCAAAGTTGACGTCTTTGCGGACGGCGACAAGATAGATGTCATTGGCAAGTCAAAAGGACGCGGTTTTGCCGGTACGATCAAACGGCACAACTTTAAACGCGGTCCTGAGTCGCACGGTTCGATGAACGTTCGTGCACCGGGTTCGATCGGCCAGTCGGCTTATCCTTCGCGTGTTATTAAAGGTACGCGTTCGTCGGGACACATGGGCGATGCCCGCGTCACCGTGCAGGGGCTGACCATTGCACGCGTTGATGTAGAAAACAATTTGTTGATGGTTCGCGGTGCTGTACCGGGGCCGAATGGCGGACTTGTAATGGTCAAGAAGGCCTAGCGAGTGATTACTTGGAGTTAATATTATGCCTACCGTAAAGGTTCGCAACTTAAAAAATAAAGAGGTCGGGGACGTAGAGCTTCTGGATGCCGTGTTTGGTGTCGAATTGAATGAAGCACTGATCCACTCGGCCGTGATGAACTATCAGGCCAACGGCCGACAGGGAACATCAGCGACGAAAACTCGCGGTAATGTCTCCGGTTCGGGCCGCAAGCTCTGGAAGCAAAAGGGAACAGGCCGTGCGCGTATCGCATCGCTTCGCTCGCCTTTGTGGAAAGGCGGCGGAAACGTCCATGGCCCTCAGCCACGCGACTGGTCCTATCAGATGCCTAAGAAAATGCGCCGCGGTGCATTGCGTTCGGCTCTGTCAGAAAGATTGCGCGAAGGGAATCTGCTCATCATTGACGAATTTACATTCAAGTCGCCAAAGACCAGTGAGTTTGTCGGTGCGGTCAGCGGACTCGCTCTTGCGACAAGCAAGAAACCGGTCAAGACGCTGATCGTTGATTCGCTTGATAATCAGAATCTGATCCTGTCGTCACGAAATGTCGAAAAGACTAAGGTTACGAATAGTTTTGGCCTGAACATCTACGACATCATCTATCACGAGAAACTGCTTATTTCGAAAGCAGCTCTTGAGGAACTGACAGCATTGCTCGATCCAAAACGTGAAGGCACTGCTTCCGAAGTTGAGGCTGTGGAAGCAAAGCCGAAGGCAAAGAAAGCGGCACCTGCGGCAGCAGAGGCAGCGGTCGAAGAGAAGCCAAAAGCAAAGAAAGAGGCAAAGCCAAAAGCGGAAAAAGCCCCGAAGGCTGAGAAAGAAGCTGCGGCTGTAGAAGCCACTGAGGAGGCGACTGACAATGAGTAATTTAGGTGTTTGGGACATTTTGAAATCGCCAGTCGTCACTGAAAAGAGCGTCATTCTGAAAGAAGATTCGACGGACGAGGATAGCGGACGCAAGGCCGGACAGGTATTGACGTTTAAGGTTGATAAGAAGGCCACAAAGCCGGCGATCAAAGCCGCGATCGAAGAGATCTTTAATGTAAAGGTCGCAGCGGTCCGCACGGTTCAGTACGATGGAAAAGTTAAAAAGCGTGGACGGATCGAAGGACGCCGTCCGGCTTGGAAAAAGGCTTATGTGACCTTGAGAAAGGGCGAGCCGATGGTTGATTACGCAGAAGCGATATAGAATTTGTGATCTCAAAACTGAAATTTGAAATTACAGAGCAGGAATTATGGGAATCAAGAGATTAAAACCGACATCACCGGCCAGGCGTTATCAAACGTACCTGACCCGCGATGAGTTGACGAAAGGGGCAGTACCCGAAAAATCACTGCTCGAGCCGAAAAAGAAAATTTCCGGCCACAATAACGACGGCCGTATCACGGTTCGACGTCGCGGCGGAGGGCATAAGCGTCATTACCGTATTATCGATTTCAAACGCGATAAATCGGGCATTCCGGGCAAGGTCGCTCAGCTAGAGTACGATCCGAACCGTAGCTCGCACATTGCGCTCATCAATTATCTCGACGGTGAAAAGCGATACATCCTCGCTCCTGTCGGATTAACGGTCGGAACGATGATCGTAAGCGGCGAAGATGCCGATATCTTGCCGGGTAATGCATTGCCGATCAAAAATATCCCGCTCGGTACGCAGGTTCATAATATTGAACTGCGTCCGGGTAAAGGCGGCCAGATGGTCCGCTCGGCGGGTGGATTTGCACAGATCGTTGCTAAAGAGGGCGATCACGCGCAGCTCAGAATGCCTTCGGGTGAGGTTCGCAAAGTTCCGGTCGTCTGTATGGCGACAGTCGGACAGGTCGGCAACACCGAGCATGAAAATGTTTCGCTTGGTAAAGCCGGACGTTCACGCTGGATGGGCAAACGTCCTAAGGTTCGCGGCGTCGCCATGAACCCGGTCGATCACCCGCACGGTGGTGGTGAAGGTAAAACATCAGGCGGACGTAATCCGGTAACCCCTTGGGGTAAGCCGACTCGCGGTTATAAAACACGTCGCAATAAGCGTACGGACAATATGATCGTTAAAGACCGGAGGAGAAAGTAATTTCAAATCTCAGGTTTGATACTTAAGAAAAAGATATGCCACGTTCATTAAAGAAAGGACCATTTATCGATCTCAGCGTCCAAAAGATGCTGCGACGTATCTCGGACGGAGGTCCGAAACCGCAGGCGATCAAAACTTGGTCGCGACGCTCGACGATCACGCCGGAAATGGTCGGATTGACCTTTGGCGTTCACAACGGCAAACGCCATATCCCGGTATTTGTTACCGAGAATATGGTCGGCCACAAGCTTGGTGAGTTTTCGCCGACGCGTATGTTTAAGGGCCACCCGGGTACTAAAGCGGAGAAGATGGCGAAAAGGAAGTAGGCGGTAGGCAGCAGCAGTAGGCAGAAAATGCCTCGACTGCAATCTGCCAACTGCCACTGCTAACTGATTATGGAAGCTGTAGCAAAAACAAAATATCTGAAAGGCAGCCCTCGCAAAGCGCGGCTTGTGATCGATCTGATCCGCGGCGTGAGAGTATCGAGAGCCTTGTCGATCCTTAAATTTACGGACAAGCGAGCGGCGGACCCGATCGCTCAGTGCCTGAATTCGGCAATTGCCAACGCGACGTTCAAGGCGGAAAAGGAAAACATCGCCATCGATCCCGACGATCTATGGGTCAAGACCTGCTTTGTCGATATGGGGCCGCACAAACACCGTAGCCGCATGCGTCCGGCTCCGCAGGGACGCGCATATCGTGAGCAGAGGCATTATTGCCACATCACGATCCACGTGACGAGCGAAGAAAAGCCGAAAACCGAGAAAGAATTGGCAATCGCTGAGTCAATGGCCAAACGTCCGGTCGGCAAGAAACTTGCTGCTAAGGCTGCCGGTAAAGATACCAAGAAAGCCAAGAGTGAAAAGGTCGAGACCAAAAAGCCTGTGGCTGAAGAGGTCATTGCGGCACCGGTAGAAGAAGTGGTCGAGACGGTCGCGGTCGAAACGGTTGAAACCGCTCCGGTCGAAGAGACGACGGTCGAGACAGCAGCAGTCGAAGCTGCTCCGGTCGAAGAAACGGTCGAAGAAGCCGCAACTGAAGAAGCTGCTGCACCTGAAACAAGCGAGGACGCTGAAAAACAGTAAATTATGGGACAGAAGGTACATCCATACGGCTTTAGGGTCGGATACAACAAAGATTGGCACTCGCACTGGTTTGCGAAACAGGAATACGCCGCATTTCTCGCTGAAGATCTACAGATCAAGCGGGATTTGAAAAAGAAATTTGCCGGCGGCGGTGTTTCGCACATTGATATCGAGCGTGCAGCCACCCGTTTGAAGATCGTTATCTACACTTCGCGTCCGGGTATCATCATCGGCCGCAAAGGTGCTGAGATCGATGCTCTTCGCGAGGAACTTGAGAGAAAGACGGGCCGCGAGGTGATGGTCTCGATCCTTGAGATCAAGCATCCTGAGCTTAACGCTCAGCTTCAGGCCGAAAAGATCGCACAGCAGCTAGAGAAACGCATTATGTTTCGCCGTGCTATGAAGAAGACGATCGAGGAAACTCTTCGTTTTGGAGCACAGGGCATCAAGGTTATGATCGCCGGTCGTTTGAACGGTGCTGAAATTGCGCGTACAGAATGGTCGCTGCAGGGCCGCTTGCCTCTGCACACCTTGCGTGCCGATATTGATTTTGGATTCGCAGAGGCTCTGACCACATTTGGCATCATCGGTGTCAAGGTTTGGATCTATCGGGGCGAGATCCTCGACCCAAATGCTTCGATGGCACGCGGAACGACGACCGACCCGATGAACGAGGTCAAGGTCGACCGAAATGCAATGAGAGACAGACGTCCTCGTAGGGACGATCGCCGATAAATATTTGTAAGTATTAGGCTGCCGCGGTAGGCAGCCGGAACCGGAGAAGTTATGTTACAGCCTAAAAAGGTCAAACGCCGCAGAGTAATGAAAGGCCGCATGCGCGGAAAGGCGACACGCGGCGAAAAGCTCAGCTTTGGTGATTTTGGTCTTATGACATTAGAAGCGGCGTGGATCACTGACCGCCAGATCGAAGCGGCCCGTATCGCAATGACGCGTCACGTCAAACGCGGCGGCAAGATCTGGATCAGAATGTTCCCGGATAAACCGATCACCAAGAAACCGGCGGAAACTCGAATGGGTTCGGGTAAAGGTGCACCAGATCACTGGGTCGCCGTGGTCAAGCCAGGCCGTATCTTGTATGAGATCCAGGGAGTTGAAGAAACATTAGCACGAGAAGCTTTTCGGCTCGCTGCTCAAAAGCTGCCGATCAAGACAAGGTTTGTCAATCGTGCAGACCTCGAGGGAGGCGTAGTTTAGAAAGATGAAACGCAAAGAACAGCTCGAACAACTCACAGGTATGAGTACCGAGGAACTTAAAGATCAGGCCGATGCACTCAAAGAGTCGCTTTTCCGCTTGAAATTCCGCAAGACCTTGGGTGTTGGCGAAACGGTCAATGACATTCGCCGCGAAAAGAAGACATTGGCGAGAGTTTATACCTTGCTTAATAACAAAGATGTGAAGGGCGAGGCCCCTAAAGCCTAGTCCGCACGGGAAAATATAATGCCAAGAAAGAAAAAAGACGAAGAAATAGCAGCCGAAGGCGTCGAAACAGCCGTTGAGGAGACCGTGGCCGAAGAGACCGCAGTCGAAGCTCAGGCTGAAGAAGCGGCACCGGTTGTGGAAGCACCTGCTGCCGAAGAAAAGCCGAAGAAAGCTGCCAAGGCTCCGAAAGCTAAGGCTGAGAAAAAGGCTGACGCCGGCACGGACGCTACTGCAAAGGTCCATAAGCGGGCTGAAAAAGTCGGCATCGTTGCTTCGGACAAGATGGATAAAACGGTCACGGTTCGCGTTGACCGCCTCGTCAAGCACCCGATCTATCGCAAGTACGTCAAAAAGCGCAAGAAATTTATGGCGCATGACGACCTCGGAGCAAAGATCGGCGATAAGGTAAAGATCGTAGAAACACGACCCCTTTCGGCAAGAAAGCGCTGGCGTGTTGTTGAGATCCTTCATAAGGCAGAGCTATAAATCGGTAGGCAGTTGGCACTAGCAGTAGGCAGTAAACGCCAACTGAGAACTGGAGAAAGATTATGATTCAGATGCAGACCTCGTTAACGGTCGCAGACAATTCAGGTGCAAAGCGGGTCGTTATGATCATGCCGGTCGGCGGTTCGACGGCGAAGATCGCTCGGCTCGGCGACACGATCAAGGTGACGGTCAAAGAAGCTTCGCCCGATGGCACTGCCAAAAAGGGAAAGGTTTATAACGCGGTTATCGTCAGAACCCGAAAGGAAGTTCGCCGTAAAGACGGAACTTACATTCGCTTTGACGAAAACGCAGCCGTACTTATTAAAGAAGACGGCACACCGGTCGGAACGCGTGTTTTTGGCCCCGTGGCTCGCGAACTGCGTGAAAGGAATTTCATGAAGATCGTGTCATTGGCACCAGAGGTTATCTAAACGTAATGCAGAGTGCAGAATGCACAATGCAGAATTTAAGAGTGAAGAAATGAAAACTGCAAAGACAGGAACAGTAAATAGCAGGATCAAGCGCGGCGATCAGGTCGTGTTTATAGCGGGCAAGGAATATAACCGTTATGACAGCGCCGGTACTCGCCAGCCGTATCGCGGCAAGGTGATCGCGGTCGATGCCCGCAACGGTAAGGTCAAGGTTGAGGGAGCGATGATCGTCAAACGTCACCGCAAGCCGGTACCGCAGCTCAACCGCGAAGGCGGCATATTTGAGCAAGAGGCTTGGGTCAGCTCGTCAAACGTTGCTTTGATCGATCCGGAAACCGGCAAGCCGACCAAGGTCAAATACGAGATCCGTGACGGAAAGAAAGTGCGTGTTGCTAAGAGCGGCAAGCTCATCCCGGAAACTGCTTGGGCCAAGAAAGAAGGCAAGAAAGCGGTTGAGGATGACGAAGCACCTGCGGAAGAGGCGAAATAGTTTTATCGTTTGGAAACGGAATATTTCCGGTACCCAAATAAACGGAAGATAAGAAAATGGCTAGATTAAGAGAAAAATACAAAAAAGAGATCGCTCCGGCTTTGGCCAAAGAGTTTGATATCAAAAACCCGATGGCGATCCCCAAGATCGAAAAGGTTGTGGTGAATATGGGCCTCGGCGAAGCTTCGGCAAACGCTAAGATCCTGGATGTCGCAACCGAAGAGCTAAAAGTCGTGACCGGCCAAAAGCCTGTCGTTACCAAAGCGAAAAAATCGATCGCGGCTTTCAAGCTGCGTCAGGGTATGGCTATCGGTACGATGGTCACGCTGCGTGGTGAGAGAATGTACGAATTTCTCGACCGTTTGATCTCAGTCGCTCTGCCGCGTGTACGCGATTTTCGCGGTATTTCAGGCAAGGCTTTTGACGGACGCGGAAATTACACGCTCGGTATTCGCGAGCAGTTGATCTTTCCGGAGATCGATTTTAACAAGGTCGATAAGACCCGCGGAATGAATATTTCGATCGTCACAACGGCTCGAAATGACGATGAGGCCCGCTCGCTGTTGAAAGCGATCGGTATGCCGTTCAGACAATAAGAAAATGGCAAAGATAAGCAAAATAGTTACAAACGAACGCCGCAAGGAAAAGGTCAAGCTCTGGTCGGACCGCCGTGCGGAGGCAAAAAAGATCATCAATAACCCTAAATCGACGGTCGAAGAGGTCGATGCAGCGGTGATAAAGCTGCAAAAGATGCCGCGTGACGGCAGCCCGATCAGGGTCCGCAACCGCTGTTCGCAGACGGGACGGTCGAGAGGTTATTTGAGGAAATTTGGTATTTCCCGCATCGCTTTGCGTGAATTGGCTCTCGAAGGCCAGATCCCGGGCGTTGTTAAGTCGAGCTGGTAGGTTCGGAGTCCCGCCTTTTCGGCGGCAGATTACTTAAGTGGAGGCCTGCTGAAGCAGGAACTCCAAACTGAGTTTACGGAGTAAAAGAGACATGACAGATCCAATAGCCGATATGCTGACGCGAATTCGCAATGCGATTGCAGCGAATCACACACGCGTTGATATCCCCGGCTCAAAGTTAAAGATGGAATTGGCCCGCATCCTCAAGGACGAGGGCTACATCAACAGTTACACGACCAAGGGTGAAGGCGTTAAATACATGATCCGTGTATTTCTTCGCTACGACGCCAAAGGCGTTTCGTCGATCACGCATTTATCGCGTGTTTCGAGCCCCGGACGCCGCGTTTATGTCGGTTCGGACGCGATCCCTAAGGTTCTCGGCGGTTACGGTATTAACATCGTTTCGACGTCGCAGGGACTTATGAGCGGCAAACAGGCCCGTCAGGCACACATCGGCGGCGAGATCCTGGCAGAGGTTTACTAAGAGGATAAGGATGAAGGATGAGGGAATTCCTCATCAACCAATCCGAATAACAATATGTCTAGAGTAGGAAAAAAACCGATCTCGATCCCGTCCGGCGTGACCGTGACGATCAATGAATCGGAAATGGAAGTCAAAGGGCCGAAAGGCACGTTGCGTAGTCCGATCCCTAAGGGTGTCAGCTTTAAGCAAGAGGACGGCACACTAACGGCGGAGCGGGCGAGCGACGATGTTGCGGCGTTTCATGGCCTCGCGAGAGCATTGGCAAACAACGCGATCGTCGGCGTGACGGAGGGGTTTACTAAGGATCTCGATATCGTCGGCGTCGGTTACAAGGCTGACGTTCAGGGTAAAAAGATCCTGTTTGCACTCGGATATTCGCACCCGATCGAATATCCTCTGCCCGATGGCGTTGATGCCAAAGCAGAGCGTGTAAATACAAAGACGACGATCAACCAGTATCAGACGACGATCACGCTGAGCGGCATCGACAAGCAGTTGCTTGGACAAGTCGCCGCCGAATTGAACCGTCTGCGTAAGCCTGATGCATACAAGGGCAAAGGCGTGAGATACGCGGATAAATATTACAGATTGAAACCAGGCAAAACTGGTAAATAGTAAATTGTGAATCGTGAATAGGAAGACAAACTATTTACGATTTACGATTCACGATTAACTAAGATTATGGGACAGAAAAGCAGAGCAGACATCAGAGCAGGTGTTCATAGCCGCATTCGTAAGAAAGTTCGCGGTTCGGCTGACAGACCGAGACTCGCGGTTTTCCGCAGCCTCAACCACATCTGCGCGCAGGTCATTGATGACCAGAGCGGTACGACGCTGGCGACGGCATCGACTACCGAAAAGGCACTTGGTATCAAGGCGGGCGGTAATGTCGAGGCGGCAAAATCGATAGGAAAGGCTATCGCTGAGCGTGCACAAAAGGCAGGCATTTCGACCGTCGTGTTCGATCGCGGCGGATATCTTTTCCACGGACGCGTCAAAGCGTTGATCGACGCGACCCGCGAGGCCGGACTTAACAAGCACGAGGCAGCTGCAAAGACAGAAAAGCAAGAAGGTAATGATGAATAACAATAAGAAGATCAATCCGGGCGGTTTGCTCCTCAAAGATCAGCTGATCTCGATCAATCGAGTCACCAAGGTCGTTAAGGGCGGTAAGAATATGTCGTTTGCGGCATTGGTCGTCGTCGGTGATGAGGCCGGACACGTTGGTTTTGGAACAGGAAAGGCTAAGGAAGTGCCGAACGCGATCAAGAAAGCGGTCGAAGCAGCTAAAAATAGCCTGATCCGCGTGCCGCTTATCGATGGTACGCTGCCACACGAACTGATCGGCAAATACGGCGCAGGACGCGTCTTGCTCAAGCCGGCATCCGAGGGAACAGGCGTTATCGCCGGTGGAGCCGTGCGTGCAGTATTGCAGTCGCTTGGCGTTCACAATGTTCGCACCAAGATCCTTGGTTCGAACAACCCGCACAACGTCATTCGTGCGACTTTTAATGGCCTGACGAGAATGAAAGACCCGCTTGAAGTTGCAAGATTGCGTGGAAAGCAAGTGGAAGTATGATCGGCTACGCTAAGAAACAGAAAGACATCGTCAAAAGCCTGGGCATCACAAAGTTGAACCAGACGGTCGTCCGTGAGGACACGGCGGCGTCACGCGGCATTGTTGCAAAGATCCCGCATCTTTTGAGGATCGTTGATTAACTGTCAGTAGCCCGCACGTAAGTAAGGGCTTGGTCGTTAAGAAGCCCTCACTTTCGTGCGGGCTACTGACACGACCGATGAGGAAAAAATGGTACTAGCACTAAATAATTTACGTCCGGCAAAGGGTTCGACGCACAAGAAAAAACGTATCGGTCGCGGTCCCGGTTCGGGAACCGGTAAGACTGCCGGTAAGGGACACAAGGGCCAGAAATCGCGTTCGGGTTATAGCCAAAAGATCGGTTTCGAGGGTGGACAGATGCCTTTGCAGCGTCGTCTGCCAAAGCGCGGCTTTACCAATATCTTTAAGAAGCAGTGGATCGAGATCAGTCTCGCTAAGATCGAAGAGAGTTTCAAGGCTGGTGACGATGTCACGCCGGAAATTTTGCACGAACGCGGCCTGATCAAAAAGGCCAAGCACGATCTTGTGATCCTCGGAACCGGTGAGGTGACGAAATCGTTAAATATATCAGCACACCGCTTTACCAAAACGGCTAAAGAAAAGGTCGAAAAGGCCGGTGGAACTGCTACGGTCATCGAAAAGTACAAGGAAGCCGAAGCGGCTGCTTAGTCCGTTGTTCGTAGTTCGTCGTTAGTTGTTGCGTCCGCTACACGGTTCTCCGGGCAACTATCAACCAACACGAGCGACCACCAAATTTATGGAAAAGTTTTTTGGCGCCGTTCAAAACATGTTCAAGATCCCCGAGCTGCGGAAGAGAATACTCTTCACACTCGGGCTTTTGGCTGTGTATCGCTTTGGTGCTCACGTTCAGGCACCGGGAATTAATTCCGCGCAGCTTGAAAGGGTTTGGGGCGAAGTAGCGGGAACGCTGCTTGGCGTTCTCGATCTGTTCTCAGGCGGTAATTTCCGTACTATTTCCGTATTTGCTCTCGGTGTGACGCCATATATTACCGCGTCGATCATCATGCAGCTATTGCCAGTTCTCTCGCCTGCGATGAAGAAAATTCAGGAAGAGGGCGAGGTCGGACGGCAAAAGATGAACCAGTGGACGCGGTATTCGACCGTCGTTCTTTGTGCGGTTCAGACGTTTTTTGTTTCGACTTGGCTCTCGCGAAATCAGATCATTCCAGAGACGTGGTGGGCGACGGCGATGATCGTTGTTACGCTGACGACGGGTACGATCTTTGTCATGTGGCTGGGTGAGCAGATCACCGAACGCGGTGTCGGCAACGGCATTTCGCTGTTGATCTTTGCCGGTATTGTTATCGGATTGCCCCGCGGTATCATGCAGATCTCGGAGCGTATAGGCTCGGGTGATACGACACTTATTATCGGCGTTGCATTTCTCGTCGCGGTACTCATCGCGTTGATCGCTTTGATCGTGTATGTCGAATCTGCGAGGCGAAATATCGCTATTAGCTACGCCAGCCGCAAGGTCGGTAATCAGACATTTCGCGGACAAGAGACGGCCCTACCGCTAAAGATCAACATGGGCGGCGTTATACCCGTGATCTTTGCTTCGTCGGTACTTGCGATGCCGCAGACGCTGTTTTCGGCGTTCCCGGCTGATCCGGCAAACCCTGACTCGGCGTGGTCTAAGGTATTTACCTTTTTCCAGCAGTTTCACGGCGGCGACCCGTACTACGAACTCGTATTCCTGTCGCTGATTGTCGTTTTCACGTTTTTTTATATCACCATCATCTTTAATACGGATGAGGTGGCGGACAATCTACGTAAGCACGGCGGGTTTATCGCCGGTATTCGTCCGGGTGCTCCAACAGCGGATTATCTGAACGGGATCTTGACGCGTCTGACGACGGTCGGTGCTATATATCTGGTGTTGATCGCCTTTATACCGCAGCTGTTGTTGAGTGGATTTAAGGTCGCGCGTCTGCCGTTCATCGGCACGGCAGTCGATAATTTCCTAACCTCGACTTCGGGACTTAACTGGATCCCGACGGGACTCGGATATCAATTTTATTTTGGCGGCACATCGCTGCTCATCCTCGTCGGCGTGGCCATGGACACCGTTTCGCAGATCGAAGCGCAGCTCGTGATGCGTAATTACGAAGGGTTCCTAGGAGCCGGTTCGCGTCTTCGCGGTCGCAGATCATAAGAGTTTGCCACAGAGGGCACAGAGAACACTGAGAAAGGAAGTTTTCCTGCTCTGTGTCTTCTGTGCTCTCTGTGGCTAAAGATTTTAATGGATAAGATCATCATACTTATAGGAGCACCGGGAGCTGGAAAGGGAACGCAGGCGCGGCTTTTGGACGAGCGTCGCGGAATACCCCAGATCTCGACGGGCGATATGTTTCGCGAGATGAAAAAGGCGGATACCCCGCTTGCACGTGAGGTGCAGGAAACGATGGCGTCGGGCAAGCTTATTTCGGATGATCTGACATACAAGATCGTCCGGGAACGAACATCGAAACCAGACACGGCCGGAACGTATGTGCTTGACGGATATCCGCGAACAGCGGTCCAGGCGGAGCAGCTTGAACAGCTTGCGGTCGAGCAGGGGAAAGAGATACAGGCGATCGAGGTCGATGTGCCACAGGACGAATTGTTCAAACGTCTGACCGGCCGTCGAAGCTGCCCGGTTTGTGGAGAGATCTACAATATCTATTCGCGTCCGCCAAGGAGCGAAGGTTTTTGTGACGATCACCCCGACGCAACGCTCGATCATCGTGCAGACGACAACGAGGAAAGCGTTAGAACGCGGCTTGATACGTACAAAACGAATACCGAACCGCTGCTCGCGTATTACGAGCGTTCGGGAAGGTTGAAGAAAGTGGATGGAACCGGAGAGGTCGAAGATATTTATTCAGAGCTGGAAAAGCTCGTTGGTTAGTTCTAAAAGATATGATCATCGCAAAATCAGCAAAAGACCTCGATAAAATGCGTGCCGTCGGCGAGCTGATCGCTGAGGTGCGTGAGGCTTTGCGGGTGATGGTCGAGCCAGGCATTTCGACGATGGACCTCAATAACGCGGCGGAAAAGATGATCCGCGACGCCGGAGCATTGCCCACATTTATCGGTTACCACGGTTTTCCATATGCGATCTGTGCCTCTGTGAACGACGAGATCGTTCACGGATTTTCGAAGACCACACCTTTAGTTGAAGGCGATATTGCTTCGCTCGATATGGCTGCGACGTATCAAGGGTTTGTCGGCGATACGGCGATGACCGTGCCGGTAGGTAAGATCAGCGATGAATTGAAACAGCTTATCCGCGTGACAGAGGAATGTCTTGAGGCAGGCATCCAAGCTGCCCGCGTCAATAACCGGATAGGTGATATTGGTTGGGCGGTTCAGGAGCATGCTGAGAAATTTGGCTACGGTATAGTTCGCGATTATACGGGACATGGTATTGGCCGCCAGATGCATGAGTCGCCGCAGATACCAAATTACGGGCGTCCGGGGACAAAAGAGCGTATTCGTGCGGGCTATTGTTTTGCGATCGAGCCGATGCTCAATCTCGGAACTGCCGCTACAAAGACGCTTGGCGACAAGTGGACGGTAGTTACATTAGACGGTAAACCGTCGGCTCATGCCGAACATACGTTGGCGGTGACGCCGGACGGGCCGGAAATTTTAACGCTTACAAAAGAGCAGAAACGGCTCAGGAAAGCGGATAGCGCACAAAATGCAAGTTCCGCGACTTGAAAAATTGGCTGTTAGAGGCTAATATTATTGGTTTGCTCAACTATTCAGCAAGTTGGCGTTGTATGTATGTCTAAAGAAGAAGCGATAGAGGTCACAGCGACAGTGCTGGAAACATTGCCCAATGCAATGTTCAAGGTTGCCGTGGACGATAATAACCACGAGGTTTTGGCTCATATTTCGGGCAAAATGCGCAAGAATTTTATTCGCATATTGCCGGGCGACAAGGTTTTAGTCGAGCTTTCGCCATATGATCTGGGACGTGGGCGAATTACTTATCGCTATAAGTAGGACAGGTGAAACAAGATGAAAGTTAGGCCATCAGTTAAGAAAATGTGCGACAAGTGCAAGGTGATCCATCGCAAGGGCATCGTGCGTGTTATTTGTGAAAATCCAAAGCACAAGCAAAGACAGGGTTAATAAATCGGAGAAATTATGGCTCGTATAGCAGGAGTTGATCTACCGCCCAATAAGAGGGCACAAATTGGAATGACCTACATCTATGGTGTGGGCAAATCGCGTGCGACCGAGATCTTGGAGCAGGCCGGTATCGGCATTGATTCCAAGATCAAGGATCTCAGCGAGGACGAATTAAATAAGATCCGTGCGATCCTCGACGGTATGGATGACATCGAGGGCGATCTGCGAAAGCTAACCCAGATGAACATCAAACGTCTGATGGATATCGGATGCTATCGCGGCCTGCGTCACAGACGCGGACTGCCTGTCCGCGGACAGCGCACCAGCACCAACGCACGCACAAGAAAAGGGCCGCGTAAAGCAGCCGTTGCGAAGAAGAAGGCACCAGGGAAGAAGTAGGCAGTTGGCAGATAGCAGTCGGCAGTTTTTGCCGACCAGCCACTGACCACTAGATTTATATGGCAAAAGCAGCAACAAAAAAGAAGGTTTATAAGAAGAAAGAGAAAAAGAATATACCTGTTGGTATCGTTCACATAGCGGCGTCGTTTAACAACACGCTGATCTCGATCACGGATACACAGGGAAATCTTGTTGGTCAATCTTCGTCGGGAGCACGCGGATTTCGCGGTTCGCGAAAGGGAACACCTTTCGCAGCACAGCAGGCGGCATCAGAAGTTGCCCGTAAGGCACTCGATGTCGGTATGCGTGAGGTCGAGGTTCGGGTCAAAGGCCCGGGCGGAGGACGTGAATCTGCAATTCGTGCTATCGCACTTGCAGGTATTCGTGTCACGTCGATCCGCGATACGACGCCGATCCCGCACAACGGTTGCAGACCGCCAAAACGGCGTAGAGTCTGATCTACTTTTATCGGATCATTTATTGATCCAGTTTGGTTTTTATCGAAAGGATGAAGGGCTGCGGCTCGTAAACTTTTCCGTAAAGGTACGGAGGCAGAAAATATAATATGGCTAGATATAGAGATGCGGTGTGCAGGCTTTGCCGCCGCGAAGGTGGAAAGTTATTTTTGAAAGGCGACCGGTGTTTCAAGCCGTCGTGTGCAATTGAGAAACGCGGAACGAACCCTCCGGGACAGCATGGTGCGGCTCGCCGCAAGATGCTCCAGGGCTATGGTGAGCAGCTCCGCGAAAAACAGAAAGTAAAACGTATTTACTTTATTCTCGAAAAGCAATTTCGGAACTATTTTGAAAAGGCACGCCGTCAGAAAGGCGTCACGGGCGAAAACTTGCTTTTCATGCTCGAACGCCGTCTCGACAACGTCGTTTACCGCTCAGGTTTTTCGACTTCACGCCGTCAGGCACGTCAGCTGGTAAATCACGGACATATCGAAGTAAACGGCCGCAAGGTCGACATCCCTTCATTTCAGGTGAAGGCTGGTGATTCGATCGCCGTTAAGGGCCGCAGCCAGAACAACACGCACGTCGAAGGTGCATGGTCGACGGCAGCGGGCCGCGGGCGTCCGGCATGGCTTAGTGCCGGCGGACAGGAGTTTACGGTCAACGTTTCGGCAACACCGAGGCGCGAAGATATTGACGCAAACATTAACGAACAGCTTATTGTCGAACTTTACAGTAAGTAATACACAAGAGTTGGCTAAAGTAGCCGTGGCCGAAGAGTTTGTTCTTGCTAGGGAGGCCCCGGGGACAAAGCCAACTCATAGACTTTTTATAACAAGAACAATATGACAAGCAATAATTGGACAGATTTTCAGATGCCGAGCCGCCTAAATGTCGATACTGAGACATTGACCGAGCGGTACGGAAAATTTTACGCATCGCCTTTTGAACGCGGGTTTGGTACGACCATCGGTAACTCGATCCGTCGTGCACTGCTCTCGTCGATCGAAGGGGCCGCTGTTACGGCGGTCAAGATAGAAGGCGTTGAGCACGAGTTTTCGTCGATCAAGGGCGTTGTCGAAGACGCAACTGACGTTATTCTCAACCTGAAACAGGTTCCTTTTAAGCTACACGGCGGCGGTGTAAAAACCCTCTCGATCAGCAAAAAAGGTGCCGGCGAAGTGACCAGTGCCGATATTGAGACCGACGGTGACGTTGAGGTGCTCAAAGACGACGTACACATCGCGACGATCAGCTCGGGCGGCAGTCTCAATATCGAGATGCGTCTCAAACAGGGACGCGGATATGTCTCGGCTGAGCTTAACAACGACGAAGACCTTTCGGTCGGATATATTCCTATTGACTCGGTCCACACGCCAATCAAGAAAGTAAACTACAACGTCGATAAGACGCGCCAGGGTTCGAATACCGAATATGACCGCCTAACCGTTGAAGTTTGGACGGATGGATCGGTCAAACCCGAAGATTCTATCGGCCTCGCCGCAAAATTGGTCAAAGATCACATGTCGATCTTTATCAATTTCGAAGAGGAAGAAGAAGAATACAAATTTGAAGACATCGCACGTCCGCCGCTTATGCGCAACGACCTGCTTGATAAGTCTGTAGATGAGCTTGAGCTTTCGGTGCGTTCATACAACTGTTTGAAGAACGCCGATATCCGCTCGATCCGCGACCTCATCAAACGCAGCGAAAAAGACATGCTGCACACCAAGAATTTTGGCAAGAAATCACTGACCGAGATCAAGGATATGCTGCACGGCATGGGACTCGATTTTGGAATGGATTTTGACGAACAGGGCAATCCGATCCCGGGATCGGGCGGACGCGACCTAGATTAAAGGGTGAAGGATAAAGGCTAAAGGATAAAGTCGAAAGACTGTACCTTTATACTTTATCCTTTCGCCTTAATCCTATAAAGAAATGAGACATTTAAAAGCACATCGTAAATTAGGACGCACGACCGAGCATCGCATGTCGATGCTTAGGAATCTCGCGACTTCGTTGATCAACGCTGACAAGGAACACATCGTTACGACGACGCCAAAGGCAAAAGAGCTGAGGCCATTCGTCGAAAAAGCGATCACGCTGGCAAAGAAAGCTGCAAACCTTGAGGGCGACGATACCGTTCTTCGCGGCGTACATCTTCGCCGTCAGGCGGCAGCGTTTTTTCACGCCGGTAACGGAACTTTCAAGAAAGAGCAGAGCCGTTTTCGGGGTAAAAAAGGCGAGGCCAAAGAGCCGATCGAGCGTACCGCAGGCGTAAAAGCTCTTCAGCGACTTTTCAATGAGCTCGGAGAGCGCTATAAAGACCGTGATGGCGGATATACCCGTATAATCAAACTCGGACGCCGTCAGGGCGACAACGCTGAGATGTCGGTTATCGAGCTCGTTGATTCCAAACGGGAAATGGCCGCTAAAGGTTAATGCTAACGGAGGCTTGCCCACGATGAGTGAAAACACAGCATCAGCAAAAGCACAGGGCGGAGATATAGTGGCCGAGAAGAAAAGCGATAAAAAACAAGACGTAACTGATCCGTCGTTTAACATGGACGAGTTGCAGGCACTTGCCGCACTGGTCAATGAGCACGGGTTTACGGATTTCGAGTTTGAGAACGAGAATATCCGGGTGCGTTTGAGCATGATGACGGCTGCACCAGTCGCTCACGCGGCACCGGTTGCCGCTCCCGTATCGGCGACTGCACCATCCGCGACAACTCCGGTTGAAACTGCACCTGCGGATTCGACAGTTGATCCGGATGCGGGACTGCACAAGATCACTTCGCCGATCGTCGGAACGTTTTACCGTTCACCCGGCCCTGACAAAGATTCGTATGTCAGTGAGGGCAGTAACGTTTCGCCTGAGACGACCGTTTGTATCGTCGAGGCGATGAAGCTGATGAACGAGATCCAGGCCGAGGTTTCCGGCGAGATCGTTAAGATCTACGTCGAGAACGGCCAGCCGGTCGAATACGGTCAGGCACTCTTCGGAGTAAAGAAATAGGAGTTCAAGGTTCAAAGTTCAACGTTCAAGGTTTGGTTTGTACCAACTTTGAACCCTGAACTTTGAACCTTGAACTTTATCATATGCGAGAGATACGCAAAATACTTGTAGCAAATCGCGGTGAGATCGCTAACCGCATCATTTGGACGTGTAAGGAGATGGGCATTAAGACCGTCGCCGTTCACTCCGAGGCGGACCGCGAAGCTTTGCACGTGCGGTTTGCCGATGAGGCGATCTGCGTTGGGCCGGCATCGTCTGCCGAGAGTTACCTCAATATCCCGTCGATCATCAGTGCCGCCGAGATCACTAATGTAGATGCCATCCATCCGGGGTATGGCTTTTTGGCGGAATCTGCGACGTTCGCCAAGATCTGCGAAGATTGCAATATCAAATTTATCGGACCGTCACCCGATGTCATTGCGATGATGGGTGACAAGGTCGAGGCCCGCCGTACGATGACCGCGGCGGGCGTCCCGATTTTGCCGGGCAGCCCCGAAGCGATCGAATCAAAAGACGAAGCTCTTGAATTGATCGGGCGAATAGGTTTGCCCGTCATTATCAAAGCCGCTGCCGGCGGCGGCGGGCGGGGAATGCGTATCGTTCGCGATGAAAGTGAGGTAGAGACCAGCCTGGAGTTAGCGCAGACCGAGGCACTAAACGCATTTAAGAACGGTGCCGTCTATATCGAGCGTTACATCGAGCGTCCGCGACATATTGAGATACAGGTTCTAGCCGACGAACATGGCAATGTCATCCACCTTGGCGAACGCGAATGTACCATTCAGCGTCGGCATCAAAAACTGCTTGAAGAAGCTCCGTCGCCCGCGATCACGGTAGAACAACGTGAAGCCATGGGTGCGGTCGCCGTTAAGGCGTGTCAGGAGATCGGATACTCGAGTGCGGGGACGTTTGAATTTTTGCTTGATGAGGATGGCAGCTTCTATTTCATGGAAATGAACACTCGCATCCAGGTTGAGCATCCGGTGACCGAGATGGTCACACTTGCCGATATTGTGCGAAATCAGATCCGCATTGCCACCGGCGAGAATATTGGTTATCGGCAAGAAGAGGTCCAGATCGTCGGCCACTCGATAGAGTGCCGCATCAACGCCGAGGATCCGGTCAAATTTACACCGAGCCCCGGGAAGATCACAGCATTCAACATCCCGGGTGGCCCCGGCGTTCGTGTCGATACGGCCGTTTATCCGGGTTATGTCGTGCCGCCATATTACGATTCGATGATCGCAAAATTGATCGTCCACGCCCGCACACGCGAACTGGCCATCGCCCGTATGCAGCGAGCGTTAGACATGATGGTGATCGAGGGTATAAAAACCACGATACCGCTTCATAAGGCGATCATGGCGGATGAGAATTTTCAGAAAGGGAATTTCTCGACTAAGTTTATGGAAGAATTCAAGTACGAGGTCTAAATTGTTCGTAGTACTTGATTATGTTAGAGTTAAAGCAACAATTGGTAGTAGTTGTTTTAAGTTTTAGGAGTTAAATCTTCGTGGTTACCGTTCGTCAGAACGGAGTTACTGCGAGCAACAGGAGAGGCTATTTAAGCAAGACAATATATGTCAACAGTTAAAGAATTAAAAGAACAGATCGTAGGTGACTACAAAACACACGGATCGGACACAGGTTCGTCGCAGGTGCAGATCGCTCTGCTCACGCAGCGGATCAACGAATTAACAGAGCATTTTAAGATCCATAAAAAGGATAATAACTCCCGTAGAGGCTTGCTGATATTAGTCTCGCGTCGAAGAAAACTCCTTGATTATCTCAAACGCCGCAACATCGGTGAGTATCACGAGATCATCAAGAAACTCAGCTTACGCCGATAGGTTCGTTGAGGTCGTTGAGTTTATAGAGTTCGTTGAGAATGGTTTTCTGCTCTCAATAAACTCAAGGAACTCAAAACACTCAATTAACTAGAAATTAGGCTTCTTCGAGCCTCTAATTAAAAGATAGATCCATTCGAAGAAATTACCTGCGGCGGCTGAACGTGACAGCTGGAAATGCCAAAGGATGAATTGGGATCTTCGTCAAAATCAATAGTTTTTCAGAGACGAAAGGGCTTCACGGAGTTGCTCTTTCGTCTTTGTTTTTAAGGAATAAAATGACAAAAAAATATTTAAGTGAATCGATCAAGTTGGGAACAAAAGAATTGATCGTTGAAACAGGCAAGGTTGCCAAACAGGCCGACGGTTCGGTCGTTATACGTTACGGAGACACGATGTTGCTGGTTGCAGCCGTCAGTGCCCGCACAGCCAAGGAAGGCTTAGATTTTTTCCCGCTCACGGTCGAGTACCGTGAAAACTCTTTTGCTGCGGGGCGCATTCCCGGAAACTATTTCCGCCGCGAAGGCCGTCCGGGCGAAAAGGAGATTCTTACGTGCCGTCTGATCGATCGTCCGATCCGTCCGCTGTTCGCCGACGGATACAGATTTGAAACACAGATCGTTGCTTCGGTGATCTCGTCGGATGCTGAGAACGATCCTGATGTGATCGCTATCACCGGTGCGTCGTGTGCTCTTTATCTCTCGGACATCCCGTTCAACGACCCGATCGCCGGTATCCGCATCGGTTTGATCGAGGGTAAGTACATTATTAACCCGACGTTTGACGAACGCCGCGAATCCCAGCTAAATCTCATCGTCGCCGGTACCGAAGAAGCGATCTGCATGGTCGAATGCGAGGCCCAAGAGGTCGAAGAATCGATCATGGTCGAGGCCCTGATGCTTGCACACCGCGAGATCAAACGCCTCTGCCTGTGGCAGAAAGAACTTGGTAAGGCTCTGAATATCACCAAGCGTGAATTCACCGTGCCTGAGCTTGATGCTCACATCGTCGCCGATGTAGAAAAGACCTGGACGGACAAGCTCCGCAAGGCCCTTGATTCGACCGGTCGCGAAAAGATCGAGGTCTATGCCGGGCTCGACGCTCTTAAGAAGGAGGTCGTCGAAAGCTATCCTGAGGATGATCCGGGTGCTCGTGCGACGGCTGGCAAGGCTTTTGGGCAACTCAAGGAAAAGATCTTCCGCGAGGATATGCTAACTAATAAGCGTCGTCCGGACGGACGTAAATTCTCAGAGATCCGGCCGATCACGGCGGAGGTCGGCTGGTTGCCGCGCGTCCATGGTTCGTCGCTCTTTACCCGCGGAGAGACACAGGCGATCGTCACCACCACGCTTGGCACAAAAATGGACGGACAGTTCATGGATGACCTTGAAAAAGGTACGATCGACCGCCGCTTTATGCTGCATTATAATTTCCCGCCGTATTCGGTCGGTGAAGTTGGCCGGTTTGGCTCAACATCGCGTCGCGAGACGGGCCACGGTAATCTCGCACGACGTGCGATCGAAGCTGTTCTGCCTGACGACGAAGATTTTCCATATACGATACGTATCGTTTCTGACATTACTGAGTCGAACGGGTCGTCATCGATGGCGTCGGTCTGCGGCGGCATCTTAAGCCTCATGGACGCCGGTGTGCCAATTAAAAAGGCAGTTGCCGGTGTTGCTATGGGTCTGGTGATGGAGGGCAATCGTTACGCGATCCTGTCCGACATTGCCGGAGCCGAGGACCATTACGGCGACATGGACTTTAAGGTGACTGGAACCGAGGACGGCATAACCGCTCTCCAGATGGATATCAAGATCGGCGGCATTAACGCCATGATCCTCCAGGAAGCTCTCGAACAGGCCAAGAAAGGCCGTATGCATATCCTTGAGATCATGGACAAAGCGATCTCAGAGCCGCGTGAGGACATCTCTCAATATGCTCCGCGTATCATAACCATTAAGATACACCCGGACAAGATCCGTGACGTTATCGGTAAGGGCGGTTCGGTGATCCGTTCGATCACCGAGGAGACCGGTGCTAAGATCGACATCTCGGACGACGGCACGGTGCTGATCGCAACGCCCGACGGTGATGCTGCTGAGGCTGCTATCGCCCGCATCAGAGCCCTCACAGCCGAAGCAGAGATCGGTGAGACGTATATGGGTACAGTTTCCCGTATAGTTGATTTTGGTGCGTTTGTTGAGATCCTGCCGGGCCTTGACGGGCTGCTGCACATTTCAGAGATCTCGGACCGACGCGTTAAGGACGTGCGTGACGAGCTCAAAGAAGGCCAGCAGATCCTCGTTAAGTGCATTGGCAAAGAGGGCAATAAGGTCAAGCTTTCGAGAAAAGCGATAATTGCCGAAGAACAGGGAAAAGCCCCAGCCGACGGCGACGAGTAAACATCGCCAAATAGGCGATAATAATTCAGGAAACAGACACCGGTTATCACTATATTGTGATAGCCGGTTTTTTATTGCCGGTATTGAAAATAAAAGTTGAAAAAAATCGATATTCTCTGGAATAGGTGCCTTATTAGGCATTTTTTCCCTCTGAAATAGCGTAATTTGTGTATTTTTGGCGAAAAAAGGCAAAAATAGGAAAAAAACACGTGCATTTACATTTGTTTTTTGCTATATTTGCCGGACTGCCCCAAAAATCAATTCAACAGTGAGTGCCACCGAACTGTGAAAACGAATTCGTTTTCGCCGTAATACCGTTTAGTCAGGTAATTAGACATGAAAAACTTTAACTATAGAGTAGTACTCTCGGCCATTGTTATGGTCTCGATTTTGGCGGGCTTTTCGCAGGTATCAGCCGGTCCGGTGCGTTTTGACCAGGTTGTACAGGTCGTAAACGCAAAACCGGGCAAAGCAGCGACCGGCACATTGTCACGTCTGGCTGTCGCGGGCGACTATAGCTCGATCCTCATCAGCGATGATGATGACGACAAAAAGAAAAAGCAGGACGGCCGCGTTATCACCGAAACCAAGACTGAGATCGTAGAGGACCCAGAGTGTGACTGTACCGGACCCGATGTCGTAAGCCGCGGATTTCCTAAATGGTGGCTGCTTGGCCTCGCAGCGATCCCAATTGCGTTCATTTTGATCAAACGCAAGAAAGATACGCCGACGCCGACACAGACCGTTCCGAATCAGACGCCGACGCCGACTCCAACCGTTACGCCTACAGTGACGCCGACCGTGACACCAACCGTTACGCCGACGCCGCCGATGACGCCGACGCCGACTCCGCCGGAACCAGTTCCGGAACCGGTGACGATCCTGCTCTTTGGTACAGGATTAGCATCTATCGGTCTCGCAGCTCGCCGTAAGTTCGGCAAAAAGGGCGAGAGCGGAGATGAAAAGGAAGAGGAATAGAGTTATTATGAGTCTTAGCGTCGCCGGAGATATCCGGTGACGCCTTGGCTCTATATCTCTGATACAAAGTATACGGGCGGGGAGATCTATCCGCCCAACCATGAGGACATTAAGATGCGAGCTATTAGATACAATTTTCTATTCGTGATCGGGCTGATGATGACGCTAGGGTTGACCACAGCGTTTGCAAACGGCGGCGATAACAAGAATAAAGCCCCTAAGAACATGGGCACGCTTTCGATCAAGACGACGCCGGTCTCATATCCGATCAAAGTTGATGGCCAATATATCGGCATGAGCGGAGTTGGAACAGGTGCGGAATTTTACCTCACGCCGGGATTTCATACGGTCGAGGTCGCCGGGCCAAACGGTATATCGTTCACAAAAGAGATCGAGATCAAGCGAGAGCAGAAACATTGTGTCTGTCTCCGGCTGAATGAAATAGTCACATCGAAGGCATGTCCCTACAGATTTAGCCTTGATGGACCAGATCGGATCAGCGAGGGTGACACGGTTACCTTTGCCGCCATCAACTCGGGTACAGCACCGATCCCTATCAGATATGCGTGGCGTGTAGCCAACGGCCGTATCGAGAGTGGTCTTGGTACGTCGTCGATCACCGTTAGTTCGAAAGGATTGGGCGGAAAGACGATCGACGTTGAGCTGGATGTCAATGACGATGTCTATGACAACCGCTGCCGTCAGGTCATCTCGGTTCCGACATTTGTTGAGCCGATCAAAGAGCCGCCACCGATCACCAAGGTTGGATGCGATCAGTTTGAAGCCAAATCGGCTGATGACGACAAGGCCCGTTTTGATAACTGTGCTATTCAGGTTCAGAATACGCCGGACGCAAAACTCTACGTCATCATCTATCCGGGAACGGACAGATTGAGCATGACGCGTAATACATACGATCGCCTGTCGCGACGAACGCTCGACTATCTCGTCAAGACTCGCGGTGTTGACCCGAGGAACATTCAGATACTAAAGGGAAGTCCGCGAACGCGTACATCCTATGAGATCTGGATCGTCCCGGCCGGTGCAGAACCACCAGTCGTACAGTAACGACAGAAAACTGACTAAACACGAAAAGGACGGGCTTTACGGCTAGTACTTTTTGGTTTGTCCTTTGTTGGTTGTTCGTTATTCGTTGTAAAATCAAGGTTTCAACTAGGAACTTTGAACTTGAAACTCGGAACTAATATTCATGTCTGCACCAAACATCGAAACCATCGTCTCTCTTTCAAAACGCCGCGGATTTGTCTTTCCGGCTTCCGACATCTACGGTGGGCTTGGCTCTTCGTGGGATTACGGCCAGCTCGGCGTTGAGCTTGCCAATAATATTAAGAAAAGCTGGTGGAACTGGGTCGTTTACGAACGCGATGACATCGAGGGGCTCGATTCTTCGATAATCCAAAACCGTAACGTCTGGAAATACAGCGGCCACGAAGACACATTTAGCGATCCGTTGGTCGATTGTCGCGATTGCAACGCGCGGCTCAGGCTCGACAAGCTCGATGTCGATCCTGCTGACAATAAGGCGACGTGCTCGAACTGTAATTCTAAAAATCTGACCGCCCCAAAAGACTTTAATCTGATGTTTCGCACGACGGTCGGAGCGGCTTCGGCCGATGACGACCCGACGGCGCTAGCATATCTGCGACCCGAAACGGCTCAGGGCATCTTCATCAACTTTAAGAATGTGCTCGACACGTCGCGGCGGAAGTTGCCGTTTGGCATTGCTCAGATCGGGAAGGCGTTTCGTAATGAAGTGACGCCGGGTAATTTTATTTTCCGTACGCGAGAATTTGAGCAGATGGAGGTCGAATATTTCTGCCGCCCCGAGGACGCCCCGCGTGTCCATCAGGAATGGATCGATGCGTATGGCGAATGGCTTGGGACGCTTGGTATTTCGAGTGACAATATTGTCCACTACGAACAGCCCGAGAAGGAACTCGCTCATTACAGCGACCGGACAGTTGATTTTCTTTATCGATTTTTTCCGGAACGCGAAGAGGAAGAAAAACAATTTGATGAGCTGCTGGGCATTGCCAATCGAACTGATTACGATCTTCGCGTCCATTCTAAAAAGCCTGAGGATGCGGACGGAAAACGCATTAATCCCGACACGACCGAGGACCTGTCTTATTTCGACCCGCAGACGAACGAGCGGTTTTATCCGTATTGTATCGAGCCGTCGATCGGTGTTAACCGCACGCTGCTTGCGGTGATGATGGATGCATACACCGAAAAGGTGAACGACAAAGGCGAGGTCCGCGTCATTCTAAAACTCAAGCCGGAACTTGCCCCGATCAAGGTCGCCGTTCTGCCGCTTGCAAAGAATAACGAGGGCATCGTCACGCTTGCAAAAAAACTCAAGCACGACCTGCAACCTTTGATGCGTGCAGTTTATGACGACACGGGCGGTATCGGAAAGTTATACGCCCGCCAAGATGAGATAGGTACGCCGTTTTGCGTAACAGTCGATCACGAATCGCTCGAGGACAATGCCGTCACTGTCCGCGACCGCGACACGTGGGAGCAGGAGCGTGTGAGCGTTGATAATTTGGCGGAATATCTTAGCAGCCGATTAAAATAACGCATCATATGAAAAAACTGATCGAGTGCGTTCCAAATTTTAGCGAAGGCCGCGATATGGCGGTCATGAAGCAGATCACCGACGAGATCGAAAAGATCGATGGTGTAAAACTCCTCGATGTCGATCCCGGCTATTCGACGAATCGAACGGTTGTTACGTTTGTTGGGACACCGGACGAGGTTGTCGAGGCGGCGTTTCTAGCGGTCAAAAAAGCTCAGGAACTGATCGATATGCGCCGACACAAGGGTGATCATCCGCGTTTTGGGGCGACCGATGTTTGTCCGCTTATTCCGATCTCGGGCGTGACTATGGATGAGTGTGCTGAATACGCCCGAAAACTCGGAGAGCGAATTGGTAGCGAACTTGGCATCCCCATATATCTTTACGAAAACGCGGCGACAGAAGATAAACGCCGAAACCTGGCTAATTGCCGCGAAGGCGAGTACGAAGGCCTAAAAGACAAGATATCGTCTGCCGATTGGAAGCCGGATTTTGGGCCTGGTGAATTCAACGAGAGCGTCGCCCGTTCGGGTGCGGTAGCGGTCGGGGCGAGAGATTTTCTGATCGCGGTCAATTTTAATTTAAATACCACATCGACTCGGCGTGCGAACGCTATCGCGTTCGACGTTCGCGAAAAGGGCCGAACCAAACGCGAGGGAAATCCGATCACCGGTAAGATCATCAAAGACGAAAATGGCGAGGCCGTGATGTTGCCGGGAACACTGAAAGGAACGAAAGCCATTGGGTGGTTTATCGCGGAATACGGCATCGCACAGGTTTCGATGAATATAACGAACCTGTCCGAGACGCCGTTGCATATCGCTTTCGAAGAGGTTCGCGAAAAGGCTCGTAATCGGGGCTTGCGTGTGACGGGGCTTGAGATCGTCGGCCTTGTGCCTAAGAAAGCCATCGTCGATGCCGGCAAATATTATCTCGCCAAACAAGGGCGTTCGCTTGGCGTGACCGAGGCTGAGATCGTCAAGATCGCCGTCAAGTCAATGGGTCTCGACGATCTCAAACCGTTTATTCCCGAAGAAAAGATCATCGAATACGTCCTCGCGGCGGAGTATAAGACTGACAGTCTCGTTGATCTGACATGTCTTGCCTTTGCCGACGAGACGGCCTCTGAGTCGCCTGCTCCAGGCGGCGGCTCGATCGCTGCATATATGGGAGCACTTGGTGCCGCACTCGCGACGATGGTCGCTAATCTGTCTTCGCACAAAGCCGGTTGGGATGACCGCTGGCAAGAGTTTTCCGATTGGGCCGTCAAAGGCCAACAGATCAAAGACGACCTGCTGTTTCTGGTTGATGAAGACACCAACTCATTTAACAAGGTGATGGACGCCTTTGGCATGCCAAAGGCCACGGACGAAGAAAAGGCCGCCCGCACAGCCGCGATCCAGGAAGCCACAAAATACGCGACTGAGATCCCTTTCCGCACGATGCAGCGCTCATTTGACGCCTTTGAGATCATCAAAGCGATGGTCGAGGTCGGCAACCCAAACTCCGTCACCGACGCCGGTGTCGGTGCCCTCTGTGCCCGTTCCGCCATCATCGGGGCCTATATGAATGTCCGCATAAACGCCTCGGGCCTCAAAGACCGCGAGTTCGCCGATAGTTTGCTCGCCAAAGGCGCGGATATCGAACGCCAAGCAATCGAACTTGAGGCCGAGATCATGGCAATTGTTAATGCAAAGATCGGCGCATAGCGGCGATGAGCTAATAATGCTTATTGGGCTATCCTAATGAATCAAACCGAGGTATTAAATTCCAAATTGCTTCGATTTGGCATATCCGTTGCCGCAGTATTGATGGTGACGGTCGGGCTGGCAACTCTTGCCGAACATGTCAATCTGATCACCGTTTCGCTAACGCTGCTATTGATCGTGCTTGCGTCGGCAACTTTTTTCGGGCGAAACCCCGC
>JBGAUY010000072.1:0-12776 GCA_044228425.1 Pyrinomonadaceae bacterium | reverse complement strand
TATTTCAGCACCGAGGCCGAGTCTGGAAAATACGGTGTTGCGTCACGATTCCTGATACCGGTGACCATCCTGATGGCGAGCTACTCGGGAGTTATCCAGCCCGCGATAGCCAAATTTATAGAGCAGTCGCCGGATAATATCGGAGCCTACATGGCAAAGATCGTGCGTCTGCCGCTACTGGCGGCAACAGTCATTGCGATACTTTCGCCTTTCCTTTCCCGATATGTTTTGTCGTTGATGTTTGGCACCGAGTACGCGAATGCGGCTCAAACGCTAGATATTCTGGCTATTGCGATGATCCCGTTTTGCGTGGTTATTGTCATCGCCCGCGGTCTTGTGGCGACAGGGGCGCAGCATGTCGACCTGTTTGCAAATATTATCGGGGTCGTCGTCTGCGTTGTTGCATGTTTGCTGCTCATACCGCAATACGGTGCGATCGGGGCCGCCGGAGCACAACTGCTCTCATTCGTTTCGATGGCCGTCGTTGAGATCGCTTATCTTTCAAAAAAGACGGCGGGTTTTAGTATCTGGAAAACTGCATCGCTATCATCAGCAGGGCTGCTGATCATTTACTGCATTATCTGGAAAATGTAGCGGTTTAGACCTCTAGAACTACATACGAAATTTTTAGTTGGCGAAATGCCTTGTTGCAGGTTGTAATGGCTGAGTATCGTTATCAAATAAATTCTATCGAGGGTGGGAACGTTCTGTCTGATACAGGCGGCCGGGAGATTTCTGCGCGAAAGCATGCGGCAAAGCCAAGTATTTTGATGGTCGGCATGCATTTGACCAAAACCCGCGGCGGGATCTCGACTTTGACGGCCGATATTCTCAACTCTGATCTCAAAAACGACTTTGACATTACCTACATTGCATCTCAGGCCGAAGATTACGGCGTGATCCGCAAATTTCTGCTCGCGGTAAAAGCGTACCTGCAATTTGTGGTACGGTGCATCATTGACCGGCCCGGACTCGTGTATGTCCACATGGGCAGCAACGCCAGTCTTTATCGAGAATCCACATTTGTGCTGCTCGGTAAACTATTTCGAAATCAGGTGATACTTCATTTTCATGCCGGTGATGTCGATGAATACCTGCCGCATCAGCCAAAGTTAGGCCGCAAAATTATCAGACTTGCACTCGCGTCCTGCACGCGTATCATAGCTGTTTCCGAGAGATCCGCTACACAGATTAGACAGATCGCTTCGCCCGAAAAAATAACGGTCATCCCAAACGCGATCGATATTTCGGCATTCGAAACAATGCCTGAGCGGTCCGAGAAATTGAACGGGGACGGAACCATCCGCCTGCTGTTTGTTGGAGCGACCGGTAAACTCAAGGGCGAACTCGATCTGATCAATGCATTGCAACTCCTAAAGCATCACGATCCGCCGCTGAAAGCTGCGTTCCTCGGTTATGGTGCGGAAGATCTCGATCAAACGGGCATCGGCCACATGATCGAACATCTCGGAGCGGTGCCGCTCAATGAGAGGCTTGCGTTTTATGAAAAGGCGGATATTTTCGTCCTGCCGACCTATGCTGAGGCGATGCCCATCTCTGTGATCGAAGCCATGGCCGCCGGTCTGCCCGTTATAACGACCCCCGTCGGTGGCATACCCGAGATCTTGGATGACGGATGCGAAGGATACCTCTGTGCGGTCGGTGATCATGAGGCGATAGCCGCAAAGATCGCATATCTTGCCGGTAATACTGAGGCGAGACTTAGCATGGGCCGGGCCGCACGAAAGCGTGCCCAGAGCGAGATGGATTTTGGAAAGTATATTGACACGCTTCGAAGAGAGTTGGCACCGCCAGCTCAAACCGAGACAAAACCTATGACGACAACCTCTTTATTTATTAAACGTTCGATCAAGTCGGCCGCCACTATCGCTTCCGGCCGTATCGGGTCGCTGCGGGTCGGGCCTGGGGCGATAAACATCATCGCCTATCACCGTGTTGTAGCCGACATTACCAAAGCCGAGAGGGAATCGATCTATGGCACCGTGATCTCGGCGGCTACGTTTAGGCGTCATTGTGAGGCGCTAAAACGAGCGTTTGATGTTGTGTCGCTCGAGACCGCGATGCATTTTCTCGATGAACGTCGAAAAGTCGCCCGCCCGTTGGCGGTGCTCACATTTGACGACGGGTATCTTGATTTTTATGAACAGGCGTTCCCGATCTTAAATGAGCTCGGCCTGCCCGCAACAGTGTTTTTACCAACGGCGTGTATCGGTGACACCAAGCCTTTGGCCCACGACCGGATATTTTGGCTGCTAAAACAGGCCGGCGAAAAGTCAGTCTCCGTAACCGATGCGCTGCGAAAGGCCGGGATCTCGACCGACATTGTTACGATGTCCTATGATCGCGGCAATTTGCTCAAGCAGACCGACAAACTTGTCTATTTGCCGCACGAGTTACGCGAAAAGGCGATCGCCGCATTAGAAGCAGCTCTCGGTGATGACCGAAAGGATTACCCTGCGGAGTATCGTCTGCTCGATTGGGACATGGTCAGAGAAATGTCCAGAAAGGGCATCAACTTTGGGGGTCACACATCAAATCATGTTGTTTTGCCGCTCGAGTCCAGCGACGTCATCAAGAACGAGCTCGAAACTAGCAAAGCCGTGCTCGAAGCTCAGCTTGGTAAAAAGGCGGTCTCATTTGCCTATCCAAACGGTGAATATAACCCGGCTATCAGACAAATGACAGCAAACGCCGGTTATACGGTGGCGGTTACGACGGAAACACGGGTAAACCGGCCCGGAGCAGATCTGCTCGCATTGGGCAGAACAAGCCTTTGCGAAGAATCAACCCGGGGTATTACAGGCGTCTATTCGCCGCGCGTAGCTGACCTCAGATTAGGAGTATAAAAATGGAACAGACTATTACATTCCTTAGAACAAAGATCGGGACTGAAAGCCCAGGTTTAAGTGTTAAGGACATCAACCGATCGGCACGTACTCATGATCAAAGTACGACCGTAAGTAATATGAGCATCAGCTTTGCACCTAATCGTGTCGCTTTTTTCTTGGGTGCGGTCGCATTATTGCTCGTAATTAGCAGTGCGACTGTATTGACCGCGGACTATTTGACCGGTTACAACTCTGTCGTTATCCACAAGCTCGTAAAGCTTTTCGACCTCGATCTTGAGGTCAATGTGCCGACGTTCTTTTCAGTCGGCCTACTTATTTCCGCTTCATTACTTTTGGCGGTCGTGACGGCGATCGTCCGTAAGAGTAAGGGTAAACATGTTCTCGGCTGGGCGATACTTTCGGGCGGATTTCTCTTTATGGCTTTTGACGAACTGGCATCGGCCCACGAGAGGTTGATCGAACCGATGCGTGCCGTTTTGGGTATCGAAAACGCAGGGATCTTTTATTATGCGTGGGTAGTGCCCGCATTTGGCCTGTTGCTGGTCATCGGAGTGATGTACGTTAGATTTCTGATCGCTTTGCCTGCAAAGACTCGTAATTTGCTCATCCTAGCGGCGTCAATGTTCCTCGGCGGTGCGATCGGCCTCGAGCTTTTTGAGGGTGTATTCGTCGATAATAGGCTTCTATACAATACCTTTGTCACTTTCGAAGAGTGCCTTGAAATGGGCGGTGTGATCCTGCTTATTTGGACTCTGTTGCGGTATTTACAAGAGAATTTTAACCTGAGCTCACTCAATTTTGATATTTCTGCGGGCAATACGAGATCGCACGAGAGATATTCGGTCAAGGATCTCGGGTTGCAGTCATAAAAATTATAGAGGCGTCCGGGGTATACGGGTCGGACGTCTCTATTAAACCTCTTTCCGTACAATAAATAGCTCTCCTAAAAAACTGGAATCTACACGCTTTTAGCACTCTTTCAAACCAGAAATACTAGTTCAATTTTTGAATAGGGTTGGTTTGTAAATTATGAGTGTAGCAATCGTCACTGGCAGCTCCGGATTGATCGGCAGCGAGGCCGCTAAGTTTTTTCATGCACAAGGTTTTGACGTTGTCGGCATCGACAACAATATGCGCGAGTATTTTTTCGGCGCTGACGGTTCCGTTGACTGGAACACCCAGTCACTAAAAGCCGCACTGCCTGGATTCGTCCATTATTCGGCTGACATCCGCGATGCCGAGGCGATGAAAATGATATTTGCCCGCTACGGCAAAAACATCTCCATCGTAATTCACGCAGCCGCACAGCCGAGCCACGATTGGGCGGCAAACGAACCACTGACCGATTTTAGCGTTAACGCGATGGGTACGCTCGTCTTGCTCGAGACGGTTCGCGAGATCTGCCCCGACGCACCGTTTATTTTCACCTCCACCAACAAGGTCTATGGCGACACGCCCAACGTGCTGCCGCTGGTCGAACTCGACACCCGTTGGGAGATCGACGCTGCACATCCGTATTTTGAACACGGCATTGACGAAACGATGTCGATCGACGCTTCGAAACACAGCGTCTTTGGCGCTAGCAAGGTCGCGGCTGACGTCATGACGCAGGAATACGGCCGCTATTTTGGGTTGAAAACGGGCGTTTTTCGCGGCGGATGCCTCACCGGGCCGGCACACTCAGGAGCGATGCTCCATGGGTTTTTGGCGTATCTGATCAAGTGCATCGTTCACCGCAAGCCGTACACGATCTTTGGCTACAAGGGCAAACAGGTTCGTGACAATATTCATTCCAATGACCTCGTCCGCGCATTCTGGCATTTTTATAAGGATCCAAAAGCAGGTGCTGTCTATAACATGGGTGGCAGCCGTCATAGTAATTGTTCGGTGCTCGAGGCGATCGAGATCGCCGAGGTGGTCGCCGGTGAAGAGCTTTCGTACACGATCTCAGACCAGGCCCGCGAGGGTGACCATATCTGGTGGGTCAGCGATGTGCGCAAATTTCAGCAGGATTACCCCAAATGGAGTTATGAACATGATCTGCGTTCGATCATCACCGAGATCGTTGAGGCTACTGCAGCAAAACAAAGCGGGGAGAAGGTCTACGAACTAGCAGCTGCATGATCGATAAAGGAAAACAAAACATACTGGGTATCGGCGTCAATGCCGTCGATTACGAAGCCGCGACCGAAGACATCATTCGTGCGGCGGCTGAAAAGCGCTCATTTGCAGTTAGTGCTCTGGCGGTTCACGGCGTGATGACCGGTGCCCTTGATGACGTTCATCGCCACCGGCTCAATCAATTTGACCTCGTCGTGCCAGATGGGCAGCCCGTCCGCTGGGCGATGAAATGGCTCCACGGTGTTGAACTGCCCGACAGGGTTTACGGGCCTGAGTTGACGCTGCGTGTCTGTAAACGCGCGGCCCGCGAAGGGCTGAGCATTTACCTCTACGGCAGCCGCCCCGAGGTGCTCGAAAAACTTGAGAGCAATCTGACGGCAAGGTTTCCGGGGCTGAAGATCGCGGGCAGCCAACCGTCGCGATTTCGTCAGGTAACAGAAGGCGAACAGGCCGAGATCATCGAAACCATAAGAGCGAGTGGTGCGTCGATCGTCCTTGTCGGTCTCGGGTGTCCGCGGCAAGAGACGTGGGTTTTTGAGCACAGAGGCCCGCTTTCGATGCCGCTTTTGGCGGTCGGTGCGGCGTTTGATTTTCATGCCGGATTGCTGCCGCAAGCGCCGGGGTGGATGCAAAAACGTGGGCTCGAATGGCTCTATCGCCTCGTTCAGGAACCTCGTCGTCTGATGCACCGGTACACGGTCCTTAACACGCAGTATCTGATCTATATCGGATTGCAAATGGCCAAGATCCGCACCAAACGGCTCGAAGACACAGTTTCGCCGACCGGGCAGATGAGGTTTGGCTGAGATGATGCAGCGACGAGGGAGAAAAATGAGCGTAAGACTCTCGCGGCGATCAGGCTGCGTTTTATTTGCGCTCCTGGCCCTGTCAATGTCATGCAAAACACTGACCACCGCCGCCTCCGAAACGGACAGAAACACGCGAAATCAGACGGCACTCGCGACCGCCCGCGACAACATTAATAAATACCGCAAGGGCGACGCCCGGATCAAGGTATTCGACAGAGTAGGCCGTCCGGTCGCGAACGCACAACTCGAGATCAAGCAGGTAACGCATGCATTCAAGTTTGGCTGCTATCTGAAGATCGACGATCTCGACCCGGCAAAACTCGCATCGTATGAACGTCTTTTCACGTCGCTCTTTAATTACGCCGTCGTGGGCAATTACTGGAGCAATATCGAGAAAAAACGCGGTGCGGAGAACTGGGCTTGGTATGACCGCGAGACACAGCTCAGCAAAGATCTCGGGCTCCGGACCCAGGCTGCTCCGGTTCTTTGGGGAACTAATAAATATGGCTCGCCGGCGTGGCTGCCGAATGGGAAAGAGGAACTGCTCTATGTATTGCAGCAACGGGTGAAAAATGTCGTGACGCGTGCTGAAACGGTGACCGACATCGAGGTTGTCAACGAGCCTCTCGCACCAAAGACCGATGTGTTTGCCAGCACCGACGATTACGTAGCGTCGGCGTTTCGTTGGGCACGCAATGCGGCTCCTGACAAACGTTTTCTGATCAATGAATATGGCGTTTTTGGCTCGGTTTCCCGACACAACTACAATGCCGATAAATATTATCAGTTGCTCGACGGCCTTATAAAAAAGGATGTGCCTGTGGACGTCATCGGCATACAAGCGCATGCGAACGGCGAATGGTATGAGCCGTCGAACGTCGCCGCCGAACTCGAGCGTTATTCGTCATTGGGGAAGCCCTTACAGATCACCGAATTTAGTGTCCAGACACTTAATTACGACGACCGAAAGTCTCCGCAGCTGATATCCGGCAATTACCGCAGCGGTGAATGGGACGCCGAAAAACAGGCCGAGTTTTACCGCGAATTTTACACCATCGCATTTGGCAGTCCTGCCGTGGAGGCGATCACGACGTGGGGACTCGACGACGAGCGTGCATGGCTGCCGGGCATCGGGCTGATCGACCGCAACAGTGACCCAAAACCGGCATATCGCGAACTTGACCGCCTCATCAATCACGAGTGGAAAACATCGGCCACAGTCAGCACTGACGCCGGCGGACGATACGGTTTGAACGGCTTTTTTGGTGAATACGAGGTCACCGCGATGACAAAGTCCGGTAGGCGAACATCGGCGAGATTTACGCTTGCTGAGGGCGGCCCGAACGAATGGACCGTCATCCTCGGAAATTAATTTATGCTGACCACCGAAATCTTATCAGGAGGCGAAGAGATCGTCCGCGGGCTTGCGGAAGAGTGGGCGTCGCTTTGCGAAGAGGGTGCGAGCAACGGACCATTTTTGCGGCCCGAGTGGTTTGCAGCGTTTGTCAAAAACTTTGGCTGTAAGATCGAGATCATCACCGTTCGTCGTGATGGGAAATTGCGGGCACTGCTGCCGCTGATGCGGTCGCGTTCGACGCTGCACGGCGTGCCGGTGCGAAAACTTGAGGCGGTCTATAACCTCAACACGCAGAGGTTTGACCTAATCCACGGTGTCGACGAAGCTGAGAAACACGCGATTTTGCGACTTCTGTGGAAAGCGGTCCAAGGTCATTCCGGCTGGGACGTGATGGAGATGCGGCTGGTCAAAAAAGACAGCTGGCTAGCCGATCTGCTCGCCGTTGCCGAGGGTGAGTCAAACAAGACGGGCGTCTGGGAAATGGACGCGGCGCCATTTATCGCGCTGCCTTCGGCTGCGGGTTCTGAGATGACTATAAATGAATTTCTCAGGGGATCGCGAAAACATCTCCGCCAGCAGCTCGATCGCCGTACACGACGGCTAAATGAGATCGGCAGCGTCGAGCATGTCGTAACGCGAGAGTATTCACCTGAACTATTGGAGCGCTATTTTGAGCTTGAGACAAAGGGCTGGAAAGGCCGGCAGGGAACCGCGGTGACCGACGATGCGGCGGTGACGCGGCTCCATCACGAATTTGCTCTTGCGGTTTCAGATAACGGGGCATTGCATGCGTACGAACTTAGACTCGATGGCAAGACCATTGCTATGAGCCTCAACATCTTGTGCGGCGGGCGGATGGTCCATTGGAAAACGTCTTACGACGAAGAATACTCGAGATATTCGCCGGGAAACCTTTTATTCAAAAAACTCGTGGCAGATTGCATGGAGGCCAAAATTTGCGAGATCGACCTGCTAAGTCCGGCGACCGCGAATAAACGCTTTTGGGCGACGGGCGAAAGGGAACACGCTGCGTTTTACATATTTAACCGCGGCCTGTCCGGAACTCTGCTCCATAAATGGAAATTTACCGTCGTCAGCGGTTTGCGTGGTTTTAAGTCAGGTTCGAGAGATGCTCTCATCCCGGCTCACGCCGCTAAATGATCTATGAATGTGTGCTCCGTAAAGATCTATAGCGATACAAAAGCTCTTGCTGAACTGCGGCAAGAGTGGCAAGCTCTGTTTGCAGCGTCGCGGGCCGCGCCGTTTCTTTCGTGGGAATGGATGAATGCGTGGTTCGCTAGCTTTGGCGAAGGGAAACGCCCGCACATCGTGACCGCGTATCGCGGTGAACGCCTGATCGCGATCCTGCCAATGTTTAGCGAAGAAAAACGCCGGCTCGGCATACGTATCCGTCGGCTTGGCTTTATTGGCGAGGGCGTCGGCGGAGCGGATCATCTCGGCATGATCGCCCGTGGTGAGGACATATCCGAAGCGCTCGCCGCAGTTTACGAGCATCTCGCTGTGGATCACAGCCGCGACGCAGTGCGTTTTGAATACATCGACGCCGATTCGTCGTTAGCGAACAAAAACAAGGTTCTTGGTTTTCCCAGCAGGCGTATGGCCGTCGCCGACATATGCCCGCAGATAGATCTGGGTGCCGGTTGGGAAGCCGTGCTCCAGCAAAGCCGTCGGGCGAGCAATTTTAAGCGCCGTGTAAAACAGATCGAAAAGCTATCGGGCTACGAGTTTCGCTCCGTCATCGATCCGGCGGAGATATCGGCCGCATTTGAGAGATTTCTGGTCCTGCACGAACGCCGCTGGGCGGCCGCCGGCGGGTCCGAACTCAGCGGGCATCCACGATTGATCCAGTTTCAGCGGCAACTCGTGCCGCAGCTTGCGGCTGCGGGGCTTATCCGGTTTGACGAGCTGTGGTTTGCCGGCGAGTGTCGCGGATCGATCTACGGGCTCGATGACGGCCGGACATTTTATTATTACAACGCGGGCTACGATCTGGACTCGGCAAACCTGAGCGTTGGCCTCGTGCTGCTTGGGCTATCGATACGTGCCGCGACGGAGCGGGGCATCACTCTCTACGATTTTCTTCGAGGTGATGAAGCGTACAAATCCGACTGGGCGAATCGCCGCACAGAGCTTGTGGATGTCAGCCTGCACCGCAACGTGCGGCTCGCTCTCGCCGACGAAGGCATCGGCCGCGCCATCTCTGCCGCCAAAACATTTTCCGTAGGGCTTTTGCCGTCGCAAACCATGGGAGGCCGCACAGGCCGCCGCGAGCGAGATCGACGGTGCCGAGATGATCTTTGTCGACTCGCACTCGACGGATAGGACGGCAGAGATCGTCAGCGGTTACGGCATCAAGGTGCTCGCCCTCTCGCCGGGGCTGCGGCTGTCGCCGTCGGCGGGGCGTTATGCGGGCTCGCAAGCCGCGACCGGCGAATACATCCTGTTCCTCGACGCCGACACACTGATCTATAAGGGCTTTTTGCCGCAGGCTATCAAGTTTATCGAGAGCGATGCACGACTCGCGGGCGTTAATGGCCGTATCGACGACCTCAATGAGGCGGGCGAATCGATACTAGAATTAGACGAGCGTTTCGACGAGCCCGCGGATGTAAAATGGCTGCGCGGCCCGGCATGTTTTTACCGCCGTGCGGCACTTCTCGAAGTAGGTTCGTTTGACCCTGAGCTTGCAATGGAAGAGGAGGCGGAGCTTGGGTTGCGGCTCATCAAAAACGGCTGGCGTCTCAGCGTTATTCCGCACCCGATGGCGTGCCACACCCGCTGTTATCACGGTGTATCGGCCGCGAGCATATTATCGACATTTATGCGTGATATGCGTGCTAAGCGGCTCGGCGAGATCACCAAAACCATCTCGCACGCCGCCCGTGCCGGCAACGGTATCGCGTTTTGCTGGCTGCGGCTAAAAACGACCATACTCTTTGCCGCGTGGGTGTTAATGATCGCGGTCTGTGCTCTGCTGCCAACGGCCGTCTATCCGGCCGCCATCGCCGCTTTTATCACAGCGACCGGAGCATTAGCTTTGCTGCTAAAAAAACGCAGCGTCCGCCAGACAATACTCTTTGTCCCTGCAAAGCTGCTAAACCTTATCGACATCCTCTCAGGCCTGCACAAGATCACCCTCACCCGTCGCCGTGCCGAAAGGGGCATGGTTCGTAGTTCCTAAGAACCGATGCATAAAAAGGCCTCGCTATTTGCAAGGCCTTTTCGTAGCATATTCAAGGTTTTATTACCTAATGTGCACCGACGTGCCGATCGTGAACGAGCGGCCGCGGGCGGGGGCGAAGACGAATTGTTCGCTATATGCACGGTCAAACAGGTTTGAGACGCCGAGATTGATATTAAAGCCATAGCGTTCGCGCTGGAAATAATATCCGCCGTTGATGTTGTGCGTGACAAATCCGGGCTCTGGGCCGCCGTTACCGCCTTGGTTGACGGGCAGGAGAAAGGCGGGCGAGAGCCGCGTCTGTTTTGTTACTATGCGGGCATTGTAGTCAAAGAAATACGCCTTGCCAAAATTATTCCAGCGAAATCCGGCGGTCGTCCGCATCGGGCTGATGATATCGAGCGGCGTGTTGAGCCGCGTATTGTCGCCCCGCAGATAGCTGAAATTGCCGTTAGGCGTGAGATAGCCAAAGCTGATCTTGATCGGCACCTCAAACTCGGCTTCGAAACCCTGGATGAGAGCCTGGTCGAGATTCTGTGTCTGATACACCCGAACGGCCGGGCCCGGCTGATTGAGAAATATCGGTGCACCGTTACGGTCGACCGCCGCAACGATGTTGAGGAAGTTTTTGTAAGAGTTGCGGAAATAGGTCGCGGACGCGGCAAACTTTGAACTGTGATATTTGAAGTTCGTGTCAAAGTTCACACCGCTCTCAGGTTTTAGCTTCTGGTTTCCCACGACAAACACACCCGAGATCGAACCCGCGTCAGTAAAGAAAAATTCAAAGATATTGGGGGTGCGGAAAGACCTACCGACTCGAGCAGATAAGCTGATCTCGTTATTCACGCGGTAGATCGCCCCGAAATCGCCCGTGACGGAGGTGTTTGAGATGTTCAAACCGCTCGCGAGGCCGCCTATACCGAGATCTGTGATCTGAGCCGCGGTTAGGTTTGGCAACGCGAAACCGGTCGTGGGCTGTGAGACCGTTTTGAAATTATCGATGCGGATGCCGCCGACGAACTTGAGACGGTTTGTCACGCGAAATTCGTTCTGAGCAAATGCCGCAACGTTAGCGAGGCTGGCGTCCGGGACGCTTTTGGTATTTGTGATCGTCCGGTTAACCGATGTTGGCGTGGTTGATTTAGTGATCTGCCTTTTGTCCTTATTACTATCGCGGAAAAAGCTCGCCCCCGCCGTCAGGCTGTTGCGGCCGCCCAATGTCCAATCTGTCTGCAGGTCAAAGCCTGAGGTTTTAGTATTCGTAATGGTCTGGCTGATCTGATAGATCCCCGGGAAAAATGGAGGCACCGGTGCGACCGTCAGGATGTTTGTAAAATCGCGGTCCTGTGTCTGGTAAAAGCCGCTGACCGACAGTCGCTGGAGATTTTTGGTCAACGCGGCGACATCATAACGCCCGCTAAATTTGTCGCGGTTGGAAAACGGAAAGAAGCCGTTGAATACGTCGACCAATCCGGCCGATCCGATATCGGCACCACGCCTGCGTTCATAGTTGAGCTTGATCGTGCTGTTGTCGTTTAGGAAAAAACGTGTCGTCGCCTGAGTGTTGCCGCCGTGTGACTGTGAATTGAGCACTTCGCCGTCGTTGGTGATCGTGCCGGTCTGAGTTCGAAAATCCTGGAGGAAAACGGCGTTAGGCTTTCCGGTAAAATAGTTATCAAACCGTTCGAGCGACTGGGCAAGGCGAAACGCGAAATGCTTATTCGCACCGTTCACCGCCAAGCTACCGCGTCGGCCATTTTCGTTCGTACTGTAAAAAGTATCGAGAACCGCCCCGAACCTAAATCCATTGTCCCCCCGCATTGGCGTATCGTAGGTGATGATGTTTATGGTCCCGCCGAGAGCGTCCGTGCCGTATAGCACCGAGCCGCTGCCGCGGATGACCTCTACGCTTTCGATCGTGGAAAGCTCCACCAGACCGGTTTCGACGCCCGATTGGCCTGTCGACGTGCGGCTGTTGTTCAAACGCTCGCCGTCGACTAGGACCAGAACGCGGTTGCTGTCGAGTCCCCGAATACGCGGACGCACCTGAAAAGCACCTTCGTTTGCCGTCGAGGTGCCCGGCAGTGTGCGAAAAATATCGCCGATCGAGTTTGGAGCTTTGCGATCGATCTCTTCGCGTCCAACGACGCTCACCGGAACCGCGGTCTCGGTCGTAAGCACCTGCGTGCGAGTCGCTGTAACTGTTACTTCTTCGCTAATGGGGCTTGGCGTAAGTGTTAGCGAAATGTCGGCATCACCCGCCGACAGTGGCTTGACGATACGGCCAAAGCCTTTGGACAAAACGATTATTTCGTACTGTGCAACATCACCGTCTATCGGTAATGAAAATCGGCCCGCAATATCGGCAGTCGTAGTGCTCTCCCTACCCGTCTTAGTATTTCGGACGATAACCGTTG
>JBGAUY010000071.1:0-13081 GCA_044228425.1 Pyrinomonadaceae bacterium | reverse complement strand
GATGCCGCCCTGCTGGGCAAGCGCGATCGCAAGGCTTGCCTCAGTGACGGTATCCATCGCCGACGAGCAGAGCGGTATATTTAGGTCGATATTGCGTGAAAACTTGGTGCGTGTGTCCGCTTCGGCGGGAAGTATCTCGGAGTAGGCAGGGACGAGTAAAACGTCGTCAAATGTCAGGCCTTCTTGAATTTTGTCGATTTCCATATCCAATTATAAACAACAAAACCCGCAAAACAAAAATGCCCGCAAACGGTCGCGGACATCCTTGGTTAAATATGAATTATGTCTACTACGGCTTTGGCGTAGGCTTTGTACTGGTCATTGTCGGCGGTTTTGCCGTGTTCGCGGGTGGTTTTGCCGCAGTGTTTGCTGCCGTATTTGTCGCAACATTCGCCGGTTTTGGAGGCTGCGGCGTTGGACGGGGTTGAACCGGAACCGTTGTCGTCGTTGTCGGAGCGGCCACATTTGCATTCGCATCGGTCGTTGCCGGCGGAACCTCGGTTGAGATCGTGCCGCTCGACCATATCTGAGCCAGATTGTCTTTATTGATCGTGACAATAATGCGATCCCGGTCGGCCGGAGCAAGCGGAGCACTCGGCAGCGAGATCGTTTTGCCGTTGATGGTCAACTGGACCTTGTCAAAATTCCAGCGGCTATAGTTTAGTGTCAAAGATTCTTTTGGTGTAAATGTGACCGATGAACCTGCCGCCAGATTACTCGGCTTTGCCGGTTCACTATCGACCGTCGCCACTATCTTGACAAGCGCGGTTGTTGTCTTTATTTCAAAATTAGCGGATCCCATTGCGGGAGCGGACGGGTCTGTTGCCGTGGTGTTACTTCCGGACGGCGCAGTGTTTGAATTCGTTGCCGGAGTCGCAGCTGAATTAGCCGCCACCGGGTCAGAGGGCTGTCGCATCCAGTTGACGAGGAACAGTATGCCGGCCGTCATCAACGCCAAAATGACCACCGCAACAATTATTGTCGGTATCATCGACGAACCCGACGTGTCATCGGTCAGGACCTCAGGTTTGTAGAGTCTTAGCTCTTTTTCATCCAGTGCACCGCTTGAGGCAGACACGATCTGACCGTAGTCGGTCATTGCTTCTTGCTCGTCAACACCGACGTATTTGGCAAAGGTCTTAATAAATCCCTTGTTAAAAATACCGCCAGGGAGATTTCGGTAATCGTCGTTTTCGATAGATTCGAGATATAGCGGAGAGATGCGGGTTTGCTCGGCAACCTCGCTCAGAGATATACCGCGATCCTCGCGGGCCTGCCGCAACTTTTCACCGAGGGTCATAGACATGTTTTAGCGTTTGCTGTCGACTGCGACCTAAAATACTAAATTCGCCGTAGTTCTTTGACTTGAAATATAGCGTTCAATTGGAACGTATGTCAATCTAGTCGGACACGTTTTGAGCGTTGATTTTACTTTGGTTTTGTAATTTGATGTAATGCGTTTGGGCAATAAGCCGCAGTTATTATAATATCGGTAAAGCAATCCAATTAGCGAGGAATAATCAATGAGTTTAGAGGCTTTGGGAATGGTTGAGACCAAGGGTTTTATCGGTGCCGTCGAGGCCGCCGATGCTATGGTCAAGGCCGCGAATGTGAAACTTATCGGCAAAGAGTATATCGGGGCCGGTTATGTGACTATTTTTGTGCGTGGTGATGTCGGTGCCGTTAAGGCCGCAACCGACGCAGGTGCCGCAGCCGCACGACGTGTCGGTGAACTCATCAGCGTTCACGTTATCCCGCGTCCGCACGGCGAGGTCGAGCGTGTTTTGCCTAAAGGCGGAGCGGTCGGACTGAGCCCTGACGAAAAAGCTCTGCAGGGCGGCGGGCGTCAGCTCGGTTCGGGCGGCGAGAGTTCGACCGGCGGAGCGCTGCAAGGAAACAAGACCAAGACCAAATAGCAATTACGAATTACGAATTTCAAATCACGAATAGCGTAAGTCTCGCTCGATCGTAATTCGTAATTTTAAATTCGTAATTTATACGTATATGGCTGATAAGGATCTAGCTGCTCAACAAGAAGCACGCGACGCGGTCGAGGCCGCGTCGTTTGCCTTTAAGACCGTTGAGCAATTGAGCCAATCAAAGATCGACGAGATCTGTGACGTAATGTCACGCGCGGCTCTTGCTGATGCTGCCCGTCTCGGCAAGATGGCCAATGAGGAAACGGGATTTGGCAAAGCCGAGGACAAGTTTGAAAAGAATCGTTTTGCTGCCGAGGACGTCTGGAATTACTTTCGCGATCTCAAAACCGTCGGCGTCGTCAAAGATACCGAAAGCATCGTCGAGATCGCCAGCCCACGCGGCGTCGTGGCGGCTATCATCCCTTCGACAAATCCCACATCGACGGCGATATACAAGATCATCATCTCGATCAAGTCCCGTAATACGATCGTCCTGTCTCCACATCCGTCCGCCGCCAAATGCATTGCCGAAACGACCCGCATTATGCGTGAAGCCGCGATCAAAGCGGGCTTGCCCGGCGATGCGATCACGTGTCTGACCAATTCGACCATTGAGGGCACAGAGACGCTGATGAAGCACAAAAAGACCGCTGTCATACTTGCAACGGGCGGGACGGGGCTTGTCAGAGCGGCGTATTCATCCGGAAAACCGGCGTTTGGCGTCGGGCCGGGAAATGTACCGGTTTTTATAGAGCGGTCGGCAAATATTGCAAAGGCGGTTTCGGATATTCTGACGAGTACCTGTTTTGATAACGGCACGATCTGCGCGTCGGAACAATCGGTGGTGGTTGATTCGCCCGTTGCCGATCAAGTTCGAGAACAATTTAAGGCTCAGGGCGGGCATTTTCTTAATAGTTCAGAGGCGGACGCAGTCGGAAAGGTCTTGCTCACGCCGCAACGGACATTAAACGCTGCTATTGTCGGCAAGTCAGCGGCGTTTATCGCAAACCTTGCGGGTATATCGATCCCTGACGGCACGCGATGTCTGATCGCGGATTGCGGCGGTGTCGGACGTGATTACCCTTGGTCGATCGAAAAGCTTTCTCCGACGCTCGCCTTTTTTGTGGCTGACGGTGCTGAACAAGGAGCGAGTCGCTGTCAGGAAATTTTGCAATTTGGCGGCATGGGACATACATCCGGAATGCATACTCAGGATCGTGCGGCTGCGATCAAATTTGGTGAACTAATGCCTGCGTCTCGGGTGATCATTAATTCGCCGACGACTCACGGAGCGATCGGATTCTCAACTGATCTTGCTCCGTCGATGACGCTTGGATGCGGCTCTTGGGGCGGCAACGTGACGTCAGACAATATTTCGCCGCATCACTTGATGGACATCAAACGCGTGGCGTTTGAGACAAAGCCGGTTAGCAGTCAGCAGTCTGCAGTCAGCAATCGGCAACCGGCGAGCCAAGCGACTGCTCCAATAAACCGAACGGTCCCAAGACGGGAAGATATAGCGGCAATGGTCGATAGTTTTTTAAGTAAAAAATTGGCTCAAGCTCCGGAACCGCCAAAAGCCGCAGCAGTTGCTGAGGTCAAGACGGTCGTACACGAGATCACGCCGGAAAATGCAGTCCAAAAGCCCGTGCCGATCAAAACTGTCGATTTCGTCAGCGAGGACGATGTCCGTAAGGCCATCGAAAGTGGTGAGAAGATCTACATTTCTAAAAAAACGATCCTCACGCCATCAGCGAGAGATCTGGGCGAAGAGAAAGAGGTGTTTGCAAGCATTTAAGCGATGGCAAAAGCTGTAGTCGAAAAAGAGGTGTGTAGTAAATGCGGTGTCGATGTCCGTGAAAATACGCTGTTTTGTTACAACTGCGGTAATCAGGTGGCGGAAGAACCCAAAGCCGAAGCGGCATCGAATGGCGACGGAGTTGTGACCGCAAAAGCTGTTACTAAAGCCGCTGACGAAAAGAAACTCTCGCGTGCCGCAGATGAGCGCCGCAAGGCACGCGTCAGTCAACGCAAGTCGAATGAATATGTTTGGGAGCCCGGCGGAGATTTTAGGTTGACCTTTTTGGTCGCTGTGTTGATCACGGTTGCGGTGGCAGCGGCGGTTTTCTTAACGGTCTATTGGAAATAGGATATTGCCGTGATCGCTGCTGTTGGTATATTTTTTCTGGCGATATTTGCGGGCATGGTGGTTTTGGCAACCGCGATCTTTCTGCTTGCACGACGCAAGAAACGCGATTAATCTAAATAGTTAGCGGGGAATCATATGGAAGCTCTTGGGATGGTCGAATGTTTTGGCTTGGTCGCGATGATCGAAGCCGCCGATGCGATGGTCAAAGCCGCAAACGTTAAGCTCGTTGGATACGAGCGTATCGACGCGGGGCTCGTGACGGCGATCGTTCGCGGTGAGGTCGGCGCGGTAAAAGCAGCAGTCGATGCCGGTGCCGCTGCGGCTCGTCGTATCGGCACTGTCACCGCAACTCATATTATCCCAAGTCCGCACGATGAGGTCGATGAAGGTATTCCGGTTCTCAGAACGGGTGAGACCACACGCAAAAAGATCTCGGGTTCCGTTCCTGAATAAGCAAACTAAGTATCCAAATCAAAAGCGTCCGTCGATAGATATCGTCGGACGCTTTTACTTGTTGCGGGCGATTATTAGTTTTTTGTAGGCGGTTTCTGCGGCGTTGCTCCGCCATCGGCAACACGGCCCGCACGGGTTATCGCGATCCTTTTCTCTTGTTTTGGCCCGTCGTTTACCACCACCTTGATATTGCGATACGTTCCATCCCTCTTATCGTTTGATGGAATATAGCCGATCGAATACTGTGTGCGCAACTCATTTGATATCTCACGAGCGATATTTGGCAACTCTGCCCCGCTCGTCGGGAAATATGTCTTTCCTCCGGTTTGCGAGGCTATTCTTTCAAGGAATGCTTTTGCTTTGTCCTGTGGGCTTTTGCTAACAAAACCGCCCTCTTTGCTCAGCTCGCTGACAAATCCGACAACATATATCTGCACTTCTGATTCACGGAGTAACTCGAATAGCTGTTTCTCGGTGTAAAAGCTATTGCGGTCCTCACCGTCAGAGACGAGGATCAACGCTCGGCGCTTTCGGTCTTCGGGCTTTTGTGATTTTTCATATTCGTCGATGTTTTCGACTGCAAGATAGACAGCGTCGATGATCGCCGTTTGTCCGCCCTCGATATACATATTCTCAAGCGCATCATTTAGATCAGCTTTGTTTGATGTGAATTGTTGCTGGATCTCGATCTTGTCTTTGCTTACAAACCTGATGATCATTGTCTCGTCAGCAGGCCTATTAGTATCAACAAGTATCTTGCCGGCCTCAATGACCTTGTCGAGCAATTGACGCATCGAGCCGGAATTGTCGATCACCATTCCGTAATTTGTTGGAACGTCGGATTTGGAAAAAAAATCTATCTGTTGGTCGACGCCGTCCTCAAATATCTTAAATTCATTTTGCTGTAAGTTGTTGATGGGACGATTGTTGCGATCAACCACGCGTACGTTGAGATTAACAAGCTCAGTATCGATCTTAATGATCTCGTCGGGTGTCTCGGTCGGTTTAGGAGTTGGGGCGATGACCGAGGTCGCGGCCGGCACGGGAGCAGGCGTCGGGGTTGCGGTTGGATCAACACCCGCAGCATTTGCGACCGGTTTCGCGAACCACGCGAACACCAAAAGTGACCCCACAAACAGTAAAGTTAGCAGATATAGACTTCTTTTCATTTTCGATTGCTCACTAGCGATAATTAGGATTTGGCGATGCGTAATAGCCTTCGCGACCGCGTACACTTAGACGCGGCAAACCCCTCGGGGGGTTGACCTTAACTTTTACTTTACGCCATTTTCCGTCCGGCTGGAAGTCTTTTGGGATGTAACCTATCGAATATTGGTTTCGGAGTTCGAGAGCAATACGTTCGAAAATTTCGTCCATCTCGACATCTGTTTGCGGGTAAAAAGCTTTGCCGCCGGTAACCGAGCTGATCTCATCGAGAAAAGCCTGTCCCTGCATACCGGTTGAACTTGAGGAATCGTTGCCGTTCATAATACCGACGGAGTACGTCACGACATCAGATTCTCTCAGGAGCCGGCGCACTTCGCCAAAATTGTAACGAGAGGAGTTGTCTTGTCCATCGCTGATAATAAGTAGAGCTCGTTTGTTATGGCTGCCCCGTGTTACGCGTTCGACACCTAAGTAAACAGCATCATAGAGCGCGGTGTTGTCTTTAGGTTTAACGAGGGTGAGTTTCTGTAGCACCGCTTCGCCGTCCCGAGTGCGGTCGAGTAATAGTTGTGCCCGGCTGTTAAAAGCTATTAGAAAATACTCGTCCGAGGGATGGCTGGTCGCGATGAAGCGCGACAGCGCGTTTTTGGCCTTTAATATCTTTTCACCGCTCATCGACCCCGAAACATCAAACAATACGCCGACCGAAACCGGTGCATCACTATCACTAAAAAAAGTGACCTCTTGTTCCTGATTGTTGTCGATCACGGTAAATGCACTCTTAGTCAGTCCGGAAACGTACCGGCCATAGAGATCTGTAACCGTGAGGGTTAAGGTGACAAGATCGGTCTTGATGCGGACGGGTCCGTTCGGATCGTCAGGCAGCGGTGGTGTCGGCGTAGGGTCTTGGGCAAAGAGGCTCGCGCTCATCGTAACGACAACAACGGCTAACAAGAGTGATCTTTTCAAACCGCTTATCCGGCTGAAGCTAGCTAACTTCAAAACAGCCATAATACTCCCAATGAAACTACTAAATTCTATTGTATGAATACACCTACCGCAAGATAATTTTTGGATGATGTATTTACCCTAATAGTTGTTTTCGCCGCCGGAAAATAATTAGAATCTTTACGTGCAACATTTGTGGTTGTTTTGCGTGATATAATTCGGTGAGTTTTCGCCCTGCTAGCTAAGGTTATGACCGAATTTATTTGCCGACTCGGGACACCGTCGGGAGAGATCGTTACGCGAATCGTTGAGGCAACAGCCGCCAGCGAAGCGCGGACGCGCCTCGAAAGCGAAGGGTTTCGCGTTTTTGCGGTCTCCAACGCAAACGAGGGGCTCTCGGCGATGCTCTCTGGCGGTAGCAAAAAGGGTAAGGTAAAGCAGGGTGATTTCTTACTATTTAACCAACAACTATCGGCTCTCTTAAGAGCCGGTATCCCCGTATTACAATCTATCAACCTTCTGAAAACACGATCGGCATCAGGCAATCTTCGGATCGTGCTCGCGGACGTCGAAGAAAAGATCAAAAGCGGTGTGCCGCTGTCTGAGGCGTTTGAGGCGCAGGGAATGTTCCCACGCATTTACACCGCGTCGATCCTGGCAGGTGAGCGAAGCGGAGCATTGGACGATGTACTTGCACGTTTTGTAACGTATTTGAAACGAAGCGTCGGTATTTCACGAAAACTACGTGGAGCCTTGGCTTATCCTGCATTTTTGCTTCTAGCAGCGACGATGATGGTAGCGTTTCTCTCGCTCTACATCGTTCCTCGCATGTCTGACCTGTTTAAGAGCCTGAGCGCAAATCGCGGGTTGCCGACGGTTACGGTCGTCGTGTTGTCGGTCTCAAATTTTATATCGGGCAATGTTTTGTGGCTGCTACCGCTGCTGATCGTCGTTGGGTTGGTGATGTATGTCTGGTTGCGTACAGCTAGCGGCAAACTATTATTGCATAAGCTTTTATTGCGTATTCCAATTGCCGGACAATTGATCCGCAACATGGGCACCGCACAACTCGCACGCTCGATGTCGACCCTATTGTCCGGTGGCATCACCGTACCGGACTCGTGGGAAATATCGTCACAGTCTATTAATAACCTTGAGTTGCGTAGGCGAAGTCAGGCGGTGTTGCCGATGATCCGTGAGGGTCTTGGGTTTACGGAGGCTTTGGATAAAGCCAATTGGGTGCCTGAGCTCGCTCTCGACATGGTTGGCATCGGCGAGAGGTCAGGCAGTTTGAGAGAAATGCTTGACGAAGTGGCAAATTTCTATGATTCTGAGTCCGAGGTGAGGCTTGAGCAATTGACGACGCTGCTGGAGCCGCTGATCTTGCTTTTTATGGCTGGAGTCGTAGTCACGATACTGTTAGCAATATATCTACCGATCATCCAGATGATCTCGTCAGGCCCGACGGGAGGCCGTAAATAGTAAATGAGCGAACAAATACAAACTGAAACCGCGATCGCTGAAGTCTCGGCACCGACGATAGATGTCGCAGATTTTCTCGACAAACAGCCGCCCGAAGTTACTGAAGCAAAGGCTTTGGCGTTACGGTATCGCTTGCCGTTCATCGATCTGCTGCCGCCCGAACAACCGTCGCCGGTCGACATCGAAGAGCTCGCGAAATTGCCCGTCGATCTGATGCTCCGCAATCAGTTTGTCCCGCTTCGGCGTGAGGGCAACAACCTTCACGCAGCGATGGCTGATCCGTCAAATTTAGAACGGCTTGATGAGCTGGAAAATGTTTTGAATGTCCGGATCGTACCCTACGTAGCGACTGCCGGTGCGATCGATGTTGTGTTGCGAAAGGGTGATTCGACGCAACGCGTGCTAGCCGAGGCCGCGTCGACATTTAAGATATCGCTTGTAAAAGAGACCGAACAGGGCGATGAGGTTCTTGACCTCGACCGGCTGGCGTCGGATAGTGATATCGCACCGATCATCAAGCTGGTGGACACCATTCTTTACAACGCGATGGAATCGCGTTCTTCGGATATTCATATCGAAACACGCGAGCGCGATGTGCAGGTAAAGTTTCGTATTGATGGTGCTCTATATGCCAAGGTCGATCCGATCGATATTGCGTTTCACCAGCAACTGATCTCGCGTATCAAGGTCATGTCCGAGCTCGATATTGCCGAACGCCGCATACCGCAGGACGGACGTTTTCGTGTCCGTTACAAGGGCCGCACGGTCGATTTTCGTGTTTCGATAATGCCGACCGTATTTGGCGAGGACGCCGTCATCCGCATCCTCGACAAAGAGCAGATCAATGAGGAATTCAAGAACCTCGATCTCGATGTTGTCGGTTTTGATCCTGACGACGTATCGCGGTTTCGCTTGTATATTAAAGAACCCTACGGCATGGTTTTGGTGACTGGCCCAACCGGTTCGGGTAAAACAACGACCCTTTACGCTGCTCTTAACGAGATCCGCAACGACGAAGACAAGATCATAACTATCGAAGACCCGGTAGAATATCAGCTCCACGGCATCGTGCAGATCCCGGTCAATGAGAAAAAGGGGCTGACATTTGCCCGTGGATTGCGTTCTATTCTGCGTCATGACCCTGACAAGATCATGGTCGGTGAAATTCGTGACGAGGAGACCGCTCAGATCGCCATTCAGTCCGCTCTGACGGGTCACCTTGTGTTCACAACCGTTCACGCCAATAACGTTATCGACGTTATCGGTCGATTTTTGAACATGGGCGTCGAGCCGTATAACTTTGTGTCTTCGCTTAACTGCGTGCTCGCTCAACGGCTGGTGCGTATGCTTTGCCCAACCTGCAAACGGGCATATATTCCGGCGGAGGAGGAGCTATCTGTATCAGGTATGCATTCCGAGTCGTTACCTGCAGGTCAGATCTTCTATCGCAGCGTTGGCTGTGACGCGTGCAACCATACCGGTTACCGCGGACGAACTGCGATCCACGAGCTTCTCGATATGTCCGACACGATCCGCGAAATGATCATCGAACGCCGCCCCGGCTCCGAGATCCGTCGTCAAGCTGAAAGGGAAGGCCTTTCATCTTTGCGCGAATCTGCTGTCAAGAAAGTGTTTCTCGGTATGACGACACTGCACGAGATCAATCGCGTGACGTTTGTTGAGGAGATCGGGAAGGTCTAACTGACTGGAGGTCAAGCATCCCTGCTTGCCTTCATGTACCGGCAAGCATGGATGCTTGCCGCTCCAGTCACGTCGAGATAAATTTCGCATAAACGGCCGGATCAACATTCCCTCCGCTAACAACCAGGCAGATTTTTTTATCTCGAAACCGCTCTTTATTACTCAAGACTGCTCCCAGACTCAATGCACCTGTCGGCTCGCATTTCAGATTTGCAAGGCTGAAGTAAAGTCTTAAAGCCTCTATGATCTTTTCCTCCGGCACCTCGATTATCTCTTTCAGGCCGTCTTTAATTACCGCCCAGTTGATATCTCCAAGCGACAGCGTTCGCGTGCCATCAGCTATCGTCTGGGGTTCCGTCTCGTTAGCGATCAAATGTCCGGCAAGCAGCGAGCGTGCGGCGTCGTTTGCCATAAGCGGCTCGGCACCGATCACCTCGGTTAGTTTTCCGTTTCGACAAAAACTCTGAATTGTGCCAGAGATCAGTCCGCCGCCGCCTATGGGAATGATGACCGCGTCGAAATTGTGTTCCGATAACTCATCACCAAGCGTCGAATTACCGTCTATCACAAGCTGATCATCAAACGCGCTTGCTAGGTACGCGTTTGGCCGTTCTGCCGATAGTTGAGCTAATCTCTCGGTTCGGCTTACTTCATTAACATTGATCAGATCTGCCTCGGCTCCGTAGGAACGAACCGCATCGATCTTAACCTGCGCCGAGTTGTGCGGCATTATGACCGTACATTTCTTTCCGAGCAGCTTGGACGCAAACGCGAGTGCTTGCCCAAAATTACCCGACGACACGCCGATAAGCTCGTCATTCGGCACATTTAATGCGACATTGTAAGCCGCACGAAACTTAAAGCTGCCGGTGTGCTGAAACGTCTCGCTCGCTATTGTCACGTCGAGACCGAGATGGTCGCAGAGTTTTGCCGACTTGATAAATGTTGTCGGACGGATTGCCTCGAGAAGCGTTGTATGATTTGCTCGCATAGAGTTAGAATCTTGAAAAGAAGAATTTACCACAGAGATACAGGCATCGCTGAATAATGAGCAAATAATTTCCGTCGCTCTGTGTTCTCTGTGGCTCTGTGGTGAAAAAATATGAAAGCACATTTCGGCATGATCGGCCTCGGCACAATGGGCCGCAATTTTCTCTTGAACATCGCCGAACACGGCATCAGTGGCGTTGGGTACGACCTCGACGCTGGCAAGCGCGACCTTTTACTCAAAGAAGGTAACGGAATGCCGCTCGACGTGGGCAGCGATCTTGCTGATTTCATCGCCAAACTCGAATCTCCCCGCAATATCATGCTGCTCGTGCCCGCGGGGCCGATCGTTGACAGCGTGATAGAGGACCTGCTCCCGCACCTTGAGAAAGACGATCTGATCATCGACGGCGGTAATTCGCATTTCACCGACACCGACCGCCGGATCGCCGAACTCGACGCCAAAGGTGTTGGTTTTATGGGCATCGGCGTCAGCGGCGGCGAAGAAGGTGCGCGTCACGGTGCCTCGATCATGCCCGGAGGCCGCAAAGATTTCTACGACCGTATCGAAACCACGCTTCAGGCTGTTTCAGCCAAGGTAAACAACGAACCGTGCGTCGCCTACATGGGCTCGGGCTCCGCCGGACACTTTGTCAAGATGGTGCACAACGGCATCGAGTACGGCATGATGCAATTGCTCGCCGAGACGTACGATTTCATGCAGCGTGTTTTAAGAATGCAAAGCACCGAGCTGCACCGCACCTTTACCGATTGGAACAGCGGCGACCTGAATTCATTTCTCGTCGAGATCACCTCTGAGGTTCTGCGAAAGAGCGATCCCGATACCGGCAATCCGCTCGTCTCGATGATCCTCGACACCGCCGGGCAAAAGGGAACAGGCAAATGGACGTCGCAAGCAGCCATGGATCACGGCGTTCCTATCCCGACGATCGATGCTGCTGTCTCAATGCGTCAGATCTCTTCGCAGAAAGCTGTACGAAAAGTTATTGCCGCCGAATATGAAGAGATGAGTGCCAGCGCCGATCAAAGCCGTTCGCGGACATCAACGGGCGAACTCGAAGACGCATTATTTTGCGCGTTTATCCTCACCTACGCTCAAGGAATGTCTTTGCTGCAAAAGGCGTCCACCGAGAGCAACTACGGCCTCGATCTCGCCGAGATCGCACGTATATGGCGCGGCGGTTGTATCATTCGCTCAAAACTGCTCGAATCGATCCGCAAAGCATATGCCACGAACACGGCACTCGAAAGCCTCTTGCTCGATAAAGATATTGCAAGACTGCTCCATTCCCGCGTCAGTTCGCTCAGAAAAGCGGTTGTCGCCTTCAACGAGAACGGCATCCCGGCAGCGTGTTTCTCGTCCGCCCTCGCATATTTCGACGCGTTCCGCACCGAGCGTTTGCCGGCAAATCTTATTCAGGCCCAACGCGATTACTTCGGTGCCCACACGTATCAGCGGATAGATAAAGAGGGAACATTTCATACACCAGATTGGGAGAAATAGGACTGGAGCGGCAAGCATCCTTGCTTGCCACTTACAAAAGGAGAAACTATGCCATATCCAAATATTTTCGACAAAGAAGTTTCCGACGGAATTATCGCAAGACTAAATACTCTGACGCCCGAGTCGCAGCGTCAATGGGGCAAGATGTCGGTGGATCAGATGCTTGCACATTGCAATGTTGCGTACGAATGCATCTACGAGCCCGACAAACATCCTAAACCAAAGTTCCCAATGAGTTTGATCTTAAAGTACATCGTTGCTCCGATGGTTGTCGGTGAGAAACCGCCTAAAAAGAACAGCCCAACCGGCCCGCAGTTCATCATCACCGACGAACGCGAGTTTGAACGCGAACGCACACGCCTGATCGAATTCATCAACCGCACCACTGAGCTTGGCGAAGCCCATTTCGACGGAAAAGAGTCACATTCCTTCGGCGTGCTGAACAAAACACAGTGGAGCAACATGCTCTACAAGCACATTGACCATCATTTGACGCAGTTTGGGGCTTGATAACCACCGCCGCAAAAGAAACGTGGGTTCTGAGCCCGAGGTAGTTCTTAGGTTCGATTTGTTGCGAAGCTGTAATAGAATGACAGGTGCAGGCTACTTTAATAATGATTAATGAATAGAAATATAAAAATCTTTATTTCCATTGTTGTAACCGTCTTATTTGTTCCTGTATATCTGTTTGCTTCAGATCCCGATCCTGATGAAATAAATACAATTGCTAAGAGTTTGAGTGCTTCTCAG
>JBGAUY010000070.1:0-13222 GCA_044228425.1 Pyrinomonadaceae bacterium | reverse complement strand
TATGGTGTAGCAAATCTATACGGAAAGAACCTTCGCCAGCGTGCCACTGAACTTATCAGGATAGCCCACCCGGATCACCGCGAAGCAATGGAAAAAGCTGCATTTGAGCGATTCCATCGCGAATAGCGCCGTTTTACTTGCCCGTAAGAATTATCGGCAGCCCCTTCGCCGCATATTGCTTGTTGAATTCAGCCACGTCCTGCGACTTGATCGCAGCGTACTTGGCCAATTGTGCGTCGATCTGCGTCGTCAGATCAGTGAAGACAACGTATGCCGACGCCGTTGGGCCGTAATCCGCGCTGTCAACGAATGAACTCAGAGCCGCGAGCTTATTATTTAGCCTAATCGGAAAATTCAGTGCATCCTGGCCACTGCGGATCTTGGTCTGATGCAGCGTTTCTTCGACAGCGGTTAGCTTCGCGATTATTTCATTCGCCTTGTCGATCAAGTCTTTGTTCACAGGTTTAAGCCGTTTAGAAAGACTTTCGATCTGGGTCCTTAGATCCCGAAGCTCGTTGATCGCAGTATGCGTCTCGGTCAGCTTTGCGTTGATCTTCTTCATCAGGTCGAACTGTTTGGCAAAATCATCCTGCGTCGTTGTCAGCCGCAGATCGGCTTTAATAACTAGCGGTTCTGTTCCAATAACCTTTCCGTCAACCGTCAGACGCGTCGAGTAAATTCCCGGCGGTACTCTCGGCCCCGCTAATGAGCCACCCCACATGATCAGATTCGCGATCGTCGTGGCGTTCGGAAGGCGATAGTTCCACACAAAGGTATTGAATCCGATATCTGCCGCCGGTTGCGGTTCACCCGGTGCTCCTCCGGCCGCGGCTCCTATTCGGCGGGTGAATTTTCGGATCACTTCGTTGGTCGAATCAAGGAACTCGATCGTCACATCCTTCTTAGGTAGATCTTTGAGATAGTAATTTACGACTGCTCCGTTTGGCGGATTTCGGCCGACGGCCGCGTTGGGTCCAAGGCCAAACCCGCCCCCACCCGGGGTACGATATGCGTCTTCCGGCTTAAACAAAAGTGCGGGTGCTTTCTCTGCGTCCGCCAATTGGTATAGCACAGGCAGATTGTCCAGTACGTAGAACGAACGCCCCTGCGTCGCCACGACAAGATCTTTCTCGCGTTTTTGTACGGTCAGATCAGTGATTGGTACGATCGGAAGATTTAGCTGCAGGCTCTTCCAGCTCTCGCCGTCGTCTGATGAATAATATATCGACCGTTCTGTACCCGCGTACAAAAAGCCGCGGCGGTTCGGATCCTCGGTCACTGCACGCGTAAAGTGATCTGATGGAATGCCATTGACTATCTTTTTCCAAGTCTTACCGTAATCGTTCGTCTTATAAATGTATGGTTTCTGATCGTCGTTCTTATAGTTCGTGGCCGCAAAATACGCTGAGCCCGCGTCATGGGGCGAAGCTCGAATGTGATTGACCTGTATCCATTCAGGTAGATCCTTTGGCGTAACGTTGCTCCACGACTGGCCGTTATTCTGGCTAACCTGAACCAGCCCATCGTCCGTCCCGGCCCAAATTACGCCCTGCTTTACGGGTGATTCATCTACGGAGAAAATCGTGTCGTAATACTCAACGCTTGTGTTATCGCCCGAGATTGCACCACCCGAATGTGTCTGCTTGGACTTATCGTTGCGAGTCAGATCAGGCGATATCGGCTCCCACGACTGGCCCTCATCATAGCTTCGGAACAGGACGTTTGCAGCGGAATACAAGGCATATTTGCCGTTAGTTTTATGAGGAGAGAATACGATCGGGAAGTTCCATTGAAATCGGTATTTTGTACCTTCGGCTCCCGAACCCATCGGATTGTCAGGGTATACGTCAACATTTCGTTCCTGCCCTGTCTTGCGATCCCAACGCGTCAGCAAACCGTCGTAGCTGCCGGCAAAAACGACATCCGAATTCTCCGGGTGTGGAGCTATCCAGCCCGACTCCCCGCCGCCAACCGCAAACCAATCGCTCGCAGTTATTGAACCGCCGTCCGAGCGCGATGCAATGCGTATCGTCGAATTATCCTGCTGCGCTCCATAAATGTTGTACGGAAAATCATTGTCGGTGATGACTCGATAAAACTGGGCGGTTGCTTGGTCTTGTTCGGTCCAACTGCCTCCGGAGTTGAAACTCACATTCGCACCGCCGTCGTTGCCATTGATCATTCGCTTCGCATCATTCGGGGCGATCCAGAGATCGTGGTTGTCGCTGTGCGGCACGCCGATCGTTGTAAATGTACGGCCGCCGTCGATAGATTTGTGAAAACCGACGTTCAAAACATAGACGGTGTTTTCATTCTCCGTATCGGCATAAACGCGGTTGTAATACCACGGCCGCTGCCGGATCGCTGCGCTTTCACTGACCCGCTGCCAAGAGTCACCGCCGTCATCAGATCGAAATAAACCTCCGTCCTTATTCTCGATCATGGCAAACAGGCGATTCGGATTGACGGGCGAAACCGTAATGTTCATCTTGCCGTTTAAACCCGAGGGCAATCCGCGGTTTCGCGTTATCTCGACCCAAGTGTCGCCGGCATCGGTGGATTTGAACAGCCCGCTGCCTTCGCCGCCGCTGTCCATTCGCCAAGGCCTGCGGCTGACCTGCCAGAATCCCGCATAAAGCGTATTTGGATCAGACGGGTCCATCGCAATTTCGCTCGCTCCGGTCGCGGAGTTGCGAAAAAGGATCTTTTGCCAGGTCTTGCCGCCGTCGCGGGTGCGAAAGATGCCGCGTTCGTCATTGTTACCCCAAAGATGGCCGAGAGCCGCGACATAAACGGTATTGGGGTCTTTTGGGTGAACGCGGATGCGTGCGATCTGCTGCGTGTCACCAAGGCCGATATGCTTCCAGCTCTTGCCGCCGTCAACTGACTTATACATACCGTCGCCGCTCGACACATTTCCGCGCAAGGTCTGCTCGCCCATCCCGACATATATCGTATTTGGTTCTGAATCAGCCGCGTCGATCGCACCGACCGAACCAGTACCAAAATATCCGTCGGAAACGTTGAGCCAGTTGACCCCGCCGTCTATCGTTTTCCAGACCCCGCCGCCCGTCGCTCCAAAATAATAAACATTTGGCTGCCCGGCGATACCCTCGACTGCGGCAACGCGGCCGCCTCGAAATGGACCGATCTGTCGGTATTGAAGATTCTTGAGGGGATCGGCCTTTGCGGCAGCGGTTTGGGACGAAATTTCGGTCGAAACGAACAACGAAAGTATCAGAGATGCTAACAAATAACGGACAAAGCTTGAACGCACTTTTTATACCTGCCTATGGTGAAATTAGAACCGGAGTTTCTCAGAACTTAAACGAATCTAAGCTAAAATACAAACACCAAAGGTCAACTTTGAACCAACGGGTTAAACATCATAAAATAATCATTTGGATCAGATACGTAATTTCTAACCTATTACAGGGGCAATAATATGAGTACAAATAAGCAAGCAGTTATCATCAGCGCCGCACGGACACCGACGGGGAAGTTTCAGGGGGCTTTGAAAGGCTTTTCGGCATCGGATCTTGGTGCTATCGCTATAAAAGAATCGGTCGCACGTGCGGGTGTCGATCCCGACAAGATCGACGAGGTTATCATGGGATGCGTCGTTGCGGCAGGGCAAGGACAGGCTCCTGCACGTCAGGCTGCGATCAAATCAGGACTTCCGCCGGAAGTTTCTGCTTTAACGATCAATATGGTCTGCGGGTCGGGGCTAAGAGCTGTTGCGTTGGCTAGTCAGGCTGTTAGTCTCGGCGATGCAGAATACGTGGTCGCGGGCGGAATGGAATCAATGTCAAACATCCCTTACGCCCTGCCAGGGGCTCGTGATGGTTATAAAATGGGCAATCAGACGGCGACCGATTTGATGATCCACGACGGTCTTTGGTGTCCGTTCGAGAATTGGCACATGGGCAACACCGGTGAGGTCGTTGCAGAAAAATATCAGATAACGCGTGAAGCTCAGGACGATTTTGCTGCTAAATCTCATCAAAAGGCGGCTGATGCTCAAGCTGCGGGCCGTTTTAAGGACGAGATGGTTTCGATTGAGATCCCGCAAAGAAAAGGCGACGCGATCGTTTTAGACTACGACGAACCCGTGCGTCCTGATACAACATCGGAAAGCCTCGCGAAACTTCGTCCTGCGTTCAAAAAAGACGGCGGAACAGTGACGGCTGGTAATGCTCCGGGCGTCAATGACGGAGCCTCGGCTCTTGTCGTTACATCGGCGGAAAATGCCGCTGCGGCGGGCATTGAGCCGCTCGGGCGTGTGGTCGCGTGGGCTTCGTCGGGTATCGAGCCAAAACTCATCATGATGGCACCGGTCAAAGGCGTTCAGAATGTGCTCGCAAAAGCGGGTTGGGATATGAAGGATGTCGATCTTTTTGAGCTCAACGAGGCGTTTTCGGTTCAAGCTCTTGGCGTAATGCAGGAACTCGGCCTCGACATGGATCGCGTCAACGTCAATGGCGGAGCGGTAGCTCTGGGTCACGCTATCGGCAACTCAGGCGGACGTGTATTGACAACGCTACTCTATGAAATGAAACGGCGCGGAGCGAAACGCGGTGTTGCGGCACTTTGTCTCGGTGGCGGCAACTCGGTCGCGATGGCCGTAGAACGCGATTAACCAAATGTTGCAACTTCGGCACATATTCGCGCGTTCTTTTATTGGAGGCTACGTTTTTTATGACTGCAAAAGAACACAATCGGCTGGTCGGCATCTTTTTGATGGCTCATGGTGGCTTACAGGCCGTTGTAATGGCTATTATTACAGTGGTTTACGGTATTTTGGGTGCGGCAATGATCGCCGGTAGCCGAAATAATGAGGGGCGTACGGTCGGTGCGTTTTTTATCGTTGCCGTGATCGTTATGGCCGTTTTCGATATATTATTTACGGGCTCTCAGATCCTCGGCGGTTATAAACTGTTCAAAGAAAAGGCGAACGCCCGTACTTGGGGCATAATCGGCAGCATTATTTCGTGCCTGTCTTTCCCACTTGGAACTGCAGTAGGGGTCTATGGAATGTGGTTCTTATTCGGCGACATGGGCAAGCAAATGTACCTGAACGCCGGTATGCCGCAGCAGATGTTTCAGCAGCCGAACTACGATTATCAACAGAAACCGCCACCGCCAAATAGCTGGAAATAAATTTTGTCAGAACCGGGTGCGATAGCGACCGTGTTCTTAACATTAACAGGCGATGAGATCAACAAATCTCGTCGCCTGTTTGTTTTGGGTCAAAGACGTGGTTTATTCTATTTGTTTCTTAGTCCAATTAAACTTTTTTAGAATAATATGAGTGAAATTATAGGTGTTATCGGTGCGGGGACGATGGGTAATGGCATTGCTCAGACTGCCGCCGGAGCGGGTTTTAGTGTCGTAATGTGCGACGTGTCGGCTGAATATGTCGAGCGGGGCATTGCGAATATCAGCAAGAGCCTTGATCGTTTTGTTAAGAAAGAAACGATGACCGAGGAGCAAAAGTCAGAGGTGCTGTCGCGGATCACGACAACGACTAACCTCGAGGACGTAAAAGAGTGCTCGTTAGTAGTCGAGGCCGCGTCGGAAAACTTGGAGATCAAAAAGCAGATCTTTGAAAAACTCGACGAGATCTGCGGCCCGGACTCGATTTTGTCATCTAACACGTCATCGATCTCGATCACCAAGATAGCGGCGACGACAAAACGCCCGGAAAAGGTAATTGGGATGCACTTTTTCAACCCGGTTCCACTTATGAAACTGGTTGAGGTTATCCGTGGAATTGCAACAAGCGATGAGACTTACGCGAAAGTCAAAACGCTCTCCGAGCAGCTTGGCAAGGTTCCGGTCGAGTGCAACGATTATCCCGGCTTTGTTTCGAACAGAGTATTGATGCCTATGATCAACGAAGCGATATTTGCGTTGCACGAGGGCGTTGCCACCAAAGAAGCGATCGACGAGATCATGAAACTTGGTATGAATCACCCGATGGGCCCGCTGACACTGGCAGATTTTATCGGTCTGGACGTTTGTCTCGCAATTCTAAACGTTCTGCACGAAGGGCTTGGCGACCCGAAATACCGCCCCAGCCCGCTACTCAAAAAATACGTCGATGCCGGATGGCTCGGCCGTAAAAGCGGCAAAGGGTTTTACGATTATCAGTAGTTCGTTAGCCACAGAGGACACAGAGAAAGATGAGAAAAACATTGATTGCACTCACATTTACGGCTTCGGCATTGATGACGCTCGTAATAGCCGGCGTTGCCCAGGTTAAGGTCGCACCGCTCAATATCAAAGAGCGGACACTGCCGAACGGGCTAAAGGTCGTGTCCGTGCAGGACAATACGAACCCGACGGTGGCTATCCACGTTTGGTACAACGTCGGCGGCAAGAATGATCCGCAGGGCAGATCGGGGTTTGCACATATGTTTGAGCATATGATGTTCAAATCAACCAAAAACATGCCCAACGAGAAGATGGATCGTCTTACCGAGGATGTCGGCGGATTTAACAACGCCTCGACTTGGGACGATTTCACCAACTATTACGAAGTTGTGCCGTCAAATTATCTTGAGACTCTGCTTTGGGCCGAAGCTGATCGTATGGTCAATCTCAATGTTGACGACAAAAACTTTGCATCCGAGCGCGACGTGGTAAAAGAAGAGTATCGGCAAAGTTTTCTGTCGCAACCATACGGGCTATTAAACTTGTATATCCGCAGCCTCTCATATAAAGATCATCCCTACCGCCGTGGCGTCATCGGTAATTTAGAAGAATTAAGTGCCGCCACACCTGCGGACGCTAGGTTGTTTTACGAAATGTACTATCGTCCCGACAACGCGTATTTGATCGTTGTTGGTGATTTTGATCAAGCTAAGTTTGATGCCTGGACCGACAAATATTTTGGTCGTGTAATGCGCCCGACAGGTTCGATACCGCGCGTGACGATCAAAGAACCGGCCCGAACTAAAGAGGCCCGGTATGATAAAACGGCGCCTAATGTACCGTTTCCAGCGGTAGCAATAACGTATCTTGCTCCGCCGTCAAACGATCCTGACATGGCGGCATTGCGGGTGGCGGATAAGATATTGAGCGGAGGTGAGAGTTCGCGTCTGTATCAGAGCCTGATCTATAAACAACAGATCGCTCAAGATGCTTCGTTTAACATTGATACTAAGGTTGACGGAGGACTGCTCTATTTTTTTGCTATCGCTAGCGAGGGCAAAAGCGGAGCGGTACTTGAAAAGGCTCTGCTTGCCGAACTTGCGATGATACAGGCCAAAGGCATAACCGCCAAAGAGCTGGAAAAGGCGAAGAATCAGCTCATCTCCGACGCGATCCGAAGCCTCGAGGACAATGATGGAAAGGCCATCGCCGTCGAACGCAGTATCGCTTACGAGGGTGATCCGAAGCTCGTCAACACAAATGTCAAACGGCTGCAAGCGGTGACCGCAGTGGACGTTCAACGCGTAATGAAAAAATATTTTACTGACACAAACCGCGTCGTGATCCACTATTCGAATGACGGAGGTGCAAAATAATGAAAAACACATTTACCTTACTTTGTATCCTAAGTGCTTTTGTGTTGAATTCGTTGGCTCAGGAAATGCCTCCCGCTCCCGGAGCTCCTAAAGCGGTAACAGTTCCGGCAGTGCAGGAAAATAAACTTGCGAACGGGCTGACCGTCGCGGTCGTGCAAAAAAGCCAAGTGCCGCTTGTGACAATAAATCTTTTGATCCGTGCAGGTGCATCAGGCGAAGACGCGGCAAAGGCCGGCCTAGCGGATATGACCGCGTCAATGCTGACAAAAGGAACTAAGACCCGCACGGCCACGCAGATCGCCGAAGCGGTCGAGTTTCTCGGTGGATCGATCAGCAGCGGTGCCGGCTGGAACGCTTCGTACGTCTCAGTGACTGTCACCTCTGACAAAGTTGCTCAGGCGATGGCGATACTTGCCGATGTCGTCTTAAACCCAAAATTTGATCAAAAAGAGATCGATCTGCTTAAATCGCAGTCACTCGACGGCCTTACCTATAGCCTCAAACAGCCAAGCTTTCTGGCAAACTATGTAACCAGCAAATACAGCTTTAAAGAACATCCCGCTGGTGGAACGCCCGCGAGTATCGGCTTGATATCACGTGCCGACATTCTGAAGTTTCAAAAGGCAAACTACAATCCGGCAAACTCGGTACTGGTTTTTGCCGGGGATATATCGGCGGCAACCTCGTCGGCGCTAGCGGCAAAATATTTTGCAGCTTGGGCCAAGGGAAAGCCACCTGTCAAAGAAATGCGTTTAGATAGGGTGACCAAGATCGGTTCGGCCGACACATCTGGCCCGCGTCCGATCGTCAACCGCTTTCTTGTCATCGACCTGCCAAAATCAGGTCAGGCTTCGGTGTTATATGCCCGGTCGATCGATGGTATCGGCCGTTCTGACGCGCGTTATTTTCCGGCATCGGTATTGAATTCCGTTCTCGGCGGCGGCTATTCGTCGCGGCTAAATCAAGAGATCCGCATTAAGCGTGGTCTTAGCTACGGTGCGGGCAGCGACTTTGAATGGCGTTCTTGGAAAGCAAATTTTGCAACGCGAACACAGACTAAAAACGAGTCGGCCGCCGAGGTCACCGAACTCGTAATCGAAGAGCTCCGCAAGCTCTCAATGACGCCCACTGCCGAATCGGAATTGATCCCTAGAAAATCAGGCCTTACCGGCCCGTTTGGGCTTAGCCTTGAAACCACCGGCGGTTTAGCTGGTGAGATCGGCGAGCTTTATGGGTTTGGCATTCCGTCCACGGAACTTAACAGTTACGTTACCAACATTAACGGCGTCACTAATGCTCAGATCAAGGATTTCGCTCTCGACAATCTGCTGGGCGGCGACATCGTGATAGTCGGTGACTATGCCATTTTTAAGGCCGATCTCGCAAAACGTTTTCCAAAAATGACGGTCGATGTCATCAAAGCCGACGATCTCGATCTAAGCAAAGATAGTTTACGTAAGTAGATTAGTTTTTCTGATCGCCCGCGAAATACGCGAAAGACGCGAAAACTGTTAAATTAAGAAATACGGTTTTCGCGTCTTTTAGCGCCTTTCGCGGTTAAGTTTTTATGCATAGAAATTTGCGTACATTTATCGAATCACTCCGCCGCGAGGATGAGATCGTCGAGATCTCGGCCGAGGTCGATCCGTATCTAGAGATAGCCGAAATTCACCGTCGCGTTATCGATGAACAGGGAAAGGCTTTGCTGTTCACCAACGTGAGAGGCTCTGATTTTCCGGTCGTCACCAATTTGTTCGGAACACGAAAACGAATAGATCTCGCATTCGGCTCGAAAACTCTCGAATTTGTAAAACGAGCCGTCCACGCCGCCCAAAATCTGCTACCGCCAAGGCCTGCAAAGCTCTGGGAATACCGTGATCTCGCGTTTTCAGCTTTAAAGTTTGGAACAAGGAACGTGAGTTCAGCCCCAGTTCTAGATAGCCGCCAATCCACCGTCGATCTCGAAAAACTGCCTCTTCTCCAACTCTGGCACGAAGACGGCGGTCATTTTGTGACACTGCCTCTTGTTTACACCGAAAGCCCGATATCGGGCAAACATAACCTCGGTATGTATCGCATCCAGCGTTATGATAAAACCTCGACGGGAATTCACTGGCAGATCGGCAAAGGCGGGGGCTTTCATTATTTTGAGGCCGAACAGCAAAATAAACCGCTGCCCGTCACGATCTTTTTGGGTGGTGCTCCTGCGATGATTTTGTCGGCCATTGCGCCGCTTCCTGAGGATATTCCCGAGTTAATGCTCGCATCTCTACTAAATGGCGGAAAGATCGCGACCGCGAAAAATCCGCTTGGCGAAGGCCGTCATCGCCTGATCGCCGAAGCCGAGTTTGCTATCTGCGGTTCTGTCGCACCTCACGAACGCCGCCCCGAAGGCCCGTTTGGCGATCATTACGGTTACTATTCGCTCGTCCACGATTATCCGGTGTTTCGTGCCGACGCAGTTTTTCACCGCAAAGATGCTATCTACCCCGCGACGGTTGTTGGCAAGCCGCGTCAGGAAGATTTCTTTATTGGTGACTATCTCCAAGAACTTTTATCGCCGCTGTTTCCGCTTGTAATGCCGGGAGTTCGAGATCTGTGGAGTTATGGAGAAACAGGGTTTCATTCTCTATCCGCTGCGGTTGTTAAGGACCGTTACGCCCGCGAAGGCCTCTCTGCCGGTTTCCGCATCCTTGGCGAAGGGCAATTGTCTTTGACCAAATTCCTTTTGCTCACCGACCAGCCACAAGATCTGCGTGATTTCAAATCCTTGTTTGAACACATTCTCGCTCGTGCCGAATGGCATCGCGATCTGTTTATTTTTAGTCAGACGGCTTTTGATACGCTCGATTATGCAAGCGGAAAGATAAATCACGGCAGCAAAGCGATACTCATGGGGTTTGGCGACGCGAAGAGGGAACTTGCCCGCGAATTCAAAGGCGAATTGCCCGTAGGTGTTAGACGTACCGAAGTATTCTGCGGCGGATGCCTCGTTGTCGAGGGCGACAGCTTTGAGAATGACAAAGATTTCGCCTCACGCATTGCCAAATCAGGGAAATTCGACGATTGGCAGATAGTTGTTATTCACGATGACGCGGATCTTGCTAAATCGACCGAGAAGTTCCTCTGGGCGACATGGACAAGATTCAACCCGGCGTCTGATATCTATGCAAGGGAATCTACGGTCCAAAACAACCACCTCGGATATTCAGCACCGATCGTCATCGACGCAAGAATGAAGCCCTGGTATCCGAAAGAAGTCGAGCCTCGCGAAGATATCTTCAGGCTGGTCGATTCGCGCTGGGGCGAGTATTTCCCAAGTCTTTAATTACCTGTACGTAGAGGTCACCAAGAGATCCGAAAGCCATCCTACAAACCAATACTCATTTTGGCTACCATTGTCGGGGTAGCTGCTCTATGTGTTTCATATGGTTATTTTATTGAGCCAAACCGTCTCGTCGTCCGACACGATGAAATCAAGATCAAAGGCTGGGATCCGGCGTTTGATGGATTGCGAATTGCCATGATCGGAGACGTCCATGGCGGATCAAATAACGTTACACCTGAAAAACTGCGGCTCATCGTCGAAAAGACTAATGCAGAGAACCCTGACGTGATCGTATTACTTGGCGACTATGTCTCACAAACAGGTGACGATCCGATAGGAGATCGCCCCCTAAAGATGCCTATCGAAGTAGTCGCGAAAAGCCTTAGTGGGCTAAAGGCGAAGTACGGCGTCTTTGCGGTTATTGGTAATCACGATTGGTGGTATGGAACGAACGAGGTAGTCAACGCTTTATCGACAAATGGGATCCGGGTTCTGCAAAATGATCTGGTTGAGGTCTTCGCTCTAAATGGCAAAAAACTGCGAATACTCGGACTAAAAGACCATATGCAACAAGGAGCGTTCAAAGATTTTCAAGGTGTCGTCAAAAAAGCGGCTGGCCCAACTGACGGAACTGGCGATCTTATTTTGTTAGAGCACTCTCCGGACATTTTGCCGGTAATAACCGGTGAATATGCCGCCTCGGACGACCTTAAACTGATCTTGTCGGCTCACACTCACGGCGGTCAGATCTGGTTTCCGATTATTGGTACGCCCATAGTTCCATCGGGCTTTGGGCAAAAATATGCTCGAGGACATATAAAAGAACGCGGCGTTGATATGTACGTTACAAGCGGTATCGGAACCAGTGTTTTGCCCTTTCGGTTCATGGTGCCACCTGAAATAGTAATACTCACCATTCGAAGTGAATAGCGGCTACCGCAGCATTCCACTAACACTTCTTAGATCGCCATCATTCTTCGCCGGCTTTATGCCGAGAATCTTACACATAACGTTGTATACCTCAACATTCTCAAACGGTTCGGCGACAAAGCCTTTTTTAAAGGCCGCCCCGTGGGCGATGAACGTCGCCTGCATCTCTTGATATTTATTGTCGTAACCGTGGGCACCGCGTGGGCGGGATGTGTCGTCGAGATCCTGATACCAATCATCCCAGCGTTTGTGCGTCGTAGTGATCCAACCTTCATCAGAGCTGCATATGATCGGTGCGATTCGTTTGCCGTCATTGTAATGCAAACGAGCAGGCAAGTTGCCCTTTTTCCAACATGTTGTGTGTTCGAGTGACTTTATTTTTGAGTAGATCTCATCCGTTTTGCCTTGTTTTGGAAATATCTGAACGATCTCGTTGGTCCACAGGATGCGATCTGTTAGCTTTTCGATGTCAAAATGGTCATCGAGAAACGTGACTTGTCTAGGATAATAATTTGCCATGCCGTGATCCGAGACGATGATCACATTTACTTCGTTATCGATCCCGCGTTTCTTCAGGCCGAACATTAGACGCTCGATGTACTCATCGACTTCCCAGACCGCGTATTTGGTTTCTTCTGCATCTGGGCCAAATTCGTGGCCAACGTCGTCTGTAGTCGAAAAATACATCGAGATCATCGTCGGGCGTTTTGCGACAGGCTCGTCAAAAAACGACAAGACTTGGTCGACACGCATTTTATTCGGAACGCGGCCATTATAGACACGCCATTTTTCGGGACGTTCACCGTCGATCATAGTTTCGGTCCCGACAAAAAAATAGCTCGCCGCGATCTGTCCTTGTTTCTGCGCGGTGACCCACACTGGCTCGCCACCCCACCAGCGCGGATTCTCGACCTCTTTACGTTTCGACATAGTGAAAACTTCACCAAAGTCCCAGACATTATTCTCAACGATTCCGTGATTTTGCGGATAAAGGCCGGTCGCGATCGTATAGTGATTAGGGAATGTTTTCGTCGGAAACGACGGGATCATCCACTTAGCACGCACACCGTTTTTAGCCAGTTTACCGATCGCCTGAGGTTTATATTTATCAAGATAATCCCACCGAAACCCATCGAGCGAGATAAGGATGACGGTCGGTTTTAGATCTTTGATGCGTTGCTGCGCAAAGACATTCGTGCTCAGCAACCAAACAACAGCGAGGCAGGCCAATATCTTTGTGTGTTTCATAGATGTGTGACTTTGGATTATTATATTCTTAAAACGCAAACAACCAAACCAACCAAAAGGAGAAACGAAATGAAGCAGAGAAACTTTATCTTAACGATCTATGTGGCTATCGGTGCATTACTTATCACGGGGTTCGGATGCGGTGGTTCATCGACTACAAAGCCGACCAATAACGCAGCCGCTC
>JBGAUY010000069.1:0-13619 GCA_044228425.1 Pyrinomonadaceae bacterium | reverse complement strand
CCAATGCCTACCAAAATACCTAAAATCATAATGAAGTTCAAGCGTTTTTTAATAAAATTCCCACCCCGCCCACCGATCACTTTTCCCTGTTCGTTGTTCACTATCTCTGCTAACATCCTAAAAATGAAGACATATCGCACAACCATCTAACGTCGTTAGGAAATTAGTATGTTTAATTCCGACTCATATTTCATCTACTTCTTCTTCGCCATCTTGTTCGCCTTCGCGGTTGTACGGATTATTTACTATTTCAAAACTAACCGGGAACCTATTCTCTCGGATCTGGATAAAGCGATTTGGTCATTCAGGTTTAATAACTACTTGGCCGTCAGCATGTTAATTCTGTTCGTGTTTTACATGATGCGAGGCGGAAATTATGCTCCTGTTTATCCCGACGACTCTCAGGAAAAGGTAATTCGTATGCTAATTGAAAACCAAAATGAAGCGATAAAGGAAATCACAGATTTACGGGATTTTCTCTATTTGTTCCTTTTCTTAGTAGTGATGTACATCTTCGGAGTCGCGGAATTTGTCGGCAAGGTGCAAAGGCATCGACAGCAGGAATCAGATAAAAATAATCCCGAGGTTCAAAAGCCCCTTGGATTGTCCTAGGCTCGCGTTAGGCACCGCGATCTTTCCTCCGCTCCGATCCCCAAAACCCCGGCTAACATCAGAAAAAATATCTATTGCTCCCCTTGTACGGTGTGAGCGATAATAGTGAAGGTAGCTCTTGCCTAACTCCTGTTCCCAACCTACATTATGAAAAACCAAAACAACCTCCCGATGGATCAAAACTGTGTCGTGTGCCATTCCAAGGACGCGTCTGTTGATACTAGAGAATTTAAGAAAACCTACATGCCGAGTTATACCTACGGCCTGTTATTGCTTGCCCCATTGATAGGTTTGCTCCTGATGATCGCCGTTCGCGTCGAACACAGCATCACGCTTCCGTTTTGCGAAAGATGCTGGAAAGGTAAAAAGTTTATGACTCTGATGCAGGGTCTTAGCGGACTTTTGTTCTTAGGCTCGATCCCGGCGGGTGTGGCCTTGATGCTTCAGTTTGAAAATGGCTGGGCGTTCTTTGTTCCAATCGTGTTTACTTTAGTTCTGCTATTGGCACTCGAAGTCGCCAAGCGCAAATATCAGCCCAAATATAAGGTTGTCGATAAAGACCGCGTGGTAATAGAAACACTTCAAGGTGATCTAGAGTTCGCAAAGACAACCAAGGCAACGCTTCATCCTGCTTAGAAGGATTGTGTTCAGAAGCGGAACACGAAAAGTCTTGGAGCGGTATTAAAATGATTTTCTATGCAATCTTAGGTGCGGTTGGGATTTTTGCTACGGGTACGCTCTGTATCAGGATAAAGAACTATTTTGTTGAAAGGAGCAGACAGGCAGATAAAAAGGAAGATTATCTGCAACATTTTGTAAGTCAGGGGCTTTCAAAAAAAATAGCTCTCGACGTTTATAAATATTTGGGCGACTGGATGAATCGATCGGACTTTCCCGTTAGACCGAACGACAATTTGTCGAAGATTTACGGGATTGTAGACGAGGACTTAGACGACTTGGTAATTTTCGCAGCAGAATCGAATAACTTAGCACTGCCAAATGATACAAGTTACTGGAAAACGCCAGTCGAAACAGTTGATGATGTCATTAGGTTTGTTTCCACCTTTAAATCAGTCAGGAGCGAAGCATGTTCTTAAGAGAAAGAATGTGGGCGAAAGCATCAATAGTCGGTGTCATCACGGTCGTGATTGCTATTGGGATTACCCTACTTTTATTTCTAGAAGAGTCCCTATTTTATACCGATGTGTTTAATAGAAGTACCGCGCGATTGATTTGGGAAATCATAAACATTTTTGCGGTACTAGCAATCGCTGCTTTTGGTTCGGTCGGAGGAGCATTCTTCATACTTGTAATTCAATGGTTCTTGATTGGAACCTTTGGCTCCGCCATTTATCAGTGGTTTAGATTTAGAACAAACAAACATATTTAAGAGCACAATAGAAAAAAGGCTTCGCGGTTGCGAAGCCTTTTTGTTATTTGACCGCTTTGATGCGGTTGCGGCTAAGGTCGTTCTCGGCCATTGTTTCGAGGGTCTCGTGGACCTTGGCGTGGATGCCGTCGGGTTCGAGGCCGTAGTTTATTCATCTGAAACGGTAACCGCGGACGAGCCAAGCTTTGCGACCTCGGCCTGTATGTCGGCGAAGGTCTTTTCGACCAAATTACTGCCCGCAAAGAATGGGTCCGTCGTGACCTCAAAAATTGCGAATGGCGGCGGGATGAGGGCTTCCATTTGCTCGCGGGTCTCAAATTCGACCTTGGCGGTGTTCAGTCCCCACAGAGGGCCCAGATATACGTCAAAGGCAAACGAGACGCGGTCAAATTCGTGAAAGTATCGGTTCTTGCGGATCTCCCTGCCCTCAAACCGTTCAAACGCGGCGTATTCCGCTTCGTTTAGATGTATCTCGGCGAGCTTTGTGATCGCACCGTCTTCGGTCGTTAACGCAAATCTCTGTTGTAGGATATGCGTCCATTCTTTCGAGTACGGATCGCGTATCGCCCGCAATCTGATGCGGGTGTTTTCGATGTAATTATCAAAGATCTGCAGATGGCTGCTCGCCGGAGTTAGCGGTTCGGGCAGGCTCTCTATCAGAAAGAGCCGGTTGAGTTCGGTTTGGGCGGTATTGTTCATTTTCCTTAAATTTATTATACTCGGAAATTCGATTTATCTGGGAGAGACGAGACCTATGACACGTAAATATTTTGTATTATTTTTCGCTTTTATACTGTTTATCGCTGCTTGCGGCGGCGGAACGACCCCGCCAAATGCTAACGGCGGCAACAGCAATACCGCTGGCGGCAATTCGAACAACCCGCTTGCCGTCACGACGCCTACTCCGGAAACCACGACCAACAACGCACCGACGCTGACGCCCGTATTTAAAGCGTATTGTGACGCGATGGTCAAAAAAGACGAGGCGGCTCTGCGTAAGATCTATTCGTCCGACACGATCAAAGATTTCGAAGAACAGATGAAAGCGGACAAGATCAAAAGCCTGATGAAATTTCTCGAGGACGACGCCGTTTCCGGCAAGCTCTGCGAGGTTCGCAACGAACAGATCAAGGGCGACGAAGCCGTTGCTGAGATCCGTGCCGACAGCTATCCCAACGGCATCAAGGTCGTCTTTGTAAAAGAGGCAGGCGAGTGGAAACTGACAAACCGCAGCCCGGCGATCGATTCCGTAAAGCAAACGGCGACCAATCCGCCGGTCGCAAATGCGAATGCGAACGCCGCGAAGAAATAAGATTTACAACTCACGGTGAATGCAAGATGACCTGAAATTTATTCGGGTCATTTTTTTGTTCTATTGCTTGCAAATAGATATAAAACTGCTAATATTTTGAGATTGTTGGACAGAGAAGAAAGAACTGTCCGGCAATTTTAGAAAATCTTTGAGGACAGGAAAACTGAAAATGAAAAACATTATTTTGACACTTGGCGTTTTGACGCTCACGTTCGCATTTATCGGCTGCGGAGCACCTGCGGCTAACAATACGGCTGCCAACAAACCGGCTAACGCCAATACCGCAGCTAACACGACCAACACCAACACAGCTGCTAACACCGCTGCAAATACGGCAAGCAACACCGCTGCTGCACCTGCAGCATCTGGAGCTGATCAGGATTTCACCGTTGTTAATAAGACCGGCGTGATCATCGACAAGCTCTTTGTTAGCCCGAGCGACAAGGACGATTGGCAGGAAGACATCCTCGGCAAAGACGTTCTTGCTGACGGCGAATCCCTCGAGATCAAGTTTCACCCGAAAGAAAAGATCGAAAAATGGGATCTCAAGATCGAAGACAGCAAGGGCAATTCGATCGAGTGGACCGATCTCAAGCTGACCGAGATCAACAAAGTTACACTCCATTACAAAGACGGTAAAGGCACCGCCGATGTCGAATAGTTGTAGTTTGATCTAGGAAATGAAACAGGCCGCTTCGATTGATCGAAGCGGCCTTTCTTATTTACCTAAGGCTCTCTATTACCGCGGACCAATTGCAAAATTAGCACGACGAGCGCAATTACCAGTAGGATGTGAATGAGATTGCCGACGCCCGCCACGCCAAATCCAAGTGCCCACAGAATCAAAAGTATGAGTATGATCGTCCAAAGCATAATTTTCTCCTAATATTTCATCCCGATTCTTTGTCACATATAAAAATTTTGGCGGGAACCGAATAAACACATTGCTGGGTGTTCGTGGTGTGGTTGGTTCCCGCCAGACCGGACCAGGCGGCCCCGCCATTTGAAACTGTCTCTAAGCGTCCCGCACAAAACGCGTTAGTGGATCTAGAAATTCCTAATTCAGCAATGCACCAGCGGGACCGCCGAGTTCGAAATAACAGGCGCAGGCGGCGTTCTCAACACGCTCGCGATCTTGGATCTTTACTTTGCCCCGTGAATAGCGGATCAAGTTGCTTTCCTGCAGCTCGTGGGCCATTTTAGAAACACTCGGACGATTGACACCGAGTATCCGTGAGATCTGCTCATGGGTCAGACTCATTTTGCTGCGTCCCGACCGATCCTGAACCATCAGGAGCCATGTGCAGAGTCGCTCTTTAACGCAGTGGTACATATTGCAGATCGCCTTTTGCGAGATCTGTCGAATGTAGACGTCCGTGTGCCGGCCGAGAGTTGATCGCAGCGTTTCATTGGAGTGCAATAAACGCTCAAGCATCGAAGCTCTGATCGCGCGCACCGTTCCGGCCTGTGACACCTGTGTGTAATTATGGGCGACGCCCGAACCTGACAGGACGCCTGAAAGGCCGATGGCACCTTCATTTCCGGTGACGGCTATCTCGACCATTCGCCCGTCCTCGAGGGACCGAAACTCAGAGATCACTGCGGTCAACGGAAAATAGACAACATCCAGGTCGTCCTCTTCCCTAAACAAGACCTGTTCGTCAGTAACCTCGACCGTCTGTAGATACGGTGCGATCATCGCGGCCATTTCCCCTTTTAGCGAATCAAGGACGGTGTTGCCTTGATCGTTGATCAATAACTTCGAAGCCGCAATTGGCCGTTGAGATCGTGCCCGCTCGATGTAAGGAACGTAGGTAGAATTACAAAAAGATTCTGTACTGGTTGATCGTGTCGTTTCTCCAAAAGCCATTTCTTGATCTCCTTGATCTGATATCGGGCAAGAAAGTGGGAGATGTTCTTGCCCGTTCCCCCTTGACCACCGAGGTAGCGATCAAATCATTTCCAGCCCCATCACAAGCAAAAGAAACGCGATCGCTGCCTCGATGTAATGAGTATGCCGTTTAGTGGATTTAGGGAAAATCGGGAAAAAGGACAACTTTATTAGGGAAAATCCCTATACGTAATTGTTTTGGACAAGTCGTTTTAATTGTCCTGAAGCCAGTTTTGGAGAATAGCGTAGCGGACAATATCCGTGCGGCTTGAGATACCGAGTTTGCGCATACCATTTGCTTTGTGTGCCTCAATGGTCTTTACGCTGAGGTCGATGCGTTCGGCGATCTCCTTGTTGCTGTAACCAAGCGCGATAAGACGAATAACCTCAGATTCGCGGTCGGTGAGATCGCTTTTATTCTCACCACGAAGCGATGAAGAGCGGGCCGCGTAGCTGCCCAGTACCTTTTCTTGCAGACTTGGATCGACGTATGCATTACCTGAGCCGATCGTGCGGATCGCGTTGATCAACTCATCAGGAGCGCTTTGCTTGAGAACATAACCGTTAGCTCCGGCGCTGATAAGTTGCTGTAGATAGCCATCGTCCGTGTGGCGGGTGAGGATCAATATCTTTAGATCGAGCCTGAGGGTACGCAGCCGTTTTGTTGCCTTTAGCCCGTTCATGTTAGGCATCGAGATGTCCATAACGATCAGGTCAGGTTTCAACCTCTCGGCTTCGGCAACTGCGATGTCACCGTCGCTCGCCTCGCCGACGATCTCCATATCGGTCTGGGCGTTGACGAGCAACTTAATGCCTTCGCGAACCGTCTGGTGATCTTCGGCGATGAGAATTCTCAGTTTGTCGCTCATACAGATTTTCTCGTTCCTTGGTTCGCTAGCGGCACCCGGACGTAGATCGTCGTGCCGCTTCCGGGTGCCGATTCGATCTCGACCTCACCGCCGATCAACGTCGCCCTTTCCTGCATGCCCAAAAGACCTAGGCCGCGTCCCGATTTGTCAGGAGCCAACCTTTTTCCGGGCACAAAACCCTTTCCATCGTCTTCGATGATCAGTATAATGCGGTCGCCTCGTTTCTTAAGAATGACGCTGACATGACTAGCTCCCGCGTGCTTGGCAATATTATTGAGAGCCTCTTGGGTGATGCGGTAAAGATGGATCTCCATCTGCGGGCTAAACCGCCGTTTTGGAATTTTTGCTACCTGAAAGTCGGCCGGTATCTCAAAATGCCGTGACCACTCCTGAACAAAAGCCCCGACCGCCGAAGCAAATCCGAGATCGTCGAGGGCCGTGGGCCGCAGTTCCCATGCTAAATAGCTTACTTCTGTGTCAAGTCGAAGTGCAATCTCCTGCAATCGGTTGATCTTTGGCGTTAATATCTCGTGTCCGCCCGCGGCGGCGTTTAGCGATGCGAGCTTAAGCCTTAATGCCGTCAACCGCTGGCCGAGATGGTCGTGTAGATCACGGGCGATACGGCGACGCTCGTCTTCCTGGCTTGAAACTAGCCGGCCCAAGAGGTCGATCCGCTGTTGTTCGGCGATCGCGTTACCCTCCATTTCCTTGACCAATTCGGCGTGCGTTTCCGCTAGTTCATAGGTGCGGTGTTTAACGCGGACATCCAGCTCTTCCTGGATCCTGATCAACTCCTGTTCGTGCAGTTTTCGTTCCGTAACATCGCGAAAAACCAGTACGCTTCCCACAACGTCACCGTTTGGACTTAGGATGGGGGCAGCGTTGTCTTCGACGGGAACCTGGGTTCCATAACGAGTCGCGAGTAGAACGCTGTCGTTACTGATGACCGAACCTTCACGAAGCGCCTTCAACGCGGGGCTCTCGACCGCCGTTCCGGTCTCGCCGTCAGTGAACTCCAAAACCGTATTGAGCTGTTTGCCGATCGCCTCCGCCTCCGTCAAGTTCGCAAAATGCTGCGCGGCTATATTCAACGAGGTGATCCGCCCGTCGATATCGATCGTTACAACGGCGTCTGCAATGCTTGAGAGCGTCGCGCGGAGATGTTCCCGGCGGCTCTGAATTTCTCGTTCAGATCGGACAATGGCTCGTCCTACGGCCTGGCTCATCACGATAGCGATGATCAAACAAAGAATAAAAAAGATAACAACAAATCGCTCGGTCGCGTACACTTTACCGGTGGCGATCTGTTTTCGAGCATCGTAATCCGCGAGTGATTCCGGCAGGATCTCTTCGCGCAGAAAGCGTATTAATTCGTTACGGCTATCTGTCAAAGAACGCCACTCGGCTTCGCCGTAAAACCTCATTCCACCGTTTGTTATCGCCCTGCCTTGCTCTTTGACGGCCTGCCAACGCGGCAGAAATTGATCGCCCAATATGCGGTGGCGCTCGGTCTCAGCGAGCCGGACATATTCGGAATATTGTGCCTCCACTTCGGCGATCGCATCTTCGGCAGTCCGTTGATATTCCGAGTCGTTCGTTTGAGCATACGTGCGAACGGCAAGCGCGTATGACAGGACGCCAACTTCCATCGCTTTCGCCGCGGCTCGGCGGGGCCGGCCTACCTCTGTCATGGCCCGGATCTCATCATCAACCGACCGCAGCGGCAAGATGACCGCCACGTTGGAAATGATCAAAAGCACGATCAACGCGCCAAATCCCAAAGTTATCTTCTTCGCGGTTGTCATCGTTTGATCAACAAATCGTTCAGTTCAGCACTTTACGCCTTGGAAGGGGAGCGTGTCAACGGATTGGGCTACGGCGTGGTATAGAAAGCTCGCTGTCGAGAAAAAAAGGCCGCGGACAATTTGTGCGCGGCCTTTTTTGGGTAAATGGGGTTTTTCTTACGCAGTTGCTGCTGCAACGTACGGTGGTAGAATTACGCGTGCAGCCTTTTCCTTTTTTAGCCCTAAAGCCCAGTCAGCCTGCATCAGCGTGTGAATGTCGCGGGTACCCTCATAGATGACTGCGGCTTTGCAGTTACGCAAATAACGCTCGACAGGATAGTCGTTCGTATATCCGTTGGCTCCGTGGATCTCGATCGCCATTGACGCGGCGGTCTCGCTTCGGGTCGTCGCCTGCCATTTTGCCATTGATGCAGCCTTAGCCGAGGGCAAGCCCATATTTTTGAGATAGCCGCACTTGAGCCATAGCAGATGCGACATCTCATAATCGGCTTCCATATTGGCGATCTTTTGCTTTACGAGCTGAAAATTACCGATCGTCTGTCCCTGAACCTCACGGGTGTTGGCGTACGCTACAGACGCATCACGCGAGGCACGGATCACGCCCGTCGCACCTGATGCGACCGTGTAGCGGCCGTTCTCAAGCGAGAACATTGCGATCTTAAACCCTTCGCCCTCTTGCCCGAGCATATTACTCGCCGGAACTCGTACATCCTGCAGTGAAAAATAACCGGTGTTGCCCGCCTTGATACCGAGCTTACCGTGGAGCGTTCCGGATGAGAATCCCGCCATCGTCCGTTCGACAATAAAACACGAGATGCCGCTATGATCGCGGTTTTTTTGCTTTTCGGCGTCCGTCCAGCAAAAGAAGAGGAAATGGTCGGCCACGTCTCCGAGCGAGATCCACATCTTTTCGCCGTTCAAGATCCAATCATCGCCATCGCGTTTTGCGTACGATTTCATCCCGACAACATCAGAACCGGCGTTCGGTTCGGTCAAGCCAAACGTCGCGAGCTTTTCGCCCTTGGCTTGCGGGACGAGATATTTTTGCTTTTGTTCCTCGGTTCCCCACGAATAAACGCTTAGTGAATTAAGGCCGACATGGACCGACATCGCGACCCGCAGAAATGTATCGCAAGCCTCTAATTCCTCACAAACGATCCCGAGCGAGATATAGTCAAAACCCGCACCGCCGTACTGTTCCGGGATGCAAACGCCCATCAGCCCCAGATCGGCCATTTTGTCAAAAACTGAGCGTTCGAAATGCGATTTTTCGTCCCATTCCTTGATATACGGTGCGACTTCGCCAGCACAAAACTCGCGGACGGTCCTTTGTAGGGCAATATGTTCTTCGGTTAACTGTAGTTCGATCACGATTGTTGAATGTCCTCGCCGAATTGGCTTTTATGATAAAATTTCGCTCGTTAGCTCAAAATAGGATTTTATCATTTGCCAATTATTTCCGCTAAACGCACGCGATTCTTTCGCCTTGATTATGTCGTTACACAAACTTATATTTGTCGCGCTTTGCCTCATCGCCTTTTCTCCGGCACTGATTGGTCAAAACAGATCAAATGAACCTATCCCGCCAATGCCAAAGTTGCTTTCTCAACGCCAGCAAATGGAAGTGCGTGAGTCATGGCTTAAAAAACGGCTCGGCACGCTGCTTTTGCCGATGATGAAACATCACGGCATCGAGATGTGGATCGTGGTCAACGAAGAATTTCACACTGATCCTGTGACGCCTTATATTGTGCCGCCGATACCGATCGTCGGCCGCCGCGACTTTTTTATTTTTATCGATCAGGGTGAACGAATCGAGCGAATTGCGGTCGTTCGTTATGACGAAGAGCGGCTAAACAACCACTACAAGTTGCTGATGCCGCCCCGCGACAAGATCGGCGAGGAAATTCGAAAGATCGTCGATGCACGAAATCCAAAAACTATCGCCCTAAATTTCGGCGGCACTCGTGGGCAACAAAGCGGACTGACATTCGACGCACATAAGTTCCTGACCGACGTGCTTGGCGACGAAAATGCCAGGAAATTCGTACCGGCCGCCGACCTACTGACCGAGTTTCTAGACACACGAATACCCGAGGAATTAGAGCATTATCGAAATGCCGTTCTCGCAACCGATGTCATTACACGGCGAGCCTTCTCAAACGAGGTCATCAAACCGGGCATAACTACTGTCGGCGATGTTCGTTGGTGGATGATGCAACAGTTAAACGATATAGGCGTTGATACATGGTTTCAGGCCGACCTGCGATTGCAGAGAAAGGCCCTCGCGACCGGTACGACCGGGCAATTCTTGAGCACGGGAAAAGAATCGGAGGTGATCCAGCGCGGAGATCTGATCCATGTCGATTTTGGATTGAACTACATGGGCCTAAGCACCGATTGGCAGAAGCACGCGTATATTCTAAATATCGGCGAACGCGATGCTCCCGCAGGATTAAAGGCCGCCCTCAAAAATACAAACCGGCTGCAAGATTTTATCTTCGCGTCCGCTCGTCCGGGAATGACCGGAACAGCTGTATATGAAGCCGCGATGGCCGAATGTAAAAAACAGTCGATCAATTGTTCGATCTATTCGCATCCGCTCGGACCGCACGGCCACGGACTAGGGCCGTCGATCGATTTTAGAGGTAGCATTGGCGGTGGTTCTAACAAGATATTACTCGGCTCGTACATGTCGATCGAATTGAACACAACGACTGAGGTCCCCGAATGGGGCGGCCAAAAAGTCACCATAATGGCCGAAGATGATGCGGTAATGACTGAGGCCGGCTACAAATTCATCGGTGCTCGGCAGACGGAATTTTACGTCGTCAAATAGGCGGAAACAAGATGATCAGCGTTTCCTCAGCATTGACGATGATTAGCCGCAAGGTTTCCGCACTTGGCAATGAGCGAGTCGATCTGGCGGATGCGGCCGGTCGCGTCTTAGCAGAAAATATCGTCGCCGATTCTGATCTGCCGCCGTTCGACCGTTCGCAGATGGATGGGTTCGCTGTGACGGCGTCCGACACAAAAAAAACTCCGGTTACGCTCAAGATCGTTGGCGAATCAGCCGCCGGGAGCGGTTGGCACAAGACAATGATACGCGGCCAAGCCGTCAGAATAATGACCGGTGCTCCTGTTCCCCTAGGTGCCGATACGGTCGCAAGGATCGAGATCACAAGCGGCACGGAAACGGAAGTGACTATCCTCGAAACAGTCAAAAAAAGCACAGCAATCGTGCGACAAGGTTCTGAGATAAAAAAAGGCCGCATTGTTATCAAACGAGGTTCGCTCATTACCGTAAACAACATCGCCACACTCGCTGCATTTGGTTTCGCAAAGGTAATGGTCGGCAAACGTCCAACTGTCGCAATTCTCGGCACGGGTAGCGAGATCGTCGATATGGGTAAAAAGCCCGGTCGCGATCAAATACGCAATTCAAACTCGGTAATGCTAAAAGTGATGGCCGAACATTGCAGTGCGGTCGCCGACACCTATCCGATCGCAAGCGATGATCTATTTGATCTCAAATCCCAAATTTCAAATGCAGCAAATGGCAAAGATATCCTCATAATCACAGGCGGCGTCTCGGTTGGAAAATATGATCTAACAAAGGCCGCATTGACCGAGCTGGGAGCCAAAATATTCTTTGAAAAGGTGCGGCTAAAACCCGGCAAGCCGGCAGTATTTGCGCAGCTTGGCAAAACGCTTGTTTTTGGATTGCCCGGAAATCCAGTATCCGCTGCGGTTACCTTTCAACTATTTGTACGTAGGGCGATAATGCAGTTGCAAGGGGCGACAGAAACCGATTTAAGAAAGGGATTGGCCATTTTAGGTGTCGACGCAAAAGCCGCGCGCGGTCGCGATACCTATCTGCCGTCGCGGCTGGAAACTGATGAGAATGGCCGGCTTATCGCCGTTACACTTAGATCGCAAGGATCGTCGGACTTTGTCGGATTTGCTCAAGCAGATTCGTTAGTTTTTTTGGCAAGCGGCCAAACCGCCCAAGCTGGTGAAACTGTAGATATCGTGTTTTTATAAATAATATGAGTGAGCTTTCACATTTTGACTACGCAGGAAAGATAAAGATGGTCGATGTTTCAAGCAAAGAAATATCTGTGCGGCGAGCTGTTGCATCCGCCCTTGTCCTCCTATCTCAAGAAACGCTCAAAACTCTACAAATTCACAACTCGCCCAAGGGTGATCCGCTTGAGATCGCCCGCATCGCCGGTATCATGGCGGCGAAAAAGACATCGGAATTGATTCCGCTCTGTCATCAAATAAATCTGAGCAAGGTAAACGTGACCGCTGAGTTCACGGATGACGGCGTCGCCCTCACCGCCGAGGCTATTACGGCTTCACAGACCGGTGTCGAGATGGAAGCCTTAACCGCCGTTTCCGTCGCCGCTCTGACGATTTATGATATGTGCAAAGCTGTTCAAAAAGATATCGTGATCGCAGACGTACGGCTCGAATCAAAGACCGGCGGCAAGGCCGACTATCAACGCGGCTAACCTATAGAAAGGCCGAACTTTCGGCTAAAATACTCGTATTCGCTTGTAGCCATTTCAGGAGTTTTTTTTGCATTATGAAATACAAGCTCGCCGACGACGCCAAACCGCAAGCAAAGTTGCTTGTCATCGCCACTTTGCTGACCATAGGCCTGTGGTTCATTCCCTATGCCGAATATCTGGTCTATCCGATCAGGCTGTTTGTTACTTTCATTCATGAAAGTAGCCACGCTCTCGTGGCGTTGGTCACGGGCGGAGCAGTACAAAGCCTGACGATCGCGGCAGATGGCAGCGGAGTTGTGTATTCGGCGCCATCGGGATTTCTCGGCCAGATATTTACCTCCAGTGCAGGCTATCTCGGCACGACAGCCTTTGGCGTTTTGATGCTTTTCCTGATGCGGAAAAATGTTGCGTCGCAAAAAGTGCTATTTTGCATCGGAGCTGCGATCGGTTTGATCACCGTTGTTTTTGGCATCATTTTCCCCGTCTTTAATTTTCTATCGCTCAATGTTCCGTTTTCGAGCGTCGCATTCACCGTCACGGTGGGCTTGCTGCTTTCGGCCGGATTAATAGGTCTAGCGTTGTATGCGAGCGAAAAAGTGGCAAATTTCATGATCGCTTTTTTGGCGATACAATGTCTGCTCAACGCACTTTCCGATCTCAAGACTTTGTTCTTTATTAACGCACCGCTTATCGGCATTGACGGCATCAGCACGGACGCGGGCAATATGGCATCCGCGACCGGCATTCCGGCAGTGGTTTGGACCGTGGTTTGGATAGCGGTTTCGGTGGGAGTGATCGCGTTGGGCGTCAGGATGTATATGTCGGCGAAGAGCGCTTCGCCGACAGACTCGCTCTTTAATGATTGATATGAAAACCATCTCCGCACTTCTTTTCGTCCTGGTTAGTCTGGTTCCAGCATCGGCACAGGTCAAGAAACCGGAGCCAGCGGTAGTCAAAGCTCCCTTTACAAAATCACTTCAAACCGTCGTCGTCACGACTAAAGACTGGGACGCAACGACCGGCACGGCCCGACTTTACGAACGCAAAAATGAAAAGGCCGATTGGAAAATGGTCGGCGAGAGTTTCCCGGTTGTCATTGGCCGTAATGGCCTCGCCTGGGGCGACGAACTTACCCGTCAGACGACCGTCGCAAAGATCAAACGTGAGGGCGATGGCAGCTCTCCGGCCGGCGTGTTTCCGCTGACGGCGACTTTTGGCAAGGG
>JBGAUY010000068.1:0-13583 GCA_044228425.1 Pyrinomonadaceae bacterium | reverse complement strand
AGCAGTTTGATCAATACGAACGCGACGGGCTGATGATGTATGGGCAAATGACAGCCGGGTCGTGGATCTATATCGGAACGCAGGGCATTTTGCAGGGGACGTATGAGACATTTGGGTCGCTGGCACGACAGCACGGCTGGGGAACATTAGCGGGAAAGTTCGTTCTGACCGCCGGACTAGGCGAAATGGGCGGTGCTCAGGCACAGGCGATCACGTTTAATGGCGGTGTCGGTCTGCTCGTCGATGTCGATCCGTGGCGGATCGAGCGGCGGCTGGCATTGAAACAGGTTGACGCGGCAGCAAAGGACCTTGATGATGCCTTGGCTCTCGTAAACGCCGCAGTCGAAACCAAGGAAGCAAGATCGATCGCTTTGTGCGGGAACGCGGCGGAGGTCCATTGGCAATTGCTCGAACGTGGGGTTATTCCTGATGTGGTTACCGATCAGACGTCTGCTCACGACGTTTTGATGGGTTATATTCCCGTCGGTTATTCGGTTGACGAAGCGGCGGAATTTCGTCAACGCGACCAGATTGCTTATGAGCAGGCAGCTCTGGACTCGATGGCGACGCATGTCAAGGCGATGCTTGAGTTACAGCGTCGCGGTTCCGTTGTTTTTGACTACGGCAACAACCTCCGCCAGCGGGCGAAAGATAATGGGGTCTCGAACGCCTTCGACTATCCCGGTTTCGTCCCGGCATACATCCGGCCGCTATTTTGCGAGGGCAAAGGCCCTTTTCGCTGGGTCGCTCTTTCGGGTGACAAAGAGGACATCTATCGCACCGACGAAGCGATCATGAATCTTTTTCCGGAAGACGACCATCTTGCCCGCTGGTTGACGATGGCACAGGAACAGGTCGAATTCCAGGGCCTGCCCGCTCGAATCTGCTGGCTTGGTTACGGAGCGAGGGCGAAAGCAGGGCTGAAACTTAATGAAATGGTCGCGTCCGGCGAACTAAAAGCCCCGATCGTTATCGGCCGCGATCATCTCGACTGCGGATCGGTCGCTTCGCCAAATCGCGAGACCGAATCGATGAAAGACGGCTCCGACGCAATTGCCGACTGGGTCTATCTCAACGCCATGATAAACGTCGCGGGAGGTGCCACGTGGGTCTCGCTCCATCACGGCGGAGGCGTCGGCATCGGTTATTCATTACACGCAGGCCAGGTCATCGTCGCCGACGGTACCCCCGAAGCCGCAAAAAGAATTGAACGCGTACTAACTACTGATCCAGGGATGGGAGTTATACGTCATGTTGACGCTGGATATGAAGAAGCCAAAGATTTTGCTGGGAAAAATAATGTTAAGGTCCCAATGAAGTCCTCGTAATTATACGTTTCGTCTGGGACATTAAGCCTAAAAGCTATTCTTCGCATGGAATATCCAAGGTGAAATACGTATAACCCGTCGTAACAATTCGTTTCTGTCCACTCCAGATTCCTATCGAATATTTTAAACTATGTTCCCCACATTCGATCTCAAGTTCTTCGTAGGGCATAAAGATCTCGTACTGATTATAGACGGCGTCGGCGTACGCAGGAGTAAATTTTCTGAAAACTGCAACTGAACCCGTCGTTGAATAAAATTTGCGATTCGAGTCTCTTAGCGGCGTGCCGTTTGCGTTGTAAAAATAGATCGCAAACGAAAATTCCTGCTTGAGGCCATTTTTCACCTTGAAATCAGACGCAAACGTCATCCCGTCTTGTTCGGTCTTGTCATCATACCCTTCGAAATCTACCGAAACATCGCTAAACGAGATCGTCGTCCCGCTTGGCTTGGCCGGAGGCTTAACCGGCGTCGTCGGAGGCTTATTTACCGGCGGTTTTGTGACCGTCGCAATATCCTCATCAAAAGGATACATTTCCTCGATAATGGCCTTATCATTCGCCGAAAGTACCGAGTTAGATCGCACTTTTGCTCCGCCCTTTATCAATTCAGGCGGATAGTAATAGTGCATTATCGAGAGCGGGTCGTAAACGCCATTAGAGATCTCACTATCATTCCCATATTTTTTCAGGACCTGAGCCTGCGTTTTTTCGCGTGACCAACCTTGCTTTGCAAAATAGGCATAGACCGCCTCTTCGTTCCATTGAATATTCTGATTTTTATTTTGGTGCTCATGGTGCAAGCCAAGAGCATGGCCAAATTCGTGCAGTGTTGTTCGTCTAAACTCTTCTTCGGAAGTCTTATCATTAAACCAGCCAAAATTCATCGACGCACCCGTGGCATCGCGAACAAATCGAGACCCATTTTCTGTCTTAACCTGCGATTGCCTGGCCGAATCTTTACCAAAATATGACCAGGAGCCTTTATCTAGCGTGAAACTGATACGGATCTCGGCGGGCCCGGATTGGACAAAAACAAAATCAATATTGGCAAACTCTTCCCAGGTTTCCGCATACTGCCTCACTTTACTTCTCACATATTCGTTGCCATCAAGAAACTTGACACGAATCTCCTGCCCCGGGATCCATTTTTTTGAGGGCTGATAAACGGCACGGGTCACTTTTGGATTTGCGGCCCTGTCTTCGATGACCAGATCGGTTACGCAACTGTAAACGTCAGTCGTTTGAGCGAAAGTCGGAGCTAATACTAAAAGCAATAAAACACAGGACAATAGTGATATATTCAGACTTTTCATAAGTTCAGTGTTGGACCTCCTGCGCTCTCGGATAATTGTGTTTTAATTCCTTTCGATTGCGGCGTTACCCTAATCGTAAGTGATATTTCAAACGACATTAAGATGTCAAGTATAAACTGTGTTGACTTCGGTGCGAATTAGGAAAATACTAACCTTAATTATGAGTGCGATATTTGACCTGACAAAACGACCTGACGATCGAGTATTTTACCGACGAGGCGATATCAACGATCCGAGGCTAGGCGAGGTCGTATCGCACGATCCCGGGCAATATGACGCGGCGGATATCGTGATACTTGGTTGCCCGCAGGACGAAGGCGTACGACGTAATAATGGACGTATCGGTGCCGCTGCGGCTCCTGATATGATCCGCGAACAGTTTTACCGCCTCACTCCATTTAATATCAAGAAGAAGATATTTGATCTTGGCAATGTTGTTATTGGTTCAACTCTAGAGGAAACCCACGAAACACATTTTACGGTCGTTGCTCAGCTTTTGCGAGACGGCAAACGCGTAATCGTGCTTGGTGGTGGAAATGATATTTCCTATCCGGATGGGGTGGCTATGGCCGAGGTCTATGGCCCTGAATGGTGGATCGGGGTTAATGTAGACTCTCACCTAGATGTGAGGATCGCGGAGCAGCGAAACAACGGAACGCAGTATCGACAGCTTTTGGAAGAAAAGCATCTACTGCCTTCATACTTTTATGAAGTGGGCTATCAGACACATTTATGCTCGCCGATCTATTATGAATACCTACGCGAAAGCGGTGTGCACCGCATCAGCCTAGAACTCTTGCGGTCGCGAGCCGAAGCCGACATTGAGATCAAAGAGCAGATCAGACAAAAATTCATCGGCCACAGCTCGTCTTTAAACACTTTCTTTGGATTCGATATGGACGCCGTGCGTTCAGCAGATGCTCCGGGCACATCGGCCCCGTCACCGTTGGGATTGCGGGCCGGCGAATTTATCCAACTCGTTAAATACGCCGCTTCGCTGGCGAATACAAAGATCATAGAATTTAGCGAGGTCAATCCAACATACGATGTCGACAATCGCACCACAAAGCTCGTCGCAATCGGCATGCACCGGTTTTGCTCTGGCGTTGCTTGACACTATTCCCAGCGTACCGTTATCTATCTATATGTCTGAAACAAAAGAATTTACAGATGTGTCGCGTGAGCGGCTAAATCGCTTTCGCCGTGAGTTGGCACAATGGGGTGTTAAAGTTCCTGACGGCGATGACGTTCAGGTGTCCGGGCCGTTCGGCGTTATCTTGCGTGCGACTTATGACGAAACATTGAAAACACTATCCCTATCGATCGTCGAAAAGCCTATGCTGATCCCCGAATCTCAGGTATGGAAATTTGTCGACAACGCTGCTGGTAAGTTAAAGGCTTGATACGACCTTTACGCCCTAACTTGACACTTTTCCACAGCTTTGGCATTCTTATTGTTCGCTTTTCTCTTGGATTTGCGACGAGTGTAGTCTCTTAGCTCAGTTGGTAGAGCATTACCTTGACAAGGTAGGGGTCAGCAGTTCGAGTCTGCTAGAGACTACCATTTACATACTTTCGATAAGATGCTTACGAAGTACTTTGCTGTTTTTACAACTACTACGACCCGCTTCTAATAGCGGGACAGTTTAGAGTTACGCATTTATGCGTGAAGATCGCGTCTAAAGACGCAACTCTAAACCAAGCAAAGTCGCTCTTATCGGATCTGATCTCAGTTAGTAGTAGGAAGTTTGTTTATCGTTGATCTTTTTTGAGTTGGCTTTGCAATCGCAAAGTTTCTATCTGTGCATGCAGATGGCTAATTTTATTGGATCAAAAATACGGTGAACAGAATATGAGCGAATTAAATATCAAATTTGGCGATAACCAGCGGTCTATCCCTGCGCCCGCGACTGTTGCGGACGCTATCAAGGCGTTTGACCGCGATGCGTTAAAGAAAACACTTGCCGCAAAAGTAAACGGCGAGGAAGTCGATCTGAATAGAGATCTCGGGACTACTGACGAGGTGATCTCGATCGAGCCAATTATTGCTGATTCACACGATGGTCTTGAGCTTATTCGCCACTCGACCGCTCATCTTCTTGCTGCAGCGATACTTGATCTGTTCCCCGGAACGAAACTGGGTGTTGGCCCGGCGTTGATGGAAGACCCGCGTTACGGGTTTTATTACGACGTGATCGCCCCGCGAAATCTGACCGAGGACGACCTGCCTGTTATCGAGAAGAAGATGAAGGCAATGGCGAAGCAAAATCTAGTCTATCGCCGCGAGTTGGTTGATAAAGCAAAAATCCTAGATATTTTCAAAGAACGTGACGAGCCGCTTAAATGTGAGCTTATTACGGATAAAGTATCTGATTCGGCAACGCTTTATTACATCGACAATTCGCCGTTCATAGATTTTTGTCTCGGCCCGCACGTCCCGCACACAGGCAAATTACAAGCTTTCAAACTGCTTGCGTTGTCCGGAGCATACTGGAAAGGTGATGCCGAGCGTGAGCAGATGCAGCGTATTTACGGAACTGCGTTTGCAAAGCAAGAAGATCTCGACGCATGGCTCAAGCAACGTGAAGAGGCTGAAAAGCGCGATCACCGCAAGCTTGGCAAACAACTTGACCTATTTTCGATCGACGATGATTACGGTCAGGGTTTGATACTTTGGCATCCGAAAGGCGGTATTATCCGCAACGAGATGGAACGCCTGCTCAAAGAGGAGCTTGAGCGTCGCGGATACAGTTTTGTCTTTACGCCGCATATCGCAAAACGCGATCTGTGGGTAAAGAGTGGCCATGAGGGTAACTACTCTGACTCGATGTATGCACCGACGAGCATTGAGGACGAGGAGTATCGTCTTAAGCCGATGAACTGCCCTTTTCACATCGGCATTTATAAATCGAGCCCGCGTTCGTACCGCGATCTGCCGCAGCGTTACTCGGAAATGGGCACAGTTTACCGTGCCGAGCTCTCGGGAACACTGCACGGACTAATGCGTGTACGCGGGTTTTCGGTCGATGACGCGCATTTATTTGTGCGTCCCGATCAGGTTCACGCCGAGGTTGCGGATTGTCTGGATTTTGCGATCAAGGTTTTTGAGACCTATGGTTTTGAAAAGGTAAAATTTGAGCTTTCAGTTCGTGGTGGTGCTGAAAATAAAGGCTATCTCGGCTCCGACGAAGACTGGGCCGACGCCGAAAAGCAGCTTGCCAGTGCTCTCGACGAGCGAAATATCTCATACGAACGTATAGAAGGCGAGGCTGCGTTTTACGGGCCAAAGATCGATATAAAGATCGAGGACGCCATTGGACGCGTATGGCAGCTTGGCACGATTCAGCTTGATTTTAATTTGCCTGAGCGTTTTGAGCTGGAATATACCGGCGATGACAATCAGAAACATCGTCCATTTATGATCCACCGGGCGTTGTTCGGCTCGATCGAGCGGTTCTTTGGCGTGTTGATCGAACATTACGCGGGTGCGTTCCCGCTGTGGCTTGCTCCGGTGCAGGTGACGGTTCTGCCGATAACCGATCGGATCAATGATTACGCCGAACAGGTCGCAGCCGAGCTCCGATCGGCAGGTTTTCGTGTAGAATCGAATACAATATCTGATAAGATCGGTGCAAAGATCCGCGACGCACAGATGCAAAAGATCCCTTATATGCTCGTTCTGGGCGATAAGGAACTCGAGGACGGCACGGTGGCCGTTCGCGAACGCAAACAGGGCGACATCGGTGTGATGACGCTAAATGAGTTCAAAGAGAAAATTACTGCTGAAAAACTCAGCCGCAGTCTCTAGAACGGGTTATTAACAACGGAGGCATTTATCGCTAGAAGATTTGGTGGAAAATTTAAGCCGCGGTTTCGTGAACCGCTGCACCGGACCAATGAACGCATACGCGTTCCGTCCGTTCGAGTTGTAACCGAGGATGGTGAGCTTTTTGGCGTGATGGATACGCGTGATGCTATCCAGGAAGCCCGAAATCGCGGTATCGACCTGGTCGAGATCGCACCCAAGGCTCAACCGCCGGTCTGTAAGATGATCGATTATGGCAAGTTTCTGTATGAGCAAAAGAAAAAAGCTCATGACGCTAAAAAGAAACAGGTCACGGTCGAGGTCAAAGAGATCAAGTTTCGCCCCGGCACCGACGACCACGATTATAGTTACCGCATGGAAAATGCCCGCAAGTGGCTTAATGACGGTGACAAGGTCCGAGCGACCATTGCATTTCGCGGACGCGAAATGACGCACCGTGAGCTTGGAGGAAAGATCCTCAAAAAGCTCACTGCGGACTTAATAGACCTAGCAGATGTCGAGGTTTATCCAAAGATGGAAGGCTATCAGATGTTCACGATCTTTAACCCAAAGAAAGCGAAGGTCGCAGAAGCCAAAAAAGCTACCCCTATTGAGGTGGTTGAAAAAGAAGAAAAACCGGTAAAGGTGGCAAAACCCGCTGCCAAAAAACCGGCGGCAAAGGCTAAGGCCGAGCCGAAAACAGACGAAGACGAGATTTTTTAGATAGTTAGATAGGAGTAGAGTTATGCCAAAACTAAAAACACACAAGGGCGCGGCGAAGCGTTTTCGTTCGACCGCCAGCGGCAAGTTCAAACGCGGACACAGCCATGCACGTCATATTTTGACTAAGAAAACGAGCAAGCGTAAACGCAATCTGGATATCGATTGCTTAGTATCCGAAGGCGATCAGAAACGCGTCGAAAAGATGCTGCCGTACGGGAGAGATTAAAGGATAAAGGCGAAAGGATAAGGGATAAAGTTCTGGGCTTTAGCCTTTCTCCTTTATCCTTTCGCCTTTGAACGACTGGAAGGAGTGAATTATGCCAAGAGCAAAACGTGGTAATAAACGTTTAGAAAAACGTAAGAAAATTTTAGCCTTAGCCAAAGGCTATCGTGGAACGAAATCAAAATTGTATCGCTCGGCTAAAGAGTCGGTCGAACGCGCACTGAATTTTGCCTATACCGGAAGAAAGCTGAAAAAGCGTGATTTTCGCAAACTGTGGATCGTCCGTATCAACGCGGCTTGCCGTCTGAACGACATCAAGTATTCGCAGTTCATACACGGCCTGAACCTTGCCGAGATCGAATTGGACCGCAAAGTCCTTGCCGATATGGCGGTAAAGCAGCCTGAAACATTTGCATCGATCGTCGGACAGGCAAAGGACGCATTAGGCAAACAGCCAACGGCCGCAGCTTAGTTAAGTTACGAATTATCAATGGCTAGGCTCCGTCGGTCGGAGCCTTTTGCCGTTCAGATACCCAGTTCTGCCTTTGCCTCAGCGAAACATTTGACAGCAAAGTCGAGGTCATCGCGCGTATGAGCCGCCGAGACTTGGGTCCGGATTCTTGCCTTCCCTTTCGGTACGACCGGAAATGAAAAGGCGATGACGTAAACTCCGCGTTTCAGCATCGCTTCGGCCATTTTTGTGGCAAGCACGGCGTCGCCAAACATTACGGGTACGATCGGATGTTCGCCCGGGACGATCTCGAGACCAATCGCTGACAGCTTGTCACGGAAATACCGCGTATTGTCCATCAACTTATCGCGAAGCTCAGTCGATCCCATGAGCATATCGATCGCCGCAATGGCCGCGGTTACGATCGGCGGAGCGACAGAATTGGAAAACAAATACGGCCGCGACCGCTGTCGCAAAAGGTCGATTATCTCTTGTTTACCGCTCGTATAGCCGCCGCTCGCACCGCCTAGAGCCTTGCCGAGTGTTCCGGTGATCACATCGACACGATCCATCACATTATGATGCTCATGCACTCCCCGTCCGGTTTTGCCCATAAAACCGACCGCGTGCGAATCGTCGACCATCACCATCGCGTCGTATTTATCAGCCAGATCGCAAATCTCCGGCAGTTTGGCTATGAACCCGTCCATCGAAAAAATGCCGTCGGTTGCGATCATCTTAAATCTCGCCGACGTAGCTTCCTGCAATTTCGTCTCAAGATCGGCCATATCGCCGTTTTCGTATCGAAAACGATGGGCTTTACTCAAACGAATACCGTCGATAACGCTGGCGTGGTTCAGCGAATCTGAAATAACCGCGTCTTCTTCACTCAATACCGTCTCAAACAGCCCGCCGTTCGCGTCAAAACAAGACGTGTAAAGGATCGTGTCTTCTGTCCCCAGAAACTCGCTTATCTTTCTCTCAAGTTCTTTGTGTATCGTTTGCGTACCGCAAATAAACCGCACCGACGACAGCCCAAAACCCCACTCTTCAAGCCCTTTCTTCGCCGCCGCCACGATCGTAGGATCGTCCGAAAGCCCAAGATAATTATTCGCGCACATATTCAGTACGCTTTTGCCGCCGGTCACGCTAATATGCGCTTCTTGCGGGCTCTCGATCACGCGTTCGTTTTTATACAATCCGGCTTCCCTGATCTCATTCAGAATTTGGGCAATATGCTCCTGCGCTTTTCCGTACATAATTTTTTAGCGTCTCTCGCCTATCTAGCGGTTAACAACTCTATATCTCGGTCCAATCCAAAATAACCTTTCCACCGTTTCCCTCGCGCATAGCTTCAAATCCCTTCTCAAAATCTTTGCAAGAATATCGATGAGTGATAACCGGCGTAATATCCAGACCCGACTCGAGCAATACACTCATTTGATACCATGTTTCATACATTTCACGGCCGTAAATACCCTTGATCGTCAGCATGTTGAAGATGACGGTTTTCCAATTGATCGAAAATTCGTCCGAAGGAATTCCAAGAAACGCTATATTCCCGCCGTGCGTCATGTTCGCGAGCATGTCACGAAAGGCCGAAGGATTGCCTGACATTTCCATGCCAACGTCAAAACCCTCTTTCATCCCCAATTCTTTCTGCACGTCTGCGATCGACTTTTCGCGAACATCGACGGCCAACGTTACATTAAACTTTTTTGCGAGTTCGAGGCGATTCGGATTAACGTCCGTAATGACAACGTGCCGAGCACCCGCATGTTTCGCAACTGCCGCAGCCATGATCCCAATTGGCCCGGCTCCGGTAATAAGAACATCTTCGCCAAAAACCTCGAAAGCAAGCGCCGTATGCACTGCATTACCGAACGGATCAAATATTGCCGCGACATCGAGGTTGATGTCAGGGCTGTGCTTCCAAATATTGGTAAACGGCACCGCCATGTACTCAGTAAAGCCGCCGTCCGTGTTAACACCATAACCAAGTGTGTTGGCACATTTATACCGTCGCCCAGCTAAGCAATTGCGGCAGCGGCCGCAGACTAGGTGGCCCTCGACGCTTACAATATCGCCAACATAAAAGTCATTGACATTCGAGCCAACTTCGACGATCTCGCCGACCAGTTCATGACCAAGTATCGTTGGGACTTTGATCGTGCTTTGCGCCCAGGCGTCCCAGTTGTAAATATGAAGATCTGTCCCGCAAATGCCGGTCTTTTTCATCCGGATCAGAACGTCGTTAATGCCGATCCTTGGTTCCGGCACATCTTCGAGCCACAGGCCAACCTCGGCCTTGCTCTTTACTATGGCTTTCATTTTTTAAGGCTCCTCATGGCTGTACAACCGCCACATTTTCAATGATATCACCGCAAGAGGTCCGGTCAAAAGAGTTCTTACAACGCGTTTTTAACCACGTATTTTACGAGATTCCGCATCACTGCTAGAATTAGGTTTTCAGTCGCTGCTACAAACTGATATTCTCTAAACTTATGTCCGAAGAAAGAGATCGAGTCCAAGCGATTCTTACCTCATTCCAAACTGAATTCGCACCTTATGGCGGCCTAAACCTCGATGGGGCGTCTCTCGACGATGTTGAATCGAAACTGCGTGAGGTCGCCGAGCTGAAGGTCCGCCATACCGGTAAGAAATCACCTATTTCAGGTGCAATGAACCTGGTCGGAAAAGTTGCGCCTGACAAACGCGCCGGATTTGGTCAATTTGTGCAGTCCGTACAGAAGGATATCGGCGCAAAGATCGATGCTGTTGAAAAGACACTAAATGAATTTATCACAAACGCAAAGATCGAAAGTGAACGACTCGACGTAACGTTGCCCGGCCGCCGGCCGCGAACAGGGCATCTGCACGCGATAACGATATTACGGCAAAAGATTGAGGATATCTTTGTCTCGATGGGGTACGCGATCGAGGATGACCGTGAAATCGAGACCGATCATTATAACTTTGACGCCCTTAATATACCGGAGGGGCATCCGGCGCGCGAATCTCAGGACACGTTTTACACCACGAAGGGATTTGCCTTACGTTCGCAAACCTCGACTGTCCAGATCCGTGCTATGGAACGACGCGGCGTGCCTATACGCATTATCGCTCCGGGCAAAGTTTTTCGCCGCGATACGCCGGATATGACGCATGTGCCGATGTTTCACCAGATCGAGGGCTTGTGCGTCGATAAAGGCATCACGATGGCTCATCTAAAAGGAACTGTGACTGAATGGCTCAAGCGACTGTTTGGCGAAGACACAGTTACGCGTTTTCGCCCGTCATACTTCCCTTTTACCGAACCGTCGGCGGAGTTTGATTTTTCGTGCTTCAAATGTCACGGTACCGGTAAATTTGAAGGCGACCGCTGCCGCCCGTGCAAAGGCTCAGGCTGGATCGAGCTCGGTGGATCGGGCATGGTGCATCCAAATGTGCTGAGAGCAGTCGGCGTCGATCCGACCGTATATTCGGGCTTTGCATTTGGCTTTGGACTTGAGCGAATGACGGCGTTGATGTACTCCATCGATGACATCCGGCACATGTTTGAGAACGACGTAAGATTTTTGGAGCAGTTCAAGTAACTCCCATCTTCCTTTGTTATGAATATCAGCTACAGTTGGCTAAAAGATCTGATCGATACGAAAATGACTGCCGACGAGGTCGCGGCACAGCTTACCCGTGTCGGCCTCGCCGTAGAGGGTATTCACTCGCACGGAGATGATTCGGTCCTCGACATCGATCTCACCTCGAACCGGCCTGATTGCTTATCGCATCTTGGTGTTGCTCGTGAAATTGCGGCAATTACGAATTCACAATTACGAATTACGAATGACGAAGGACAAAGCCCGAAGACCGAAGGCCAAACTTTAGTTGCGATCAAGGATCCGGATGTTTGCAACCGCTTTACCGCCCGCATTATCCGCAATGTAAAGATCGGCCCGTCGCCGCAGTGGCTTGTGGACCGACTCGAAGCTATCGGGGAGCGTTCGATCAATAATGTCGCCGATATAACAAATTATGTAATGCACGAGCTTGGGCAGCCGATGCATTCATTTGATCTTGATAAATTGAGCGGCGGACGAATCATTGTCCGCAGAGCCAATACGGGCGAAAAGATCACGACGCTCGACGAGGTTGACCGTGAGCTTGACACAACAATGCTTGCGATCTGCGACGCCGAAAAACCGGTTGCGATCGGCGGTGTTATGGGTGGTCTGGACTCTAGTATCACTGATTCCACAGTTAATGTACTTCTTGAGGTCGCATACTTTAAACGTGAGAATATCAGGACTACATCGAGAAAGTTAGGTCTCGCTACCGAAGCAAGCTACTGCTTCGAACGCGGTGTTGACATTGAGAACCTGGTTGCAGCGTCGAACCGTGCCACTGAGTTGATCTGCGAGCTCGCCGGCGGCGAGGATGGCGATCTTGTCGATGTATATCCGACCAAATTTACAGCAAATATCGTCGCTTCAGCTGATATTTCCGCATCGGTCAAAAGATTGACCGGTTTATCTGTCGAGACGAGTGAATGCGTCCGTATTCTCAACGCTCTGGGTATTACGGCTTCTAACGAGAACAAATCGTTCACTTCCCCATCTTGGCGACATGATATCGCTATCGAAGAAGACCTTGTCGAAGAAATTGCCCGACACGCCGGTTATGAGAATATCGCCAATGAACTGCCTCCGGCGTACGGTGCGGGCGAATATCAAAGAGCCGAGCCGCGTAAAAAACGTCTACGCGAAACGCTTGCCGACATGGGCTTTGGTGAGGCGATCACGTATAGCTTTATCGACACACGCCACGACGATATCTTCGAGAATATACCGAGCCTTCTAGATGAAAAACTCGAGGAAAAGTACATCACACTACAAGATTCCGTTATTGACGGTGCTTTGAGGATGCGGCCGAGCATACTTCCCGGACTGCTGGATGCCGTTCGTCTCAATCTTAACTTTCAACGACGTGATCTAAAACTTTTTGAGATCGGCAAGGTCTTTGCTGCTCAAACAGGTGAGGATGATCTGCCGAATGAACGCGAATTGCTGACGCTCGTAGTCACCGGTGGCGAAACTAGCGAGGGCAAGGCTGTCACGGTCCGCGAACTCGATCTTTACGATGCTAAGGGTGCGTTAGAAGCAGCTTTTGACGCTATTGGTGTGTCAAATGCAGACTTTACCGCTGCCGAAGTAAATCATCTGCGAAAAGGCCAGACAGCGGCGGTTTCCGTTGATGGAACAAAGGTTGGCTACATTGGCAGATTGAGCGACGAGATCGCAACCGGTTACAAATTCAAACAACCCGTTTACGTTGCAGAGGTCGATCTTCAAGCAATACTTGATATTGCTACGACTCCTGTCGCATACCGTCCTTTGTCCAAATATCCTGCGGTTACGCGTGATGTTTCGCTGCTTGGCGACAGAAATGTATCATTTGCAGCGATCCGTGAGGCTGTGTCTGAGCAAGATTTCGAGCTTTGCCGCAGCGTGAGCTTTGTCGATGTTTACGAGGGCAAAGGTTTACAAGAAAATGAGAGGTCGATCACTATTCGTCTAGAGTATCGCAGTGATGAAAGGACGCTGATCGAAGACGAGGTTGAGGCTTTGCATAAGCAAATACTCGCCCATTTGGAGCAAAAATTGGCAATAAAACCGCGTTTTTGATAAAACCCTCATCTTTTACTTGAAGTTTTTCGCAAAAGCCTTGATAATGTTTTCCACAGT
>JBGAUY010000067.1:0-13704 GCA_044228425.1 Pyrinomonadaceae bacterium | reverse complement strand
GATCGGCTGCCGGCGAATTGAAAGTATCAACCGCATGGACGGCGTCAAATTCCTTTTCGGAAACGACGCCTGGATGCTGATGAGGCCGTCGGGCACCGAGCCGATGGTGAGGATTTACGCAGAGAGCGAAAGCTCTCAGGATCTGGAGGAGTTACTTGAGCAAGGCCGCAGATATCTATTGGGGTGACGCAAACACAGGGGCGACAACGTCCCGCCGCGTTACACGCAAACGCCGCACACCAGCGGCAGCTGCGACACGTAAACAGACGCCGTGGTGGCTGTCGTTCGCGATCGTGGTCTCGATATTTGTGATGCTCGGTGTTTCGATCAATTTCCGTGCATTTACCGAAATGCAAGAAGAGGCGGGCCAGAATACAAAGTTAGCTGCCCAAATACAGAATCTTATGGACGAAAATCTTGCCCTGCAAGAGGAGATCCATAGCTTGAAGAGCGATCCGAACGTCATTTTGCGTGAGGCAAAACGTATCGGCATCCCGCTCAGAGGAGAACAAGTTTCCGTGCCGAAGAACTAAACGTGCGAAGGAGTTGGTTCGTTCGACACATTGCCCTACCCATTAACAATCCGCCTTTTGCCTACAACCTTCGCAAGGCCTACAGTTAATCCAATCTGATCATTTGCGGCTCTGAGTTCCCGAAACTCAGAGCCGCACTTCACTTTTAAAGGGTAAAGGCGAAAGGATAAGGGATAAAGTTAAGACTCAGATCCGCTCTTTCTCTTTACTTTATCCCTTATCCTTTATCCTTAATCCTTTCGACTACCTCGGGCATCCCCGCACGCACGCTTTGTACTGACGTTTGCAGGCTTTTTGGCCGAGACGGCATTGACGCAGTTCCTGCTTGCAGACATAAACGCAGCCACTGCCTTGGCAAGGTTTGACTCGTGGTTTGGGTGAGATCGAGGAAGTTGCCGGATGAACGAACACCACGGACGAGAGTACAAGTACCGAGATCGCGATAAGTTTTTTCATATTTTTTTGTTTCTCCTTTAGGGTCGGAATCACTATATACCTCTTTCCGGCCCATGTCACTTTAGACGAAAAAGCCCGGCAAAAAGCCGAGCAGTTCTCGTGGTCAGATCTTTACTTTATCCTTTCGCCTTTATCCTTCATCCTTTCGACGACGACGCCGTCGAGTCTCGCGTCCTCCGCCAAAGTATGCGAGCAGCATTACGATCAGGTGGGCGGCGAACCAGATGTTGTCGTAGCCCATGTTCTGGTAGATGTAGATCAGGATCAGGATACGCGGAGAAAATATGCCGAGCAGGATATCGGCCCATTGCGGGACGGAGTTTGCCGGAAACGCCGCCGGAAACATCACAAGATACACCAGCATCACAAGCCGCGGAAAAAAGAGTGAAAATAGCAGAAAGTAGAAGTCCATTTAAATCTGAGGATATTCCGGTAAAGGAAAGGTGTCAAGAATAAAATCTCAAGGCTTCGCCTTCAAATGAACCTTGAGAAAAGGGAGTCTTCATTTGATGATTTCGCATTCGTCGCAAAACCAAGGTTCGTCCTCTGATGGAAAAACCCAGATAACGATCATTTTGATATCTGATTTAACGATGCCAAAAATTAATCTATTTAGATCAAAGGTCTTATCTCGCGATCGAATATGCTTTTTAATCTTAGCGATGTGCTTAATTACCTCATTTCGTCGCGGATTGCGGACGTATTCGATTTTGAAGTAGGCTTTGCCTTCTGGATTATTTTTCAAAGTGATCCAAGCTGCGTCTAGACGCACCCGCTCTTCCAACCAATTCGTGCCATCGTACCTTGCGATGGGAAGATGATCTGCTACCCGATAGACGGTACTTGAGAATGAGGCAGTATCTTTACATTTGGCGGGAAGTCCAATTATCTTGACAGTAGCGGTAACGTAACCCTGGTTACCACTCGTCAGTTTCGAATCTACGGTTAAACGATCCTTACCTTGCCCGTCAGATATTTCGCCGTTACTTACACTCCATTCATACTTGAGTAAATGTTTGGCGGCATCGGCTGAAACAAGAGCAGTAAACACCATTTCAGCACCGTTATTGTGTATGCCCTCGGGTCCATTAACCGATACCGAAGGACAGACGGGTTCCTGTCCGAACACCGCCGTCGATGAACGAACTATTACCAGCATTATGAGGAAGATCTTATATCTCATTATTTGGAATGCGTCGTTGATAGTATCCCACACTCAGATACTATCAACGACGAATTTTGTGCCGCTATGGAGTTGGCGGAGTTGGTGGTGGCGTTTTTTTCTTGGGGGGCCGCTCGATGTGGCGGGCGGATTCCCAGGCGGAGCGTTTGCCGCCGGGGTCGTTGCGGTATTTGAACTCGACGATAGGATCGAGAATGCGGAATCTTGGTCCGGTCCGGACCATGTGGACCAAGATGGACCAAGGTGGACCAGGAATTTCTAAGAGGGGCTGATCAGATGCTAAGCATCTTTGGCGTCTTCAGTTAGATATCGATGGACGGTGGTTTTGCCGAGGCAGAGTTTGTCGGCAATGTCGCGTTCGGTCATGCCTGTGGCGGCGAGGCGGCGGACTTCGTTGGTCAGTTCTTCGCGGTAGTGGTAGGCACGGTCGTAATAGGGCATCAGGTGGGCGCGTTCGGAGCCGTTTTCGAGAAAGGTAAATTTGGGGAAATTATGCGGCTTTTCGAGGCGGCAGACGATGACGTTTGACGCGTCATCCTGGCTACCGCTGGTTCTCACTTTGATGTGTTTGATATAGCGGATGTCGTGACCGCGATGACTCTTGCCGATGCCGATAAGCGAGTCGGCAAAGTTGGCCAGCATCTTATTGCCTGTCAGATCATTGTCGGTCAGCGGACGGGCGTAAGGGCGTTTTGGCGTGTGGGCGATGACCATGATCGAAATGCCGAGATCTTGTTTGAGGCGTTTTAGGGCTTTCATCAGCGTGAGAGCGGCACCGGCGTGTGTGTTTGCTGTCGCAAGCCAAGAGATATTATCGACGATCAGGACCTTGGCTTTGTGTTTATCGACCGCCTCGGCGATCGAATGTGCCATAAATCCTCCGTAGCTCTCAAATGCCTCGGGCACTTCTCTGTCCCAACCGATCTGCGCACGCATATTGCGTTTGGAAAACTTGTACTTATCAACGCAAAGGCCGTTCTCGTGGCGGGAGTAACGTTCGTTGAACTGGGTCTCGGTAAGTTCGAAGTCGAGGTAGAGGACGCGTTTTGGAGTGACGGTGGAAGAAGGAACCGGATAGCTCGTGACGGACGTCTGGGCTACATCCTCTTCAAGAGCCCCGGTCGCTATAGCTCCCGGTACTGACAAAGCCTCTGTCGCTATGGATTCCGGTACTGACACCGCCGTAGCGGCGGCGTGTGTTGGCAAGGCTGCCAATACTCCGACGCCACGGGCGATGGATTCGGCTAGTTGGACGGCGAAGATGCTTTTGCCGCAGCCGGTGTCGGCGAAGAGGATCGCGAGTTCGCCCTCTTTCCACATCTCACCGAAAAGCGGCGCACTGACCGCAACGGCGCGGTCTTTCATCCAGCCGTTCGCGGGGCGGACCTCAGTATGTTGTGATATTCGGTGATCAGCCGCTCGCCCGAGCGGCGGTGTTTGTCACGCAGCTCTTTGAACTCGTCCTTTGGCTTCCAGCCGGCGGCACTGTGATAGCGGTCGGCGTCAAAGTGGTTAGCTAGATCGCCATAGCGGTCGATGTCGTAATCGGGGTCGTCGAGATCTTCGTCTTCGTCAAGCTCTTTTTCCACTTCGTCTGTCATAGCAATGTTTGTTTTACTATGTATACCGAATGTTGCAGGGATTGTCAAGTGTTGCATCGATGCAATACCCGCACGAGGATCAGAGCCCCGGTCGCTATAGCTCCCGGTACTGACAAAACATCATGATGCAAGCGGGACGCTTGCTCTCCAGTCTTAAGACTGGCGGATGAGGGCGATGTCGGCGGGGCGGTGGGTTTTGAAATGTTTGAGGAGCAGGCCCGGGGCGAGGCGGGCGAGCCAGGTGATGGCGGTGAGTTTTAGGGAGCGGCGGTGGCGGTTGGCGACGCGGAAAGCGATGGCCGCTTCGCGGTAATCGCCGCTGAGGAGGTAGGATTTGCCCTGTTCGACGGCGAGGTCCGCTTCGAGGCCGGCGATGCGGCGGGTTGCGATGTCACGCTGCTCTTCGTCAAGCTCGATGGTGTTCATCACGCGGACAAATGCGTCACGCTCGCGTTCGACGCGGCTGATGCTGTCGCCGGAGAGGCCGCTCGTTTCGACGCGGTATTTTAGCAGAGGCTTTTGCTGGTAGCCGATCTTCGCACCTGCTTTGGCCATTCGCAGCCAGAGATGAAAATCGTGTGCCCGCACACGTTCGGTCTCGAACATACCCGCTTTGACGATGAACTCTTTTTTTGCCATCACACCGGACGTGATGACGTTGCAGCGGAGGTCGAGGATGGCGTTGAAGTCGGCCTCGCCGACGGACGGAGCGGTCTCCATGAAGGTGCGACGAAGTGCAGAGTTCATGCCCGTGAGCATGGCGTCGCAATAGACCATGTCGAGGCCGCTGCGGTTCATAAAGACGTACTGCGAAGCGAGAAAATCCGGCATCCAGACGTCGTCGCCGTCGAGGAACGCGATGATGTCGCCGCGTGCGTGTTCGATGGCGGTATTGCGGGCCGGGCCGGCTCCCTGGTTGCGCTGGCGGATGTAGATGATCTCTTCGAGATGGTTGCGGATCGCTCGTTCGAACTGTTCGGTGTCGGGCGAACCGTCGTTGACGACGATGATCTCGTGCTCGCGAAACTTTTGCGCCACCACCGAATCAAGCGTCTCAGCGATCACATCGGCGTTGTTATACGCCGGGATGACGACCGAGATCTTCGGCGGTGTGTCAAAGACATTGCGGCCGACGCGTTTGCTGATGTGTTGTTTTACGGGCGTTTCGGACATTATCGTGAGCTGCGGATCGGTTCCCAGCGGGCGTAGCGTTCGCCGCGCAGGAATTTGTAAAAAGCGACAGCGGAGGCGAGATTGGCGAGGACAAAATAGAGCGGCATTGCGAGCAGGCTAAGCCGATGACCGGCACGTTCCATTATCCAGCCAACAAATGCGAGTACATAAAACATTGCCTGCACGGAGAATATTGCAGCGTAGAAAAACGACTCCGTGGCGAGTGCGGCGTTGATGACGAACAGGGCGAAAAGCAGGAACGGCACTGTGTAACGCAGGACTTTGTGCGAGATGAGCTGGACGGCGAAAAAGCCGCTTTTTAGCGGATTGAGCATGTCGCGGTTTCGCCAGAGGTCGGTAAAGGTCTGCGATATCACGCGGACGCGCATGCTTAGTTCATCGTCCGAACGGCTGTTCGTATGTTCGTAACAGACGGCATCGGGGGCAAAAATGCTGCGGAGCCCGTTGCGGTAAAGATTGGTGCAGATCAGGAAGTCGGAGCATGCCTCGGCGTACATCGGTTCGTAAGCCGTGCGGCGTACCGCATACAGACAGCCCGACGCACCGATCAGCGAACACGCGGTCGATTCGGCGTTTTTGATGAACGTCTCGTAGTTCCAATAGCTTTTGGCACCGCTTCCGACGATCGTGCTGGCATCATCGACATAGATCAACCGCCCGGCAACGCAGCCGACCGTCTCATCAGCAAAATGCGGCAGAATGCGGCGGAAAACGTCTGTTGTATAAAGCGTGGTCGCGTCGGAGAAAAGAATTATGTCACCGCTGGCTTGCTCGACGGCGTTGTTTTGCGTCGTCGTTTTGCCGACGCGGCCCTCTTGGCGGAAAAGGATCGCTCCGCGATCCGCAAAGGTTTTTACTATCTCGTCCGTCCCGTCGGTCGAACCGTCAGAGGCGACGATGATCTCAAGTTTGCCAACCGGATATTCGACCGAGAGAGTATTTTCGAGCTTTGCACGTATGTCGTTCTCTTCGTTAAATGCGGTGATGAGGACGGTGACTTTAGGTTCGATCTCGCCGGTTGCGACCGGTTTTGGGAACACGCGACTTACTAGATGCACGAGCAGCGGATAGCCGACATAGACGTACGCAAGTACGCCGATGCACAACCAAAACGCTATTTGTTCCGCTGTAAATATCATGTAGCCGGTATTGCCTGTCTGTCCATAACCGGAGCGGTCTCGGCTTCGTCAGCCGGACGCTCGATGTTGTAAATTCTGCGAAATGCCACCGCGTAAGCGATCAGGTAATAGATGAACCAATTGTACGCGACGGATGCAAAGAAACTCGAGACCCAATAGCCGACGATGCTCGCTTGCAGGCCGATCGAGACGTAATAGAACCAGTCAAACTCGTCGTGGTCAAAATGCTTACGTTCGATCGCACTGAGTTTGCGAAACGGACTGATCATAAAGATCATGTAGGCGACGAGGCCGAGGATGCCGAGCTCGGCGGAAACCTGTGTAAAGGCGTTGTGCGATTGCAGATCGCGGATGCCGACGATCGGAAAATTGCCGATGCCGATGCCCCACGGGTTGCGGGCCGAAACTAGCAGCGAACGCCACAAAAGCTCTTGGCGCTGATTGCTCGAACCAACGCTGTCGAGTCCCGGGATAAAGATCGAAAGCATTCGCAAGCCGTAGTTGCCAGGTGCGGCGACCATCCCGATGACGGTGATCACGATCGATGCGATCGCCACGTTGAGCCGGTATTTACGGCCGATCTTAAAGGCAAAAAAGACCATACACGCGACTAGGCCGAGAAAGCCGCCGCGTGAAAACGTGACCATGTTAGCGCCGATAAGCAGACCGCCCATGCTGAGATAGATGAGCCGCATAACCTTGCTCTTTGCCGCGATTCCCATGGCAAAAGCAAGCGGCGTCATCATTACAAAGTGCATCGCCATCTCGTTCGGGTTGCCAAACATACCGCCGATCTCGACGCCGACGCGATATTCTTCGACCGTAAATTTGCCGCTCATGTAGAGCTGCAACGCCGAGATGCTGAGATAAATGCCGATGCCAAACGACAGCCACATCATCCCCATCAGACGCTTTCGCGTGCGGACGACGTTGACCAAAACGATAAATATAATGACCGATTTGCTGAACGAATCGTTAAACGTGTCCCAAGCCATGCCCGGGTTCCTAGCGATCGGCATCGTGAGGAGCGAGAGAGCGGTCAATGCAAGCAGGGCCTTGACCTCGGTGGACATGGTCGTCAGCGTGCCCTCGGTAGCGATCTGGCTTGGGAAATATATAGCGAGCGTTGCGAGTGCAAAATAGAACGCCGTCGAGGCAAGGAACGTCAACCCGGGCACGATCTCATATGGCCTAAAGAGCACCATTATCGAGAACAGGAACAATCCGACGTAAGTAAATGTATGCCCGTTGCGTGCAAGCCATCTGTCCGAAGTCAGCAGGGTCTGATCGGCCTTTTGCCGTTTCTCTTTCTTTTCGGATCTGGCACCCGAACGATCGTTCTTCGCAAGTTCAGGCTCGGCCGGAGAGGTCGTTGTGTTAACGACGACAGCTGCGTTCGAGGTCGTATGGATCGGTTCGCTAGGTACAGTATCGACTTCGTTTCGCCGATGTAGATTACGCAAGCTCGACGGTTCAGGGCCGATATCATCCGGCTGTCCAAACGACCGAAGCGGCGGCAGGTCATTAGAGACCGTGCCGCCGGCTTTGGATAGCGGGGACAATGAGCTGTGATCCTTACTTTTTGATCTTTCGATGGACATCTGCTGCGACTAAAAACATATCTGTTGAGAGCAAAGTGCTATTAGGCCGCAACTTCTTCTTTTTCCATCGTTATCAGGTCGCGGACCTTGTGTTTGAGGGCTTTTTCGTACTGACGGGCCTCATTAACCCCGTTGAATGAAAGCTGCTGCAGATTGGCTTCGATGCGTTTGCGGTAATCCGATACGAGCGAATCGGACACGCCAAGCATCTCAGCGACCTCTAGCTGCGTGCCGCTGTCAGAGATCAGATAGCAGTGCCACAAGACGTTTATCATGCGGTCGTACTGCTTGGCTTTGCCGCGAACGGATTTGTTAAGCGTGACGAGAAAGTTATCGACAAAACCTGCGGCGGCAGTCTCGGCTTCGTTGCGAAGCAGGTCTTCCTCGGGCGTTTCGCGGGTGTCGGTAAATTCGAACGGCATCCGGTCGTCGTCATCCTCATTACCGCCGCTGCCGACGGGCACGAGGTGGATATCCATGATCGGAAGACGCGACATTACAAATGAGCGTAAGCTACGGACATCGACGGGCGAATCGATGGCTTTGAGCACGCGGACGATCAACTTTTCGAGCTCAGGGTTGCTGATGACGATCTGAGCGTCGCCGGTGCAGCCGACCATGCGTGTGTCGCGACTCTGGAACGATACAGCTTTGACGCGGACATCCATTTCCTGTACGTCACGGCGTGATTTTTGCAGTTTCCAGTCTGACAGGCCATAAAGACGGTCGGCCAGGCGGCGGTGAGCCTCCGGATTATCAACGTTGTCAAAGCGTTTGAAAATGGCGCTTGTCTGTATGAGCGTCGAGATACGGCGTGCGAGACGATACGATTCGGGATAGCGTTTACGGAGCTCCGCCGTCAGCATATTGGTCAGCTCGATCTGGCTGATCTCGGCCTCGATCTCCGGGTCCGACATCTCGGTGTCGATGTAATGCTGAAAGCGATCTTTCGACAACAAAGCGACGAATAGCTCCTGGGTGAGGTCGGTGTAAGCGTTGTGCTTACCCTCTTCGACCAAAAAGCCGGCACGCTTTGAGGCCCTGACCAGTGGGTGCGACGACACTATGCGGTGCAGCTCGATCCAAATCTGATTTACATCAGATGTCTTGAGACTGTCGTTCCACTTGCCGACTTTGATCTGTTTGTGTGAGGCCGATCGGGGCAATCGATCCTTGGTTTTTACTTCACTCATAATTCAGCCTTTCCGATTGAAATTGTCCTTTTCCAATGCGGCTCAGATCTTTGTTTGAAGCTGTGTCTTTTGTCCGCGAGCGTTGCAGACAAGCCGACCTTCGATGCACACGGGTGGCATACGAGTTGTGAACACAATCTCGGTCTGAGCTAATTTTTGGGGTAGTAGAGATTTGGCGTGACCGACAGCGGTTGATGGCGGTCGATCTGATCATCTTGAGGAGTGAGGTAACTTCTGCTCACCACCTACATTTAAGATAGTAGCAAATATTGTCAGTTTGAACAACAAGTTTTTGCAATATTGTATATTTTTTATACACCTGCTGTAAACCGTTGATAATAACTCGCTTATGCGATCATTTTGCGGCTACACAGTGAGATTTTACCGCTTTTTCGAAAATTTGTTTGCGAAGTTTTGGAACGAAACCGCCATTACAGATTTACTTTTGTTGTAACAAAGAAAAGATTCGCTTCGCTCGATCAGCGTACAAGGTCGAAATGTGCTTTATGGTTTCATCAAAGATGACAGGTTTCTTTAAAAACGAGGATTGTCCCTCGTCAAACGAATTGCTCGAATACCAAAACGGGGAGATGGCCCGCGCACGCGGCAGCGAGATCGGCCGCCATCTGGGGATCTGCGATTTTTGCGAAGCCGAGGTCGAATTCTATTCCACCTACCCCCAAGGCCGCGATGAAAATACAGCGGAGATCGGAGAGATACCTGCACCACTATTCGAACTTGCCGAAGCTTTGCTCAAAAACCGCCACAGTGACCCGTCATCCCTCAACACATTACTAAAAGAGAAAACCGGCGTGGTTATCGATAAGATCTAGCCTTATTTCTCGTTCCTCACCCTGGGCCTAACGCGTCGGAGGTTCCATGTGATGGTCTGAACACCTACATCCGCATTCCCTATAACCAATTTACCTGTTAGAACATCCGGGTTCTTAGGATCGACCTGTCCGTTAATGTCATTTCCCGCACTCTTATATCCGCTCGCGAAAACGCTATTCTCTCCGGTACTTGTCGCTGTCGTCGGAGTTGGGTCCTCGCAGCCGCCCGGACGCTGTTCAAAGTTTTCCAGTGTCCATTTAGTATCGACCTCTAGCGCCTGAGCGAGGCGGATGTCGTATTTACCGTTCTCAAAGATATAGATAATTACGGTAAGCACGCCCTTGGCTTTGCCCGTCTCGTCCATCTTTTCGTTACGGCGTTCTGTCGTCCATCGTAGATAACTGTTGGCTCCGCGAGGGCGGCAGCGAATCTGCATTCGGGTTTCCATGCTCGACGTATGGTGATACTCAAACTCTCTAGTGACCTGAGCCTTTGGCTTTGTGGGTCCGTTTGATCCGAGCGTCATCGGCTTGAGCATCACATAGATCTCATCTGAGGCTGTTTTGCTGTCCTCGAACTTAGTTTGAGCATTTGCGTAATCGCCACTGCTTGAAATACCGGGTCCTGACTTCGAGTTAGATTCTGCATATTTATATATGTAGCTGATCGATCCCGACCAGTGCTCATCACATTTTCCCGCCAGAAAGCTGGCCATATCCGCCAGCGCCTGAGCTTTGAGCTTTTCGATCGCGGAGTTGATCGTCTCCTGGGTTGCGGGCGGCGCGTCACGACGAGCGACGGCTTTGCCCGTGGTCGTATCCATTACGACGATCTGCATGTACACCGTGCCGTTCGGCATTTGGGTGGCGTTAACATTTATCACGTATCTCGCCCCGATGGCTCCGCCTAATTGAGTAAGCAACTGATCATTAGGCTCAGAGCCAAGCAGATCGCGCATCCGCTCGAAATTGAGCATCGCCTCGACACCCTGTTTGTCCAACATGTCCATACACGGATACTTGTGAAATAGAGCGTCAAAGAGTTGGCTTTCAAGACTCGATGCGGCCGCATCAGCTTTTGTGCCTCCTTGACTGGATTCATAAACAAAGATCGTCGGCGGTACCATCTGAGCGGAGACAGTCCCAACGTACAGACTCGCAAAGATCAGCGCAAATATTAGTTGACGCATATCTCTATCCTCCTACGATCATGACAGTGCAACATCCGTGCCAACGCGGAACGAAATTTTGCTAAGTTATTGAGGTGTGTTAAATGGAAGACGAGCCAGATCGCGGAATATTTCGCAGATCACGATCCGCAGATCTCGTCTATAGCTTCTTCGTATTTTTCGTCAATGACGTTTCGCTTGATCTTGAGGGTGGGGGTCATTTCGCCTTTGTCGATGGAAAATTCGCGGGGGAGTAGATAGACGCGTTTGACGCGTTCGTAGTCGCTGAGTTCGCGGGTGAGTTCGACGGCGTCTTGCTGGACGCGTTTGATGAACTGCGGGTTTTCGCACAGCTCTTCGCGTGAGCCCGATACGTCAACGCCGTCATCTTTCATCACTTCTTTTAAAGCATCCCAATCCGGCACGATCAACGCCCCGACCTGTTTGCGTCCCGATCCGACAACGACCGGCTGCGAAACGAGCGGGCTTTGCTTGAGCAGGCTCTCGACCTGTAGAGGTGCGACGTATTTGCCGTTTGAGAGTTTGAAAAGATCCTTAATGCGGTCGGTAATGAAGAAATGGCCATCTGTATCGACGTAACCGACGTCGCCGGTGTGGTAAAAGCCTTCGTCGTCGATGGCAAGAGCGGTTGCTTCGGGGTTGTTGTAATAGCCCTGCATCACGTTCTTTCCGCGGATCAGGACCTCGCTGTCTTTTTCGGCGATCTTCATCTCGATGCCTTCGAAAGGCGTACCTATCGAGCCGACCTTGCTGTCCTCAGGCCGGTTGGCACATGTGACGCAAGCCTCGGTCATGCCGTAGCCTTGCAAGATCGGGATGCCTGCGGCCCAGAATGCGTACGACAACTTTTTCGACAGGGGCGCCCCGCCCGACACAAAAAATCGCAAGTGCCCGCCGACGCCGTCACGCCATTTTGAAAACACTAGACGGTTTGCAAGCGCGTGTTTTGCCGCAAGCGAAGGCGACACCCGACCATGGATATCTTTAACTCCCCAATATTCCTGACCGACGACGAGAGCCCAGTCAAAGAGCTTAGTTTTCCACCCGCCCGCCGATTTACCTTTCTTAACTATCTTGTGATAGACCTGTTCAAACAGCCGCGGTACGGCGGTCATGATGGTCGGCTTGACCTCTTGCAGATGCGAAGCGATCTGGTCGAACGCCGCGCAATAATGTATCGACACGCCGTTCGCACATAAAACGTAAAAAACCGTCCGCTCAAAAATATGCGACAGCGGCAGCACGGCGAGGCTGCGGTCGGTCGAGCGTATCGGCAAGCCTTTTGAGATGGCGACGATGTTCGACACAAAATTTTCGTGCGAGAGCATCACGCCCTTTGGCTCACCGGTCGTGCCGGACGTATATATAATGGTCGCGAGATCCGTCGTCTCGATCGCGGCGAGTGACCGCTCGACAATATCGGCGTCGATCTTGCGATGTTCGTCGCCCGCTTTTTCTACTTCGGCCAGCGTGATCGCACGGCTGTCGTCGTCGGGGCGTCCGTCGGCGTCAAAGAACACAAGCTTTTCGATACGCTCGACCGTACGGATGGCCTCTTCGGCGTGTTTCCATATTTTCTTGCCGGAAACGAATAGCATCTTGGCACCCGAATTTTCGAGGATAAACCGAATCTGCTCGACGGCCTGAGTTGTATAAATAGGTACATTAACGGCTCGCAAGCTTAGTATCGCTAGATCGACAAACGACCATTCGGGACGGTTCTCGGAGATGATGGCGACGCGATCGCCGGGCTTTACGCCGAGGGCGACGAGGCCCATTGCGATCCGTTTGATCCGCTCGATAGCCGCATCGCCGTTGATGTAGTTCCAAACATTCTCGACCTTATAGGCAAGCGCGTCCGATTTATTGTGCCGTCGAAATGATTCGAAGCAAAAATGCGGTATCGTCTGGGGTATGTTTTCGAAGCCGGCGAGATTATTGGCCATGATTGATCAATGCGAATTATCGAACTGCAAAAGGTTCAATCATTTTCGCAAAAGCCCGTAATTTAGTCCAATTGGCAGACGTGAGGGTCAGCCGGTATAGCCTTGAGGATGAGCCTGTTTCCATTCCCAAGCGGAACGGATTATCATCTCGATGCCGGAGTTTGTCGGCGTCCAGCCAAGAACATCGGCGGCCTTTGCGGCATTTGCAATGAGACGGTCAGGGTCGCCGGCACGCCGGGCGTCGACCCGGACATCGATCGACTGTTCGGTGACCTTTCGCGCGGCCTTGATCACTTCGTAAACCGAAAAGCCTTGGCCGTTGCCTAAATTGATGTGGGTCGATTGACCACCGTCAGAAAGATAATCAAGAGCACGAATATGGGCGTCGGCAAGATCGGCAACGTGGATATAATCGCGGATACAAGTGCCGTCAGGCGTGGCATAATCGTCGCCAAAGACCGGCACAAACGGCTGCTCGCCATTCGCCGCATTTAATATTATCGGTATCAGATGCGTCTCAGGATCGTGATGCTCGCCGCATTTCCCGGTCGCACCGGCGGCGTTAAAGTATCGCAAAGCAACAAATTTCAACCCGTATGCCGTGTCGTAAGTCTCAAGTATCCGCTCGGTCATAAACTTTGACCAGCCATACGGATTTACAGGCTTTTGAGGGTGAGTCTCGCTGATTGGTATCTGCTGCGGATCGCCGTAAGTCGCACAGGTCGATGAAAATACGATGTTTTTAACCTCCGCTTCGATGAGAGTATTTAGCAGCTCATTGGTCTGGACCGTATTATTCGCAAAATATTTCGCAGGATCAACGACCGATTCGCCG
>JBGAUY010000066.1:0-14577 GCA_044228425.1 Pyrinomonadaceae bacterium | reverse complement strand
GCCCTCGCCAGCGATGTGCCCATGCCGTATTGATTGTTTTCGCAGATGTAGATACATGGCAGTTTCCAGAGCTGAGCCATGTTTAGCGATACGTGAAAAATGCCCTGATTTACCGCAGCCTCACCAAAGAAGCAAAGCGTGACCTGGCCGGTATTTTTGTATTTTGCGGCGTAGGCCATTCCAGTCCCGACGCCGATCTGGCCGCCGACGATGCCGTGGCCGCCGTAAAACTCAAGCTCCTTTGAGAACATATGCATCGAGCCGCCTTTGCCACCGACGCATCCGCCTTCTTTACCGTAAAGCTCGGCCATCACGCTCTCGGGCGTCATGCCTTTGATCATCGCCTGTACGTGGTCGCGATATGCCGTGATGACCATATCGGTCTTTTCGAGCGCCATCATCGAACCGACACCGATCGCTTCCTGGCCAATATAAAGGTGGCAAAAGCCGCCGATCTTGCCCATGCGATAGACCTCGGCACATTTTTCTTCGAAAATACGACCGAGGACCATCTGATACAGCATTTCACGCAAAAGCTTTTTATCGGTTTTCTTGATAGCGGCGAGCTGCGAAGCCCTGCGTTTGATGTATTCAGCCTTGGCCTGTTCGACCTCGACAAAATCTGTAAAAACCTGCGTCTTGCCTGTACCGTTGGCCGAAACTTTGGCGGTCTTGGCCGCGGGTTTTTGGCGAGTAGCTACTTTGGACAAAATCAAATCCTCCATGCCCTAACTTTAGGCAGTAATCGAATAAAGCGATGCAAAACGAGTATTATAAGTGAGCGAGATGGTTTGTGCAAAATATTGGCTCACGTCTACAGCCGGATTTGCGAAAATGATATAGTCTCTTGTGTTGCCTAGCCTATGAAGCGAGCCGTTATATTTGTCTTTATCCTCGTTGTGTTAAGTGTTTTGGGTGTTTATGCCCAAAACCCGGTTTCGTGGACACTTGAGTCAGAATCGAAAGGAAAACCGGCTGTCGCCGGCAAGGCATTCAAAGTGCGCCTTGCGGCAACGGTCGATGGCCCGTGGCATCTCTACGCGATAGAGCAACCCGACGGCGGACCGATCCCGACAACGATCACGTCCGCCGCACCTGAGACATTTGCTATCGACGGCAAGGTCACTTCGCCAAAACCGATCACTAAATTTGACGAAAATTTTAAGATCGAGACAAAGTTTTTTGAGAAAGAAGCCACGTTCGACGTTGTAATAAAACCACTCAAGTCTGCGAACGTCGATGACCTTGCTCTTAATATTAGGTATCAGGTCTGCAATGATACGACCTTTCTGCCACCGAAAACGGTAAAGGTCACCTTTGCCGGGACCGAAGACGTAAGACGCGTCTTTGATCTACCGGCCAATACCGATCAGCCTGCGGCCAACAATGCTCAGCAAACCAACAATCAACCGCCCGTCGATCTCTGGTCATTCATTTGGCTCGCGGTGACGTTCGGTGCGATCTCCTTGTTGACCCCGTGCGTTTTTCCGATGATTCCGATCACAGTTTCATATTTTATGAAACACTCCGACGGCGACCGCTCAAAAACGATCAAGCTTGCAACCGTATATTCCGCCGGGATAATCGCGACGTTTTCACTGTTAGGTATGTTGCTCGCGGTGGCATTCGGTGCGGCGGGGATCAATCTGTTTGCAGCAAATCCATGGGTCAATCTCGCGATCGGGGCGATCTTTTTGTTTTTTGCGTTTAATCTATTTGGCTTTTACGAGATATCAATTCCGGCGTCGGTATTGACCAAGCTCGACAAAATTACCCGTACGGAAGAGGGCAAAGGCAGCGCGTATCTTGGAGCCTTGCTGATGGGGCTGACGTTCACACTCACATCATTTACCTGCACCTCGCCGTTTATCGGCACGCTGCTCGTTTCGACGGCACAGGGCGACTGGAAAATGCCACTGCTCGGGATGCTGGTATTTTCGACCGTATTTGCATTACCGTTTTTCCTACTTGCGACGGTGCCAAAGCTACTCTCGTCGCTGCCGCGTTCGGGCGGCTGGCTCAACTCGGTCAAGGTTGTGATGGGCTTTCTAGAGATCGCCGCCGCGATGAAATTTCTTTCAAACGTAGATCTCGTTTGGGGTGCGGGCCTTAGTTCAAGCGGTGCGCTAAATTACGGCAAGATCTTTACCCGCGAGGTCGTGCTTATTATTTGGGTCGTGCTTGGCCTTGGCATCGTCACTTATATTCTCGGGCTCTTTAAATTCAAACACGATTCCCCGATCAAAAAGATCACGCCGCTGCGCATCTTTTTCGCCGTTGTCTTTTTAGCACTCTGCGTATATCTGACGACCGGCGTGCTCGGCCGCAAACTTGGCGAACTCGAATCGTTTCTACCGCCAAAAAATAAAGATTCCATCTTCAACGTCCTCGGCAACCGCCACGAAGAGCTGCAATGGCTGAGCAACAATTACGAGGGAGCGTTGCAGCGGGCAAAGGCCGAAAATAAGCGTGTTTTCATAGATTTTACCGGCTACACCTGCACGAACTGCCGCTGGATGGAGGCGAATATGTTCACACAGCCCGCGGTAAAAGCTGAGATGGAAAAATTTGTGCTTGTCAGCCTCTACACGGATGGCGACGGCGGGATCTACACACGTCAGCAGCAGCTCGAACAGGATATGTTTGGTACCGTCGCACTGCCGTTTTATGCTATTGTGGACGCAAACGGAAAAACAATTGCGAGCTTTCCGGGCTTGACCCGGAGCGAGGACGAATTTATCGGTTTTCTCAAACAAGGCCAGCAATAGATAACCACGATGATGCAGTCTCTGATCAAAATATTACTTTTCTGCGTAGTTTTTGCCTCAACAGCGAACGCCCAGCTAAGTATCCAAGCGATCGATGTTGCGGGCGACAGCATCTCGAAAGGCTTTAACGCGAGCAGCGGTTTTCCGTGCTCGAACGGCGATCAGGAAAATTACAATTGGATCACCAACGATACGCACGGAGCAAATCTCTGCGGGGCGGGCAGCGAGGGTGTTTTTAGCCTGCTCGAACGGCTCGAATGTCAGACATCGTCGAGCGTTTTGGCACCCACACCAAATCATGCTGCGTCCGGAGCAACGCTCGTGGGTAATTTTGCTTCTCAGGCGGGCAGTATCCGCACATATCTTTCGGCACAAGCGGGAAATCGGCTTGCCGTCGTATTTCTTGGCCATAACGACAATTGCTCGGGCACGATCGCCAAGGCAAACGCCTCGTGCTCAAGCACCGATCTCGACCCCACGAATTACTGTAAAACACGCCCGGAATCGTTCGAACGAGAGCTTCGCAAGGGGCTGGATACGCTGATGGCGATCGGCAATACGCGTATCGGCGTCGTGTCGCCCGTACGTGTGTCGCAACTGTGCAATTTTGGCAGTAAATCCAATTGCCAGCTTGTCGGTTCGTGCAGCTTTTTGTGGGGTGTGGTCAATATTTGTGGTTCATTGACGCGTGACTGCTCAAACACGCGGATCATCGATTCTTACACTTCATTAAAGGCATATCGCGACATACTGATCAGAGTAACTGCGGAGTATGCCGTTATCCCCGATTTTGGCTCGTCGCCGATCGTGATCGTTGGCGGCCAGACCGTAGGCGGCGGTGTCAAAGCCGCCGGGACGACTTTCGTCCAAAGCGATGCTCCTTGGAATTATCGTTTTAACTCGTCCGAGATCTCCTGTTGCGACTGTTTCCATCCGTCGGGCATTGGCCAGAATGTGCTAGGGCGAATGTTAAAAGACGGCTTTGTCTGTTCGCGCAATACGCCTTGCTGTGCAGACACGGGCGATCCGCTGGTTGACGGCAAATGCAGCGTTTCGCCGCGTCAGCGTTTCCAATACAACGGAGTGTTATAAGCTTAGGTTTTTGCTAAAATTACAGAACTTTGATGGTGCATATAGACAAACTTATTGACGGATTGAAAGGGATCTCTGACGAAGAGTTTTCTTTGTCAGAACGTGTACGATTTTCTCGGCGACAACTCGTCGAGATCGATTCGATCACGCGATATTTTTATTGGAGCCCGCGATATTACACACGTAATCTAATCTATAAAGACTCGCGATTTCGGCGGATATGACCTGCCAGCGCTTTGTCTCGCAGGTGCATAATCATTGGGATCAAAAATGCTGGATGATGGTGCCGGGTTTGGCGTCCAGGCAAAATTCTGCTGTTGTTGAGTCTGGCTTGAATCCCGTTCGTTTTGCCGGCTGGTCGAAACAGATTCATTTGAGCTATCGGATTGTCTTGCGGCAAAGGTCGAACTCGAAGAACCGATCCATCAGGTACTAAATCTGCCCGAATACGACGAGCGTGCCGTCAGCATCCACATCTATTCGAAACCATATGACCGCTGTCTTGCGTATTGCCGCGACACCCACACCTATAGGGAAGTCGAGCTTTTTTACACCAGCATCGACGGCAAACTCTGTCCAAATATAACGCTATAAGATGACACGAAAGCGACCGCTAGAGATTATCGCGATGGCGTGCCTCATCGCGCTCTATGTCGCAGTTCGGATGTGGCATTTGACCGATTCTTGCCTGTGGTTTGACGAAATTTTTAGTATCCACGCTGCCGGACATTCGTGGAGCGGAATGTTGGAATTCGTTGCTCTTGACCTGATACATCCACCGCTGTTTTACGTTTTCCTAAAGCTCTGGATCGGCATTGGCGGCGAAAGCGTATTGTGGCTCAGGGCCTTTCCGGTAGTCTTTTCTGTTCTTTCAATATTTCCGCTCATTTCACTGCTGCGGGAGCTAAAACAAAACACACACGTACAGCTTATCTGCCTTTTTCTGCTTACATTTAACGGCACTTTGTTAAAGTATTCTCAAGAAGTGCGAATGTACAGCCTGATGATGTGTTTCGCCTTGTTTTCGATATGGCTTTTTGCACGGTACTTTTTTAAGGGCAAGAGCTTTATCCCGCTTGTTATCGTTAACATCCTGCTTGTCTATACCCACTATTTTGGCTGGCTGGTCGTCGGAAGCGAAGTGGTGGCGATACTCATTTTTCAACGCATTAGATGGCGGCGGATCACGGCGATGTTTGCGATCATTTTCGCTAGTTTTATGCCGTGGATATTCGCAGTTTGGACCGCTGCACAGACAGGCACGGGCCTTACTCAAAACATCGGACGGACACCGCGTCCGGGTGCGTTCGATTTGACAAAACTCGTGCTAAACCTCGTCGAGCCGTTTTATTCAGCCCCGACGACTAACGATGCGATTTCGATTTTCAGTGTCGCCGTGCCTTTGCTGTTGATCTCGGTTGCGGTTATCGCCATATATCTTTCTCAAAGAAAGAGTTTTGACGGTATGGAAAAGCAGGTCGCCGATCTGCTAGTACTTGTTGTTGTGTTTCCTCTGGCCGCTGCCTTCATCGGAAGTTGGGTCTTGCCGCATTCGGTGTGGGGAACACGGCATTTGATAGCTATTTTTGCACCGCTAACGATTCTCATTGCCATATCTCTGACAAAGATATCTGCGCCGAAGCTTAGGATCGTATTTTCGACCCTGATTGTTCTTTTCGTCGGGTACGCGTTCGTACTGGCATTTCAACGTCCTGTGCCGCAGACTTCATGGTGTGCGTGGCAACCGTTTGCCGTCCAGGCCGCAGACCAAAAATCTGCAAAGCTCTACGTTTTCGAAGACCTTATCGCCTATCATTTCTGGTTTGCGTTGGTGCACAGAGAGGCTCCGCCTGAAGTGGTAAAGATCCATAATTCGGACGGTGTTGCCGAGGATCTCGGGTTCTTTCTGCCCCGAGGATTTGACGGTGTAAAGACCATCGACGTCAACGAAGTTGAGGATAATAGCGTGTGGATAGCATACCGCGGCAGTCGAATTGACGTGCAGCAACAGCCGCTAAAGGCATTTATAGATCGCGGTTACAAGATGACAAAAAGCGAAGTATCTGTCGCACAGGGCGAAAATGCTTTTCTTATTTTGCTGGAAAAATAGCTCTGACTATTTTCGTTTCCAACGAACACCGTCTTTAGTATCTTCTAAAACGATCCCTTTCTCAGCCAACATATCGCGTATCTCGTCCGAGCGGGCAAAATCTCGGTTCGCACGCGCCGTTTGGCGTTCTTCGATAAGTTTTTCGATGTCATCGTCGAGTATCTCTGAGGACTCGGCACCGAAGATACCGAGGACGGCATCGAATTTGGAAACCGCATCGAGAACGGCCTCCCGCTCATCTGCCGAGAGCGAACGATCCGCCATTACGGTGTTCACTTCGCGAACCAGGTCGTGAACCGCGGCTAATGCAGCCGCGGTGTTAAGATCGTCGTCCATCGCGGTCTCATACTTTTTCAATGCGATCATTACCGTTTCGACCGCGTCCTTTTCGTCGCCTGTGCCGCTGCTTTCGTTTACAAGCGAGCGGAAATTGCGTAGACGCTCCGTCGTCGATTCGGCACCTTGCAGCCCCTCAAATGTAAAATTGAGCTGCTTACGATAGGGAACCGACAGAAGCAAATACCTGATCGCAAGCGGCGAATAGCCTTGGTCTTTTAGATCACGAAACGTAAAGAAATTACCCTTAGATTTAGACATCGTAACGTCGTCGATCTTTAGGAACTCGCTGTGGATCCAGTATTTGGCAAACTGCTTTCCTGTCGCACCTTCGGATTGGGCTATCTCGTTCTCGTGATGCGGAAATTGCAGATCCTGGCCGCCCGCGTGCAGGTCAAATGTCTCGCCGAGATACTTCATCGCCATCGCGGAGCACTCGATATGCCAACCCGGACGTCCACGTCCGAATGGAGCGTCCCAACCGGGCTGCTCGTCTTCGCCGACAAGTTTCCACAAAGCAAAATCGCGGGCATCCTCTTTGTCGTATTTATCGGTGTCGATACGCTCGCTCCCGCCGTCACGATTACCCGAAAAATTGATCTTTGACAGCTTGCCGTATTCGGGAAATGCCGTGATGCGGTAATAGATCGAGCCGTCCGATTCGTAAGCGTGGCCGTTTTTCAGCAGCGTTACAATGATGTCGATCATCTCCGCAATATGATGAGTCGCCCGCGGGATGATCTCAGGCCGCTCATTGCCAAGAGCGTCAAAATCTTCGAGAAAATACTGCGCATACGGCTCGGTAAATTCGTCGATCGAGATATTACGGGCCGCCGCTTCGTTAATGATCCGGTCGTCGATGTCGGTCAGATTCATCACATGCGTCAGTTCGTAACCCTTAAATCTAAGATAACGCCGCAAAATATCGCCGAAGATAAACGTCCGAAAATTGCCGATATGAGCAAAATTCCAAACCGTCGGCCCGCAGATATACATACGAACCTTACCCGATTCGATCGGCTGAAATTCCTCGACCTGACGTGATAATGTGTTAAAAAATCTGAGCATAATCTTGTTTAATAAGTATCTTAGCCTAAATCACCCGATTGGCCACGCTTGAGATCGCCCTCGACAAATGCCGCCCTCGCCTCATCCGAGAACAAAAACTCGCGGCTGTAGAACTTTAGCGGATAGTCTTTGTCGTATGTGGCGACCAATTCGTTCGCCTTTTCTAAAATGGAGGTCCCGTTTTTTGAAGCGTTAAAATCCGCCACGGTCCGCATCCAGAATATCGTCAGCGTTTCGTGATACGGCATTTCCTTTGTCAAATCGACCTCAAACGCCGCCAACAGCTTAAATATGCCGTCGCGCATTTTCGCCGTCGCCGTTTCCATATCTTGCAGCGACAGGTAATGAAGTGCGACGGTCAGGTGCTCAGCGTGTTTCCACTCGTCGCGGCTGATCGTAGCGTCTTCAAACGTGCGCACGACCTCGGCAACCTCTTTTTCATCTTTATATCTCATATCATTCACCATTAAATTATAAACTGAATCGCCGTAAACATTGGTTGCGGAGACAGGATTTGAACCTGTAGTCTTCGGCTTATGAGGCCGGGATTTTATCGATTTAAACTACTCCGCCCAATAGCATGGTCCATCTTGGTCCACCTGGTACGGACCAGACCAAAAAAAATAAATGCGGCCTGATTATTCATCAAGCCGCAATCCGTTGTTTCCAAAACTCCTACAATTATGCTGCCATTATCGTAACCTCGTCGTCAATATCGTCCATAAACAGATACTTACGCCATTCGGGGCGATTTTCTGCGTAGTGGCAAAGTAACACATGATCGAGTCCCAACCGCAGCAGTTTTTGCGACGTCAGCAGCGGCATTCGAGCCTGTTCCGGCGTGCGGTTGCCTTTACGCTGGTTGCATTTGACGCAAGCCGTGACCAGATTCTGAGGCGTGCTCTCACCGCCCTGTGCACGCGGGAAAATATGGTCGAGCGTCAGTTCTTTTGCGTGCTTATGCTCGCCGCAATACTGACAACGATAACGGTCGCGAATATAGATCCGAGCCCGTTTCATCGTCGTCTCGCGGTTGTTGCGACGCAGATGAATATAATGACGCAACCGGATCACCGACGGCACCGGAAACTCTGTCGAAGGCGAGTGAAGCACATTGTCGCCGTCGTTTTCTTCGACAAAGATCGCGCCGCGAAACCACAGACATACGGCTCGGGCGACACCGACGGTGCCAAGCGGTTCGTAAGAAAAGTTCAAAAGTAAAACTCGACTTGTTAGCAATTATCTCTCCTCCTATTTTTCTTAATGTAATTTTATATCGAAAATTGTTAAACGCAAGCACTATATTTAGTTGCGTAAGATTTATGTAAGACAATATGTTGCTGAGATCAGCCAAAAAGTGGCTGGATCAGACGGTTCGTCGTGCCGCAGCGTTCGCAAGTAGTTGGCCGTGACGGATCGTCAGGGACATCATTTTGACCTCCGCAACCAGAGCAGAAAAATGTCGATCTGACTGCACTTGTCGTGTGACATTTCTCACAATAAACGCGATACGAGCCGTCCGGAGCAAAGACCTGAGTCTTGCACGAACCACAATACATATAATGCCCAGGCGGTTGTTCGATCTCGACATACTCATTTGAAAACCCGAGCAATTTCAATAAGCGATCTACGTCCTCGTCTGTCAGGTAGGGAAGCCAAGCCTGTGCGAACATTGATGTCCGCATCTTCATATGCACCCGTTCCGGCAGCACCGTGTGCATGATCTCGTACCGTGGATTATCGTAAAACGCCGTCATACCTTCTTTGATTATCCTGACAAAGAACTCGGCGAGTGCAAAAAACGCTTCGGAATCGGCCTTTTGTTGGCCGTTGACGAGCCGCATCTGCACTTTCGCTTGCAAAGCTTGTTGCTCGGCACCGTAGGCCTGCCACTTTGTCTCAAAAGCAGTTATGGTGCTCGACTCGGCACAGACCTGGATATAGGTTTTATAAACTTTCGGATCGGCGGCTGTCGGCGGTAGATAAGCCGGGAATGTCTGGTAATAAAAATCCCAATACTCGAGCTGGCCGAGATAGTATGCGTCCTTGTCCCCCCTCGCAAGTGCGTTTTGGGCATTATTTGCAAACATCAGCTTTTTGACCGTATACCAGACCTGGTTAAAGGTCGATTCGTTCCATTTTTCCATCCCGACGGTAAAATCAATATCCGTCAGCGAACCGCAAAAATCGCACACTATGTACGGCATTAAATACGGATTCACCTTTGGCCCGCCGCACCTGTAACAGTTAAATTTCTTGATCCTCACGAAAATATTATAGGGCAACATGACTGTGAAATGGCCACTTGGTACCTAGTTTCACAAACTCGTTGATTTTGTGGTATATATTGGCAGTCATTTGATTTAATTTAATTTCACAATAACAAGCGGGACTACTCTCTACCACATTTATGAGACAGATATTTCTCGGCTTTTGCATGTTACTTATACTAGCCCTCGCCGCGGTGGCTCAGGACGAAGCATATCTGACGTGGTCAGCTTCGCAGGCCGAAGGGATTGTCAAAAATATGCGCGAGAGCAGTAAGATCGGCAGTGCTTTTGATCTGCGCGGCATCCACACAAGTCGTTCGATCAACTATAAATTTCGTGCTACATGGTTAACACCTGAAGTTATTCGAGCAACAGCCCGGCTTCAACAACTGAGAAATCGCTTGTCCGATCAACAAACCCGCGAGCTCGTTGCCGAGGCCGAATCCGCCGGTGAAACTGTGTTTTTAGTCGAGATCGACCCACGCGAAGGTTCAGGCGTGATACCCAACGATTGGCGGGCGATCTTGCAGCCGAAAGATCTAAAAGCCGGAGCCGATGGAGCCGTGTCTGGCATCAATTCGCCAAAATTTCGAGATATAAAAGCTCTTGCGGGAATGGTCCGCCGTGACTATGATTGGGATATCTTTTGGGTTTCTTTCCCGCTTGTTGACAAAGACAAGCATCCCATTTTTCCTGCCGAAACATCTCAGATTCAGTTAATTGTTGGCATTTATGACAGCGAAGGGCGGCTAAGTTGGCAAATGCCCGAATCGATCCGATCACGGATCAGATCACTTTCAATCAAATAGTTCTAATCAATCAGGAGAGATCAAAATGAAAAAATTACAAATGTTGTGTTTCTGCGTCGGATTGCTCTTTGCTCTTCAAACGGCAGCGGTTGCTCAGATCAAATACAAGGTGCTGGCGACCAAAAAGACCTCGACAATGCAAAAAGAGTTGAACGAAATGGCTGATCAGGGCTTTCGGTTCCAAGGCGTCTCGGGGGGCGAGACTTCGTTTGGCGGTAGCGAGGTTGTTTGTATCATGTCAAAAGATCCCGATCAGACGGGAAACTTCAAATACATCCTGCTTGCGACCAGCCGAACCGGCACTATGCAAAAGGAGCTGCAAGAAGCCGGTGACAATGGTTATGAATACCGCGGACAGGTCGTATTTAAGACTACTTTTGGTGGGGAAGAAGTGGTAGCGATACTTGAAAAAGACCCTAACGCGCCGATCATCAAGTACGAATACAAGCTCTTTGCAACCAAAAAGACCGGCACTATGGACAAAGAGCTAAATGAAGCCGGTGATGCCGGATACTCATATGTCGGTGTAACAGTCGGTAAAACTGCAATGGGCGGTAACGAACTCGTTGTTATAACCCGCAAAAAGTACAAGAGTATGTAACGATCGATAGATCATAGTGTTTGGTCAGCGGCCGTGGATATTACGATTCACGGCCGCTGAGTTTTTTACGGCTATTCAGTTTTCAAATATCAAAAGTAAAAGGAGCGGCTACTCTGAGATCTTCCAATGATCCCGGCGTAACCGCTCCTAAAAACTGTCCGACACGATGTTCGCGTGGTTCTTTCGATGTTTCGGGAGCGGGAACGCCGCTCCCGCAGTATCAATCTAGTTGTTCTTGGCAGGTCGTCCCTGCCGATTTGGGCTGATAATTCATGCTATTCATGCATAGACATATTGCTACATTTCGATCCGAGGCCTGCCGCGTATCAATACGGCCGCCGAGGACTGCAAATGTCGCAAATCTATTTTCTAAATTTCGTAGCATCAAATTATCTCCAAAAATATTCCCTCGCATTTCGAGGAAGACGCAATATTGACACAGGTCAAAAATGCTTGTCAAGCATTTTTTTTGAAATTCTTTTGTTTTGCAGGGAATAATCCTAGAAATGACGATAGCCTTTTGGCTGTAGAATTGTGGTATCGCCGTCGTGGATAAGCTCAATAACATCAGCATTTGCGGTAATCTCGCCGATTTGTGTAACGGGCAGGGGATTTAACCGTGAAATATTTTTTTTGTCGACGGTAAAAAGCAGTCCCAAATCCTCACCGCCATTGATGGCCATTTCGAGACACTCGTCGGCAGGGAAATTTGCCGCAAGAAGCGGTTCAATTGGCAGAATTGCTTCGTTAATCGTTGCTCCGACACCGCTTGCGGAGCAAATGTGCGTAAGATCCGAAGACAAACCATCACTGACATCGATTAGTGATGTAGCTATATCTAATGTGGTCAACGAGTTAGCTAGAGTAAGGTGAGGTCGGGGTTGAAGCTGTTTTAGAATAAGATCACGCTGCTCAAGAGGCAGGAAATCGTCAAAACGAGTACCAGTTTCAAGCAATCTCAGGCCGCCCGCCGCTCCGCCAAGTGTTCCGGTCACAAATATCGCGTCGCCAGGCTTCGCCGTCGAACGTAATATTGCTTTGCCTTTCGCACACTCACCGCCAACGATCGAGTCGATTACCAACTTATCCGGAACTTCAGACACGTCGCCACCGACAAGTTCAACGTCAAATTCGGCCGCGAGCGCAAACCATCCTGCGTAGAACCTATCGATAAAAGCGGAGTTCCAGATACATTGCGGGATTCCAAGGGTCAGCATCGCCCATTTTGGGGTTCCCCCCATCGCGGCGATGTCTGATAGGGAAACTGCAAGGGCTTTGTGGCCGAGAAATTCGGGCGTCGTCCCATCGAGACGGAAATCAATGTCTTCGACCACCATATCCGCAGTGACGAGCAGATCGGTCTCGACGTCTTTTGGCAGAACGGCACAGTCGTCGCCAACGCGATGAAGGGCGTATTTGGACTTAATGCGGTCGATAAACTCAAATTCGCTCACCATACTAGTTGCTGTTGACACAAGTGCCCTAAATGCATAGAATAACCGCTACTGACTTACAAGAAACTTTAACACACCCGGACGCACGATGGCACAAGAACCTGTTGTAATACCTGAGAAAATATACTTCAAAATAGGTGAGGTCTGCGACCTCGTCGGCGTCCAGGCGCATGTCCTGAGATATTGGGAAACTGAGTTTTCGGTGCTGTCGCCGCAAAAAAACAAGTCAGGCCAACGCAGCTATCGTCGGCGCGATGTCGAGATCGCTCTGCGTATCAAACAGCTGCTTTACAACGAGATGTTCACCATCGCGGGAGCCCGTAAAAAACTCCAAAGCGAAGCTCGTGAGGGCAACAAACCAAAACTGGTTGTAGAAACAGCTCCGGTTGCGGAAACCCGCACCGAAGACCCGCAAGCCCCGACCTTATTTGATTTCGAACCAACGCCGCGGCAGGTTGCGACTGCAGCCGAATTTTCAGGAGATCAACGCGACGCACTCAAATTGCTTGCCGCACATCTGCTAGAACTGCGTGAAATGTTGAATAAGCCGAGAGCGTCACAATAAACCGTTAGGTTTGACAATCTCCCGCCGTAAAACTACTCTTAAAATTCGGTTTTTCGGGACGTAGCGCAGTCTGGTAGCGCGTTCGCTTGGGGTGCGAGAGGTCGTGAGTTCAAATCTCGCCGTCCCGACCAATAAACATGGGGCTTTCAGCGATTGCTGGAAGCTCCATTTTTTTGACTTGGTTGCAGGTTGGTTGCAGTATTCTTTTTGTCATCCTTTTTCCGCTCAAAACTCTTAAAGATCATCACTCCTGATCAGGCTGGTTTATAAACATCCTTTGTGTGGTGCAAAACTGCGCCGAATGGCGCGTTTTCGCGACTTTTATGGCCGATGCTGTCAATTTTCATGGCTTTTTGGCAAGGCACATTTTTTGCCAACTGGTGATCGGAGGTTCAGGAAATGGTTGAAATTATCACGATAGAAAAAGAAGAGCTGATTCGCTTGATCGACACCTCCGTCGCGGGGGCCATCGAAAAAGCTATACATTCATCTCAGCCGCCGCAGATCATGACGAAGTCCGAAGTTGCGAAGTATTTGAAGAAATCGGGAGCAACGATCAATCGATGGATGCGAAAAAATGGTTTACCGTTCCACGGAGTCGGCCGGCCAACTTTTAACAGAACTGAGGTGGATGCCTGGTTAGCGAATTACTAAGCGTATGTCAGTTTTTAAGAAATATAACGGTAAGCGGATAAACGCTAAGCATCCGGCGTATGCGGCAGCTCGCTGGTGGGTATACAGACGAGTTAAAGGGCATAAGACCATCCATCAGGTTATTCCGACAGCCCGTACTAAGGAAGAGGCTGAACTCGCCGAGCGACAACTGGTCAAGCAACTGTTCGACAGATCATTCGGACAAGCAGATACTACTGTAACTTTTGGAGACTTTGTAGAAACGACCTATCGAAAATATGTAGAGCAAAACAACGTCAATAAGGGGGCGAAGAACCTTTACATAAAACTTCTTTTGAAGCACCTAAAGGATCAGCCTCTGCATACCATTACGCCACAGGATTGTCGCGATTGTAGGAACAAACTCCAGTACGGTAAAAACCAGCGAAACAAGAAAAGTTCGATCTCTCCTTCGTCGATCAATAGGATTATGTCGACTTTGTCGAAAATCTTTAGTCTCGCATGTGAAGAAGACGTTCTGGATCGCAATCCGATGCAGTATGTGAAGGCCCTACCAGAACCACCACCAAGAAAGCGCCTACTTACGACCGAGCAGAAGAAGGCTCTTTGGAAGGAACTTGAATCCGATCAGCTACTTTACAGGCTTGTCCAATTGGCCGTTAACATGCCGTTGCGCCGCGGCCAACTATTGGCCTTGAACGAGGACGTGATTGATTTTGAGAATCAAAGGGTGTGGGTTATTGGTTCAAAGGGACGACCGCCGCGATCCGTTCCGATCAATGCAACCGCTGCATCGGTACTACGCGATCTAATCGCCGATAAACAACTACCATTTCCAATTGTCGATTTCCGAAAACGATGGCATCCGGTT
>JBGAUY010000009.1:0-79083 GCA_044228425.1 Pyrinomonadaceae bacterium | reverse complement strand
GGCAAGACGCGATTTGTCGAATACATGGCGCATCGCCTAAACCGCCCGCTGATCACCGTCGCCTGTCACGAAGACCTCTCCTCGACCGATCTCGTCGGCCGCTTTCTGCTCGAGGGCGAAGAGACCGTCTGGCACGACGGCCCATTGACCGCTGCGGTGCGAGCCGGTGCCATCTGTTACCTCGACGAGGTCGTCGAGGCCCGCAAAGACACCGTCGTCATCATCCACCCGCTCACCGACGACCGCCGCCGCCTGCCGATCGAAAAACGCGGCACCGTGATCGAGGCTCCCGACGATTTTATGCTCGTCGTCTCGTACAATCCGGGCTATCAATCGATCCTCAAAGATCTCAAACAATCCACGCGCCAACGCTTCGTCGCGATGGAATTTGACTACCCCAACGCCGAAGCGGAAGCTGAGATCGTCGCCAAAGAGGGCGGCATCGACATCGACACAGCCGCCGACTTAGTAAAGATCGGCCAAAAGGTCCGCAACTTGCGCGGCCACGGCCTCGAAGAGGGCGTCTCGACCCGCCTACTCATCTACGCCGCCCAAATGATCGCCCAAGGCATCTCGCCCATCGCCGCCGCCGAAGTCGCCATCTGCTCCCCCATCACCGACGACCGCGAGCTGCAGCGAAGTATCAGAGAGATCGTGACTACTATAATTTGAAGGCAGCGGGATGAGCGAGCTTACAATCGATTACCAAGACGTTCGAGAAAAATGTGCTCACTGTGAAGCTGACTACACGGTAAGTCGCGGCTCCGTCTATGACGATGGCGAAGGCGTGAGCATTTACCTCGCTGCGTTGCATGAATGTCAGGGCGGGCGAGTGGCTCATCTTGCGATTGCGGTGCGTGAAGGCTACGAGACAGTTACCGAAACATGTGCGGTTGTTCTTCAGGTAAGAAACGGAGGAGAGCAGTTTGAGATGTCCCTAATGGACCCGCAGTATTCTCCGTGGAATGGCTTAGATTATCTCGGGCTAATCATGACAAGGCTCGAAGTGCTTGAGAGCGTACACAAGGAATTGTTCTTTCACATCGCGGATCACATCGTAGTTGAAAATCCGACCATCAATTCCTATTTGTACCTAGCGTAAGCGGTCTCTCTGTTTGTTAACGACAAAATATAACGTCATCTTTTATTCACAACGTGTCATTATTAAGACGAAGCTCGTCAGTATTGAAAAAACATACGTCAGATTTTAAAAGAAGCACTGCATTATGAAGATGAAGTGCGTCATATTTAATCTGAAACACTGCACATTCAACATTAAGCACCTCACATTCCAAAAAACTCTTTTCACATTTAATAAAACGTGCTATCTTTCTCTTCAACGAGGGTGAGAGATGCTTTATTTCGATATTAAGAGGATCTTAAAGACACGCGGGGTCGACGAACCGTATCGTTGGCTGGTCAAGAATGGTTTTGTGCCGCAGACGGTGCATTCGTGGCTCAATTATCAGCTCGGCTACATCAAGCCCGACCACCTCGAACGCCTCTGCCTGTTGCTCAACTGCACGCCGAACGACCTTTTCGACTGGCGCGAGGACGGCAAAACCGTCGTCCACGACACCCACGCCCTCCGCACCCTCATCAAACAGAAAAACGACATCCAAACCACCCTCCGCGAACTCCCGCTCGATAAACTCGAGAAGCTGGGCGAGATGCTTGCGGAGCTAAAATCGAACAATGAATAAGGTTGGATCATGAATAATGTGGACGGGTACTGGTTCAAATCTTTAAAATTTGAGATCGAAGCTGGCGAGGATGAAGACATCAACCCAGGGATATATGGTCGTCAGTTGGCTACCTGGCTTAAATCGCGTTTAGAAGAAAGCGGGTACTCAGTCGAACTTATAGAAGAAGACTGGGGACGTTGTTTGATGTGCTCTTGGGATCCATTCCGGCTGTGGGTAGGGTGTGCTAATGTTTGGAACCCCGATCTTGAGCCGGGTCAAACTCCTAACAACGATGACATTGTATGGCATTGTTTCGCCACTGCGGAGGTTCCATTCTGGAAGCGGCTTTTTGGTAGAGTAGATACAACTTCCGCCGTCGGGGAACTTCATGCAAATGTAGGTCGGATACTCGCCGCCGAGTCTCAGATAGAACTCGTGGATGAACCATGAAAACCCTCCGCGAACTCCCGCTCGATAAACTGGAGAAGCTGGGCGAGATGCTGGCGGAGTTGAACAACGAAAAGGGCAAATAAATGTATTGGGATTGGCGCGAAGAGAGATTATTTACATATTTGCATTGATTGCGATTATTCCTTTCTGTCTTACCGACGACCTTATAAATAGCCGACGATTTTTTAGATGGTGTGCAGCCTTATCAATTCCTTGGTTTCTGCTTGTCTATGCGTTCGCGTACCTGAATCCACTCGATCTCGACCCCGTATACCTTGTCGGAGTTTCCGTTTTCCCGGGTATTCATCTCTTGGGCTTCGAAAGTCTGCGACGGGTTTCTCGAAAGCTTACCGGCAAGAATCCATGTATTACGACGGTGTCGTCTATCAGAGGTAAACACGCCACTGGTGGCTTGTTCAGTCGTTATCCGAAGGGACGACGCATTAAAGGTTCTGATTTTGTTTTCACTATCCTTCAAGCGATACTTCCTTTCATAATTCTCCTTGGAATGGCGATGCTCTTTTCCCCGAAGCGGCAGATTACACCAACGTCAATTCAAAGCGAGTCTGTAGCTCACCCGCCGATGGTCTGGTTCGCGCCGATCAACGATCCGAACAAACCCGACTGGGAGATACTGCCGCAGGAGGCGAAGGCGGGGGAGGTTATTTTGTCGAAGCGGAATGAGCTTGGCATTTTGTCGAACTTTGCGGCGACGCCGTTTGAGCTTTATGGCAGGCGGTATGCGAGCGTCGAGGGCTTTTGGCAGATGATGCTCTATCCGGAAGGGCCGGACGACGAGCGTGCAAAAGACAAACGCGTGACGTGGAAATTCACCCGCGAACAGGTCGCCCAGATGACCGCCTTCGAAGCAAAATCCGCCGGCACACTCGCCGAGGAAAACATGAAAAGCCTCGGCATCGATTGGGTGACGTTCGAAGGCAAGCGTTTCCCATACCGCTCCGCCACGCCCGGCGAACACTACAAACTCATCCTCGCCGCCATGCGTGCCAAAGCCGACCAAAACCCCGAAGTAAAACGCATCCTCCTAGCCACCGGCAACCTCATCCTCAAACCCGACCACCACACTGAGCCAAACCCGCCTCCCGAGTGGAAATACTACGAGATCTGGATGCAGATAAGAAAAGAGTTATCCACAGATAAACACAGATAAACACAGATGTGAGGTGAGGTTCTTTCATCTGTGTCATCTGTGTTCATCTGTGGAGAGATTTCTTTCTCTCTGCTTAGAATTAACACTCATTTAACACCCAATTCACTTCCGGTTAACTTCGCCGCCCTAACCTACTCCTTGCCGCATAGAAATTAACAGTTTTAGAGACTTGAGAGGACTTGGGGGGAGACGGTTTTCGGTGATAGCTGTATCGCCGGCCGCCTTTCTTTTTACAAAGGAGTAGCGATGAAAACGAACCGCTGGTTACGAACATTCACGAGCGTATCAATACTAATATTTGCATTTATTATCAACATTTCGGCCCAGGCCGATCAGGGCCGCATCGCCGGCAATGTGACCGACGCCAATGGTGCGGTCGTGCCCGGAGCGACGGTCACCGTCACAAACGAACTGACGGGAGAGGCCCGCACGGTGAACGTTAAGGGCGACGGTTCGTTTATGGTCGTGGCACTAAAGCCCACCAAATATACGATCACCGCGAACGGCAGCGGTTTTGACACGACAAAAAAATCCATCGAGGTGCTTGTCGGCCAAGAGTTAAATCTAGATATCGTGCTGCAGATCAAAGGCCAGACGGTACAGGTCGATGTGGTCTCTGGGGAAGATACGATCGTTAACACTGCCTCGGCGGGTATGAGTGCGAACGTTAACCAACGCGAGGTTGAGGGGCTGCCGATCAACGGCCGCCAGCTATCGCAGCTTTATCTACAGGCTCCGGGCGGCGTCAACAGCGGCACCGGCACGTTTTCGGATATACGCTTTTCGGGACGTGCAAATAACCAGAACGTCGTTCGCTATGACGGCGTCGAGGGTACGGCGATCATCGATTCGAGCCCCGGCAATCTGAATGGTGAGATCCCTTCGCCATTTCGTTTGCAGTCATCGCTTGAGAACGTGCAGGAATTTCGCGTCGATTCGAGCAACTTCCCCGCAGAGTTTGGCACCGGAACGGGCGGCCAGATCAGCGTCGTGACCAAATCAGGTGGCAATCAATTTCACGGTTCGGTGTTTGAATACATGCGGCGGACGGGTCTCGATTCGCGCAACTTTTTTGACAACATCTCGCCCGGCATCGCAAAGAGCCCGCTGACGCTGGACCAGTTTGGCGGCTCGATCGGCGGCCCTATCATCAAAAACAAAGCATTTTTCTTTTTCAGCTACGAACGCTATCGCGGACGTTTTGGCCTGAACTTTGTCGAGGCCGCACCGATAACTGATACAGCAAGGCTCTGTGCCCCACCGGTCGGAACCGGCACGTTAAACTGCCAGATCGGCGGTGTCAACTCGCCAAATCTTGCCTATCTCTCAGCTTTTCGTTCGCCAAATGCGGTAGTTATTCCTGGAGCAACGACGGCACCGGGGTTTGAGATCCTGCAGCTGCAGGCAAATCAGAAAACGGACGAAAAAGCCTATGCAGCACGGCTCGATTATCAGCTTAACGACCTCAACAAGATATATTTCCGCTTTTTCCGCGACGAAGGAACGGACATCGCCCCAGAGGGCATTTCAGGCCGCGTGGTAAACATTACCGCTGTGCCGCAAAACGGCGTTCTCGGTTGGCAGTCGATCCTGCGTAAGGACGGCACTCTTATCAACGAATTTAAGGTCGGTTACAACGGTGCCCGCACACGCGTTAACGGTACCGCTCCGACGGTGAACGGCGTCGATTTTTCGGCGATCATTCTAAACATCTCTGGCAGCGTCGCTAATACAGGCATCGCCGGACAAGGCACTTCGTCGGGTATCTCGATCCCGGGCGGACTCGTTCGTGCAAACTCGGCGACCAACGGACGCGGACAGCCGTACACACCGTATTCACTGGGCTTTATCGACAGCCTTAACTACATCCGGGGCGATCACAATTTCAAATTTGGCGGCGAGGTCCGCATGATCCGCATGTATACCGACCGTCTGGGCGGCACGACGTACACGTTTTCGAGCCTCGCAAATTTTTTGACAAATACGCTTACGTCCGTGCAGTATCTTGGCGACGTTAGTGCCGCAAGCCCTTTTAACAATGGCTTGACCGGCCAGCGTCTGGCAAAACAGGAATACTACATCGGTTACGGACAGGACGAGTGGAAGATCCGTCCGGGTCTGACGCTGAGCTACGGGCTGCGTTATGAATACTACGCACCGTTGCGTGAAGCAATGAGGCAGCATTTAAATCATCAAAAACAAATTTCGGCCCACGCATTGCCATGACCTGGTCGCCAAATCAAGATGGTTCAGGATTTTTTGGAGGCGGCAAGACAGTTCTCCGCGGCGGGTTTGGTATGTATTACGGCCCCGGCCAGACCGAGGACCAAATACAGCCGATCGAGAGCGATCGCGTTAGTTCGACGATCACGAGCGGTGCTTTACTCGCGTTTCCGGCGAATATTCCGAATATCGTCAACAACTTTGCGACAAACGTAAATAACCGCAGCTATCAGCCGCGTGCTTATTCGTCGGACTACAAGATCCCTGAAAAGATCTATCAGTACACATTTTCGTGGCAGCAGCAGTTGCCGTATGAAATTACGTCAACGGTCGCGTATGTCGGCAGCCAGGGGCGCAATCTGTTTTTGCGAAGCGTCGCCAACAAGATCAAGCCAGGCCAGACGACTATCCTCGACGGTACCGCGTTGCCAACCACATTTGGCGTCGTTAACCGCACAAACGCTGGCGGACAAGTCATTGCGGTCAACACGATCCGTGAATTTAGCATCGTCAGTGGAACGAATTCGGTGCAGAATCCGTACGCCGAGGTCGATTACAAAACGTCGGGCGGTGACGACCGTTACAACGCTCTACAGCTTTCTTTCCAAAGAAGTTCGCGTTCGGGTCTGACGATGAACGCTCAGTACACATTTGCCAGCAGCTATGGTACGAGCGCCGGATCGAACGAGGCTCGCACATCGGCCCAGCTTGATAATTTTGAGGCTGACCGAGGCCGCAACAACTTTGACGTCCGCCACACATTTAATCTGAGCGCCCTTTATCACCTGCCGTTTGGCAAGGGCAAACGGTTCAATCTTGACGGTGTGGCAAACACACTACTCGGCGGCTGGGAGATCGGTGGTATTGCCAACGCGAGAAGCGGCGTGCCCGTCGAGGTTCTGATAACTCGGCCCGACGTCGTGATCCAATGTAATGCACCGGGCGGCTGCCCGCGAGGTGACGGGACGTTCTTTGCCAATGGGTTTGTTGCACAGTTGCCGTCATTTGGTGCGAGCTTTCCGGCATTGCCGACGGGCTTTATTGCAGTGGTCAACACACCGGGCGGCGGCAATTCGCGTAATATCCGTCGGCCTGATCTGATTGCGGGCGTAAATCCTTACCTGAACAACGACCGCAACTTTATCAACCCCGCGGCGTTTGCCACACCGACTCCGGGTTCGTGGGGTAACCTTGGCAGAAACCAGTTGTCTGGTCCGACATTTCGTCAGATCGATATGATCCTCGCAAAGCGTTTTCACTTCAATGAAACGATGAACATCGAATTTCGCACCGAGGTATTTAATATCTTTAACCAGACGAATTTTGCTAACCCGTCAACCACGCTGGCTCTGGCATTACCGACATTGACCTTTAACACAGGCACATCGGTCTATGCGGCGAGCACGTCAAATGTGGTTCAGCCGGGACAGGCATATACACAATCGGCGGCAGGCTCGACATTTGGATTGCTCCGCTCGACCGTCGGCAGGACGGTCGGTTTGGGATCGAACAGGCAGGTCCAGTTTGCTTTTAGGTTTAACTTCTAATTGAGGTTGGATCAAGGGGGAATAAAAAAGAGGCTCGTTAAGAGCCTCATTTTTATTTAACAGCGGTTGTTTTTGGTTCACGCGGATCATATGGCGTCGCCTGATATTTTTTGACCGCATCCTGCGCGTTGTCGTAATTATCGCCTAGATCGGCGGCTCGCTTATACGCTGCAACCGCACGAGTCCTGTCGCCTTTGCCGTCATAGGCATTGCCCATTTTGATATTCGACCAGACCGAAAGCCAAGCCGGATTGAGGCTGCCGCTCAGTGCAGCTTTGAAATTATCGATCGCGACGTCATAGTTTCGCTGTTCTAGAAACAATAGACCCAAGTGATAATAGATCCACGAATTTGACCGGTCGAGCTTTAGCGCAGCCTCAAATTGCTGCTGAGCCTCAGGATAATTGCCCTCTTTCAACTGCTCAATACCGCGCCGAGCGATGGACGAAACACGCAGGTCGGGCGAGATACGCAGCAGTTTATAACCGGGATCGATGACGACGGCGATCGGCCGTCCGGTGGATTCGATGTTAAAGTCGGCACTCGTTTCCTGCATGTCGAGAGTGACGGTCGAGAGGCCAAAATCGCCTTCGGAGCGGAGTTGGACATCGACCGGCAGTTTTAGATTGTCGTAATTTTGCTTGACTGTGCCGCGTGTGACAAATTTGCCGCCGCGTGTCCTGATGATCAGATAATCGCTGGTAAATTCTGGTACGCCGGTTCCCTCGACCCAGCGGGCAAAAAAGTAGCGCAGGTTGTCACCGCCGACACGTGACGAGAGCTTTTCAAAATCGTCGATCGAGGCCGATCTGCCGCGATATTCTTGCAGATATGTACGCAATAACTGATCAAATTTCGCCGGGTTTAGCGTGTCGCGGAGCAGTTTGAAAACGAACGCCCCTTTCGCGTACATGATGTACTGATATGCGCTGCTCTGATCATCGAGGTCTTTCGGTGCTCGCAGCAGCGACGATGTCTGCTCAAAGGTAAGCGATTTTTCGAGCAGCTCGCGGCGCATGGCGTCGAGTTTGGCACCTTCCAGACGGCTCTCGCGAAATGTAAACGCGCTGTATTCGGCCAAGCCTTGTGACAACCAAGCATCGTCAAACGATTTGAGCCCGACGGTCAGTCCCCACCATTGAAACGCGGCCTCACGCTGGAGTCGCTCGACGGTAACATCACGAGCCTCTTCGAACTGACGGTTTGCGATAAAGAGCATACCGGTCGATGAATAAAAATCAAGACTGTCGTCATCGATCTGAGCGACGATCAGACGCTTGCCGCTCGCCGGTGCCCCAAAGCGTTTTGTATAAAAATCGAGAGCGTTACCAAGCGTCTCGGCGTAGGTCGCGATATTGGCATCGTTGCCCGGCTTTGCCAAAAACTGGATGTCGTAATCTGCAATACGCAGAGTTTTCGCCGCATATTTTCCGTAGGCAAAGTTGCCGATGAGCGCCGGTGTCGACTGCACAAAACGCGATTTGTTGCCAGTTGTCGTGACCGGAACGGTGCTAAAGCCCGTTAATGTCAGCCCTGCCGGGATTGAAATGCTGATGTCCGATGTAGCCGGATCAGCGGCATAATCGTGAAACGGAAACCAGCGTGCCGCATACATCAAATAACCCTGATCGTTGCCGATGTAAGCAAGCCGTTTGTTAAGGAGAGGCCCGCCCGCAGGTAGATCGAGGATGCCGTTGTATTTGAAACGCAGCGTGATCGGCATTCCCTTTACGACATCTTCACCTAGGTCAATACGTACATGCGGCCCGAGATCGGTGCTTGCTGACTGGTCCTGGATAAACGTGACTTGTGCCGCTGACGGCGACACGGGTTTTGGTGTCGGACGAACTGCTGGTTTTGTGGCGACAACTGGCGTTGTCGGTATCATGCCGCCGCCGATACGCGTAACGGAATCGACCTTAAGGCTGCCGTTCAGCTCAAACGAGACCGAGCGCGTGTCTTCGAGCGGAGTGAACGTAACATCGACGGTCGCGTTGATCTTGCGTTCCGCGGGCACGAGCGACACGTCCATCACATAATTTGTGACGTCGAACGGCGTTCGTTTAACTTGTTGGGCGATGGCCGGCAGCGTGAACAGCGACGCAAAGGCGGCTATTTTGACGAGGTGAGTAATAAACTTTTTCATGTCGAGTTACGGCAAATACTGTCCGATCAAATGTGCTCTCTTAGGATGTGCGCAAATCCTAAATCGTTTGCTTTTTGCGCGCCGTTTCATTAATTGTCGCGGAAAAAATCGACCGAAATGGCTTTTTCCGCCAACTGTTTCCCAAGCGCAGCGACCGATTGGTGCTCAGGATGATCGGTGTAAACATCCAGAGCCGCACGATCAACAAATGTCGCGACGAGCCCCGTGTCGAACGACCGGTCGAGATGTAAAACGTCAGCCCCAACATCAAATGTAACGATCTCAGGTATGACGCCGGTAAGAGCTTTCAATCGGTTACGGTGGCCTTCTCGGGCGGCTTCGTCCGTTTCGGGTTTATATTTCCAGCAGACTATATGGATGAGCATTAGAGTATTTTCGCATAATCGCGCCAAATTAATTAACCTTGGATAGGTTCTCTGAAACCGTTGTCGATGGATAGACGAAATACTATCTAACAATATGTATAAAGAATTTATCGCACCGCTCGAAGACCTCGCCGCTACCGCCCTCGACGGCATCGCTGGGCTTTTAGGAAATACCGGAAAAAGCCTTAGTGGTCCCCCATCTGACGGCAATGTCATTTTGCCTGACGACCTGTTTGCTCAGCCCGACGTGCAGACCGAATGGTGGTATTACACCGGGCATTGCAAGAGCGAGAGCGGCAAGGAATTTGGATTTGAGCTGGTATTTTTCAAACGCCGTACGGACCTTGACCGGATCGGTATCGTGCCGATGACCGTGCTTGCAAACCCGATGTATTTTGCTCATTTTGCGATATCTGACATCGACGCACAAACGTTTCGATATGAGCATATCCGCAGTTTTAATAAGCCATTTGACGTGCCGGTGTCGATGAGCGAAACAGCCTGTGACGTACGATTAGGCGACTGGTCGCTGCGTGAGGTTGCCGGCAAACACATCCTGCACGGCACGCTTGAGGGTGGTTTTGTCTTTGACGCTGTGCTCGAATCGGACAAACCTCTGGTATTAAACGGCGATGGCGGTATCACACGCAAAAAAGACGGCTCATCAAAGCACTTTTCTTACACCCGCATGAATGTTACGGGACAAACATCGATCGACGGCCGGGTAGAGAGATTTACCGGCTCGGCATGGATGGACCGCGAATACGGCATCTGGGGCCCGGGCAACTGGGATTGGTTCAGCATTCAGTTTGACGATGATACTGAGTTGATGATCTATCAATTTAACGGTGATACGGACGAGCTAGCCGGTGCGTCGACCGGCACGTTTGTCGACCGAGACGGTGCGTGTAAATACCTTGAGCGAAAGGATTACCAGATAGAGGTTTTATCCACTTGGACAAGCGAAAAAACCGGGGCAGAGTATCCGAGCAGATGGAAAGTCCGAGCAGAGAGTTTGGGCATTGATATTGAGATCGCAGCGTTGATCGCAGATCAAGAGCTAGACACGCGCGGCACGACAATGATCGTGTATTGGGAAGGTGCCTGTAAGGTTACCGGGATTAAGGACGGCAGCAGCATAAGCGGCAAGGCGTATGTCGAACTTGTCGGTTATGACCTGTCGCATGAGCGCGCAGGTCTAGGCGATTTTTTGTTTGGCAGCAAATTTGGCGAAATATTTGGTTAGTAAAGAAAGTAACTACATAGGTACATAGGACACATAGTAAAAATCCTATGTGCTCTATGATTCTATGTGGTTAAATCTCTTCTTCGCACCATTTACGCGTTACTTCGTGTCGATGATCAAACATCTTTTCGAGCTTTGGCACAACGGCGAATGGTGCGGCGAGCGTACCTAAAAACCACATTGGCGGCTCGTATTCGATCTCGTCCCGCAGCACCGCTCCGTCGGCGTGCGGCGTAATGATGTGACGGTGCCGCCACGTTTTGAACGGGCCCGAGACTTGCGTGTCCTCAAACATCCGCTGCGGCTCATACGCCGTGTGCTCAGCGACCCATCGAACAGTTATCAACCCAAGTATTCTTGTATCGAAGATCGCCTGCGAGCCAATTACCGAGATGTCGGCTTTTTGGATGATCGAGGCGTCTTCCCACGGCGGCATCAACCGCTCGAAAGCGTCCGGCAATTCATGAAAAGCGAAAACCCGCTCGGGCGATGCTTTGAACACACTTTCTTTTACAAATCTCATTATTATTAACCTTAGCACACACGGATATTGGATTTACCTTTGAATTTGGACCGGGAAACTGCTTTAATACCTCAAATCATATGAAAGAAGCCGCAAAAGATCTCGGAGCGATCTATAACGACGAGATCTCAAAATCAAAGATCTGGCAGGTCATCGGTGCGTCTGCCGTCGGGACGATGATCGAATGGTACGATTTTTATATTTTCGGCAGCCTAGCGACGGTCATCGCACCGCTTTTTTACCCGCCTGAAAATCAGACATTTGCATATATCGCATATCTTGCGACTTTTGCCGTCGGGTTTGTTGTGCGCCCATTTGGAGCGTTGTTTTTTGGGCGTATCGGCGACATTGTGGGGCGAAAATATGCATTTCTCGTCACGCTTTTGATAATGGGCGGAGCGACCGCGGTGATCGGCTTTTTGCCGACATATTCGCAGATCGGCATTGCGGCGCCAATAATTTTGCTGCTGATCCGTGTGCTTCAAGGACTTGCACTAGGCGGTGAATATGGTGGGGCGGCGGTTTATGTCGCCGAACACGTCCCCGATAATCGTCGCGGATTTTACACGTCATTTATCCAGATCACGGCAACGCTCGGGCTATTTTTATCACTGGCGGTTATTTTAGCGGTGCAGAACACCATGAGCCCCGAGCAGTTTGGCGGCAAAGCGGACGGCATCGGCGGTTGGCGGATACCGTTTCTGATCTCGATCGCTCTCGTCGGCGTTTCGCTCTATATTCGTTTGAGGATGAAAGAATCGCCGATATTTGAACAGCTAAAAAGCAGCGGCATGACCTCGGCAAATCCTCTGATCGAGGCGTTTACGAAATGGGAAAACCTGAAGATAGTGCTGATCTCGCTATTCGGAGCGACCGCCGGACAGGGTGTCGTTTGGTACACCGGACAGTTTTACGCCCTGTTTTATCTGCAATCGATACTTAATGTAAACGCGACCTCGGCGAACTACATTATCGCGATCGCACTGCTTTTGGGAATGCCGTTTTTTGTTTTCTTTGGCTGGTTAAGTGACCGCCTCGGCCGAAAATGGATAATCATCGCCGGTTGTGTCCTGGCTGTTTGTACCTATTTGCCGATCTACAAAGCGATGCAATCGGTCGCAGGATCCAATGTTGTGACCGCTACCTCACAAAAAGACCCGGTGACCGGCGCTATTAAACTAACGCCGCAATCGGTTGACGAAAGCGGCAATATCACCACGTCGCCAAAAGTTTTGCCTTACACATCGTTTGGCGATCTGACCTCAAACCGAACGGCTTGGGCGTTGATCCTGCTCATATTTATCCAAGTGATATGGGTGACAATGGTCTATGGCCCGATCGCTGCATATCTGGTCGAGGCGTTTCCGGCGAAGATACGCTACACCGCGCTTTCGCTGCCATATCACATCGGAAATGGGGTATTTGGCGGCCTACTGCCGTTGATCGGCCTGTCCGTCATCGCCCAAACCGGCAATATTTACGCAGGACTATATTATCCTATGGCGATTGCGGCGATCACCGCTGTTGTCGGAGCGATCTTTCTAAAAGAAACGCACGGGCATAAGATCTGGGCAGAGGTGGAAAAATAGCGGCTAACGCAGCCGTTCGTTTAACAGGCCCCAAACTTTTTGCAGATGCCTTTCTTCAACGCGGATGCTGCCGACAGATAGCCGGATCGTATATTTGCCGTTTAGTTTTGTGTGAGATAGATATGCCTCGCCGGAGGTGTTGATCTCGTTCATTATGCGTTCATTGAGGGCGTTAAGATCTACAATACCCTCCGGGCAAGCACGAAAACATACGAGGGCGAACGGCACCGGGGCCATTATTTCCCAATCGTCGCTTTCCTCCACCCATGAGGCGAAAAGACGGGCGAGGCGGCAATGTTCGCGTAGGCGTTCAATCAGGCCCTCGCGACCGAAATAGCGGATGACGAACCACAGTTTTAATGCACGAAATCGCCGCCCGAGTTGGATGCCGTAATCCATCCCGTTTTTTACGGTCTGCTCATCGGTGGTTTTTAGATACTCGGCGACGAGCGAGAAAGCTCCTTTTAAGACATTCAGGTCCTTGCAGTAGAGCACCGACAGATCGAAGGGCGTGAAGAGCCACTTGTGCGGATTGACGACGATCGAATCGGCACGTTCCCAGCCTTTGAAATACTTGCGATACTCCGGCACGATCGCGGTCGAGCCCGCATATGCCGTATCGACGTGCAGCCAGATGCCGTATTTTTCGCAAATGTCGGCGATGGCATCGACCGGATCGACGCTCGATGTTGATGTTGTGCCGACGGTCGGTATGACGCAGATCGGCAGATATCCCGCCTCTATGTCATCGTCGATCGCCTCGGCAAGCTTTTCCGGGATCATCTCAAATCGTTCGTTACACTCTATCTTTCGTAAAGAACGGAGCCCGAGCCCGAGCGTGATCACGCCCTTATCTATGGACGAATGAACGTGATCGGAGCAATACACACGCATCAGCGGTACGTCGTAGCGGCCGCTCATTCCTTCGTCGCGGATGCGTAAATCTGCCTTTTCGCGGGCCGCAGCAATGGCGTGCATTGTCGAGACCGACGCCGTGTCGTATATGATGCCTTCGAAATGCTCAGGCAGATCCATCATCTGCCGCAGCCAGTCGAGCACGACATCTTCGAGTTCGGTGGATGCGGGCGATGTTCGCCAGAGCATCGCTTTCATATCAAAAGCGGCGGCGAACATCTCGCCAAAAACTCCGACCGAGCTGGTCGATGTAGAAAAAAGGCCGTGAAAATTTGGGTGGTTCCAATGAGTGACGGCGGGCATTATCAGCTTGTCGACATCGCCGAGAATAACACCAAAGTCTTCGCCCGTTTCCGGAGCCGCCGCGGGTAGGTTATTTTTGAGCCAGTCAGGCTCGACCTGTGACAGCACCGGATATTTTTCCATCTCGTCAAAATAATCCGCGAGCTGGTCGATGATCTGATACCCAAACTTACGAAAATCCCCGCTCGGCATATCGCCGAATTTGCCTAATTTTCCGCTCATGACTGATAACTTAGCACAATGAAAAAACAAGCTGAAATTTATGGTGTTTTGGGCTAATATCTTTGAGAAGCCAATATTACTGATCACATTATACTTTCGGGATATTCAAAGCTATGAAAAACGTAGGTAATCGTACCGTGCGTACCAATAGATCTCTTTTTTCGCTAGCGGTTTGCGCGTGTTTATTTGTCTGCAATTCTAGCCTCGTGTTTGCGTGGAAGCCGACGACGCACGTCTATCTCGCTGAGCGTGCGCTTGAGGACGCTCTCGATAACGGAATGGTTACGATCGAGCGGCTCGATCCCGCGACGGGCAAGGTTATCGGAGTTATTGGCGAATATGCGGTCGATACGGCGGCGCTCGACGCTCTAAAGAAATATCCCGATCAATATCGGGCGGGCATACTCGGGCCTGATGCTTTTCCCGACATTTTGACGGGGCAGCAAGTAATACATCCGCCAACAAATCCTGATGGTTCAAACCGCTGGCTCGAATATTTATGGTCTAATTCGGACAGTTCGCCAGCTATCAAAGCATTTGCCACCGGTTACCTGACACATGCGGCGGGTGATATGTACGGGCATACGTTTATTAACAATTTCACCGGCGGAGCGTTCACTTTCAAGCCTGCAGACAACGCCAAAAAACACATCCTGCTCGAAAGCTACATCGGTAAACGCGTGCCTGATCCGACTTTTACGGCAAGCATCGCCGGAGTCGAAGATTTTATCTTTGAAAAGATGGTCGATGCTCGGCCGGGAACATATCTGGACAAAGAGCTGCTGGTCAAAGACGGCGAGGGAACGGACGGCTCGATACCGCGGGTCTATTCGACGTTGCGGGCCGAGCTTGAGGCGGACGTTGTAAAACTGGCGGCAGACGCTAAGAAATGTAAGCCTTTGAACCCCAAATGCAGTGCCGTTCTGCTCAAGGCCGAGGCCAATTACAAAAAAGCCTGGATCAAAGACATCGACACGGGGTTAAAGGCTTGGGTGACGACGAGTGACAAAGTTGCTAAAGCGTTATTTTTCAATCCCGAAAAAAAGACCGATGTCGATAAGGCGCAGGCCATAATCGACGACTATGTAAATCGCCACCTCATATCGATGTCGGGTCCGCCCGATGCCGTCGGCAGTCTAGCCGTCCTTTCGGGCAAGGTGCAGGACATTATTCTTAAAGCGATCCCGGACGCTTTGGTTGAGCCGATAAAACAATTCAGACGAAACCTGTACGACGTGATCATCAAACGGGCGACCGGGATGTCGAGTGAAGAGCTAAAACGCTATTCATCTGAGCCTGAGACATATTTCGACACCGAGATGACCAAGGGGCCGGGCCAGCTTATCAACCGGAGCAAATTCGACACAGACATGCTATTTATGAAACCGGCCGACAAAACGATCGACTATAAGAATGTCGGGGCGGCTTACGATACGGTGGTCATGAGCAAGCTATTACTGCTCAGCAAAGACAGCGTCAACAAACTGATGTCAGACTTAGGCAGTACAGAACGACTCGAAAAGATCAACAGCATACTCGGCTTTATCAAAACCCTCGACGGCGACAATCAGCAGGTTGGTATGATACTCGGTCGCGATTGCCGCAGTTATCGTCAGGTCTTTATGAGATTTGCCGGTGAACGCATTTGTCCACCGACACCTTAAATGTAGTTAAAGGTCGGAAAATGCTAAAAACCACTCGACAGTATTTGGAATAAAAGTATAATATCACCTACGAATATCTCGCCAACGACAATTAGTTAGCATCACCCGCGGTAGCTGGTGATCAAACACGAAAAATAAGTGGGCCTACTCCATGCCCGACCTAACCATCGGCGACAGCGGATGGTTCTGACAGAAATTTATGGCAACATCGTCGTCAGAGACTGAACAATCGAACGAAGGGTTTGTACGCGGGCTCGGCTTGCTGGATTCGACAATGATCGTCGCCGGTTCGATGATCGGCAGCGGAATCTTTATCGTCTCCGCAGATATTGCACGTCAGGTCGGTTCGCCGGGATGGCTGCTTGTCGTTTGGATCGTTACCGGTTTGCTGACAGTCGGAGCCGCACTTTCCTATGGTGAGCTTGCGGCAATGATGCCGCGGGCCGGCGGAATGTACGTTTATCTCAAAGAGGCTTTCTCGCCGCTCTGGGGGTTTTTGTACGGCTGGACACACTTTCTCGTTATTGGTACAGCAACGATCGCGGCCGTTTCGATCGCTTTTAGCCGTTTCACCGGCATTCTCGTTCCGCAGATCTCCGAAACTAATTACCTGATCGAGCCGATCCGTTTTGGTTCGTCGAGCTATGCGGTGTCACTATCAACCGCGCAGCTTTTAGGCATTGTCATGATCGTCCTGCTGACGTTCATGAATACGCGAGGACTAAAGCTCGGAAAACTGGTACAGAATACATTTACATTTGCCAAAACGGGCTCGCTAATTGCTCTTATAGTGTTAGGAATAATTGTTGGGCTTGTCTCATATCCTGAGATCGCAAAGGCTAATTTTGGCGATCTTTGGACAATTAGGGGCACGATACAGAATGTCGGAGCGACTGCGGCCAATGATTCCGGGGCGGCGATGGCATCGCTGCTGACGGCAATGGGAATGCTGATCGCCATCTGCGTTGCTCAGACCAATTCACTCTTTTCGGCTGACGCCTGGCACAACGTGACATTTACCGCCGGCGAGGTGCAAAATCCTAAACGAAATCTGCCGCTCTCGCTGCTGCTCGGAACAGGCGGCGTCATCTCGCTTTATCTGCTTGCGAATATCGCGTACCTTGTAACACTTCGCTTTGAAGATATACAGAAAGTTCCTAGCGACCGCGTCGGTTCAGCAACCGCTGATGTTATTTTCCCCGGTGCGGGTGCCGTGATAATGGCGGTTGCGATCATGATCTCGACGTTTGGCTGCAACAACGGCCTGATCATTTCGGGCGCTCGTGCCTACTATGCAATGCACGGTAAATCAAGCCGCGGACGGCAAGATAACCTATGGCAATCTGTACGGCGACCTGCTCACCTATGTGATATCGGCCGCACTGATCTTTTACATTTTGGCGATCGTGGCGGTTTTTGTGCTCCGGGTGAAACAACCTGATATGGAGCGCCCGTATAAAGCATTTGGATATCCGATAATTCCGGCTCTCTATATAATAGGAGCCTCGATAATTCTTGTGGTCCTGTTTGTGTATCAAACAACGGCAACCTGGCCGGGACTTGTGATCGTTCTGACCGGCGTACCGGTTTACTTTATTTGGAAAAGCCTGTCTGCCAAACCGGCAGCGGGTTAATGCAGTACTTGTTAATTCAACTCTAGGAGGTTTTCATGTCACTTTTCGCGACTAAACCAATTTCAAGGATCATCGCCGAGGCTGAAGAAACCGGCGAACATACTTTAAAAAAGACGCTTAGCGCCCTCGACCTGACGATGTTAGGTGTCGGAGCGATCATCGGAACTGGTATCTTCGTTCTGACGGGACAAGCAGCCGGTAAGCACGCCGGTCCGGCTGTTATCATCTCGATGATACTAGCCGGTATCGTCAGCGCGTTTGCCGCTCTTTGCTATTCGGAATTTGCGGCATCCGTGCCCATCTCCGGTTCGGCATACGCCTATGGATACGGCACGTTGGGCGAATTTATCGCTTGGATCATCGGCTGGGATCTGATCCTCGAATATGCTTTCGGAGCTGCAACGGTCGCAGTCGGTTGGTCGGGATATGTGGTCAGCCTCTTTAGAGATACGCTGGGGATAAATTTCCCGCTTGCTCTAAGTGCCCCGCCCGGGACGGTGTTAAAAGACACGGCCGGTAATGCTGTCGCGACGGGTGTTTTCAACCTGCCGGCCGCTCTTATTGCCATTGCGGTAACGTTGTTGCTCATTCGCGGTATTAAAGAATCAGCCAGTTTTAACTCACTGATCGTTATCGTGAAAGTGGTCGTCGTTGTACTGTTTATCGTGGCCGGCATCGGTTACGTAAACACCAGCAATATTGGCATCGGCTGTACGGTCGGTAGCCCCGGATGTGCTGAGTTTATGCCTTTTGGCTTTAGCGGTGTTGTGACCGGAGCCGCCGTTATCTTCTTTGCCTACATCGGGTTTGACGCTGTTTCGACGGCTGCTCAAGAAGCAAAGAACCCGCAGCGTGATATGCCTATCGGCATCATGGGATCTCTTGCGATCTGTACCGTGCTTTATATTTTGGTTGCCGGCATCATGGTCGGCCTTGTGGACTACAAACTCCTGACCAATGCTGCCGCCCCGATCGCGGTAGCGATCGACGCTGCACTCCAACAGGCACAAGGCACAACGATGGGTAAGATCCTGTTTGTTTTCCCGACGATCATCAAGGTTGGTGCCGTGCTCGGCCTGAGCTCGACAATGGTCGTGATGACGATGGGCCAGCCGCGTGTGTTTTACTCGATGTCTAAGGATGGTTTGCTACCTGCGTGGGCGGCAAAGATCCATCCGAAATATCAAACACCGCATATCACAACGGCTATCACCGGTGTGATAGTTGCTATTCTGGCCGGTTTTGTGCCGATCAGTTTGCTTGGCGAGCTGGTTAGTATCGGAACGCTCTTTGCGTTCGTGATCGTCGGCGTCGGTATCATTATCCTGCGGTCGTCAAATCCTTCGCTGCATCGTCCATTCAAGGTGCCTCTTTCACCGTTTATCCCGATCGCTACCGTTTTGTCGGCAGCGTATCTGATGAACAGCCTGCCGCTCGATACGTGGATACGGCTTATTGTCTGGATGTCGATCGGCCTCGTTATCTACTTTGCCTACAGCTACAACCACAGCAAGATCGGCATAGATGAAAATCGTGAAGGCGACGAGGGGGAATCAAACTACAAACCACCTATCGCCGCTGCGATCGCGATCGTTTTGGCGATGGCATTGACCGTGTGGCAGGTTTCGCATCTGGTATGGATCGAAATGGCCGTGCGATTATTTGCCTGGGGCGTAACTGGTGTGCTCGTTATTGTGTTGATGTATGGAAAGGGTGACCGCAATGCCGCCCGCAGCTCATCAACGAGGAATATCGGCTTGATCGCCACGTTGCTAAACCTTGCTGTTTGGATAGGGATCACTTACTGGTTCTTTATGCACTACGCAGAGTTGCATGGAGCTAAATAACCGAAACCTTAGTTAGTAAAAAGCCACAGAGAACACAGAGCAAATTGCTGTGAACTCTGTGGCTAATTTTTTATGCAGAACAAGCTCGTCAAATGGCTGATCGTGATCGGGTGCGGGGTCGGCATTGCCGTAATACCGCCCCCAGAGGGTGTCACGCGCGAGGCTTGGACGCTGCTTGCTATCTTTATTGCTACCATTGTCGGATCGATCGTCCAGCCGCTTACCGGCAGCGCGATCGTCCTGCTTGGCGTTATTGCAACTGTAGTGTTTGGGGTACTCAAGCCCTTTGACGCTCTGAAGGGCTACGCCGACCCGGTCGTATGGATAGTCCTGTCCGCGTTCTTTCTTTCAGCGGCTGTGGTCAAAACGGGACTTGGCCGTCGAGTCGCTCTTGTTTTTATACGGCTTATCGGTAAAAGTACATTTGGTCTGGGCTATGCCCTCGTAGGCACGGATCTCGTCTTGGCGTCGGTCGTGCCGTCAAATGGAGCGCGTAATGGCGGCATCATGATACCGCTCGCAGTCGCTGTTAGCGAAAGCTATGATTCGCAGCCCGATGATGGTACAGCGAACCGGCTTGGGTCGTACCTTGTAAACTTGCTCTATCAGTGCGAGGTCGTTATCGGTGCGACCTTTATTACTGGCCACGCGGGAAACTTTGTCATGGCAAAGCTTGCCAAGGAAACCGCCGGCATCGAGATCGGCTATCTTTCATGGTTGACCGCCGCTATCATCCCTTCACTGATCTCGCTTGCGGTGATCCCGGCAATGATTTACCGGATGGATCCACCAGAGGTTCGTTCGACACCCGGTGCTGCTGAGTTTGCATCGGATGAGTTAAAAAAGCTGGGGCCAATGTGCCGAGCCGAAAAGATCGTTGTTGCTACCCTAACGACGGTGATATTTTTGTGGGCCACTAAGGACATCATCCATTCGGTTGATATTTCGTTTGTTGCTCTCGCCGGCATCGCCGCTCTACTGATCACTCGCGTACTGGAATGGAAAGAGCTGATGAGCGACTCAAATGCATGGTCTACGTTCATTTGGTATGGTGGACTCGTTAATATGGCATCTGCACTCGGCGAGACCGGGTTAACCAAGCTGTTTGCTCAACAGTCGGCAGGGTTTACCAGCGGGATGACCTGGATGGCCGCCTTGGCGATACTACTGCTGATCTATTTTTATTCACACTATTTCTTTGCTTCGATAACGGCACATGTCTTAGCGATGTACGTACCTTTTCTCGCCGTTACCCTTGCTGCGGGAGCCCCGGCAGGACTCGCCGTGCTGTGTTTGAACTATTTCTCAACTTTAAATGCCAGCTTGACGCACTTTGGCACGACGCCCGGGCCGATATACTTTGGTCTCGGGTATGTCAAGCAAGGCGTCTGGTGGCGTATTGGCTTGATCGCTTCGATCCTAAACATAATCATCTGGTCAACATTTGGAGTGGGATGGTGGAAGCTGCTCGGCTGGTGGTAGTTTCAGTGAAAAGTTAAAAACTAAAAGTGAAAAGGTGAGAGTGTCCGAACAGAACCTCTTACCTTTTTACTTTTAACTACGAGTTTTAGTTACTGCGTATCGCCGCCCGGTAGTCCATCGATAGGAGCATCGACCTTAGCAAGAGCGTCTTTATAGATCTTGATCGAACCGTTTGATTCGAGTCGCTGACGGGTGGCGGCTAAATAGTCAGAGAAAACGTCCGAGCGTTTCTTCGACAACATCTGCTCGATCAGGCCGCTTCGCTGTTTGGCAAAATCCGCCGTGTCTGCGTCCGTGCGGGTTGTAGCACCGACGATGTACCAGTTGTCACCGACTTTGATGGGGGTTTTTGTAACGTCGCCGGCCTTGAGTGCATAGACGGCCGTTTCGAGCTCTTCGCTCGTGCCGGCTGTTGGACCTTCGCCAAGCGGCGAACCGAGGATAAAGCTCTTTTGGTCTTTAGCCGTCATCCCCTTTGCGGTCGCGGCCGCAGCCAAAGCTCCTGCGTTTGCCGCACCCGAAGCGATCGCCTTTGCTATCTCTTCGACCTGCGAGCGGGCTTTTTCCATTTTGACCGTCTCGATGATCTGGGCCTTGACCTCGTCAAACTCGGCGTCGCGCGGTTCTTTTCTATCCGCTAACATAGGCACGGCAAATCCGTTTTGGATCGGTGTCTTCTCACCGACGGCATTCACCTCTTCGAGCGGTGCGATGCCTTCCTCGAACTGCGGTGATACGCCGATATTAGGCACGTCATCGCCCGGTTTGATATAGCCAGTCTCTTTGATCATATCCGCGACGCTCATATTTGCTTGAGCGGCAAACTGTTTCGCAACGGCTTGAATATCTTTGCTTTGTTTGAATGCATCAGCGATCTTTTGAGCGAGCTCGGCAGCGACAGCGTATGCCTTACGATTGCGAAGACTGATCTCGATCTCTTTCTTGGCTTGCTCGTAGCTCTTAGGGATGTCCTCGCCGCGGCGCAGGATAAAGATACGGCTCTGATAGCTGATCGGCGAGGTCACCTCGCCGGGTTTGAGTTTCAAAAGCTGTTGGTACGGATCATCGGGTTTGTTGGGATTCTCACGGACCGGTCCGACCAGCTTACCGCCGCTCGATGCCGACGCCGGGTTTTCCGACTGTCCTTTGGCCATTGTCGCGAAAGCCTCTTCGGTCACAGTTGCACCATTTTTACGAAGCTGCGCGACCAAGTCAGCGGCCTTAGCCTGAACGACGCTTTCCTGATCCGGTTTTGGTACGCGGAGAACGATTTCTTGTCCCGCAACACCGGCTATCTTTTTATCCGCGGGCAGAGCATCGTATTCGGCACGGATATCAGCATCGGAGATCTGCAGTTTCTCGCCGATCTTGGCGGTGTTGATAAAGATGTATTTGATCTTTTTCTGCGGGGTGTTGATGTAATAGTTGATCTTGTTCTTATCAAAATACTCACGCAGCTCAGCGTCAGTTGGGGTGATCGCCTTCGCAAGGTCGGTCGTGCTTACGGACACATACGAGAGGTCAAATTTTGTGTTCTTTCGCTGAAAATCGTTGAGCACCTCTTCCTCAGAAACGGTTACGCCTGAGGTGATAAACGCATCGAGCTTTTTATAACTGATGTCGTCGCGAACGCTCTGCTCGTAGGTGGAGATGCTGCCAAATTGCTCCGTCACATTTTGCTTGTATTTTTCCTCGTCAAACGGTTTGCCGTCGTCGGTCTTAAACTGTTCGCGGATGCGGGCCGCAACCTCGGCATCGCTTGCTGTCAGGCCCAAACGCTCAGCCTCAACACGCGAGATGCGGCTGCCGATCATCCCCTCGAGGATCATCTTGGCCGGAAAGCTCTGGCCGCGGCTAAACTGGCTGTAATTTTCCTTTTGACGGACAAGCTCGCCGATCGTGATCTTGTTACCGGCGACGGTCGCGGCGGTCTCATCGCTCTGCGAAAGATTGGCGATGGGTGTATTGCTCTGTGGCGTGTAGAAAAACACAAGGCTGCCGACCATCAGGATGGCGAAAAGGAAAAGAACGAAATTACGCGTTTTTTCGAGACGGGTGAAAAACTTTAACATCGATTGATACCTAACTTAACTCAGAATACGAAAAAAATAGTCTGTATGGACAAACCGTAATTCTAGCAAAAAGCGCTGTCAAATCAAACGCAATTACACCCGAAGCGCCGAAAATACTTGCAGTTTCGCGATAATTCATCGATGATAAACCTCGATACCCGCGCGAAATGAAAGGTAACGAGATCAGATCAGTCGGCATTATAGTAAAGCCAAACCACCCCGAAGCAAGGGCGACGGCGTGCGAACTGTCGGCGTGGCTACGCACGAAAGGCATCGATCAGGCGGGCGAGGTGATCGAGGCCGGAACGTCTGATGTCGAAAATTCGACCGTAGATGCCGACCTGATCGTCGTGCTCGGTGGCGACGGCACAATGATCTCGACCGCACGGCTAATTGGTTCGGGTGACGTCCTCGTTTTAGGCATCAACTACGGCAGTCTCGGCTATCTGACCGATTTTCGTATCGAGGAGATGTTCCCCGCGATCGAAGCTATCATCGCCGGAGACTATGAGATCGACAGCCGGGTAATGCTCGAGGCCGAGTTGTTGAGATGCGATGAACGACAGGCCGCCGGCCGCGTCCTCAATGACGTGGTAATTAACAAAGCCGCGCTTGCACGCATAATCGAGATCGATGTCCATCTCAACGAACTTTTTGTAAATTCTTTTCGAGCAGACGGGCTTATCGTCGCGACACCGACCGGTTCCACCGCGTACAACCTCTCTGCCGGCGGGCCGATCATTTATCCCTCAATGAACGCCGTCGTAATGACGCCTATTTGTCCATTTACACTCACCAATCGCCCGATCGTCATCCCTGATGCCGCAGTGGTCGAATTAATGCTAAAGGAAGAGAATGAGGGTGTCTTTCTCACGTTTGACGGGCAAACCGGCCATCGAATGAAAGCCGGCGACCGCGTCGTCATCCGCAAGAGCGAAGCAACATTTAACCTCGTCCAACCGAGCCATCGAAACTATTTTGATGTGTTGAGAGACAAGCTAAAATGGGGCCGGTAGAAATTTGCCACCGATAACACGGATTAAGAACAGGCTCGCAGAAAATCTGTGTTTATCTGTGTCACCTGTTGCTAAGATTCTTCGAATAGTCTGATCTGCTCATCATCCTTAGGCTCGAATCCGTCTGGCCACCACTGAAAAATCCCTAGATCGCATTTTCCGGTGGCGTTAAAAACTACACCTTCGGCTTCGAGCAGTTCTTGTTGTAAGTTGATCGGAATGGTGAGTTTTCCAGTCGAGCATTTTCCTTGCGAATTTATTACCCGCTGCCACGGCACATCTTCGTCTGAGGCGTGCATGACATAGCCGACGGTGCGGGCGGTGTAGCCGTCACCAAGTACGATCGCTAGCTGGCCATATGTCATAACCCGGCCCTTTGGGATCCGGCGGACAACGGCAAAGGCACGCTCGCGATATAGCGGGTCGTTGACGTTCATTCGTTATGCCAGAGCATCGTTCGGGCAGGCGAGCCGTCACCGCCGCCGCCGATGTATTTCAGCGGCATACAGATCAAGCCATAATCACCGCCGCTGACCTCGCGCAGATCAACACCCTCGAGAATCACGACCTCCTTTTCAAGCAGCGTGATATGCACCGGGTGGCCGGGCGAGCCGCTTTTTTCGATAGAGAGGTAATCGATGCCAACTAGAACGACACCGTTCTCGACGAGCAATTTAGCCGTTGCCGGTGTCAGATAACTAAAATCTGTTCGAAACCCATCCTGTGGGGTCGCCCAAAAAGCCGAATTACGCGTTTTGAAAAGCACCCGCGTCAAACCCCCGAGATCGCCAACGTGCTCTGGTTCAATTGCGACAACATCCTCAGGCACCTCGATCACACAGCAAGGGCCGACGAGTTTTTCGGGGTCGATCTCGTGGATGCGTTTTGCTCCGTCGATAAAATGATTTGGCGCGTCAATATGGGTCGCGGTGTGAACGCCGAGCGAGATGTGCGACACGTTTGCCGTCGAGCCGTCAGCGATCGATTTGAAAGACGTCACTTCAACGCCCGGGTCGCCCTTATAGATCGGCACATCGGCGCTGATCGCGACAGTGATATCGTATATTTTCACAACGATAGAATAGTAGACAATTCATTATTCGCCAACGGACCACGCGTATCAGTTTTGCGTTATTAGCCTCTTTGCGTGAAAATTCTTATTTCATAATGAAAACACCCCGGATATCCGCATCTAGCTATTCAAACACAGCCCCTCTCGTCTGGTCGTTTCTCTACGGATCAATGCGCGGCAGCGTTGAGCTGATACTCGATAATGCTCCTGCGAGATCGGCAGAGTTGCTTTTGCAAGACCGCGTTGATGCAGCTCTCGTACCAATAATTGCGTATCAAATTATCGACAATGTTCGGCTGATACCCGATGTCTGTGTTGGAGCGAAAGAACGTGTCCGTAGCGTCTGTCTTGTAACAAAGGGCGAAGATCTCTCTGATGTAAAGAGCGTTTCGCTCGACATTTCGTCAAAAACCTCAGTAGCACTGACAAAGATCATTTTTCGCGAATTCCTAGGTTTTGAGCCGGAGTGGATAGACGCCGAGCCTGATATCGACGCGATGCTTGCAACATCAGATGCAGCGCTATTGATCGGCGATCCGGCGTTGATGATCGACGAGTCGCGATATAAAAAATTTGATTTGGCTCAATTGTGGCACCAGCACACCGGGCTAGGGTTTGTTTTCGCGATGTGGATGACACGGCGTGAGACCTGCCTTATAGATCTCGCGGCAGCGCGTGACGAAGGGCTTACTCACGCTGAAGATATCGCCGCAAATTACGCAGCCGACATCGGCCTTAGCCGTGACGAGATGAAAAGCTATCTGACCGAAAATATCTCGTACTCCATCAACGATTCGATGCGTCGCGGTATGGAGTTGTATTTTGAGCTTGCGGCCAAACACGGCCTGATAGCTAAAATTCGTGAACTCGTATTTTTGTAAAATTCTGCAAGACGACACGGCGATGGGCGTTCAAAAAATGTTCTACACATCACATTTTTTTGGAGCTTATTAATGAAAAACTTTCTTGTCCTTGTCGTTAATCTTAGCGTCGTTGCTTTTGGGCTAGCGGCGCTCGGTACTTTTCTAAACTACCTTTTTGGTTTGAATATAGGGTTCAAAGGGTCAAAGCTGCCTAACGATCCGGTGATCGGCGTCGTGTTTCTCGGTATGGCAGCTATTTGCGGTGCCATCGCGTATTTTGTAAATAAGAAAGCCGAAGCGGCTCAGGCTAACGGTTCATGATCGATAAACGGATTTTTAGCGAGAGTCTCAGCAATATGTATTTTGAGCCGGTCGGCAAATGCCGGATCGGCTTTTTTCATTAGCTCGAGCCAATGCGTAAATATCACGCGGCGTGCGTCCGGCCCCTCGACACGGTGTTTAAATTCGTAAGCAACGCCTATCCAAAATGTCAGGTCAAAGATCATCCAGTAAAGTATCTCGGACCTATCGGCGGTCGATCTGCTTTCTAAGTCGAGTCCGCGTTCCGTAACGATGTAGTGGTATTGTCCATCAGAAAATTCGACGTGCGGGCTGCCGTTGTCTTGACGCTCGGTGAGAAAAGTATATGGAGACGGACAGGGCTTGACCCGTTGGCAGAGCAAGTCATATTCCGTCTGAAGTGAACTAAGTTCGTCGATCATTTTTTCGGCTCTAAAACATTGGCCGTTTTAGCTCCTCATACAACTCTTTGTCGATTATCTTACCGTGTTCCTTAAGATGTTCGACGATGATCAACGCTTGATGAATGCGATTGTCGATATCTTTAACGTTTCCCAGCAGATACAGTATCGAACGCTGTTTGCCGGCAGTGAGTGAGTGAAACAATTTGTCGCCTTCAGGATCCTGATTTAGCACTTCCTTAAACTCCTCAGGCATTGGTAGGCCATATTTGCTCTCATCCTCAGTCAGTGTGACATTTACCGTGTCGCCGATCTCGACGCCTATCGCGTCACGACGTTTCTTATTGACGATGATGTAAAAGATCTCGCCCCACGGTAAAATTGCGCATTGAAACGGTTCACCGTTATTGATCTGGCAAACCACCCGTCGCGATTTCCCATCGGTCGGAAATTTGTTGGCGATCTCTCGTGTAATTACCAGAAAGACCCAACCCGATTCAGGCATTGCACGGGTCAATTCTGTTTTAAATTTCATACTTATCGCCATATATATATTTCACCATATTATTTTCTCACTGTCCTTTGGCGGCCTGAGGTGAATTTCTATTGCGTTTTGATAGAATCAAACATAAGTGGAAAACATGATCCAACCTATTCTCGACAAAGCCTTGGCCGGCGAGCGTTTGACCTCTGAAGACTGCACCGTTCTGCTTGAATCCAATGATTTCGTTCGCATCGGGCTCGCGGCGGACGAGATACGCCAACGGAAAAATCCGGGCGATGTCGTGACCTATATCATCGACCGCAACATTAATTACACTAACGTTTGCAATGTCGTCTGTACTTTCTGCGCGTTTTATCGGCGGCCGGGCAAACCCGAAACATACGTCCATTCGATCGAAGAGATAGAAAAGCGCATCGACGAGACAATCGCCATCGGCGGCACCGGCGTGCTGATGCAGGGCGGGTTGCACCCGGATTTTAATATTGAGTGGTACGAAGATCTGCTCTCGACCCTGCACGCAAAATACCCTAAATTTCAATTGCATTGTTTTTCCCCGCCTGAGATACACAATATTCACCTAATCTCCGGGCTCGATTACGAGACCATTATGCAGCGGCTCAAAGATGCAGGTTTGAACTCGCTACCCGGCGGTGGCGGCGAGATCCTTGACGACGAGGTTCGTGCCCGCGTGTCGACAAAATGCACGACGCAGGAATGGCTCGACGTGATGCGTGCCGTCCACAAAGTCGGGCTGATCTCGACGGCGACGATGATGTTCGGTATAGGAGATAAGATCGAGCATCGGGTGCGGCATCTTCAGCGGATACGTGATGTACAGGACGAATCGCTTTCATTTAAAGCCGAAAACGGCTTTGGGGGCGAATTTACGGCATTTATCCCTTGGACGTTTCAGCGTGAAAACACCGCTCTAGGCCGCAAGATCACGGAGGAGCCGACCGGCATCGATTACCTGCAAATGGTCGCCGTCTCGCGATTGTTCCTCGACAACGTCCAGCACGTACAAGCATCCTGGCTGACCCAAGGGCTAAAGCTCGGCCAGACTGCCCTGCGATTTGGCGCCGATGATATGGGTTCGATCATGATCGAAGAAAACGTCGTCTCCGCCGCCGGTGCTCACGTTGAGGCCAACGAACGCGACTTACGCTACCAGATCCGCGAAGCCGGTTTCACACCGCAGCAACGCGATATCCTCTACAATTACATCAACCGCGAAGGTATCGATGACCTCGACAAAAGCGATTCGATGAAACTAAAACAGCTGACCGTGGCGTTTGCGGATTAAATTTTTATGGCCGCGAAGATAATAGCAGCTTTAGTTACATTGATCCTCAACAATGCCGTCGGTGTAGTGGTGTTGGCGACGATGATCATCGCGATGAATGGCTTTAGGGAAAGCGATGCGACATGGGGGCTTGGGGTCTTTGTTGTAATGGCGATAGTATGCGCGGTGGTGATGGCACTAGGTGCGTTTTTTCTTGCCGGCTTTTTAACAAAAAAACAATACGGCTCTATCGCGACGGCGATAATTCCCATTTTGGTTTTCTCGGCCGTTGGAGCGGGGCTTGAGGTGGTTTCGGGCCTTATCGGAGTCGGGGTCGCCGAATTTGTCCGGGTAAATTATTAGACCCGATGCCAACCATAGTCCTCGAAACCCTCATCCACGCCCGAGCCGAAGAATGCTTTGGTCTCATACGTGACAAGCGAATTCAAACGGAACCATTGCCGGCGATATTTGGTGAGTTTGGTATTGGCCAAACTGTTACTTTCAAAAGCAAAAATTTCGGTTTCGAACAATCTTTGACGGTAAAGGTCACACAATTCAACAGTCCCACACTCTTAGTTGACGAGATGACAGAGGGCTCGTTCAGCACTTTCAAACACAGACATGAATTTTTGTTTGTCGAGAACGGAACGCTAATGCGCGATACGGTGATCTGGGAAACGCCATTTGGCATCCTCGGCAAGCTTGCCGACAGACTTTTCATTGAGCGGCATTTAACCGACTTGGTATCGACTCGTAACGCCAAGCTCAAGGAAATCGCAGAAGCCGACTCGTAATCTTTCGTTCGTGACTGTGCATTTCTGACAAATCTATTACAACCGCATCTCTCCCAACCTGTTACTCTGATAACGTAATATTTTAGCCGTCCTCATATCGACTTAATGCAAAACATCCTTGAGTTTGAGACGCCTCGGAGAGGCGTGAATTGGAAAAATGTCGTGATCGTCGCGTCGTTTCATTTGCTGGCCATACCGGTTTTATGGACATTTAGCTGGCAGAATCTCGCGGCTTTGCTGATCGGCAACTGGATCGTCGGTAGTCTGGGTGTTGGGCTTGGGTGGCATCGTTTGCTGACGCATCGAGGATTTAAGGCTCCGAAATGGCTCGAATACACGCTCTCGATTTTTGCGACCATGTCGATGCAGGACCCGCCTGATAAGTGGATCGCGACGCATCGGATGCATCACAAATTTGTCGATACCGACAAAGATCCACACTCTGCCCGGTCAGGATTTTGGTGGCCGCAGATCGGCTGGGTGCTGTGGGGTAAGGCTCAGGACCACGACGCGGCTACGATGAAAAAATATGTGCCCGACCTGTTAAAGGATCGCGGCCATGTGCTCATCTCGCGTTTTTTCTACGTTCCGATAATTGTTTCTGCGCTCATTTTGTTTGCGATCGGTGGCTGGACGATGGTCGTCTGGGGTGTCGCGGCCCGCGTCGTCGTCGGCTGGCACACGACGTGGTTTGTTAATTCGCTCTCGCACATCTACGGCAAACGCCCCCATGATACCGGCGATCTTTCGACCAATAACTGGTTTGTCGCGATCCTCACGTTTGGCGAGGGCTGGCACAACAACCATCACATGTCGCCTACCTCGGCGCGTCACGGCACCGAGTGGTATCAATTCGACATGAACTGGATCGCCATCCGTATCTTTGAAAAGCTCGGCTGGGCAAAAAATATCCGCCAATTTGACGCCGGCAAACGGCCTGCCGAATTGAAACAAGCCGCATAACGTATTAGTATTCGCCCATAAGGAGAGGCGGCGAATATGACGACAAATCCGACTAACTACACTGAGTTTTGGGACTTTTACGTGTCCGAACACAGCTTGCCGATGACGCGAATTCTGCATTTTATTGGTACGTCGCTCGGTATATTGCTGCTCGTCTGGTTTGTCTGGTCCGGGCGTTGGTATTTCTTTCCGGCGTTCTTTGTTGTCGGCTATGCGTTTGCCTGGTTCGCCCACTTCGTTGTCGAAAAAAACAAACCCGCCAGTTTTCGCTTTCCGCTCTGGTCATTTATCAGCGATTTCAGAATGATGTGGTTTATGGTCACTGGCCGCATGGGCGGCGAAGTCGCCCGAGTCTTAAAAGAAAACTAGCCACAGATCTACACGGGTAAAAACGGATAAGAATTAATTAAGGCGTAATTTCTTCTTATCTGTGTGCATCTCTGTTTATCTGTGGCAAAATTGTCCTATGCCCGCAAACGACCTCATTAATCCGGACGCTTTGAATTCGACCATCGAATTTTTGACGGCGATGGTCACGCCGGCTTTGTTGATATCGGCGACCGGTTCGCTGGTGCTGTCCACATCGACACGATTAGGTAGGGTCGTCGACCGTGTCCGCCAACTTGAGGAACGTCTAAGCGATCTGATCTATCTAGAGGACAAAGATGATGTACCGCTTTACGACAAACGTGTCGAGGTCATCGTCGATCTGCTTGACAAGGTAACGAGCCGCTCGCGCATACTGCAGCGGGCAATGGAAACCTTTTACTACGGGCTCGGTATGTTTGTGCTGTGCAGCGTGACCATCGCGATTGCTGCGATCTTTAACACATACCGATGGATCCCGATACCGGTCGGCATTGTCGGCATAATGTTCTTGTTTATCGGCACGATCTTTATGATCCGCGAAACCCGCATGGCAACAGCAACCGTCAACGCAGAGATGGATTTTACGTGGCAGCTTGCGCGTGAAGTCGCGCCGAAAGAGGTTGCGAGCAAGTACAGCCGCAAGGGCAAAAATAAAGGCATGAAAACGGCCAAAATTAGTGAAAAGCGTGGACGCAAAATACCTGACACTCTTGGCGGAGAATAAGCTTGAGGAACGCGTAATCGCGCTCGAAGAGCTCCTGCGTTCATGCACCGTCTGCCCAAAAGATTGCGGCAACGACCGTCTCAACGACGAGATAGCCGCGTGTTACTCGGGTAAGTTACCGATCGTCTCATCGTATACCGCACATTTTGGCGAAGAGCCTTGTCTCAGCGGCACGAACGGAGCCGGCAATATCTTTTTCGGCAACTGCAATCTACGCTGTGTCTATTGCCAAAATTATCAGATCTCGCAAACCCACAAAGAGCAGAAAAAGAACGAGATAACCCACGAGCGTCTCGCGGAAATGATGCTCGAATTGCAGGAAAGAGGCTGTCACAATATCGGTTTTGTCTCCCCAACGCATTTCGCACCGCAGATGGCCCGTGCGATATTGATCGCCGCCGAAAATGGCCTGCGTTTGCCGATCGTTTATAACACCAACGCCTACGACTCGGTCGAGGTGTTGAAACTGCTCGACGGCATCGTTGATATATATCTGCCTGATCTTAAATACGCCGATTCGGACGCCGGTTTTCAGTATTCCAAGGTACGCGATTACAAAGAAAACGCTCGTGCCGCGATCAAAGAGATGCATCGCCAGATGGGCCCCACATTGGTCTTTGGTGATGATGGACTCCTAAAACGGGGCTTGATGATTCGTCTGCTTGTGCTGCCAAACGACATCGCCGATATCGAATCAAACTTACTCTGGATCCGCGACGAGCTTTCGCCCAAAACCGCGATCTCACTGATGGCTCAATATTACGCGACTAATAAAGCCGCGACCGACGACCGTTATATTTTACTGTCACGCCGGATATCTGAAGGCGAATGGTTCGAGGCTGTTTCGCTTCTCAACGATCTTGGCATCGAAGAAGGCTTTATGCAGGAATACGAATCGGCGTCGCATTATTACAGGCCGGATTTTACGGATGCGGATAAACCGTTTAAGGATATTAGAGATTTTCAACAGGAGACCATATGAAGATTGGCAACACAGCACCTGATTTCACATTAAAAGACGGCGATGGCAACGACTGGACGTTGAGTAATTACAAAGGACGTACAGTCGTGCTGTTGTTTTACCCGGGCGACAACACGCCTATATGTACGGCACAGCTTTGTTCTGTGCGGGACCATTGGTCCGAGTATCAGGCGACCGGTGCGGAGGTTGTTGGGATTTCGACCGACACTGTCGAGTCGCATCAGGATTTTGCGGAGAAAAATCAGTTACCTCTACGACTGCTGTCTGACGGGGACCGCAAGGTTTCGGAGATGTACGATATGAAATCGTGGCTGCCCGGCCGTTCGGCACGCGGCGTGGTTGTGATTGACGGTAACGGTAAGATCGCCTATCACAAGGTGCAGGCGGTCAGCCTGTTTAAACCGTCGGACGATGACGTGCTGGCGGCTATACTGCTTGCTCAAGGCTTGTGATAAGATTTTCGTATGGCTTTATTTGGTGACAAATTCAAATGTGCTCGCTGTGGGCAGAAAAACGAACCCCTTGGTTACGCTCCGATCCCGACCGAACTTGGACAGCAGATCGGTGCCGAGATGTGCCAAGGTTGCTGGGCCGAGTGGCAGGAAAAGCAAAAACAGCTCATCAACCACTTTGGCCTCGACGTCTCAAATCCTGATTCGCATCAGTTTTTATTCGACAACATGAAGATCTTTTTCTACAACGAAGGCGTCGAGCTGACCCAGATCGACACCTCGCAAGAAGGCAAGGTCAACTGGTAGCGACGTCCCAAACTCAACCCCTCCATTTGTAGCTTTGCCGTATGGAGAAGCAGCTCGAAAGAAAACACTCTCTCGCAACCCGCTGGATGCACTGGTTCAATTTCCCGTTGCTGGCGGTGATGATCTGGAGCGGGCTGTTGATCTATTGGGCTAATGCCATCTACTCTCTCCGGATTGGTTACTACGAGGTCTTTCACTTTTTCCCGCCGTGGTTTTACGAGACGCTTGGCATACCGTTCCGCCTTGCTGAGGGGCTGCAGCTGCATTTCTTTTTTATGTGGCTGTTTACCGCAAATGGTTTCGCTTACATTATTTACACATTTCTCTCGGGCGAATGGCGGGCACTGCTTCCAGTTCCGGCCTCGTTTCGCCGTGCACCGCTCGTTGCTCTGCACGACGCACACATCGTCAAAAGCAAACCGCCACAAGGCAAATACAACGACGCCCAACGCATCGCATACACGGGCGTTATATTGATGGGAGCCGGATCGGTCATCACGGGATTTGCGATCTATAAACCGACACAAATGAGTTGGTTGACATCGCTGCTCGGCGGCTACGAATGGGCACGTTGGGAGCATTTCTGGCTGATGGTGCTGTTCGTGCTGTTTTTTGCGGTGCACGTTTTTCAGGTTGCGATGGCCGGATGGGCAAATTTTCGTTCGATGATAACGGGCTACGATGTTGTTGATGCAGAGGTGTCAAAAGCGACTAAAGAGGAGGCTGCCGAGGTATGAGCGAAGGCAAAGAGATAATCATCGACGGCGTTCGTGAGTATGAAAAGCAAAGCGGCACGACCGGACGTTCGTGGCCGGATAACCCGGAAAATACTGCAACGGCGTTGAAAGAATTCCGCTATTTAAGCGAGCCCCTCAATCCGGACGAAGCCCGAAAAAAAATGGCTGCTATGTCGCGCCGAAGTTTTCTGATTGGTGGGAGTGCGATGGCTCTCGGGATACTTGGCTGGCGCTGGATGAGCGATGAAACAAAAACCAATTTGCTCCGTCGCACGTTCGAGATCAACGAACGAATAAGCCAGGCTCTTTATAGCCCGGCTCGGCTTTCACCGGAATTTTCGAAAAATGATCTTACACAAGCTCGCGTTAATGGCGATGCCGGAATGAAAAGTGATTTCGATCCGACCAAGTGGACACTCCGTGTAGGCAGCCTTATAAGTCCGGACCAAGATCTAATTCTCACTTTGGACGATATTAAAAAACTCCCTAGAACCGACATGATCATCGAGTTCAAATGTATCGAAGGTTGGAGTACGATCACTCATTTTGGTGGCGTCAGATTTTCTGATTTTGCCAAGCCATTCGCTCCGAAGGTAAGCCTTACAATGCCGTCTGAGACGACAAAGTACCCATTTGATCTGCTTCCATACGTATCTCTCAGAACGCCGGACGGTGGATACTATGTTGGGTGGGATACTCAGGCGATAATGCACCCGCAGACACTGCTTGCGTATGAGATGAACGGTGCCCCTTTGACGAACGAACACGGTGCTCCGCTGCGGCTTGCGAGCCCTACAAAATACGGCATCAAGCAGATCAAACGAATCGGCAGCATCGAATTTACAAACGAGCGGCCGCGAGATTACTGGGCGGAAAATGGTTATGACTGGTACGCAGGGCTCTGACTCCTAGGCTTGGTGTTGCTGCAACGCCGCGAACAATATTTCACTTCGTCCCAACCCTTGGCCCAACGGCGTCGCCACGTAAATGGCCGGCCGCATCGCAAGCAGATCTTTGTCGGCAAGTGTTGTTTCTTTGTAGAACGTAAGTCCGCCATTCGTACTATGATACTCGACAGAGTGGAGCTCATAAACGAAGAATTTTATGCTGAGGCGGTAACGCCGGGGCAGTTAGATCTGCTGCTTGCCGACGCATGGCGGCATTTTGGAACTCATTTTTTCCGCTACAACTTAGGCATCTATCAGGACGAGATCCGCCGCGTCATCCCGCTGCGGATACGGCTTGCAGATTTTCAACTCTCGAAAAGCCAACGCCGCAACTTGCGAGACAACCACGGCCTCCGCGTTGAGATACGTCCAATAAGTATAACGCCGGAATCCGATGATCTTTTTCACCGGCATAAGCAGCGGTTCGACCACGGCGTTCCGATGTCGATCTATGATTTTCTATCGCGCGAACCGGCAACCATTCCCTGTGAGGCTCGCGAGGTAGCGGTTTACGATAATGACAGACTCGTAGCGGTCAGTTATTACGACATTGGTTTGACGACCACCTCGGGGATCTACGCGGCTTTTGACCCGGACCACTCTGCTCGGGGCCTTGGTATTTTTACGATGCTGAAAGAGATCGAGTTTTCGATCGACGCGGGTAAAGAATTCTACTATCAAGGCTACGCCTATGAGGGGGAATCGTTTTATGACTACAAAAAACGATTTGCCGCTACGGAAATGTTTGATTGGAACGGCGTGTGGCAGCCTAAAGAGCCTTAGTCCACTCGATATATTTTTTTGAATCAAATTTTTTCCCGGTGCTTTGGCTTGCCATAAAGCGTATCAGTCCAAATACAGGCCGCTCAAACCATGCACGGTCGTGCTTACCGAAACACCATAGAATGCCGGCGTAGGAATTTGGATCGCGGCCGTCTAGACAGTATTTGTTGTTGAGATGGACTAGAGTTTCAAAAGCCACTTCGTACGACGGCGACCATGCGATGACATTTTTGCCCCACAGCATCCTCACATAGTTGTGCATCTCGCCCGTCGCCACCATCTCGCGTTGGGCGGCGTTCCATAGCTCGTCATGCGTCTCGCCTGCCTCTAACTGTTCGAGCGAATAGATAAACTGCCGTTCGTCATCCGCATGTTCACGCATCGTTTTTTGCACCCAGGCAGGCAGAGCGCCAAGCGAATCGTAATTTGGATTGTGCCGTGTCATGTTAAACGAAAGCTCACGGCGGACGATAAGTTCCTCAAGATATGCGTCGATCGATTCTTGCGGAGCGTCAGCATTTTGGACGGCGAGTGCAACCTCAAGCGGCGACAAATAGCCAAAATGTAGATATGACGACAGACGCGAAGACCCGTCGCGGTCCGGTTTGCTCCTGGCTTTGTCATAGTCGGGCAAGATCTCAGAGGCAAATTTCGTGAGCCGTCTGCCGCCCTCGGTCGTTCCACCTTTGTAATGCGTCGATGCGGGGACGCTGTGGTCGATGTCGCACCCGGCGACGAGCGAAGCGATGTTGTCGGCGGTCACAAGCGTCTCAGGACAATCGATTTCAAGACCAACACTCGAAATTTCGACCATCTCGTTTTGCAGCGGCTTTAGATAACGGTCGAGCAGCTTCTTTATCTTCGGCCGGATGGTATAGGCGGCGTACTCTTCTTTTTCAAATTTTGACATCGGGATGACGCCGTTCGAATCGACGGCGAAGACGGGAATCTCGGCTCGCTCGGCAACGCGGCGATTGTGTTCTGGGATAATAAAACAAGGATAGTCGTCAGTGACGATCAACGCAGCGTCTTTGGCAAGTGCGGCGACGGTGTTCGTTGGCGAACTGGCATCTTTTTGCAAATAAAACACATAGCGGATACCGAGTTGTTCAAATTCACGTCGCTTTTCTTCGACGCCTTCGAGGATAAATGTATGTATCCGGTCGCTCGCCCAAGGGTAGTAATATTTAAGCCCTTCGTAAACGACAAGCGGCAGCCGCATTTCATTTGCCCGGCGGACCGCGTAGATCAACGCATGGTTGTTGTCCACACGCTTGTACATTTGCAACCAATACAGAACATACCGCGCGTTCGGGTTTATCGGTTGGTCGTTTAGTTGGATGACTCTTTCGTTGATCCGCATTTGAGTCCTATTATAGTGGAGTTTGAGCATCTAACGTTTGATTCCGATAACCATCTTGATTCTCGGCGCGTATTAGTGTTAACTTTCGCTAAAACTAACCGCATTTAATTATATGAAACGAATCCTTATTACGTTCTTTGCACTCGTATCATTAGTCCTTATTTCACAGGCTCAGACGACGACGCCGGCGAAAAAGACGATCTCTACATTTACTGAAAAAATGCAAAAGATCGACGGGTTTATGCCGTTGTATGTGAACAGCGACGACGGCAAGGTCTATGTTGAGATTGCGAGATTTAACCAAGAATTTCTTTATCTTGTCAGTCTGCCGACGGGCGTCGGGTCAAATCCGCTTGGGCTTGATCGTGGGCAATTGGGTACGACAAAGGTCGTGACGTTTGAACGTGCGGGCAATAAGGTGCTGATGGTTCAGCCGAATTATGAGTTTCGGGCAACGGGCGATGCCAAACAGAAAAAGTCGGTCGAGGAATCGTTTGCGCGGTCGGTCATCTGGGGATTTAAGGTCGAGGCGAGTGAGGGAGAACGTGTTTTGGTCGATGCGACCGCGTTTATCGTTCGCGACGCGCATGGCGTCGCGGACAGGATAAATCAGCAACGGCAGGGGACGTATGGATTTGACGAGAGCCGCAGCGCACTCTATCTGCCAAATACAAAAGGCTTTCCAAAAAACACCGAGGTCGAGGCAACCGTCACACTGACCGCGGGCGGCGATACCAATAATCTTGTAAATCAGGTAACGCCGACGGGAAAGCACGTTACGGTGCGTGAGCGGCACTCATTTGTCGAGCTGCCCGACGACAAATACCGGCCGCGCAAATTTGATCCACGAACTGGTGCGATACCGACGAGCTTTTACGATTACGGGACCGACATCAACGAGGACCTCGAGGTGCGTTGGATCATCCGTCATCGGCTTGAGAAAAAAGACCCGACTGCTGCGATGAGCGAGGCCGTCAAGCCGATCATATATTACGTAGATAACGGTGCGCCCAAAGCGATACAGGACGCTCTGATCGAGGGAGCCTCGTGGTGGAACCAGGCGTACGAGGCCGCCGGTTTTCGCAATGCATTTCAGGTCAAGGTGTTGCCGCCCGATGCCGATCCGATGGATATCCGCTATAACGTTATCAACTGGGTGCACCGCTCGACACGTGGATGGTCTATCGGTGATAGCGTAGTCGATCCGCGAACCGGCGAGATTTTAAAGGGCGATGTGACGCTCGATTCGCAGCGGGCACGACAGGATTTTCTGCTTGGTACAGGTATGTTGCCGCAGTATCGCTCAGGCACGAATGCCTGTGAACTTGGACTATCGCCGGATGTCGATTATCTGGCGGCCGACGGTTCAGCGAGCGAAGTGACGGCCATGGCATACGCCCGCATCCGTCAACTCTCGGCACACGAGGTCGGCCACACTTTGGGATTCACGCATAATTTTGCGGCGAGTACCTACAACCGCGGATCGGTGATGGATTATCCCGCACCGATGGTCGAGATAAAAAACGGGAAACTTGATCTTTCGAACGCCTATGCTGTCGGCATCGGGGCATTTGATAAATTTGCAGTTAAATATTCGTATTCGCAGTTTCCAAGCGGAGTGAACGAAAACGCCGAGCTTGAAAAGATCGTCCGCGAGGGAGTCGCTGCCGGAATGCTTTTCCTTTCCGACCAAGATGCGCGTCCGGCATCCGGCGCAAATCCGCTCGCAAATCTTTGGGATAACGGCCCTGATCCGGTGGCGATGCTCAAGCACGAGATGCAAGTTCGGCGTATCGGGCTCGATCAATTTGGCCCGCAAAATATACCAACAGGCTCGCCGATGTCGGAGCTTGAGAACAAATTTATGCCGCTCTATCTGCATCACCGCTATCAACTGACGGCGGCAACAAAGATGCTCGGCGGCGTTTATTACACTTTTGCCGTACGCAGTGAGGCGGGGCCGATTCCGACAAAGGTTGTGGAACCTGTTCCTGCCGACCAACAAAGACAGGCTCTCGCCGCCATTCTCGACACGATAAAACCGGAGGAACTTGTCATTTCGGAAAACATCATCAAGCTGCTGCCGCCTGTTGCGTATGGTTACGGCTCGGGACGGTCGGAGCTTTTTCCAAAACGGACGAGCCCGATTTTTGACAGCACAGGTGCGGCCGAGATAGCCGCCGATATGGCCATCAGCGGTATGTTCGAACCCAACCGTGCCGCTCGTATGATCGGACAGAATGCTCGAAACAAAGTGAATCCGCATTTTCGTGAGGTCGTCGATGCGCTGGTTCGCTCAACCTGGAAAGCACCGGTTTCGGCAGACGGAAACCTCGCCGTAATACAGCGGGCGGTTCAAACACTCGTCGTTTCGCGGCTGATGGATCTCGCCGCAAACGAACGGGCGCAGCCGCAAGTTCGCTCCGTAGCGACCGAAGCTTTGCGCACGCTTGGAGCCTCGCTCAAGAGTCTGGTAGTTACGGGTGATACTGCGTCGCATTACCGTTCTACGGTTGATGACATCGAGCGATTTTTGACACGGCCCGATGCGCCGCGTAAGCAGACATCACCGCTTGCGACACCGCCAGGGGACCCGATCGGCAACTAAGTAGAGTTGTTACTTTGTAAATTTAGCGAGATATTCGCCAACGGTATCGCCTGAGAAATTATCCGATATAATGCCGATGTAGTTATCCGGCCTTAGGATCAGATAAAAAGCTTTGTCGGTACCAAAGATCTTTGAGATCTCTTGCGTCAGCGACATGACCGTGCAATCGACCTTTCTGTCCCACGCGGCCATCAGATCAGCAGGCAGCGGCGGAATTTCTGTCTTGCCATCCATAAAGACCAACAGATGAAAACCCGGTTGCCGCAGCCTTTCATAAACACTCTCACCATCCACCAAAAACCAAGGTATTCTGTCCCCTGCCTTGACCTTAAAAGACCCGCTATTTTTGCTCAGCGAACTGCTACGATAATTGATCGCGATCTGTGAGATACGCGGAAACACAAAACGCTTTACCGCATCAAGGTTAAATGCAATGTTTGCGATGTACGGGAATATGTAGAGGCGGGCAAAAACCAGGAGCGGATCCGGACTCGCAACGAGGTTAAAAAACCTGTCGGTTGTTCGCATAAGGTTGTCGGCATTTGGGAGCCGTTCTTCGTTGTAACTACTCAATAAGCGCTCGTCCGATCCGTTTTTGAGGACCCACGCCATTTTCCAAGCCAGGTTATATCCGTCCTGAATTCCCGTGTTCATACCCTGTGCCCCGGCGGGAGTGTGAATATGGGCCGAGTCGCCCGCGAGAAAACAGCGGCCATCGGAAAACTTATTCACATGCCGGGTATGAACCTTGTATGTCGAAAACCAATTGACCTCTGTGATATCGAAATCGATCTGCGCGTCTAGCCTGATCCGCTCTTCGATCTCTTCGTAGAGGACCTCGCCCTCGTCTTTCGCAAACTCCTCGGGAAACGTTCCAACAATACGATATTGCTTCTCGCCGGTCATCGGGAAAAACGCCAGGAGTGAGTTTCGCATCAGAAAAGCTTGCAACGCGTCGTGGCCAAATTCCCAGTCGATCTGTACATCGGCGACATAGAAAAGCCGTTCGAACGTGCTGCCTTCGAACGTAAGTCCGAGCGCGTGACGCACCAGACTTTTTGCACCGTCGCAGCCGATAAGATATTTCGCATTGATAGTTTCGCGCTCACCAGCAGCGGTTTTGAGCGTCGCGGTTACGCCAGAATCATTCTGAGAAAAGCTTTCGAGTTCGGACTGCCACCGAACGTCTTTGCCGTGTGATCGGATGTGTTCGTGTAGTAGTTTCTCGTGTTTCCCTTGTTCGACCAAGAGAACATAAGGATACGGACTCATCCCTTTGCCTAGCTCATTAAACTCGATCTCACCCCGTACCTTACCACCCGCGAACATCCGCGCTTTTTCGGCTTTTGCACCGAGTGCGATCAACTTATCTGCCAGTCCGATCTGCTCATAGATCTCAAGAGTTCGGGCTTGGACGCCGATCGCTTTGGAGTACGGTGTCGTCGTTTCTTTTTTGTCGATAATGACAAAATCAACGCCGTGTCTGATCAACTGACACGCCAAGGCGAGGCCGGTCGGGCCCGCACCAACGATAATTACATCCGTCTCGATCATATTATCTAAAATCCGGTCAGTAAGATCGCGTCATTTTCAGAACGGCCGCGGCCGAGGGCGAGCGTTTTGCCGTCACGTGACCAAGCGAATGAAAAGATGCGGGCTTTTGGAATTTCGAGTACGAGTTTTTTGTCGCTCTTTCCGTCAAAGCTTTGCCGCCACATCCTCGCGGCGTCGGGTTGATTATCGACATAATCAAAACTGCGTCCGCCATCGGACCAGACGATACCGGGGTTTTGCGACCGGATAGTGATAGTACGCGGTTCTTCTTTTCCTAACAGATCAAAAAAGATAATATCGGCCGTGTCTGTATCTGTTTCTTCTTTTTGGCTTTTGAATGCGAGATAACGACCGTCTGGCGATATCGTTAAAAAACTCCCTGGGGCGAGTTTGCCCTGCTGAGTCAGCATTTCCTTGCTGCCGTCAGCCAACGAATGACGCCAAAGCACGTTCGATTTTGGATTTCGCTGAATAAAGTAGAGCGTACCGCCATCAGCCGTGACGACCGGCAGAAAATCAGGATTGTTGTCGTCAAAGGTTATCTGCGTCGGGTTGCCGCCGTCGATATCGACACGCCAGATATGACGCTTGCCGGTGCGGGTCGATTCAAAAAACACAAAGCGTCCGTCAGCGGTCACAAATGGATTTTCGTTGCTGGTTCCGCTGTTGTCAGTCAATTGCCTTCGCAAGCCATCGCTCGGGCGGATCGACCAAAGATCAATATTGCCGGTGATCCGTGTTGCATAGATGATGTTGCCATCCGGTGTCCAATCAAGCCCCGAACCGCCGTCGCGGTTTAGGTTGCCAAACGTAAGCTGCTTTTGCTCGGTCGTATCCTCGGCCTTCATCGTCCAGATGTGCGAAAACGTGGTAAATTGCCTCGCCACCAGATTTTTGCCATCTGCCGAAACCGATACTGAACGATAGTTATTCAGATCATTGGTTATTTTACGAAGTTCGCCGTCCGGCAAGCTAAGTCGCCAGAGCTGGAAAAATCGATTGTTTTCACGTCCGGTGACGAGTAAACCAGAGCTTTCCGGCAACCATACGACCTGTTCTATTTGAACGAGTTGGTCCGTCTTTATAGTGGTCGCATCGCCAGTTGTCGCATCCACCAACAAGAGGCGAGAAACGTTTTTGGCGTTTGGTGTTTGCTCAATGATCGCGATGGCTCGGCCGTCAGGTGACCAAGCCGGAAAGCCGCTGCGAAAGATCGTGAATGGTAAATTTCGGCTGATGAGCTTTCTCTCGGTGCCCGAACTAAGGTCTTTTACCATAACAGCCCATTCGCCCTGAGTCGGGAAAAACCTGACGAACGCGACATTATGTCCATCCGGTGCAAATCCGATCGTGCTCCAGACACGCTCAGCTATCAGTTTCGCAGCGCCGCCAAAACGCGAGGTTTGAAACACATCACCACCGGCATCAAAACTGTCTTCGTTTCGAAAAAAGAGCGAACCGCTATCATTTGAAAATTGCAGATTGCCAAATTTTTCGTGTCCGGGTATCTCAAGCTTTACGCTTGTACCTGATGCTACATCCTGTAAAAAAGCCCTATTTTCCTGTACGTAAGCGATCGATCTGCCATCGGGTGAAATGATCGGAAACGCGATCTCGCCGGTAAATGTGAGTTTTTGAAACGTCACATTCTCTACCGGCGGTGATGAACGAGCCGATAAATATCTAGACCCAAAATAAGCCGAAACACAAAGAACCGAGAGTAATCCAACGACAAAAAAAGCGGTACGGAAGCGATGATTAGTGAGTGGCTTGGCTGGAGCGTTGGTCGTATCACGCGTGCGATTAGTCGAAATACGACGGTCAAAATCGCTCGTTACGGCTGTGGCAATACGATACCCGCGTTTAGGAAGCGTTTCTATGAGCGGTCGCCCATCGGTGTCGTTTCCGAGTGCCTGACGCAGTGAATAAATGCTCTGCGTCAGATTGCTCTCCTCGACAAATGAGTCGGCCCAAACCGTTTCCAGCAACTCATTTTTTGAAACGACCTCGCCCCGCTTTGCGACGAGCAGACACAAAACGTCGATCACCTTGGCAGCGAGAGGCACGATCTCTTCATTTCGCCTGAGGATCTTTTCCTCGGTGTTTAGGCGAAACTCGCCGAATTGAAACCAATTTTTACCGGGCTCACTCATTAATATCTGTTAATTGAGAAAAAATTGATGTTTTCTTTAGGACTAAAAACACCCAGTTTATTCACAATGCTCGTGTCTGAAGAGAGTGCTATTTTACGACAACTTTCAGATCAGACAAAGCAATTTGATGATGTCGTTAACGGTAAAAATCTACTTCGGTATCGCGATGATGGCAGTCCTTTGTTCGTGTGGCAATACACCGGTAACGGTAGCGGTCCACGACGTGTGCCGTCAAAGCGACAACAAACGCCTATCGGTCGAGGGGTATCTAAGGCTTCGCCAATCGTCAGAACAAGAAGTAAGTGACCCTGCCGTGGCTAACCGCTACAACTTACTGCTTGTCGAAAAGAGCAGCGGTACGGGAGCTTTTATTACAGTCTCGATACCGGGAACCGACTCGAAGGAGCCAAACCGTATAGACGAGCTTCCCGTCAGCTATACGTATAACGACGTGAAGATCAATACAAATTCAGGTAAGCAGGTGACGAGTGATGACCGCTTGCTTATCACGGGTAGCGTCTCAAAAGAGTCGAAATCTTGTATATTGCAGGTCGACAAAATCGATACGCCATAGATTCAAAAAAAGGAGAACAAGATGAAAAAACTAGTCTTATTGATCACGATACTTACAGCCACGGTGGCTATTACAAACGCGCAAGGCTCTTGTAATGCATTGGATGTGAACCTGGGCTTTGCAAATAACTCACTAAAAAGTTCGCTTGCAAATTCGTTTCACATTATCAGCGACGATATGCAAAAGCTGCTGTTCACGCCTGATGTGTGGAAAGCTGAGCTGGCCAAGGTGATGAACTGCTCGCCGTCGATTTTCCCTTCGAATTGGATGGATCGGATCCGCGACAATTACGATCAGCTTAAAGCGATCGCCGACAACGACGGAAAAACCAAAATGTGGAAAGAGCGTCCATTCCAGAGACCGACCGAACAGGCGATCGTAAAGACGAAATACCTCGCGAAATATCCGGGTGTAAAGATCTTAAAGATCGGATCGAATTACAAAGACTGGAATGTTTTCAAAAACTCACTCGGCATACCGACAAACCGTTATATCAGGGGCGAGATATTGTTACAGATCCCGGGCCGGCCGTATTGTCAGGCTCAGGAATGGGTCATCAAACAAGCGTATAAAGGCGGCGGCTATTCGGCGTCGGTCGCAGAGAATGTCGGCGGAGCCGGATACTTCGTGATGTGTCCATAAACATAACGGGGCTAACTATGCCAGTGAGATCAACAAGATCGTTAGAAACAAGGAGTAAAAAGTAAAAATGAGATTAAGATTTTTTTCAAACATTGTTATTTTGACGGCGGTCGCTTTGGGCATTGGCGTAGCTAATGTGATCGCCCAACCGAGTGCAACACAGGTGAAAAAGGATGTGTCTGGAACCAAAACGATATCAGTTACAGTTTTGGGAAAAGGCACGAAAGTTTGGAGCAAAGGCTATTCGAAATGGGTTTGGGACGTGCCATATTCGGCAAAGGTCAAGTCTGAAGAGCCGGGCGTCAATATCCTCGTCGAGGCGACCGCTTCGTACGACATCGTGGGCGGACGTTATGTCTATTGGAAATCGTTCGTTGGATCGAACATTTACGAGGGCATTCCAAACCCAACTGATGCTGAGGTCGTTTCGCTTTTAGGTCAATTTGGCCCGCAGAAAGTAATGATGGGTGATTTCTATAACGCGGTGGGTGGCGTCGAGAGCGTAAAACTAGCCGCAAAACCACGTTTCGAATGGCACACGCTCAACTCGGTCTCGTTCACAGTTATCGCCACGTACAAAGAGAAAGTTGATTCCACAACGACACGACGTATTTCAAAGCCATTCAGAGCAAGACTCTATCGAGACAGCAAAACCGCTCCATGGAAAAATATTCTTGGCACCGGCGAACTTAACGATGACGAGGTTCTAATTGTCCTGTAAACAAAATGGCATCGAGACTACAAAACAAACGGCGGCTAAAGGGCGTGATACTCAATTTCTTACTGAGCGGAGCGTCGTACATTCTGATGATCTTGGGGTTGATCGCGGGCTTTGTGCCGTCGAGTAAAGTTGCTCGTTATGGCAACATCAATGCCTCGCAAAAACCGATAAATTATTGGGTGACGATCGTCGGCCTGTTCATACTCGGAACGGTTTTCCTGGCAGTAGGACTGTGGGCGTTAAAACGGTATCGGAGCAACGCCGGAAGCTATCAATGAGATCGAAATTACTTAAAGCAAAGGAGAAAAAATGAAGAAATTAGTTAGTTTGACATTTATAGCCGCTTTATTGTCCGCATGCGGCGGAGCGGCGAATACCGGCAATTCGTCTGCAAACAATACGGTTGTTGCAAAAGCTCCGGCTTCACCGGAAGCCAAACCTGCGGTAACACTCAAACCCGGCGAAGTGCCGTTTGACGGGATGTCTAACGTCGGCACGACCGCTAAGGCCGGCGAGATTGTTTTGACCATCGACGAAAGCAAGATCACCGAGATCGCCGGTGGTGCAAAAGACCCGACAGCGATCTATCAGAACCTCGTGATGGTGACGCCCGGCGAGCTCGAATCAGAGGTCGAGGATAGCTTTAAGAAAAAATACAAAGTTGCAAATGCTTATATCATTGCGATACCAAAAGGCCAGAAAGCAAAGGTCGGCGATGTTGTGCTGACATGGTGGCAATCGGGCGGCGGTATGATGCGAGGCTATGTGACCGACGCGGCAAATCCGGCTGAGCCGACCGTTCGATACCTAGGTATGTCGCCGCGTGAGGACAAGAGCGACAAGCTGAAGCCGGATTCCTTCATCGTTGTTAATAGCGAATGGGCGCCGGGTGCACCAGTGCTTTCAAAAGACGCGAATGGGACCGAATTTGCATATGTACTTCGGGTAAATGGTGACAAAGTACTGATCTCAGGATTCGCTCGAAAGCTAAGGCTGCGAGCTAAGGCAGACCTGACACCGATCTCATACAAGCCTGGGTTCAAAGTCGGCGATGAAGTAAAAGCATCCTTTATGTCCTCATTCGATCCGGCGACAGTGGTCGCGATCGATGCCAAAACCGGAAAAGTAACGGTAAAACGAAAGACGGGCGACGAACAGAAAGATCTGGATTTTGGCGAGGTAACGAAATAGGAGCAATATGAAAAAACTAATAATAATTACAATGTGCGCACTTTTTGCCACCGCGTGCGGCGGCGGAGCAGGTGGCTCAAGCCTCAGCGTAAAGGCGGGCGGAAAGGATGTCCCGTTTAGCGTCAAAACCAACGGCTCTGATAAGAGCGTATTTACTTACACACCCGGAGTTGGCCAGCCGCCTCAAACGGCGACATCATTCCACGTGACGTTTGCCAATTACGATATGGACACCACGAACGGAGCCACGATGAAAAAGAAGCTGGCTTCGGCTGACCAGGCCAGAGTCGCATTCGGCGTGTACGGTGAATCAGGCACGGACCATAAAAATGAGATCAAGCCTGGAACTTATAAGGTTGATAAAGAGGTAAGGTTTATGTGTGTCAGTTCGGTTGCGGTGACGACATTCGCCGACGGTAAGGACACGGAAACGTATTTCGACCTCAGATCAGGTAGTGCCACGGGCGAGATCAAGATCACGTCTGTGACGCCTGACGCCGTAAGCGGTTTGATCGATGTTACGGCTGGCGAGAATTCTGTAAAGGGTAACTTTACGGCAAAGATCGCCAAGAAATAATGTCTCCGGGGATCCGCATGATTCTCCGGATACTGGTAAACCAAAAAGCCCGCCGAGCGATCGACGGGCTTTTGTTTTTTAACACATGGGGTTAGAAGTTTAGGCTGAGTTCGCCGTCTTTTTCACTAACCTCGACACTGCCGCCGTTGGCGAGTTTGCCAAAGAGTATCTCGTTCGCGAGCGGTTGTTTGATCTTTTCATGGATAAGCCGCGACATCGGGCGGGCGCCGTAGCGGGCGTCGAAACCGTTGACCGCAAGCCATTCGCGAGCCTGTTCGGTTAGTTTTACGAGTACGCGTTTTTCCGCAAGCTGGCCGTTCAACTCTTTGATAAATTTATCGACGATGAGTTTGATAATGTCGATATCGAGCGGTTTGAACGGAACCCACGCGTCCAGACGGTTGCGAAATTCGGGCGTAAATGTACGCTCGATCACGCCTTTGGCGTTGCCCTTAGTATCGGACGCGTTTCTAAAACCTACACCGCCTGATGACAATTCCCTCGCCCCGGCGTTAGTCGTCATTATCAATATGACGTTGCGAAAATCTGCTTTCTTGCCGTTGTTGTCGGTCAGCGTTGCCGAGTCCATCACCTGCAAGAGCAGATTAAAGAGATTTGGATGAGCCTTTTCGATCTCATCGAGCACGAGCACGGCGTGCGGTGTTCGCATGATCGCCTCGGTAAGCAAGCCGCCTTGGTCAAAGCCGACGTATCCCGGCGGTGCACCGATCAGCCGAGAAACGGTGTGCGGCTCGGCGTACTCGCTCATATCGAAACGCATAAATTCGACACCGAGCGTCTCGGCAAGCTGTTTCGAAACCTCAGTTTTTCCAACTCCCGTCGGACCGGAGAATAGAAATGACCCGACTGGTTTCTCTTGCGCACCTAGGCCAGCCCGCGAGATTTGTATCGCATCGACGATCGCATCGATCGCCTCGTCCTGGCCAAAGATGGTTTTCTTTAAATCATCTCGGAGCGTTTTGAGCCGTTCTTTTTCGTTAGCAACGACAGTTTTTGGCGGGATCTTTGCCATGCGGGCGATGGTGTTTTCAACCATCTGGACCGAGACCTTTTTAGGCCGGCGGCTGGCGGGCAACAGCTTGACCGATGCTCCAACCTCGTCTATCACGTCGATCGCCTTATCAGGCAAAAATCGGTCGTTGATATATTTGCCGGCAAGTTCGGCGGCGGTTCGCAAGGCGTCGTTACCGTATTTGACGCCGTGATGTTGTTCGTAAAACCGTTTGAGTCCCTTGAGGATCTCGTATGTTTCCTCAATGGTCGGTTCGTTGATATCGATCCGCTGAAAGCGTCGTGCAAGCGCCCGGTCGCGGTCAAAAGCAGCTTTGTATTCGGCGTGTGTCGTTGAGCCGATACACCGCAATGCGCCTTCGGCTAACGCGGGTTTTAGGATATTTGACGCATCCATCGAGCCGCCTGATACTGCCCCGGCACCGACGATGGTATGTATCTCGTCGATAAACAGGATCGCGTTTTCGTGCTCTTTCAGCTCGGTTATTATCGCTTTGAACCGCTGCTCAAAATCACCGCGATACCGCGTTCCGGCTAGCACCGCTCCCATATCGAGGGCAAAAACCTTAGCTCCCTGCAAAACCTCAGGCACATTGCCCTCGCTGATCTTAAGCGCCAGTCCCTCGGCCAGAGCCGTTTTACCGACGCCGGGTTCACCGACATAAAGCGGATTATTTTTCTTACGGCGGCACAAAACCTGAATCGTGCGTTCGATCTCAGCCGTGCGGCCTACGATCGGATCTATCTCGCCCGCCTCGGCTTTTGCAACCAGTTCGACACAAAAACTCTCAAGCGGCTTTTTACGAGGTCCCGACTGAAATGGATTTTCGTCATCATCGAGATCAAAATCGGGCAGCATATCGCCGTCGTCGACTTTCGAAATACCGTGCGAGATGTAATTGAGTATATCGAGCCGCGAAACGCCTTGCTGCAGGAGAAGATAAACGGCATACGATTGTTCGGCCTGATAAAGCGCGGCTAGTATATTGCCGCCGTCAACCGCCGGTTGTCCGCTGCCCTCGGCCTGAAGTACCGCGTAGGAGATCGTCGATTGAAACGTCGAAGTCAACTCCGGCATCGTCTTGACGTCAGCCGGTATTTTTTCGAGTTGGGTCTCGAAATATTCCTGTAAAGCCCGCGCTAGCTCCTCGATCTGTGCACCGCAGTTGAACAATATCTCCCTCGCCGCCGTGTCTTCGAGCAGGGCAAACAGCAAATGCTCGAGCGTCACAAATTCGTGCTTGTGCTTGACCGCCTCATCGACGGCAAAGCTCAGTGTTTCTTCTAACTCACGCGTTAACATCTACAAATATCTTACCAGTTTTATGTTGAATGAAAATAGCCAGATCGATTGTCAAACAAATCGGACGCCTTCGGGGTGTATCTGTGAGACATAGATATTGAATTCAATACCGGTTTGTGAATAAACACCGTGCATTGCAGTTTTAACGTCTTCGGCAGTCTCGGCGGTACGGCTGAGCATGAACATCGATGGCCCCGAACCGGAAATGCCTCCACCGATTGCACCGGCCACCAGAGAGGCGGATTTAACTTCGTCAAATTTTGGGATGAGCGATTTGCGTGCTGGTTCGACAATTAGATCTACCATCGAGCTGCCCATCAGATCATAATCGCCTGAGCCTAGCGCCGCGACGAGGGCTCCGAGATTGCTCCAATTTTGAACGGCATCTTTAAGTGGTACGTCTTTGGGCAGGATAGCACGAGCCTCAGAGGTTTTGATCTCGATCTGCGGATGGATAACTGTCGCGAACAAAGCTGGAAAATCGATCTTAACAATGTCGAGCGGATCGACCGACCGAACCAGTGTAAAGCCGCCGTAAATAGCAGGTGCAACGTTATCGGCGTGGCGAGAACCCGAGGCGAGCATTTCGCCGTCCATCGCAAAATCGACCAGCTCTAGTTTTGAAAATTTGTCGCCGATCAGCCGGTTAGCCGCAACGACAGCTCCGCAAGAGCTCGCCGAACTCGATCCGATACCGCTGCCGGGTTTAATGTGTTTCGTGATCTCTACCTCAAAACCATGGTCGACCTGAGCCGCGTTCATCAGTGCTTGTAACGCTACTCCGGCTACATTCTTTGCCGGGTCGGTCGGCAAGCCATAGTTGTCGCGGTTGATAATACTAACTTCGCGAGCGTCGATTCTGCGTACGGTCATCTCGTCAAACGGCTCTTCTAGTGCAAAGCCGAGACAGTCGAATCCGCATACGACGTTTGAAACAGTTGCCGGTGACCTAACGCTGACCTCGTACATATTTCTTAAAAGCGGGCAATGCGTTATATGATTTATTGCTTAGCTTGCTCTGCCCACCCGATCTATTGATGCACTACTTTAGCACAAACCGCGTGTCGCCTCATGTCTCGTTTCGCGAGGCTGTACTCAATGGCCAGCCCGACGACAAAGGGCTCTATTTCCCGTCGGCGATACCGCATCTTGAAGCCGGTTTCATTGATCGGCTTACTGATATGGCGAATGAACAGATCGCTTTCGACGTGATCCGGCCGTATGTCGCAGGGGAGGTACCGGATGAGATTTTGTATGAAATCTGCCGGGAAACGGTAAATTTTAAATTCCCGCTGATCCCGATCACTGACCGAATATCAACACTTGAGCTTTTTCACGGGCCGACGCTTGCCTTCAAAGATGTCGGTGCTCGGTTCATGAGCCGCTGTCTACAGTACTTTTCGCGGGACGATGGAGAGAAAACGATTGTTGTCGTTGCGACCTCGGGGGACACAGGCGGGGCGGTCGCCGCGGGCTTTCACGGTGTCGAGGGCATAGAGGTTGTTATCCTGTATCCAAAGGGAAAGGTCAGTAAGGTGCAGGAATTGCAATTGACCACGCTTGGTGGAAATGTAACTACATTGGAATTACATGGTAATTTCGACGACTGTCAGGCGCTGGCAAAACATGCACTCGCTGACGGCGAATTGCAGTCAAAAGTTCATCTGACATCAGCTAATTCGATCAATGTCGCCCGCTGGCTGCCGCAGCAGTTCTATTATTTCTTTGGGTTAAAACAATGGAAGGGCGAGCCGCCCGTTATCTCGGTTCCGAGTGGTAATTTTGGCAATCTCGCATCGGGAATATTGGCCCACATCGCAGGTTTACCCGTAAAGAAATTTATTGCCGCCTGTAACGCCAACGATGTCGTTGCGCGGTTTCTGGCGACTGAAAACTACGAGCCACACAAATCCGTCGCAACACTTTCGAACGCAATGGATGTCGGTGCCCCGAGCAACTTCGTTCGCATACTAGAGATATTTGGTAATAAGTTTGTCGATCTCAAGGAAAAGCTCGAGTCGGTCAGTATCTCAGACGAGGTTACGGCCCGGACGATGCTCGATGTTTATAAAGAGACCGGATACATCCTCGACCCGCACGGAGCTGTCGGTTACCGGGCATTGGCCGATTACTTGGAAACTGATCCAAATTCACGAGGGCTTTTCCTCGAAACGGCACATCCGGTGAAATTCGACTCCGTCCGTGAGATAATCGGGACGTTTGGGGAAACACCAACATCGGTTGACGAGCTTTATGCAAAAACAAAGGTGAGCACCGAGATGGATAACGACTACGAGGTGTTGCGCGAAGTTTTGTTGAGCAAGATATGAAGGTCCTAAAATTTGGTGGTTCGTCGGTTGGCGGCACCGAAGCAATAAGACAAGTTGTTGAGATCATTCGCCGGACGAGTGCGGAAGACGACTGTGCGATCGTGCTATCTGCAATGCAAGGCACTACCGATGCTCTGATCGCAGCCGGTCGCTCGGCGGAACGAGGTGATGACGGTTATATCGAGGCGATAAGCGATATCAGCGACCGGCATCTCGCGACGATACACGAATTGTTTGGTGACGGCACAAATCCGCCCGTCATTGATTTTGTCGAATCGACGATCAAAGAACTCGGAGATCTGTGCGAAGGTGTCAGGCTCATCCGCGAGCTTTCGCCCAAAACCCTCGACCGCATCTTGAGCTTTGGGGAGATCGTTTCGACTCGTATAGTGTCGGCCCTGCTCACCGTCGAGGGGCTTGAGAACGAATGGGTCGATAGTCGCCTGCTCGTACGGACCGATTCCAATCACGGATCGGCGGGTGTGGATTTTGCCGAGACAGATGAGCGAATAACCGGACATCTGGCAGCGAATCCATCACGGATCACTATCTTTCCGGGGTTTGTTGCGTCGGACGCGGCTGGTTACACGACCACACTCGGACGCGGCGGCTCGGATTATACCGCGGCGATAATCGCGGCGGCGGTCGATGCCGAGGTGCTCGAAATTTGGACGGATGTCTCGGGTATGATGACGGCGGACCCGCGTTTTGTCCGCAATGTCCGACAGATCTCCCACATTACATATCGCGAGGCGATGGAGCTGTCGCACTTTGGGGCAAAGGTCATCTACCCCCCGACGATCCAGCCGGTGATGGCAAAGGGCATACCGATCCTGATCAAAAATACTTTTGAGCCCGACCATCACGGCACGCTGATCGAAGCCGAATCGATGTCGAAAAGCGAGATGATCCGCGGCATCACCAGCATCGACAAGATCACGATCCTCAACCTCGAGGGTAGCGGCATGGTCGGCATCCCGGGCTTTTCAAAGAGGCTGTTCGACGCCCTTTCCCGTGCGTCCATCAATGTTATTCTCATTACCCAAAGCTCATCCGAACACTCGATCTGCGTCGCGATCGAAGAAAAACACGCCGAGATGGCAAAGCTAGCCGTCGATCTTGAGTTTGAAAATGAGACCAACCTTGGCCGGATCGATCCGCTAAAGGTCGAGAGCGGCTTTTCGATCCTCGCTCTCGTCGGCGATAACATGAAAGAGCATACCGGCGTTTCCGGCAAGATGTTTACGACGCTCGGCCACAACGGCATCAACATCCATGCGATCGCTCAGGGTTCGAGTGAGCGAAATATCTCGGCGGTCATTTCTTCGAAAGATGTGCGAAAGGCCGTCAACACTTTGCACGAGGAATTTTTCTCCGACGGCAATAAGCAGATCAATCTCTATATCGCGGGCGTTGGGACGGTCGGCGGTAAACTGATGGGGCAGATATTGTCGCAGCATCAGCATCTGCTTGATGACATGCGATTGAATTTACGAGTTGTCGGAATCGCCAACAGCACACGGGCTCTGATCGCAGAGGAAGGCGTTGACCTAAACGATTACAAAGACAAGCTGCCGATCGCAGACGAGTTGAGCATCGATGCGTTTACCGATGCTATCATCGATCGAAACCTGCGTAACTCTATTTTCGTCGATATCACCGCAAGCCCGGCAGTCGTTGAGACTTATCCCAAATTGCTCGCGAAAGCGATATCTGTGATCGCGTGTAACAAGATCGCCGCGTCGTCAGACTACGATAACTACATTCATTTAAAGAACCTAGCTCGCGAATACGGAACAAACTTTTTCTTCGAGACAAATGTCGGTGCGGGATTGCCGGTTATCCACACGCTTGGTGATTTGCTCCGCAGCGGCGATCGTGTAAATCGGATCGAGGCCGTGCTATCTGGAACGCTCAATTTTGTTTTTAACAATTACGATGGCTCGCGTCCGTTTGCCGAGGTCGTCCGCCAAGCCCAGACTGAGGGTTACACCGAGCCCGACCCAAGGCTTGACCTTAACGGAACCGATGTCGCCAGAAAGATCTTGATCCTCGCCCGCGAGGCCGGCGAGCGTTTGGAAATGGACGACATCACGAACGCCGGTTTCCTCCCGGAGTCGTGTCTTGCCGGCAGCGTCGATGATTTTTACGCTGAAATGGAGTGGCACGAACCCCATTTCCGCAAGCTGCTTGACGATGCGGCAGAGCAAGGGCTAAAGCTGAAATACATCGCATCGTTTGATAACGGTAACGCATCTGTTGGCTTGCAGTCGATCGGGCCTGACCACAATTTCGCCAATCTATCGGGCAAAGATAATGCGGTACTCTTTTACACAAACCGATATGCTGACCAACCGCTTGTAATAAAAGGTGCGGGTGCCGGAGCGGACGTAACAGCCGCCGGAGTCTTTGCAGACATAATAAGGGCGGCCAGATCATGACCGCCGCTATTATGTAGTCTCAATGTAATTACACCTTATTTGAGGTCAAATAATAAAAACTCTGTATTGTTTTCGTGAGCCATAAGTTTTAATTTCTGTTCCTCGCTAATAGCCGCTCCGTCACCTGCCTCAAGTGTGTATCCGTTTACATCGAGAGCACCGCTAATAAGCTGTACCCATGCGTGACGGCCATCGGCGATATCGTGTGAGACACTTTTACCTTCCGCAAGTACCGAGGCGTATAACTTTACATCTTGATTTATATGGACCGAGCCATCGTCGCCGCCGCGAGACGCGATCAGCTTTAGCTTGCCCTGTTTACCTTCGGCTGCGAACAGTTTTTGCTCGTATCCGGGTGTCAGCCTGTTTTCTTCAGGCAATATCCAGATCTGCAGCAGATGGGTTTTGTCCGTAGGTGAGCTGTATTCACTGTGCAGCACACCGGTTCCGGCGGTCATTCGCTGTACCTCGCCCGGGTGGATCGTCTCACCATTGCCCATCGAATCGCGGTGCGACAATTCGCCTGAGATCATATAGGTAATGATCTCCATATCGCGATGGCCGTGTTTCGGAAAGCCCTGATCAGGCTCGATAAAGTCCTCGTTTATCACCCGTAGATCACGAAAACCCATAAACTGCGGATCGTAATAATCGCTAAATGAAAATGTGTAACGCGTGTCGAGCCAGCCGTGATTTGCATGGCCGCGTTCTTTAGATTGTCGAATTTTGATCATTTCAATTACTCCTTGTTATTTAGATATTACAAGGTTGCGAGTTGGTTGTAATCATCTATTACGGCGTGGGTTATCTAATACTTTTAGGTGAGGGAATTATTTCTTTCGAACTATCATCAGTCCGTCGCGGATCGAAAGCAAAACATTTTCAACAAGGTCGTCGGCAAGTACCATCTGGTTAAAGTCATAAAGCGCCTGTGTGTTCTCATCCTTTTCGTCTTCGATCACCTTGCCGCTCCAGAGCACATTATCGGCAATGATAAATCCACCTGGCCGAACCTTGTCGAAAACTAGGTTGTAATAGGTTGAATAATTAGGCTTGTCAGCGTCGATAAATACGAGATCAAATGTTTCCGGCAGTGTGGGAATGATGTCTGTGCCATATCCAAGGTGAAACTCGATCTTAGCTGCAAACTCACTCTTTTCGACAAATGAGCGAGCGACTCGGTTTGTGTCTTCTTGTATATCCAATGTAATTACCTTGCCGCCGTCAGCCAGTCCCTCGGCAAAACAAAGTGCGGAATATCCGAGATAAGTACCGATCTCCAAAACCACGTTAGGACGTATCATGTGCGAAAGCATAGACAGAACACGACCTTGGAAAAAGCCTGACAGCATTGCCGAATCTTCGTAGTGTGCGTAGCAATGAGCTCGCAACTCCTGCAGCACCGCACTTTCGTCTGATGTCATGCTTTCAGCATATTTAATTACTTCGTCTTTCATAGATCTACTCTTACCAAGCCCCGTTTTATCGCAAGCGTCGCAGCCGACGTGCGGTCAGAGACGCCTATCTTTCCAAAAATATTTTGCACGTGCGTCTTGATGGTGTTTTCGGAATTATCAAGTGCAAACGCGATCTCTTTATTCGACATACCCCCGACGATCATTCTCAAAACGTTTGCCTCGGTCGCGGTAAGTTCTTCCTGGCCAAGATGTTCGCTCAGGACTTGTGCGATGGAATCCGGGATGTATTTGCGTCCGGATGCGACGGTGCGGATAGCCCTGACCAGTTCGTCCGGCGCAATGTCCTTGCAGATATACCCGGATGCGCCTTTTTTCAACGCACGGGATATCTCAGCGTCGCCCGCATGATCCGCCAAAACAATGACTTTCGCTTTAGGGTCGCGGATATAGTAATTATCCAGATCATCGATCGTGCATGAATCCGGAAATCTCAGCCCGAGGATCGTAACATCGGGTTTAGTGTCTAAAAACGCCGCAAATCCGGCTGCCGCATTGTCGGCCTCGTTTGCCACCGCAATACCCGACTCGGTCGAGAGCACGGAGCGCATACCGATGCGAGTGAGCGGCTGGCTTTCGACGAGCAGGACTTTGATCGGGTCGGACATTGCGGGGTTACGGCTTTTTCTGAACTAGAGTCTTTAGCTGGCTGACTACATCTCGAAGCTGCTCGGCGTCAGGAGCTGTCGGAGCGAGCTGTAGATACGTTTCCAGCTCAGCCAAGGCTCGCTTGTAATCTTCGCGGTCAAGAAACATGCTAGCGAGCAACCGATGTGCTTCTTTCATCTGTTCGCCGCCAATGCTTATTGCAGAACCAAACTCTTTTTCCGCTTCGTCATACCGCTTTACAGAAACAAATGTACGCCCTAGGTAAAAATGAGCCACCGCCGATTGTTCCTTGGCATTTAGGGCACGACGTAATAGAGACTCCGCTTCCACAAATTGCTTTGACCGAAACATGACGATTCCTCGATTTACCAATGGTTCATAAGCATCGGGCTTTATCTTCAGGGCTGCCTGTAAAGCTTCATCGGCTTTTTCCAGTTCGTTGAGTTTGAGATATTGCACGCCCATCTCTGTGTAAGCGAGCATGAATGCCGGATATTCGGCTATAGCAAGCTTTAATTGCACGATCGCACCCTTATTGTCACCCGTCCCGGCGAGCGCTAAGGCGTATTCATAAATATTCAGAGCCTTTTTAGGAACTGTTGCATTTTCCGCATTTATCAACTCGGGTTTTTTAGAGATCTTAACCTTTGCCGTCAATCTGAAACTCACATTTTGGACATCTCTGTTTTGAAGAATATCAACGACTTGACTCACTGGTTCAAAGTCCTGCTCCCCGTCTATCGTGACGGTGTATGTTCCCCTCGACAAACGACTAAAAACAAACTTTCCCGAGTCATCGCTGTTCGAAAAGATCTCACCACCCGTTATCGATGATAGACGAACCCTGATCCTAAAATTAATGGGCGATCCGGAGGGAAAGAACACGCTGCCGCTGATAAAGCTATTACCACCAAAATCTGTCCGGGTCGTTTCGGTCATACCGCCGGCGATCTGGCTGAAGCTGTGCGTGGCGCAGGCAAGGAAAATGATGATCGTAAGGAGAAATAGTGTCGGGCGGTAGTTCTTTCGTGTGTTCATACCTCATTATTCCTAATGTTTTATTTTTGCACGCTTATCACTTAACGGCTGCAAGTCCGGCCGCAAATTCGACGATCGGGCGGATCAGGTCAGTGTCGTAGTTTGTTTTTACGTGCTGCATCACGGCGGTCATGCGCTCAAGTCCCATGCCCGTATCGACCGATGGGGCCGGCAGCGGCGTAAGTTTAAAAGACCCGTCAGGCTCCTGCGTGCGGTTGTATTGCATAAAGACGAGATTCCAGATCTCCATTGTCGTGTCGCCGGGGCCGTTGACCCAGTGCGGCGAGTTCTTTTCCGGATCGCCCGCGTCCTCACCCATATAATAATGGATCTCAGAGCATGGCCCGCATGGGCCCGTGTCACCCATTTGCCAGAAATTGTCTTTCTTGCCAAATCCTAAGACGCGTTCCGGTTTTGCTCCGGCCTTTATCCAAAGTTCACGGGCCTCATCGTCCGGACCAACTTGATCGTCGCCCTCAAAAACCGAGAACCACAGCCGCTCAGTGTCGAGCCCAAATTCATTGACCAGCAGGTCCCAGGCAAAACGGATCGCGTCCTCTTTAAAGTAGTCGCCAAACGAAAAATTGCCGAGCATTTCGAAAAAGGTATGATGCCTGGCGGTTTTTCCGACCTCGTCGAGGTCGTTGTGTTTGCCGCCGGCACGAATGCATTTTTGCGATGTTACTGCACGCGTATAATCGCGTTTCTCAAGGCCGAGAAAAACGTCTTTGAATTGATTCATCCCGGCGTTGATAAATAACAGCGTCGGGTCATTTGCGGGTAGTAGCGGCGATGAATGAACAACCTTGTGCCCGTTCCGCTCAAAATAATCGAGGAATTTTGCTCTGATCTCGTCTCCGGTCATACGAAAACTTTAGCACAAAGCACGAGAGGCGGGAATCGCACAAAAAAGCCGGACGCCTTGCGGCATCCGGCATATCCTTTTGAGATGATCTAAGACTATTTGTCAGCCTTAAATTTTAGCGAGACCGAGTTCATACAATATCGCAAACCTGTAGGCTGAGGGCCGTCATCAAAGACGTGTCCGAGATGAGCATGACAGCGGGCACATTCGACCTCGGTGCGGACCTCGCCAAGCGAGTTGTCGACCTTTTCGGCAACATTCTTTTTGAATATCGGCTGAAAAAAGCTTGGCCAACCCGTTCCCGACTCAAACTTTGCGGTTGATTTGAACAGAGCCAAGCCGCAAGCCGCACAATAATACGTGCCTTGCTTTTTGTTTTTGTTCAGCGCTCCCGAGTATGGCCGCTCGGTGCCCTCTTCGCGCATTACGTTGAATTCTTCGGCGGTAAGTTCTTTTTTCCACTCTTCGTCGGTTTTGGTGATCTCTTTGCCGTCAAATTCACCATCAGTGAGCTCCACCATGCGGTTCGAACCATCAGCTTTTTTTGCCGGTGTCGGCTCGGCCGCAGCCGTCTGCTCGTTCATAGATGCTTTTGGAGCACATCCAAACATGCCGATAAATGCTGTCGTAGAAGTAAGAGTTATTAATGCGATCGTCGAAAATAATACTTTGTATTTCATATCTAAATAATACTACCTAGGCGGTATTTTATTTCTAAAAATGGGTTCGCTCGACGGATCTGAGGTCTTTTCCCATTCTAACCAAAACCTCCCCCTCCAGAAATGTTTTGACTCGAATCCTTGATAATGCCTCAGATGCGTCGAGCGAAATTGTATGACCCTAAGTTAGTTCGGCAAAAGCACCGCATTTACTACGTGGATCACGCCGTTCGACTGTTTAACGTCGGCGATGGTGACGGTCGATTTGCCGCCCTTTTCGTCCATCAAAACCACGTTCTTGCCGTCGAGCATCGCATAGAGCTTGCCACCGGCTACGGTTGTAAACTCAGCCTTGCCTTTACCTTTCTTGATCGCCTTTACTACGTCTTTCGAGCTAAAGTTACCTGCGATAACGTGATAGGTGAGGATTTTGGTAAGCGTTGCTTTGTTTTCCGGCTTGAGCAGAGTTTCGACGGTGCCTGCTGGCAGGGCAGCAAAAGCACTGTTGACCGGTGCAAATACGGTGAACGGACCCGCACTCTTTAGCGTGTCTACCAAACCGGCAGCACCGACGGCTGCGACGAGCGTCGTATGGTCTGCTGAGTTGACTGCGTTTTCGACAATATTCTTTGTCTTATACATCGCGGCTCCGCCGACCATTGGGTTGCCGTCCATCGACTGTGCCGAAACTCCAAACGAGACGCCGAGCGTCAATACTACTAGTGCTAAAAATGTTCTCATTGCTAAATCTCCCCTTGATAAATAAATTGATTTACTAAAACTAAAAGGCTTTTTTTCCTTTGGAGTGGATTTCGCGGGTGCGGGTGGATTGGATTCAATTATGCGGAAAAATTTTTTTCAGGGGGGCAAGAGGATTTGGCCGAGACCTATAGATCCTGTCCATCCTGTTCAAATCCGCGGGATGCAACGGATGACATTTTTTCGCGGATCAGGTCAAAGCCAAAGCCCTGACGCAGCAGGTGGTCGTAAAACTTTTTGAGGTCTTCGCGTGTCTCGGGCTTGCCCTTTAGGTGTAAGCGTTTGGCTATTGCGAGTTCGATCAACTCTTCTTCGGGAAGTTTTTCAAATGCCTCAGTTATTGCGCTCACAACCGTTTCTTTATCAAGTTTTTTCTGCGACATCGTCTGCTGCAGACGGCGTTTGCCTTGAGGTTTTTGGCGGAGTTTTGAGACCGCGAGATCGCGGGCGTATTGTTCGTCGTCGAGATATTTATACTCTTTTAGCTTTTCGATCACTGCGTCGACGATCTCGTCATTGGTCCAGAGTTTTTCGAGCAGGCGTTCGCGCAGCTCTCTGACCGAACGCGGTTTGGCGGCGAGCAGCTTGACCGCGCGGTTCATCGTCCGCTCACGCGAGCGGACAGGGTCTTTTACGACACGTTTTTCTTCATCGACAGGTTGTCGCCTTCTTCCCCACATTGCTCAATACAAAATGCAAAATTCTTTTCACATTGTGCATTATGCATTGTGCATTCTAAAATTGACGCTTGGACGGCATCCTCATAATCGACAAACCGGCGGGTATCACATCGCATGATGTGGTCGCCCGCGTCCGCCGTATTTTACAGACAAAGCGTGTCGGCCACACGGGTACGCTTGACCCTTTTGCGACCGGCGTGATGGTGATACTCATCGGCCAAGCGACGCGGCTTGCGCAGTTTTTGGACAAAGATGAAAAAGAATACGAGGCGCTGGTTAGGTTTGGGTTTGAGACGGATACGGGAGACCTGACGGGGCAAATGCAGAATGCAGAATGCAGAATGCAGAATGAAGAGATCGGAACGGTTTTGGCGGCGACAAATTGGAATGAAGTGTTCTCCGAGTTTCGAGGCCAGATAGAGCAGACACCGCCTATGTATTCGGCGAAAAAGGTTGATGGTAAAAAGCTATACGAGCACGCACGAAACGGCGAAACTGTCGAACGAAAGTCTGTAACAATTACCATTCACGAACTGGAATTACTTGGTGATCTCCGCGAAACCGACTTGGGGGCTGAGACTTGGGACTTGGGACTCAAAGTTACTTGTTCCGCCGGCACCTACATCCGGACGCTGGCCGAGGATATTGGCCGCAAGGTGGGCGTGGGGGCTCATCTTGCCGAATTGCGGCGGACGCGTGCGGGGAAATTTGGCATTGCGCAGGGCGTGACGCTGGAAAAGTTAGAACAGGTCGAGGATAAACAAACTGCCCTGATCCCAATGGAAGAGGCTGTGTCACACCTTGCCGCGTTTACACTCAACGCAGACCGGGTCGCTAAAACAAAGAGCGGAATGTCGACGAGAGTTTTTGAACCGCAGTTTTCTGCTGGGCAACCGATCCGGATGATCGACGAGGACGGCACGTTGATCGCGATCGGTGCCTATGACGATACAGAAAATTCCGTGCGTCCAAAAGTCGTTTTGGTATAAAATGACGGCAGAGCAAAACGTATGAAAAAACGAAATGTTGCATTGGCGATCGGTGGTGCGGTCGGGGCGGCAGTCGCGGTCAAGCTGTTGACACGTGCCGACACGGTCAATTGGGATGACGTGGCCGATCGGGTCATCCACTCCGACCACTCGCATTTTGTAAATGTTGACGGTGCCCGTGTGCATTATCAGGAATTTGGGCTGCCGACAAAACCGCCGCTTATCCTGATACACGGCTACACAGCGTCGGTCTATGTCTGGAAAACGGTCGCACCGATGCTGGCTGATGCGGGTTTTCGCGTGATCGCGGTAGATCTATTGGGCTACGGCTACTCGGAAAAACCGTCCTGGTTTGATTATTCGATCCAGGCACAGGCAAGGATGATCTCGCGGTTTATGGCACGTATCGGCATCGGGAAAGCGACTATCGTTGGCAGCTCATACGGCGGTGCGGTCGCGTTAAATCTGACGCTAGACTATTCGGAAATGGTCGAAAAGCTTGTACTCGTCGATTCCGTCTGCAACGACGAGCCAAAAGATCATCCGATCCTGCGGCTCGCATCGCTGCCCGGCGTAGGCGAAGCTCTAACGCCTTTTCTCATCGATTCTAAAAGGTTTCTCCGCATGCGGATGCAAGGTACACTGGCCAAAGCCAATCACCACATGATCACCGACGAGCGTATCGATAATATCCGCCGACCGCTGCTCGCCGCCGACGGCCACCACGCCGTGCTAGCCACCTCGCGCAATTGGCACGCCGACCGACTCGAAGCCGATGCAAACCTCATCAACCAGCCAACGCTCATAATCTGGGGCGATTCGGACACAGTTATCCCGATCAAGCACGGCTACACGCTGCATCGCGAGATATTAAATTCACGCTTTGTCATCCTCAAAGACTGCGGCCACGTCCCGCAAGAAGAAAAAAGCGAGCTGTTTACCGATCTCGTCACCGAATTTTGCCGCGACCGCAAGGGCCGCATTGCCGCTAAAGAAGGCGAAGATGTGCGGATCGAACCGGCTGCGTAAAGATGGCATCTTTGACCACAAAAAGAATTATCGCCGCTGGTGTCGGATTGTTTTACGCCTTTGTTTATGGCGTTTGGACCTTGATGCTGACGGGCGGAGGGCATGGAAATTTTATCTGGTTCTTCCTGTTCTTTTCTGCAGGGCTATTGGGGTTTTATTACCCGGTTATGGCGTTTCTGGTTTTGGATCTTAGACCGCTGGTAACAAGAGTAATATCTGGTTCGTTGATCGGTTTTAACCTGACGGTTAGTGTGATCTGGATCATCAAATGGGTAACTGAATTGGACGGAAATCGCCCGACGGATTTTCAGAAGATGTGGCAAATGGCCCCGGGTTGGGTTCTTTTTGCTGCATTTGTACACTTTTTACCAACGGTCATTTTCCTTTTTTTTCTTGTTAGATCAATTATGTTTGGTACGTCTTTATCGGACGACGACCAATCACTCAGTCTCAATCTCAACTAGTGCTATTTTCACCAACCAGCAATATTTTACTTTACGGTAAGGGTATCTTTACGACGATCGCTATCCGCGAAGGGCAACTGTTCCTTTGGGATAAGCATTGGTGGCGTTTAAATGACAATGCAAAGATAGTAGGTATCGATCTGACCGCTCAATCTGAGAATCAGATCTTAGATCAACTCACCGAGTCGATTAAAAAAAAAGGCATTCTAAATGGCCGGGCACGCCTAACTTTTTCTGACGAAAGCACAAGCCCGATCTGGCAGGGCGAGTCACCGGCAAAAACAAACCTGAATATCATTACCGGCGATCGGCGTCCTGTGCCCGATGAGTTTCGGTTGACTGTTTCACCGTATACGGTAAACTCGCGTTCGCCGCTTACGGGCGTGAAATCGTGTAATTATCTTGAAAATCTGTTGGCTGTTGAAGAGGCAAAAAAGCGCGGCTTTCACGAAGCCGTCCGCGTCAACGAATGCGGACACATTACCGGCGGATGTATGTCGAATATTTTTTGGCTAAGAGATGAGGTACTTTACACGCCTAGTCTTTCAACCGGATGTTTGCCGGGAACGACGCGGGAATTTGTATTGGAAAACTTGGAAAGCCAAGAGGTCGAGGCCGGAATAGATGAATTGAATCAAGCTGACGCTATATTTCTAACATCCGCTGGTTTGGGAATAACACAGGTTGCCGAATACGAGGCCAAACGAATTGAAACGACCAATCACCCGATCCTCACACTGCTCTCAAACCCGATCTGAAAACACAAAAATACACGAAGAGCGCGAAATCGTCTTTCGGCTGCCTTCGTGTAGATTCGTAAATCCCGGGTTGTTACCCTGCTGTTTCGAAAAGTGCGAGGATCTGTTTGCCCTCGATCGAACGCGGGTCGATGGTACGCAGATGCTTGCGGCCCTGCATTTCCCATATCGCCGTTACCGTTCCTTCTTTTTCAACCGCTTGATATGAAACGTCTTCGGTATTAACCGGCGCTTCTGCGACCGGTGCTGCTGCCGGAGTTTCCTCTGGAGCTTCGGCGGCCTGTACTGCTTCTTCTGACATTAAAACAAATTTCTCCTATCGAACTATTTCCTATTTACAAACTGTTAATAGAAAGAGAATTCTACACACAACTCCTGATTTTGTCGAGCCTTGCGGTTATTTCGTTCGCTTTAGGTCGAGCTCGTAAAACCACAGATCGTTATTTGGCTGGTCGATCTTCATCTCATTTGCCTTGCCGTTCTTATCGATCACAAAGGTCACAAATCCACGCGGAAAGTTGTATCCGGCGGACGGACGCCATTTTATCTGAAATGTATCGAGGTGCCAGTGTTCGAGATCGGCGACGTATCCGGGCGTAGGGATCATCCGCATCACGAGTTTGCCGTTTTCCTCCGCAACGGTGATGTCGCCGTACATCTGGCTGGTAAATGTTCCGGCGTAAGATGAAATGGCGAGCGACGGTTTGGTGTTAGGGATGCGGGTGGCATCTACCTTTTTGATCTCCTCGGCATCGGCGGCCTTTCCGTCGGCAACTTGTTTGACGGCCTCGGCGTTGTAATCGCGTTTTGGCGCGTCGACCAGCATATCGCGGATCTTTGACATCATTATCAGGAATGACGGCGATTCGTTGTTTGTCAGAACGACAAAACCGGCATTTTCCTCCGGTATCAGCACCGTGTAAGAGAGCATACCGTCGAGCCCGCCGCTGTGGTTGATGATCTTGCGGCCGTAATAATCGTATAGAAACCAGCCCATGCCGACCGCGTTGAAATGGCGTGTCGGGTTTGATCTGATCGCACCTTCGGACAGCGGCATCATCATATTTGGCTGCCACATCGCGTTGGATTGCTCGCTCGAAAATATCTTTTTACCCTCAAATGTTCCGCGTCCAAGCTGCAAGCGTATCCAGCGACTGAGGTCCGCGACCGAAGCATTCACACCGACGGCTCCGTAAGCTCCCTCGTAATTTGCACCTTTGATCTGCGGTAGAGCTCGCAGCTTACCTCCCGATTCGTTGTGCGGGTGAGCGACGTTGTCCGGCAGGGCATTGATGCTCGTTACGGACCGCGTCATCCCGATCTGGTCCATGATCCGTTCTTTTACAAAGACGGGCCACGGCTTTCCTGACACTTTTTCGACGATCTTGCCCGCAGCGACAAACATCAGGTTTTGATAGCCATAGCGGGTGCGAAAACTCGACACTGGTTTGAGATACCGCACGCGTTTGAGCATATCGTCCGCCGTGTATGTCGTATTAAACCACAGGAGATCGCCGCTAAATGTATCGAGTCCGACGCGGTGCGTCACCAGATCGCGAACGGTCAGTTCGCTTGTCACCCACGGGTCGTACATCTGAAAATCGGGTAGATATTTTGAGACCTTATCGTTCCACGCGAGCTTTTTCTCGTCTACGAGAATGGCGAGGCTCGCGGTCGTAAACGCCTTTGAGTTTGATGCGATCTCAAAAATCGTATTTTCATCGACCTTTTCCGGTTTACCGAGCTCACGAACGCCGTAGCCCTTCGCAAAAACGGTCATGTCGTCTTTGACGATAGCGATCGCCATGCCGGGGCCTTTCCATGTGTCCATTACAGTATTGGCGTAGGCGTCGATCTCTTTGAGCTTGTCATCGAGCGTTTGGGCGCCGGTAACGAGCTGAAAGACGAAAATAAAAGCTAAAAGAACGGATATCTTTTTCATAGTATTCATTGCGGTAAAATGAGCTAATTTATCAGCATAATAACACGCACAGCGGTTGGTTTTTGTTTCAATCATGACCGAGATGCGGCCTGATCGACTTCGTGATCTCGCTAAGTGACAGCCCGCGTTTGATGATCATTATCATTCCCACTGCCGTCCAAAAGAATATCCTGCCTCGGCGTATGATCGCCAACGTCACCCCAACGCCCGCGGCCAGAGCAACCGTTTCACCGATAAATTGTGCACCTGCCTCATCAACGCCGATGGTGAATGGTACAAGTTTGAAAAGGACAGTGATAAAACGGCTGATGGATTCGAGCAGAAAGGCTGTCATAAGGCTCGGACTGGCACCGGTCAGCCGGTAAAGAATATACGCTACCTCGACGATCCCCAAAACATGATAGGTCATTTCGAGTAAACAGATCGGTACAAACCGACGTGGAAAATGGCGGTAAAATCCGTAGATCAGATCCTCGAAACGCCTCACGTCATGCCGCCATTTGCCCAAAAGATTGTGAAGGATGCCGTGTTTATAGACCCAATTGCATATCCAGCTTGCAAAATGCCACTGACGGATCACCATTGTTACACCAAGCACGATAAGTACTGAGAGCGTCCCGATGACGACATTTAGCGTTAGAGCGACATTTTCATCCACCGCAAATCCACGAAGCAGTACGGCTGCTCCGGCGATCAAAAACAGCCCGGTCGTAAAGCTGTAAAAAAGATTTTCGGTCGCGACCGACGACAGGCCCGCAACCAGGGGGACGCGGCCACGGACCGAGATCGCCTTGGCCGTGCCGCTGGCAAAAAAACCTAACGGTATCGTGCTGCTCATAGCTTCGCCGATCATCATTGCGGGAACCGTGTCCTTTAACGTTAGGGTATATGGCGGGTGAACGGTCAGCGTCCATGCGTATGCACGCGTTAACAGCCTCACAAAAAACAACGCCACGATGATCGCAAAACCGTCAAAACCAAACCGCTTGATGCCGTCCCAAATCTCGTGAAACCCGATGGAGTAAATAAAATACGCAAACAACGCGATGCCAAACAGAGTCAGCACAATGCCCAGCAGATGCAGGCGTTTGATGCGTTTTGAGGTTGGCTTTTGTGTTTCGGTGGTCTCGTCCAATGCTTTGCCTTTGTGCCTTGCGGTGTCTAAAATGGTATTTTAGCAAAACTTAAGTAACAAGATTATTTACAGGAACACTATTATGACCACAGCCGCAGGTACTGCACTATCAAACGCAGGTTTGACCGTTTTGTCAGAAGAAGAAGAATTATTTCGCGCTTCCGTACGCGAATTTGCCGAGGGCGAGGTACGTCCTCGCGTCGAGCATATGGAACAGGCCGCAAAACTTGACCCTGACCTTATCAAACAATGTTTCGAACTCGGTTTGATGGCCATTGAATCGCCTGAGGAATACGGCGGTGCCGGTTCGACCATTTTTAACGCGATACTTGCGATCGAAGAACTCGCCCGGGTCGATGCGAGCGTGTCGGTTTTTGTCGACGTTCATAATACGCTCGTCACAAACGCCTTTATGCGGTGGGGCAGCGACGAGCTAAAGAAGAAATACTTGACCCAAATGGCAAGCGGCAAGGTCGGAGCTTACGCTCTTAGCGAAGCAGGCTCTGGATCGGATGCATTTGCCCTTTCAACTAAGGCCGCAGACAAGGGTGATTGTTGGGAATTGACCGGACAGAAACTCTGGATCACGAATGGTAATGAGGCCGAGATCTTTATCGTGTTTGCGACCATCGATCCTTCCGCAGGTTATAAAGGCATCACCGCGTTTATCGTTGAGAAAGGGTTTGAGGGTTTTACGGTCGGTAAGAAAGAGGACAAGCTCGGCATCCGGGCGTCATCGACGACCGAGCTAATTTTTGACGGCTGTAGAGTGCCTAAAGAAAATGTCCTAGGCGAGGTCGGCAAGGGCTATAAGGTCTCGATCGAAACGCTCAACGAGGGCCGCATCGGTATCGGAGCCCAAATGCTCGGCATCGCTCAGGGTGCGTACGAATGTGCCCTTAAATACACTCAGGAACGCGAACAGTTTGGCCAGTCGATCAATAGTTTTCAGGCGGTGCAGTTTCAGCTCGCCGAAATGGCGGTCGAGATCGAAGCGACACGTTTGCTAGTTTATAACGCCGCTCGTCTAAAAGACGCGGGACGTCCGTTCCTAAAAGAAGCCGCAATGGCAAAGCTCTATTCATCACGCTGCGCCGAGGCTGTTTCGTCAAAAGCCATAGAGCTCTACGGCGGTTACGGCTACGTCAAAGATTATCCGGTCGAAAAATACTGGCGTGACTCGAAGATCGGCTCGATCTACGAGGGCACGTCAAACATGCAGCTGCAGACCATCGCCAAGCTGATCATGAGCGGAAAGTAATGTCTGAGATCTTGATACGTCAGGCCAACGCGGACGATGCAAAACTGCTCACAGATCTGTCATACACGACATTTTGGGACGCTTTTGCCCATCACCCTAAAAATGCGCCGGATGACCTAGCCCACTACATGCGTCAGGCGTTTACGATCGAGCAGATAGCCGAAGAGCTGGCCGACAATAAAACGATCTTCCTGATCGCTGAGCTCGACAACAAGCCAGCCGGATACGCCAAACTGATCGTCGAAAGCCGCGAGGATGGCATTACCGCAGAAAATCCGATCGAGCTTTCGCGGCTATACTCTCATCAGGAATATCTAGGCAAGGGCGTCGGGCAAAATCTGATGGACGCATGCTTTGACCTCGCAAAGTCGCACGATCACGATGTAATGTGGCTCGGTGTCTGGGAATACAATCCGCGTGCTCAGCGGTTTTACGAAAAGAACGGCTTTCGCGAGGTCGGCAAACACACCTTTCAACTCGGCTCCGATCCCCAAACTGACCTTTTGATGCAGAGAAAACTATAATCTCCAATGATTTCCCGGGCTTTAGCTATATGGCTTTTATTGATGCTGGTCGAAACGCTCCACGGCATTTTTAGAGGCCTTTTGCTCTTGCCATTGGTGGGCCAGATACGAGCAAATCAGATCGGCGTCGCTGTCGGCTCGCTCCTCATTTTGCTTATCGCGTTTCTCACAATCAAATGGATCGGAGCTATTCGGATGAGTGAGTTGCTGAATGTTGGTCTGATTTGGGTACTTCTAACACTAGTATTTGAGGTCGGGCTCGGATACGCATTTGGGGGTTGGGACAGAGTTTCAATGGACTATGACCCTCGTCGCGGCGGACTAATGCCGCTCGGCTTGCTAATGATGTTTTTCTCGCCACTGGTCACTTACCGGATCAGAAGTTAGTTTGCACAAATTATCAATAATGAGTTATTGTTGCATCTGTGAGATACATCAAAAACCCTCCTAATCCCTACAACAAATACTCCGCCGAATATGTCGGTGAGCCTCCGCCGACAAAGCTTGAGATCTTTGAGGAAACTGCGACGAAGAAGATGATCACTAAAGCGTTCGCGTCCGATTGGGAAGGCGGCTGGCGTTACACGGTCAATTGCTATCGCGGATGCGTCCACGGTTGCACATATTGCTTTGCCCGCCAGTATCACGAATATCTGGGCTACGGCGCCGGGACAGATTTCGAAACAAAGATCGTCGTCAAGCCAAACGCTCCGCAGATATTGCGTCAAGAGCTAAAGAAGACACGCGACAAAATGCCGCACATTGATTTCTCGTTTGCGACCGACCCGTATTTGCCGCTTGAGGCAAGCTACGAGCTGACGCGGAAATGTCTGGAGGTTTGTGCCGAGTTTCGCGTACCTGTCGGTGTAATTACAAAAGCGCCACTTGTGACACGGGATATTGATATTCTCAAGAAATTAAAATGCAGCGTTTTCTTTTCAATGCCGTTTCTCACCAAAGAAAAGTCCAATCCATTTGAACCGTACACGCCCGTTCCGGAGGCTCGTTTTCGTGCGATGCGTGAGATAGCCGACGCGGGCATACCGGTCGGTATCGGCATCGCACCCCTGATACCCGGCTATAACGAATCGGACATTCCCGGTTTGCTCGAGCGCGCTAAAGAATCCGGCGCGACGCGAGCGTTTATGTCGATGCTCCACCTCGACACCGATTCGATCGAAGAATATTTTGTGCAAAAGATGCACGAGCGTCTCTCGCCGACCGCCGCCGCAAAGGTCATAAACACAATGAAACGCGAACGCGGCGGCACGCTCCGTCACGCCACCTATAAGGACCGGATGACCGGCAAGACCGAACAGTGGGAAGTGACAAAAAGACTGTTCGAATTTCACGCCAAACGTCTTGGTTTTAATGCCGAAAAAATGCGGGAACAACCGAAAAATGAAACGGTAGCAGAAAATGTGCTTTTTCAGCAGAGATTGTTTTAACTACTTAACGAAAAGACTATCAATCGTAGTTTTCCGGATCAATTAATTCTGTAATACAATTACTCAAATTTTCCACTTCTTACAATTAATGTGCTCTATTGCGTTGACCGCGTATTTTAAATCGGCAGCCATGTCTTAAATGGAGGAATATCATGAGAGTAACAGGTATGAAATTTGGTTTGGTGCTATTCGTTTGCAGCGTTTTCTTGACAGCCTGTGGTACGGGCGGGACCGGTGCTGACATTGTACTCAAAATAAACAAGAAAGAAACGCCTATGAACGTAAAGACGGCTGTTTTTACAAGTTATCCGCCAGACGATCTGCCCGGCGGAAAACGGACGCAGGGCTACAGCTTTATCCTCAGCAATTTTGAGACGGATAAGGATCTTGACAAGTATGGCCCCGATTTGACGACTGCGGGGCAGATAAAGGTGCAATTCACATTAAACGTGTTCGAAGGCGACACAAAGGAAATGAAACTCAAGCCGGAAACCTATAAATACTCGGCCTCGATGGATTCACCGGAACCCAAGCTTGGTTCATTTCGTGTTTTCACCTTTGCGGACGGCAAAGAAGATATTTGGGCTCGCATGGGAGGAACTAAAGATTCTTTTGTGAAACTGACATCCGTTACCGATGACACGGTGAGCGGCGAGATAGTTTTACAGGACGGGGACGAATCTGTGAAAGGAAAATTTACCGCCAAAGTAAATAAAAAATGAAGATGGTTCGGTTTACCGTCGATGATTAGCTAATCTATTTACATGCAAGATCGAATCGAAGTTTTCCGCCAGATGCTAGAGGCCGAGCCTGACAATACAATGGTCATGTTCGGCCTCGCCAAAGAATACGAAAAGCTCAGCCGGCACTCTGAGGTGATCGCTTTGCTCGAAAATTATCTCGCCAGCGCAGATGACGAGGGTAATGCTTACGGTGTGCTTGCAAACGCGTACGCTCTCTCCGGTGATCGCGAAAAAGCTGCCGAGACCTACCGCAAAGGCATCGACGTATCGATGGCACACGGCCATCCGTCGATGGCTAACGAATACAGGATGACACTGGATCTAGATTTTGCGGATTAGTTGCGGGGTACCGGTTACCGCTCTACTGCGGTGCAATTCATAACACTTGCCTTCTTAACCCGAACAGGCTTGTCGGGCTTTTCGTCGGTAACGGCGGCTTTGTTTATCGCATCTACAACTTCCATCCCTCGGGTCACGCGGCCAAACGCAGCAAATTTCCCATCTAGGTGCGGGGCGTCCGATACAAGAATAAAAAAGTGCGAGGTCGCCTGATTTGGTTCGTCGGTACGAGCCATTGATAGGATGCCGCGTTCGTGGAGTATCTTGTTTGGTTCATCAGGAATGGTGCGTCGGGCACGAGCGCCAAGACCGGCAGGAACGCCGCCTGCACGTGTCCAGACGTTGCCGCCTTGCACGACAAAACCCGGTACTACGCGGCTGAAAAGAGTTGTGTCAAAAGCCCCGATCGCGGTGAGATTTAGGAAATTACGGACCGATTCGGGAGCGCTTTCGGGAAAAAGCTCGATCTCGATCATGCCTGATTCGGTGTCGAGCGTCACGCATTTTGACGCCATTGTTTTCACATCGGCACGGTCAAAAGGCTCTGACACTATCGATGGAGTCGGAGTTGGGCGGGCGTTCGCTTTTTGCGTGTTCTCTTGGCCGACCGCGATCGACACCGAAAACATCGCAAGCAAAATTAACGTAAAACCAACGCGTCCAAACATCAAATTCATTTTCGGCAAAACCGGACTGAGTGTAAAGTAGAACGATAGAGTTCTAACCATCCAAACAGAGGAAACATTTCACGATGAAACAAATATCTTTGCTGCTTGCCATTTTTATTCTTGCGGCTTCTTCGTTTGCCCAGCGACAGTTGGGCGTGCGTCCGACCGAAACGGGCGGGCCGCTCAGGTTTGAACAGGCTGTGTATGATGTCCAGTCATATGACATCTCGCTTGATGTCGATCTGGCAACTAAGTCGATCAAAGGCTCGACGGTAATAAAAGCAAAGATCGTGATACCGACCAACGTCATTCAGCTAGATCTCGACACGCCATATAGTGTTGCGACGGTTCGCGAAAGCGGAGCGGATAGCAAGTATCAATTCAAAGACGGCAAGATCTGGATATGGTTTCCGATGACCAAGCAGGTGGGCGAAACGGTCACGATCGCAGTTGCCTACTCCGGAGTTCCCCGCGAGGCCCCGCGTCCGCCTTGGATCGGCGGATTTATGTGGAAAAAGACTCCGTCGGGCGCCGACTGGATCTCGGTCGCACTGCAAAATGACGGTGCCGATCTTTTGTTTCCCTGTAAAGACCATCCATCCGACAAAGCCGCTAACGTGCAGATGCACATCACCGTGCCTGACCCGTTGAATGCGAACGGCCCGGGCAAGCTCGTCAGCACGGTCAAAAACAAAAACGGCACATCGACCTATAACTGGGAGATGACGAACCCGATCTCGACATATTCGATCGTATTTAACGCCGCGCCGTACAAACTGATCACCGACAAATACAAGTCGATCACCGGCGAGACGATGCCGATCGATTTTTACATCCTGCCCGAAAGCTATGACAAAGGTGCCGGGCTTATCTCCGAGCAGAAAAAGTACCTAGCATTTTATGAGAAATATCTGGGGCCTTTTCCGTTTCGCAGCGTAAAAGTCGGCATAGTCGAGACGCCGCATCTGGGGATGGAGCACTCGACCAATATTGCGTACGGCAACCAATACAAATATGACAAAGACGGCACCGATTGGCTGCTGCTGCACGAATTTGGCCATGAATACTGGGCCAATCTTGTGACTGCCAGCGACTGGCGTGATTTTTGGATACACGAGGGTTTTCAGTCGTATATGGACTCGCTCTACCAAGAGCACATTCACGACAAGCAAACCTATATGAAAGCGATGGTGGCACGCCAGAAAGGTTTTAAAAACAAACAACCCGTCGCCCCGCGTGAACCAAAGATCGCCTATCAGGTGTATATGTCTGAACCGGACTATGTAAATTCCGACGGCGATATCTACGGCAAGGGAGCGTATTTTCTGCATACGCTACGCTACCTGATCGGCGACAAAGCGTTCTTTAACGCTCTTCGCCACATGGCATATCCGACCAAGGAAATGGAAAAATTCACCGACGGACGCCAAGAACGGCTTGTGAACACCGACGATTTCCTCACCATCGCCGAGGCCGATTCGGGCATGGAGCTTGATTGGTTGTTTGAAATGTATCTCCGCCAGCCAAAACTGCCGAAACTCGTTACAGCCGTCCCCGCCGATTGCGTCAACAACTGCACGATGCTGCTCCGTTGGGAAACACCGAACAATATGCCATTCCCGATGCCTGTCGATGTAGTAGTTAGCGGCAAGACCCAACGCGTCGAAATGAAAGACGGCAAAGGTTCTGTAACTTACACCGGAGCACCGCCCGTGGTTGATCCTGACGGATGGGTTTTGAAAGCGCAATAGAACGCAGGTTACTGCAAATTGCCCGTGTTCCCGCGATTTGGTATCTTAAAAAGTTGCCGCATTAGTAATATTTGCTGTAATAGGAACTAGATAAATGGCGACTGCGACCAAAAAGAATGGCAAGGGCATCGTGGCTGAAAAGGCACGTACGACCGAGGCCTACGGATTTAACCCCGACACCAAAACACAAACGACTGCAAAGTCCGACGCTGCTGAGGCCAACGCACCGGCGAAAGTTAATGCTGCCACCGGAGCCAAACACCACGGCCTCGACATCGAGACGCTCGTCGGCCTATACCGCACGATGTACACTTCACGGCGGGTCGATGACAAAGAGATCCAGCTCAAGGGACAGAACAAGATATTTTTTCAGATCTCAGGGGCCGGACACGAGGCGATGCTTGCCGCTGCGGCTCTCGCGTTAAAACCCGGTTACGACTGGTTTTTTCCGTACTATCGCGACCGTGCGCTTATGCTCGGCCTTGGTATGACGGCGCAGGAAATGCTGTGGTCGGCGGTCGGTGCCGAGGTCGATCCTAATTCGCACGGGCGTCAGATGCCTTCGCACTGGGGGCACAAGGATCTGAATGTTCCGTCGCAATCGTCGTGTACGGGTACGCAAGCCTTGCATTCGGTCGGAGCGGCCGAGGCGAGCTATCGTGCCGATTTGGTCAAAGGGCTCAAAGACAAGATATCCGGTTACAAAGGCGATGAGGTCGTCTATATGTCGGTCGGCGACGGCACTACGAGCGAGGGCGAATGGTGGGAATCGCTCAATACGGCCAGCAATCTCAAGCTGCCCGTGATCTTCGTCGTCGAGGATAACGGCTACGCCATCTCGACGCCGGTTGAGGTTGGCACCGCCGGCGGCGACGTGTCGAAACTGGTCGTCGGTTTCCCAGATCTTTATATTCAAAACGTTGACGGAACAGACGTGCTCGCGTCGTACGAGGCGTTCAAGAATGCGGTCGAACATTGCCGTGCCCGCAAAGGCCCGGCGTTTATACGCGGGAAGGTCGTTCGTCCATATTCGCACTCGTTGTCGGATGACGAAAAACTCTATCGCCCGGTTGAGGAGCTTGAGGCCGACGCCGCGATCGACCCGATCAAGAAATACGCCGAGTTTTTGATGACCGAGGGGATTGCTTCGTCAGAGACGCTTGAGGCTTTGCGTAAGGAGGTCGATGACGAGGTCAACAAGGCCGCCGACATTGCTATAGAAACGCCGCAGCCCGCACCCGAGACGGCACACCGAAACGTATTTTCACCGGATATCGATCCGACCGACCGTCAGCTTTTTGACACCGAGGACGGTGCCGAGCTGAGCGGCAACGCCGGGACGATGGTCGATCTCATCAACCGCTGCATGCATGAGGAGATGGAGCGTGACGAACGCATCGTCGTATTTGGCGAGGATGTCGCCGATTGCTCACGCGAAGAGTATCTAGATACCGTCAAGGGCAAAGGCGGCGTGTTTAAGGTTACGGCAAATTTGCAGCGTAGCTTTGGTTCGGCACGCGTTTTTAACACGCCGCTCGCTGAGGCAAACATTATCGGCCGTGCGGTAGGTATGGCGCTTCGAAATTTAAAACCGGTCGTCGAGATCCAGTTTTTTGACTACATTTTTCCGGCGATGCAGCAGATCCGAAACGAGGTCGCGGTCACGCGTTGGCGTTCGGATGGCGATACGAAATGCCCGATGGTGATGCGTGTTCCGGTCGGCGGCTATCTGAAAGGCGGTGCCGTTTATCACTCGCAATCCGGCACGACGCTCTTTTCGCACACGCCGGGGCTGATGATCGTTTATCCCTCTAACGCATTGGATGCAAACGGTTTACTGCGTACGGCGATCCGCTGCGACGACCCGGTTTTGTTCCTAGAGCACAAGCATCTCTACCGTCAGGTCTATAACAAATCGCAATATCCATCGAGCGATTTCCTGATCCCGTTTGGCAAGGCAAAGACAGTCCGTTCCGGGACCGACATCACGATCGTGACCTATGGTGCACTCGTCGAGCGATCAAATCAGGCCGCCAAACGGCTTGAGCAGCAGGGAATCTCGGTCGAGATCATCGATCTGCGCACTCTCGTCCCGTACGATTGGGAAGCCATCGCCGAATCGGTCAAGAAAACCTCACGCGTCATCGTTGCTCACGAGGATCCGATCTCATACGGCTACGGAGCAGAGATCGCGGCCCGCATCGGCAATGACCTGTTCGAATACCTAGACGCCCCCGTCCGCCGTGTCGGAGCAACCGACACCTTTGTCGCCTACGCCCCGCAGGTCGAAGATTACATCCTGCCGCAGAGCGAGGATGTTGAGAAAGCTGTGCAGGACTTAATGATGTATTAAATCAATTGCCTCCACCTTTAGGTGGAGGAAAATGTAAAAATAATTCGGGCTTTCGCACAACTTTCAATCGAGGTTGGGCTAAAGCCCGAATAGTTGTGTATGCTAACCTCCAGCTAAAGCAGGAGGCAATTTATGAAGAAGATCGGACTTGCGTTTTCCTTTGTCGCTCTAATCATTCAACTAACGATCGGGCAGAGTGTTCAAACGAAATCGATCCGCGAATACCGCCAGGCAAACGAGCATCGCCTCGTCACTGATTTTGTAAAACTCCTCTCGATTCCCAACATTGCATCTGACACCGTTAACATTCGGAAAAATGCTGACTATCTCGTTGCAGAGATGGCTGAACGCGGCTTGAAACCGCAATTGCTCGAAGCTGCTGATAAAAAGGTCCCGCCGGTCGTTTATGGCGAATGGATGACGCCGGGAGCGACTAAGACGGTGATTTTTTACGCGCATTACGACGGGCAGCCGACCGATCTGGCGGCATGGACGGGGAGTAAACCTTGGGAACCGCTGCTGCGATCGAACTCGCTCGAAAAAGGCGGCAAAGATCTTCCGTGGCCGTCATCGACGACAAAGATCGATCCCGAATGGCGCATTTATGCGCGTTCGGCGTCAGATGATAAGGCGGGTGTTTTTGCGATACTCACCGCGTTTGACGCGCTGATCGCAAAAGGAATAAAGCCGACGGTCAATATCAAATTTTTCTTTGAGGGCGAAGAAGAGGCCGGTTCGGCGAACCTGAAAGAGATACTGACCAAATACAAAGACACGCTCCGGGCCGATGCATTTATCGTTTGCGATGGCCCGGTTCATCAGTCGGGACGAAAGCAGGTCGTGTTTGGCGTACGGGGTGATGTAAATGTCGATCTCACCGTCTTTGGAGCCAAGCGGCCGCTGCACAGCGGGCATTATGGCAACTGGTCGCCGAATCCGGCAATGATGCTGGCAAAGCTGCTGTCGTCGATGAAAGACGCGCAAGGCAACATCATCGTCAAAGGCTGGGCCGATGACGTCGAACCGCTTGGGCCCGCCGAGTTAAAAGCTATCGCCGACGCTCCGCAGTACGACGAGCAGATAAAACGTGAGCTTGGCATTGTTACCCCCGAAGGCGGCGGCAAAAGCTTACTCGAACGGATCAACCAGCCGTCGCTGAATATCAACGGGATGAAAAGCGGCGATGTCGGCGAGCAGGCACGCAACGTAATACCGACGACCGCGACGACTGTGCTCGATCTGCGGCTTGTAAAAGGTAACGACCTGGTACGTCAGATCGCAAAACTTAGAAAACATATCGAGTCGCAGGGCTACTATGTTATCGACCGCGAACCGACCGATGCGGAACGGCTAAAATATCCGCTGATCGCCAAATTCCTCCATGTTTCCGGCGGTTACAACGCTCAACGGACAAAGATGGATCTACCGATCTCGCTGGCCATTATTGACGCAGTTCAATCGACTAGCGATCTACCGATCGTTCGCATGCCGAGCCTCGGCGGCAGCCTGCCGCTCTCGATCATCAGCGATACGCTTGCGGTGCCGACGATCACTGTGCCGATCGCAAATCACGACAACAATCAGCACGCCGAGAACGAAAATATCCGTGTCCAGAATCTTTGGGATGGGATCGAAACGTTTGCGGCGTTGATGACAATGAAGAATTAGCGGACTCTGTGGCTAGAATTCTTTGAGTTTATAGACCCCGGTTGCGAGCCTTTCAGCAAACCCTTCGTCCACCAGTTCGTGATTTGCCTTTCCTGATTCCCATCTGTAAAAGCCAAATTTGCCTGATAGGTCGCCAAGCAGCGTCATGCCGCAGGCGTGCAGGTAAGTGCGGGCGAGTTCGCGCAACGCGTCTTCGCGTTTCATCTTGATCTGCATCTGTTCGGGAAAACGCGCTTCAGGAACCGTCCAGATATAGGTAAATTTTGGCACGTATAGAGCCTCTTGCGGGACGACCTTCATCCGTTTTTGAAGCTCGTCGATGGCGTTTGTCAGATCCTTTTTATCTTTGAAGCCACACTCTTCGCGCAGGTCGGCGGTCGCCATTTCCCATTCTTTGCGGAGAACTTTTAGCACCGTTTGGGCATTTTTTGACAGGATGCCGCTCTCACCTTTTTTTGAACAGCCCCAGAGCGTATTAAAAACCGGGATCATACGCGGAGCGAGAAACCACGATTTTCCTTTGATCAGCTTGGCATAATAAACGTTGCCACGGGCCATGATCTCGTCTTTTAGAACCCACGCACGGCTTGCTTCGTGGTCTTTTTGCACGTTACGCGGCATGTGAGCGTCGCGGCGTCCGCAGACGGCGATGTAGATCGACGGCAGATCTTTGCGGGCGTCTGTTAGGCCCAACGAGAATCCGAGATCCTCGATCATCGTCTCGGCTTCTGTCGCGCTGTCGATCTTTAGGCTGTCTTCACGCCTCCATTTGCGGTCGCGGTAAATTTCGATTTCTTCAGGTAGCAATTTCATTTCCAATCAATTACCACTAGCTTTAGCGGCAGTAATATATTTGACTCACCAAGCCTAAGGGCTACTGCAAATGTGCCAATTCTATCTGATATAATTGAATTATGAAAGCACCTGAGAAATCAGAGTCCGAGCGTTTTGTCGATCTAGCGAAAAGACTGGTATCTATCCCTAAGAAAGATGTGGATAAGCGTATAGAAAACGAGCGATCTACCAAGACAAATAAAAAGCCGTCCAAAGACGGCTTACCTCAAAAGTAACTGGACTTTGTGACCAGCTATTCGTTACTAGTTACTGTTTCCTTAAAAAGTGATGTCTGACCACTCGGAGTCCGGCGGCCCACGATAGGTGTCATCTGCTTTAAATTCAGCACCATCACATCGTCGTCCATTGCCACCTCGTTAAATGCTTTCGTTTCGGAATGTTCAATACTATTAAAGTTACAGAAAGCCTTCGCGCCGATTAGATACGAATTATTCTTTCCTTGTTTGCGGACTCGGTAACCGTGTCGCACCGACTTCTCCACTGGGCGTAAACCTATCAGTTTCTCCTCAGGGTCAAATAACAACTCAACGGCTTGTGGTGAGCCTAACTCCTCGTAAGCTAACTGGTTAAGTGTTATCACGCCTCGAACGCTTAGTGACACGCGTTTCGTGCTTGCTGATCGACTTCCTTGCTGCTTAAAAACAATCCATTTTGCCATAACTATCTCCCTTTGTGACCGCTCAAGGTATTGCCCCTATCTCAAGAGTTTTAGCGACACAACGGTCAGAGTAACTCGTTTAGTTTACGTTGTCAACCATTTTATTGACCATGTGCTTGCATCGTGCGAGAAAGAAAAAGGCGAGGATGTTATCCTCGCCTATGTCATAGCTTGCATTGCTCCAAGCAGTTCGTGTATAATTTCTTCTAAGGCGGTGAGGGCGAAATGGTTCAGCTACGGGGCTCGTCATCCTTGTGAAGCCGGTTCGATTCCGGTCGCCGCCTCTTAACATCAAAATTCGGGTTGCTCGCCCGAATCTC
>JBGAUY010000065.1:0-15304 GCA_044228425.1 Pyrinomonadaceae bacterium | reverse complement strand
TCATCTGATTTGATCGTGACCGTCGGTATCGTGACAAAATCTCCAACGATCTTATCCTTCATCGCAACCAGATCCTGCCCTGTTAACAAACCCGCAACCGAAACATCGCCGCCAAAATAGGTATTTGGCACAGCCATCACGGTTAGTCGCGAACCGGTTTGTGCGTTGTATCTATCGATCTGTTCACGCAGGATGGGGGCGAACATCTCGCCGGTGAGCAAAGTTCCGTAAAGCGAGTCAGAACCGGGAGCGATAGCGACTGGGTTCTTTGACGCTGCGGTAGATGCCTGAGAGTTTTTAGGTAAAATCGCCGAGGTATGCGTTCTCACGTTCGCAGGAACCCGGTCGCTACCGCTCTCGGTTCTGACTAGTCGCTCAAACGCACCCGTAAACGACCGCACCATCCCTACACCATCCTCGATCTGGGGGTAATTACCGTAGTGCCTTCGCGAAGGTATTTCGGCACCGGCTTTGATATAGATCTCGTCACCGAGAAAAGCAAAGGTCACGCCGAGCGTCTTACGAAACTCTTTTTGCAGCTTTTCGACTTCTTTAATTGTGCGGCGGCAAAACTCCGGCGTGACGCGCGTCAAGCGTTCGTCGGTGTTGTAGCGTGTCAATGCAACGGGCACGACGGCGGTCGAGACTACTTTTGGATAATGAGCGGCGAGATCTCGAAGCGTCTTTTCCAATATCGCTCCGTCGTTGATCTCCGGGCACAAAACGACTTGTGCGTGAAGCTCGATATCCGCCGCGAGCAGCCGTTCTAATTTGTCTGAAATGTCCGCTCTTGATTCATCAACGCCTAGTAAATACGCACGTGTTTTGAGATCGGTCGCGTGCACCGAGACATATTGCGGCGACAGTCGCTGCTCGATGATGCGTTTCATCTCGTCTTCGGTGATCGAAGAGAGCGTTGTGTAATTGCCGTAGAGAAATGAGAGCCGGATGTCCTCGTCACGGACAAAAAGCGACGGTCGGGCATCTTCGGGATTGCCCTTGCAAAAGCAAAACAGGCACTCGTTAGCACATTGCCGCGGGATGATCTGCTCGAACATCAGGCCGAGGTCCTCGTCCTCGTCGCGGTCAAATTCGATCTCGATCGTCTGGCCGTCAGGCTTTTTTACGTGAAATGTCAGCTCGGTCTCGCCAGCCGTCTGAAAGCGAAAATCGAGATAGTCACGCACTGTCCGGCCGTTGACTTTGACAATCCGGTCGGCGGGACACAGTTCCAACTCGTCGCCAACGCTCCCTTCGGTGACCTCTGTAATGATCACGCCCGGACGGCGAAGCTGCGTAACTGCTGGTGTGACTGCAAACTCGTACATAAAAAAGAAATTGCCCACGAAAAACACGAACTACACGAAAACAAAAACCTCAGTTTCGTGTATTTCGTGTGTTTCGTGGGCAAAAATTATTCTAGGCCGCCGCTGCTTTCAGATCGATCAGCGAATCGAGCGGCGTGTACTCAATGTTCTGCGAGGTCGCGACGGCCTCGTACGTACACTTGCCCGCGTAGGTGTTGACACCTTCGCAAAGGCCCGCATCCTCGCGGATCGCGGTTTCAAAACCTTTATTCGCAAGGTCGAGAGCATACGGCAAAGTCGCGTTGGTCAATGCAAATGTCGACGTTCTCGGCACCGCACCCGGCATGTTGGCTACGCAATAATGCAAAACGCCTTCTTCGTAATAGGTCGGGTTCGAGTGCGTCGTCGCGTGTGTCGTCTCAAAGCATCCGCCCTGATCGACGGCAACGTCAACGAGAACAGCTCCCTGCGGGATCAGGTGCAGCATATCGCGGGTGACAAGTTTCGGAGCCGCGGCACCAACGACAAGCACCGCACCGATAACGAGATCGGCGTGCGAAATTGCCTCTTCGATCTGGTAACGCGACGAAGCGAGCGTCTGAACTTTCGACAGGAAAATATCGTCAAGCTGGCGCAGACGGTCGAGATCGCGATCAATGATCGTGACCTTTGCTCCCAATCCGACAGCCATTTTCGCCGCTTCGGTGCCGACGATGCCGCCGCCGATGATGACGACATTTGCCGCCGGTACACCGGGAACGCCGCCGAGCAATATGCCGCGGCCGCCGTTCATTTTCTCGAGATATGTAGCACCAACCTGCACCGACATACGGCCCGCAACCTCAGACATCGGTATCAACAACGGCAGACGTTTGCCCTGCGTAATGGTCTCGTAAGCAACACCCGTGACCTTGCGGTCCATCATCTGCTTCGTCAATTCCAGCTCAGGTGCGAGATGCAGATAGGTGAAAAGCAATTGATTTTCACGCATCCGCGGATATTCAGGTGCGACCGGCTCTTTGACCTTGACGATCATATCGCCCGCTTGCCAGATCTCATCCGCCGTATCGAGCAACTGGCCGCCGGCCTTAACATACTGCTCGTCCTTAAACCCCGAGCCCTCGCCCGCCGTCTTTTGCACATAAACCGTGTGCCCGGCCCCAGTCAACGCCTGAACACCCGCCGGCGTCAGCCCGACGCGGTATTCGTTATCTTTAATCTCTTTCGGTAATCCGATCTTCATCAAGTTTTTCTCCACGAAATAATATAGCTATATCCAAACCTCTATCTTACGACTTTCCGCTAAATTGATAAAACTGAAAACCCTACCGATCGTAGTCGTGCAACGCTTTGAAATATTTCCATACTATGCTAAATCTATCGAATAATTTTTTTTGGACATCCCCAGCTCAGCGTCGTTGGCATCATAATGTCCAATATTTCTGCCACAGATCATCAACGAAAAAGGTCATAAATTAGCGAGGAAGCAAAAAATGTCAAAAACCCAAACTATCACTTTTACGGCACTTTCGATCTGCGTCCTTTTCATCTTTGCAAATTCGGCAAAGGGTCAGGATCTGCCGCCCGGTTCGTACAAATTAACCTGCCAAAATATTAGTGTTTCGGGCAGCATCATTACAGCTCTGTGTAAGCCAAAGCAGGGCAATATCAATGCCACTCCGTACACTAAACTAAATGATCTATTCTTGTGCGATGGTGACATCAGGAACAACGACGGAACATTGGAGTGTACCAAGAATGAAAATTCAGCACTTATGAAAAAAGCGAAAACGGCAGTCAAGGCTGCTTACAAGCAGCTTTTTGGACGCGATCTTTCGACAAGTGTTAATCCGTGGCTTCGCGAGTTCTTTAAGGCAAATAAATATGCCGGGACATTTTTCTTTAACGGCTTGCAGGTGGGCATTGTAGGGCAGTTTATGCAAAATTATCTTCGCGAACCCCAGCAAAGCAAATATCGTCAACTCATAATTAACAACGCCTTTGCAGACGTTTGCGGCAGGCAGGCTAATGCCGCAGAGATGACATTTTGGGATTCGGAGATCACCAAGGGCAAGGGCTTTTACGGGGACATTTTCGATGGCGAAACCAAAAAAATCAATTCAAACAAGATAAATCGTCGCTTTATGGTCACGGCGGCATATAAAAAACTCCTGGGCAGGCCCGCACTCGGAAAAGAGTTGGATTATTGGGAACCCAGAACAGAAGTTTTTAGCCAGATCATCGATTACGGCCGAGATTGGCTATATTCGGAAAGTGGTGCGAAAGACCTAAATGAAACAATTGGTCGAGCAATTTACAACAAGACCGGCGAAAAACCGACCGCTAAACAAACGAGCGACGCGAAAATCAAATACACAAAAACAAAGGCGATCTTTGCCGAGATGTGATTCGCGATCGATCTCCGATTTTGCTCAGATAAGGGTGTATATCGATATCTGATATACACCCTTAATTTCACCAACTCGATCTAGATCTCGACATCATCGATCTGCGCTTTTTGCAGTTTGCCGCTGTAGTCGATGTAGAGCGATTTCCACTCGGTAAAGATGTCGAGCACCTGCGTTCCGGCTTCGCGGTGGCCGTTGCCGGTTCCTTTTGTCCCGCCAAACGGCAGATGCACCTCGGCACCGATCGTCGCGGAATTTACATAGCAAATACCGGTATAAAGCTCTTGCATGGCGTAAAAAGCCTGGTTGACATCCTGTGTGTAGATCGCCGACGACAGGCCGTATGCGACGTCGTTGACGATGTTGATGGCCTCGTCGAGCGTGGAAAACGGAATTACGCAGGTCACCGGGCCAAAGATCTCTTCGCGGGCGATACGCATTTTCGGGCTAACGTTTGTAAACACAGTCGGCTCAATAAAATAGCCGTTCTTGTAAGCTCCCTTCGTTAGACGGTTGCCGCCGCACGCCAAGGTCGCTTTGTCATGATTTTTGCCGATCTCGATATACCCGAGTATCTTGTCCATCGCTCGTTCGTTAATGACCGGCCCGACCTCTGTCTTTTTGTCGAGTCCGCTACCGACACGGAGCTGTTTAACTTTTTCGACCAGCTTTTCGCAAAACTTTTTATAGATCTTTTTGTGAACGATCAGCCGTGACGAGGCCGTGCATCGTTGGCCACTCGTACCAAAGGCTCCCCAAAGCGAACCCTCGACCGCGTTATCGACATCCGCATCATCCATGACGATTATCGCGTTCTTGCCGCCCATCTCGAGCGAGACGATCTTGTTGTCGCGAGCACACGCCTCAGCGATGATGCGGCCGGTTGTTGTCGAACCGGTAAACGATATCAGCCGCGTGTCTTTGTGATCGACGAGCGCGGCTCCCGGCTCGGAGAAACCGTTGACGAGATTGACGACGCCCTTTGGTATGCCCGCTTGCTCACAAGCCTTGATGAGATTTAGTGACGAAAGCGGCACATCCTCGCCGGATTTGAGCACGACCGTGTTGCCGCAAACGAGGGCCGGGATCAGCTTCCACGAAGGGATCGCCATCGGGAAATTGAACGGCGTGATGAGTCCGCAGATGCCGACCGGCTGACGGACACACATCGCAAATTTATTTGGCATCTCAGCCGGTGTCGTAAAACCATGCAAACGACGACCTTCGCCCGCTGTGTAATATGTGCAATCGATCGCCTCCTGCACATCGCCGCCCGCCTCTTTCAGCACCTTACCCATCTCGCGGGTCATCTGATGGGTAAATTCGTCCTTGTTCTTACGCAGGATCTCGCCCAGCGTGAACAAAAGCTCAGCACGTTTTGGTGCCGGAGTCCGCCGCCAGCGTGTCGCCGCGTTCTTGGCGGCCGCAACTGCAGCGTTGATATCATCACCGTTCGACGCCGGAAACCGTCCGACGATGTCCGTCGTATCCGCAGGGTTGACGTTGTCAAACCACTCGCCTGACGAAGATTTGACCCATTCGCCATTGATGTAATTGTGATATTTCTTGACCGAGGTCTTGTTTGCGTTTGCCATAAACAAGTAGTTTAAGGCTCAAAAGTACAAAGTTCAAAGTCAGTACTTTTAAGAGCACCAACGTTGAACTTTGAACCTTTAACCTTGAACCTTTACTTGACCGTAAACTGCACGACCTTCATCTGCGGGTTGCGAAGTACAGGGTTATACGACATTACTTGCAGAACGACGGGGTCGCCCGCTTTTAGCTTGGCAACGATATCCGAAAACTCTTTTAGACCGGTGACGGTAACACGGTTAATGCGTTGGATCAGGTCACCCTCACCGAGGGCTTCGTTGCCGCTTGAGTTACGCACGTCGGCGATAAAGCTCGCGGGATTGACATCTTTGATGACGAGTCCTTTCAGCCCGTCGAGCTTGTAAGTTGTGGCAAGTGCCGGCGTTAATTCGCTCAGCGTTAGGCCAAATGGTTTTGGGTCGACTGCCGTGCCGTCGATAGGCAGTTTGCGTCGCTCAGAGTTCTCGCCAAGCCGTTCCGACACGGGGCGCTCTGCAAGCTTTGTTGTCGCAGATCTTATATCAAGAGCAGTACCGTTCTCACGCAGATAGTTTATCGTTATGCTCTGATCCGGCGGCGTCATCGCTACTTTTGCGATCAGATCTTGCGACGATACCACGGTCTGGCCATTAAAGTTCGTTATGACATCGCCGATCTTTAGGCCTGCAAGCGCCGCCGGGCTCTGTTTGTCGCGAATGTCGGTTACGATCGCACCTTTTGTATCGCTGAGGCCATAAACCTTTGCAAATTCCGTCTTTACAGACTCAAGATACGCCCCCAAATAACCGCGTCGCACCTTGCCGTTCTTGATGATCTGGCCATATACATACGACGCCTCGCGTGCCGGCAGAGCAAACCCAACACCATTGTAGTCACCTGTCGCCGTCGCGATCTGTGAATTAACGCCGACAACCTCGCCGTCAATATTAACAAGCGGGCCGCCCGAATTGCCGCGATTGATCGCCGCATCAGTTTGAATGAATTTCTGAAACGCTGAACCCCCCGGTGTCTCTCTCAAGGTCTGCGAGATAATACCCGCCGTTACGCTTTTTGCGAGCCCGAACGGCGAACCCATCGCGAGTACCCAATCGCCAACCTCGGCCTTGTCCGAATCAGCAAATTTGACGAACGGCAAGTCGCGTCCGGCGTCGATCTTTAGCACGGCTAGGTCGGTTTCCTCGTCAATCCCGACAACTTTCGCTGTGTATTCCTCACCCGAATCAAGCTTGACCGTTATCCGCGTCGCATCATCGACGACGTGAAGATTTGTGATGACATAACCCGCTTTATCGACGATAAAGCCGCTCCCGACCGCATAAACCGGCCGCTGCTGCATCTGCTTTCGTAAAAATTCCATCACGTCATCCGGCGTCCCGGGCTGCGGCGTCGCTTTGGCAACGGGTTGAGTGACACCCGATTTTGTATCGATGCTGACGACCGCCGGTTCGACACGCTTTGCGATCTCGGCAAACGAACGCGGCAGTTTATCAGGCTGTGCCATCAAGCTGCCTGAAATACTAAAAATAGCGAATAAAATTGCGGTAGTGTATCGAAACCTGAAAAACGAAGGGTTTGTGAACATAGCTGGCTCTCCTCAATAGCGGCAAGATCCGTTTCCCGAAATTATATCAAAATGCTTTTTCTTTGATGCAGAAATCTGCAAGAGGTTTGTGGACTTTTCTTAACTTGGCGTTCCTTGCGGCTTGGCGTCTTTGCGGGACATCTTTCAACGCAAAGCCGCTAAGGCCGCAAAGAAAGAGTCATGGCCGTAACAATACTTTTAATACACCGTTTTCAGCGGCACGCCCCATTGCGGCAACGCCGTCAGCGAGCGGGAATTCGTCGGATATTAGTTGCGTCACATCGATGCCGCCGCTAGTAAGCAGTTCGAGTGCCGGGGCAAAACGCCCGCAGCGTGAGCCAACGATCGTTATCTCATCGACGACGACCCGTGATGCTGCCCACGCCGGCGTGCCGTGAAAGGTGGATTTGAGCACGATCTTGCCACGCGGCCGCACGAGATCGAGTGCCGTCGCAAAACCCGACTCAGAACCGCTCGCCTCGACCACGACGTCAAAAGAACCAAATATTTTCGCGTTAACATCAGCAAGCAAGAGAGGTTTTACGCCTGCCTTTTCCGCGATCGAGATCTTTGACTGGTGTTTGCCGATGATCGTCACATTTTCCGACCGCAAAGCAAGGCTCATTGCGCAAAGCAAGCCTAATTTTCCATCACCGATGACCGCGACCTTTGTTTCGGCGGCGACATCAACCTGTTCCGTAATACCGTAAGCCGCAGCGAGCGGCTCGGCAAATACCGCCTGCTCGTCAGTCACGTCATCCGGCACTACGAGCAGATTTCGCGACGGCAGCGACAAATATTCCGCGTGACAACCGTCGCGGCCTACGATCCCGAGCACCGTTCGCGTCGGGCAATGCCGCGGGTCGCCCGCCGCACATTTTTCGCAGGTCCCGCACCCCGCATTTATCTCGCCGATCACGCGTTTGCCAACCAGATCAGGCCGGTCATCTGCTTGTTCGACAACCCCTACAAATTCATGCCCGATAGTTCCCTCAAAACCTGCGTAACCACGCACGATCTCGAGATCCGTATTACAAATGCCCGATGTCGTCACACGAACAAGCGCCTCATCGGCCGTCTGCGGCACCGGCACATCGGCGAGCATCAAATTGTTTCGATCAAACCGAAGAGCTTTCATCACGATTTGATAATATTAGAGCGGCTCACGATAGTAAATCTATGATCGACGCAAACGAGATAAATGAGATCCTCGCCACCTATGAAAAATACGGTTGGGAGTTGCGGCGTGTGCTGCTAACGGCGGAGTTGAAAACGAGTGTCGGCGAGATATTTGCAGGAGTTTCTGTTACCGATGCCGACATCGACGCCGCATGGTTTTCCCGTCCGCCACAGCCGGGAGCGATAGCATGGGAGATACGTCATCTGAGCACCGCACCCTATGCCCTGCTCGAACATCTCGACGAAAGCGATGTGGAATTTGAGTTCGCTCTACGAGCTGTCGAGGCTCGGCTTCGCGAGGCTGTCGCCAAAAAACGATCGGCTTGACAAGCGCTGGTTGCGATTGCAAACTTAATAAATTGACATGACGATCAAGGAAATTGGCGGAACCGTAGCACGCGTTTGGGATGGCTTACGGCCCGTCACCAAAAAAATGCTCGTCGGTGCCATGCAAGCTAGCAACACGGCCCCGGCGAACAATCCCACTCCAAAATTCTCTTATGACGCCCACGCCGATTGGGAGGTCAGCCGTCTGCTCACCGCTCTAGACGAGCAATCGCGGGCGCCGGAGATTCGCAAAGATACCGCAAAACTGACCGAGCTAAATCATCTCGCCGACGTGTGCGTTAACGTGCTTGAGTCACAGTCGGCATCTGCCGAGGTTTTTATCCAACTTGCGACCCGTGCGATCAAAGAAAATAATTTCGACCGCCTCGACAAACTCGCCGACCGTCTTGCCGAGCGTTACTCGGCAAGTGAAATTGCCGAGATCGTCCGCCAGACCGATCTGCCCCAAATACGAGCCATCGCCTACGAGACCCTCGCGCTGATGCCGCTTCAACACATCGTTCCGCTGCTCGACGACCCGCTTTATTCAGGGATCGCCGCTGCAACGCTCGAACAAAAAGCGTACGAATTCGAATCCGACGAAGCCCGCGATATTCTCGAACAGTACGATAACGAGGGCAGAGCGGATTAGCCGTTATTTCTGATCTTTCTTTTTCAGGTCCTGGCCAAATCCCCATCTGAACGACGTCGGCAGCCAAGGAACACCGCCGATCCGCACCCCCAGATAGATCATTTTTGATAAGAATGTGTGGCCCTTTGCCCTGACGCATTGCTCTAACCGTTTGTCCGACGCCTTCCGCTCGGATTTTGTGCCGCCGCGAAAATAGTCGCGGTCGTGGGCCTGGCAACAGTCGCCGTAGTCACCATCCGGAAACATCGAGCAACCGTCGCCGACAAAATCCGCGGGTGGGTCTACAATTATCGATGCATCAGCCTCGGATGTCGACGGTTTTGGGGCGCTAGGAGCAATTTCAGTCCTGGCCTGCGATTGCATCCAAACCGGCAGAAAAGTGAGAAGCAGTAGTGCAACGATCAATTTTTGCATCAATTAGCTTGCAGTGGCGTCGGTCCGCGGTTCGTTTAGACGGCCGGGATACATCGGGAATTTTGCCGTTAGCTCCGCGACATCACGACGAACGCGAGTCTTGACCTCTTCGGATTCAGGTTCGTGGATCAGAGCGGCGATCATGCCGCCGATGGCCCGCATATCGTCCTCTTTCATCCCGCGTGTTGTAAGTGCCGGCGTGCCAAGCCTGATGCCCGACGCGACAAATGGCTTCTGCGTATCGAACGGGATCGTGTTTTTGTTGACGGTGATATGCACCTCGTCGAGTGCCTTTTCCGCCGCTTTCCCGGTGATTCCCTTGCCATCCATAAAGACGTCCACGAGCAGCAAATGGTTGTCTGTACCGCCCGAAACGATCCTCAATCCGGCGTCTTTTAACGTCGCCGCCAGCACCTGTGCATTATCGATGACCTGCTGCTGATAGGCTTTGAAATCACTACGAAGTGCCTCGCCAAACGCCACGGCTTTTGCGGCAATGATATGAATAAGCGGCCCGCCCTGGACGCCGGGAAAAACGCTGCGGTTTATGTCAGCGGCAAACTCCTCACGGCAAAGGATCATCCCGCCGCGTGGGCCGCGCAAAGTCTTGTGCGTCGTCGTCGTGACAAATTCGCAATGCGGCACCGGCGAAGGATGCAAGTCCGCCGCGACCAACCCCGCGATATGCGCCATATCGGCCATGACCTTGGCACCGACGCTTTGAGCGATCTCGCCAATGCGGGCAAAATCGATGGTTCGCGGATACGCCGACGCTCCGCAGATCAGCAGTTTGGGCCGAGATTCCTCGGCTTTTTGCTGCAGTTCATCGTAATCGATCTGCTCGGTTTCTTTATTGACGCCGTAATCCGCGACCTTGTAATTAATGCCCGAAAAATTGAGCGGATGCCCGTGCGTCAAATGCCCGCCGTGCGACAGGTTCATCCCTAAGATCGTATCGCCGTGATCGAGAGCCGTAATCAAAACGGCCATATTCGCCTGCGCCCCGCTGTGCGGCTGTACGTTTGCGTGCTCGGCTCCAAATATTTCTTTTGCACGGTCGATAGCCAGATTCTCTACAACGTCGGCAAACTCGCACCCGCCGTAGTAACGCTTTGCCGGATAACCCTCGGCGTACTTGTTGGTAAAAACAGTTCCGGCCGCCTGCAAAACTGCCTCGGATACAAAATTTTCCGACGCGATCAGCTCCAACCCGTCCGTCTGCCGCCGCACCTCGTCATCGATCGCGTTGCTCACGATAGGGTCCGCATCCGCTATATTTGTTGTGAAAAAGTCGCTCATAAATTAAATAATATATGTTTTCAGCTATTGAATCATCGCCGCTAGATCATTTTCAGACAAGACCGCAACACCTAGGCTTTCTGCCTTCGTCAATTTCGAACCGGCATCGCTGCCGGCGACAACGAAATCCGTATTTTTGCTAACGGATGAAGATACGCGGCCGCCGCGGTCTTCGATGAGTTTGGCCGCTTCGTCGCGGGTGTAGTTTTCTAGTTTGCCGGTGAGGACAAAGGTTTTGCCTTGAAATCTCTCGTCAAGCAAAGCTGTCGATGCGGCGTCTGTCTCGGTTTTGACACCGGCGGCTTTTAGCCGTGCGACGAGGTCGATATTTGCGGGCGTCCGAAACCATTCATACACACTCTCGGCAACCGCGAGGCCGATCTCGTGGATGTCATCAAGTTCCTGGACGCCAGCCTCAGCCAGGCGGTCGATGCTTCGAAAATGATTTGCGAGTATCTTTGCGTATCGTTCACCGACATGGCGGATATCGATGCCATAGAGCAACCGTTGAAGCCCTCGCGTCTTACTCGCCGCGATCTGGTCGATCAGGTTCGTACCCGATTTTTCGGCCATTCGCTCTAGGCTTGCGATCTGTTCGACGGTCAAATTATAGAGATCCGCAACATCCTTAATTGAACCGTTATCGACTAAGGTCTCGACCAGCACCTCGCCGAGACCCTCAATATCCATTGCTTTTCGCGATGCGAAATACAAGACACGGGCCTTAACCTTAGCGGGGCAAATTTCATTGGTGCAGCGGCGAACTGCCTCGCCTTCGGGCCGAATAGCGGGTGAATCACAAACGGGACAGACGGTCGGAAACTCAAACACCGTCTCGCTGCCGTCGCGTTTTGCCGTCACGACCGACAGCACTTGCGGGATGATCTCGCCGCTTTTTTCGATCATCACATAGTCGCCGATCTTTAGGTCGAGGCGTTTGATCTCGTCCTCGTTATGAAGCGATGCACGAGCAACGGTCGTGCCGGCAAGCAGCGTCGGTTCAAGATGCGCGACCGGCGTCAGTGCACCCGTTCGCCCGACTTGAATACCGATTCCAAGCAGCCGCGTCGTCGCCTGTCGTGCCGGATATTTATATGCGATAGCCCAACGCGGGGCTTTTGTCGTCGTGCCAAATTCGTCCTGCAATGCCGTCGAATTTACCTTTACAACCACCCCGTCGATCTCGTAATCAAGCCCGTCGCGGACAGTTTCCATCTCGGCAATAAACGCAGCAAGTTCGTCAAAATCGGCACACACCCGGCGATGCGGATTTACATTAAATCCGTTACGCCCGCACCACTCAAAAACCCCTGCGTGTGTGGCAAACATTTTTGAGGCTCCCGTAAAAGCATCATACGGAAACATATCCAACCGCCGCGACGCGACCACCGCCGAATCAAGCATCCTGAGCGTACCGCTCGCGCAGTTTCGCGGGTTGGCAAACGTTTTTTCACCCTGCATCTCAAGTTCCGCATTGATCTTGGCAAACTGCGACCGCGACAAAAACACCTCGCCGCGAACCTCTGCATGTGCCGGAGCATCAACTTTTAACTTTAGCGGGATCGACCTTATCGTCTTTACATTTTGCGTCACCTCATCGCCCTGCGAACCGTCGCCGCGTGTCGCACCCGTGACCAAAATGCCGTTCTCATAGTGCAGAGAAACCGAAAGTCCATCGATCTTTAGCTCGGCGACGTAGTCCAATTTGCGTCCCTCAGCCAGTTTTTCACACCGCTCGGTGAACGCTTTCAGTTCACCCAGATCATACGAGTTATCCAGCGACATCAAGGCAACCGTATGCGTGAACGGCCTCAACGAAGTCGCCTTACCGCCAACCCGCTGCGTTGGGCTGTCGGGCGTGACCAGCTCCGGATGCTCCGTTTCAAGAACCTTTAGCCGCTCTAAAAGCTGGTCAAATTCGAAATCCGATATCTCCGGAGCGTCCGATTGATAATACAGATCGCTGTGCCGTTCGATCTCAGATCTAAGTCGTTGTATTTCTTCGTTTACACTCATCAATTACTTCATGAACTCGGCGATAAGCCGGTGAAAATGATGCGTTCCCTGCTCACGCGTCGGCGAATACCGGCCGTGCCTATAAAACCGCGAACGGATGCCTTTTTGCACGCTTTCGACAACCGCTTCGTCTTCCATTTCGACAGCGTGCAGGTCGGCCCCGGCGCCTTTTTCCATTAACGATTCGTCACGAACATACGTCAGAAACTCGACCACCGTTTTCGTCGGCGACACCGGCCTGACGACATTTACCGAAATTCCCCACGGATAAAAGTTGAACATCAGATTTGGAAAGATAAACAAATATCTCGCCGCCACGTTACCCGTATCGTCGAAACCCGTCTGCAAACTCGAATATCGAAACGTCTCGGTCGTGTAACTGCCGTAATCGACGACGGCGTTCAGCGCTTGATGTACATACGGGATGTGAAACCCTTCGAGATAATTTTCGCAATACAACGCCCAGTGAGCATTGATCTCGTATTCACGCTTGGTAGTCAAACGCAGTGCCGATGCATCGTAATTATCCTCGGCAAACCGTTCCGCAACATCGCCAACAAATGACTCAAAAGCATCGACCGGATCTAGCGACGCAAACATAAAGCCTTGTCTTTCGGCAAACGGCAACATCTTCAGATCGTCGGCCTCGCTCGGAAAATCTTCCACGCCCTCGAACTCAGGCATCGAGATCATCTTGCCGCTGAGCAAAAATCGCCGTCCGTGATATGGGCACCTGATCAGATCCGCGTGGCACGGCTCTTCGACCAATATCTTGCCGCGATGGGTACAAACATTAGACAGGCACGAGATCCATTCGGAGGTTTTTACGGTAAATACCGGCTCATCGAGCATCCCGGGCAAGATCACAAACGGAGTGACGCCCTCAATATCATCCGCCCTCGCCAAAAATTGCCAACTGCGGGCAAATATCTTATCTTTCGACAGCTCAAAATACGCCGGATCGGTATAAAAATCCGCATGAAGCGTCTTTGCTTTTCTAATGTCCGGGTCGATCTCAAACATTTAACTTTTGTACAGTAAGTAAGCCGGTCGCACCTCGTCACGTCTAAACGAACGTCCGACCAAACCATCCGCAAATGCCACCTCAAACTCAGCGCGCACACGCATTTGTTCCGCCAAAGCGGCCTCCGGATCGCGTGCGACAAGCTCAGTCCAATCATTCATTATGGCGATCTCAACGACCGGCTTTGCGGTATCTAACCATACCTGTCCGGCTGCCAACGCTCTGACCTTTTCGCTCTCAAGATGCCACTCCGCAAATAGTCTGTCGCTCGCGAGGCCAAACGATTTGCCTTTTGTTTCCGGTGCCGTGCCGTAATCGGTGCCGTAAAAATTTTGCTGATATTCGCTAACCATGGCACCGAGCTTTTCGAGGTTAAAGTAAGCATTTCTTGCCTTTACAGGTTCAAACGTCCATTTAATAAACCGCACGCCTTCAGCCAAAGCCCGCTCACGCTGTGCCCATTTCAGTTTGGCTCCAATGCCGTGGCTTTGATATTCGGGCCGGACGCCGGTCATGTGCGAATAAAACGCCCGCTCGCCCCGCATCACCGCCGGTACGCTCAAGACAAACCCCGCTAGCCTGTCGCCCTCGTAAGCTCCGAGCGTAAAACCGCCCGCGTTTTTTGTCACGACAAAATGCCGGACAGGCGACAGTTCGACCTCCGGCAACGCAAAAACGTCGCGCTGCAACTGCACGCATTCGGCCAGATCATCTAGCGTCGCACATTCGCGGATTTCTAACTTTTTCTCCATTCCAATTGAGTAAAATGCTACCAAATACCCCGCATAAACGCTAAAAGAACGCGAAAAATACTACTTAACTTTTACCCCCCGGATTTGTTATCATTTATGTGGCTCCTCACGCCGACTCGCGCACCGCACGTTTTACAGTAAATGACACCCCAGTCTGAACTCGAAATTCAAGGTAATTTCTTTACGCATCCGTTCGCCGAACTGATCTCTGAGATCATGCAGGCTCGGGTGAACGGTAGCTTGCGCGTATCCGACAAGGACAAGAAATGTGTCATCTATCTTAAGAACGGCGAGATCGTCTTTGCCGTGTCTAATGCTAGGGCATCGCGGCTTTTTGACATCCTGCTCAAACGTCACCGAATGACAGAGGATGACGTGACCAAGATCCCAAACTTTTCGAACGATCACGAGCTCGTCGCCTATCTCGAGGACAAAAAGTTCCTGACCAAAGCCGACACGGCTAAGCTGTTTTCCGAGCAGATCGAGAACATCCTCGTCGACATACTCGCATGGGACGCGGGCGAGTGGGATTTTAGTTCGCTGCGGCGCATCCGCGACGGGCTGGCCTATGATGTCGAAACCCGTCGCATTTTGTTCGATTTTGCCCGCTGTTTGCCGATCGACAAGGTGCTCGGGCGTTTTCGCAGTCTCGACGAACGCTTTCACCGCTCCGATGCTCCGCCGCTCGGGATAAACTTACGCCCCGATGAGGCATTCGTGCTCTCGCGCACCGGCGAAGACCCGCTAACCA
>JBGAUY010000064.1:0-16168 GCA_044228425.1 Pyrinomonadaceae bacterium | reverse complement strand
GATCACCAACGAATGGAAAGCGGCGATCAAGTTTGTCGTCGACGTCGCCGATGGCGAACTGACGGTCAAACCGGGCGAGGTTTTTAGCCTTAACTAAACTCGTGCAAACTTTTCTGCATCAAAGGCTTTGTTGATAAAATATCGGCAAAGCCTTTTTAATATGATCGCTAACAAATTTCGTCTCATCAGCCTGTGTGCCCTCATCTCGATCGCCGTCTGCACGGCGGCCGGACAAGAGGCGTCTAAAGAAACACCAAAAGATCCGCAAACAGACAAAGCCGAGGCGGTCATTGCCAAAGCGGTCCAAGCCGTCGGCGGCGAGCGTTATTTACAGGTGCGTTCTTTGGTGGGGCGTGGCAAATACAGCGTTTTAAAGGACGGAGCGGTGGTCTCGTTTCAGTCGTTTGTCGATGTGATGGTCTATCCGGACAGGGAACGTGCCGAGTTCAAGGGCGGCGGTACGCAGCTCACTCAGGTAAATGCGGGCGACACCGGCTGGGTGTATGACGGCGATCAGGATGTCATCAAGGTCCAGACCGAGACGCAGGTCGCTAATTTCAAACAGGGGCTTCGCACCAGTCTCGACAATCTGCTGCGGGGGCACTGGAAAGGCAGCGCGACACTCGCCTATCTTGGAAAACGGCCCGCGACGCTCGGCAAACGCAACGAAGCGATCCGGCTGACTTACAGCGACGGCTTTGGGGTCGAATTTGAATTTGCCGCTGACGACGGCCTGCCGGCAAAAGCCATCTATAAACGCCTCGGTGCCGACGGCGAAGAGGTCAAAGAAGAGGACCGTTACGCCCAGTTTGTCGAGACCGGCGGCATCCGCTCACCCTACATCATCGACCACTGGACGGGCGGCAAACCCTCATCCCGCATCAACTACGAATCCATCGAATTCAACAAACCCATCCCCGACTCGATCTTCACCAAACCCGCAAACGTCAAAGACGCGAGGAAAGATCTGAAACTTTGAAATAGAGATAGATTAGGATAAGGCTTCCGGCGGCTCTGCCGCTCTTTTTGCGGAAAAGCTCTGCTTTTCCGGCAAGTCTAAAAAGCCCCTGCGGCTATGCCGCTGCTCTCCATTTAATTTGCTTATGGTCAGTCACCAAAGGTTCATTTTCCAACTCTCGGTGATGCCATTGCCGAGCACTTGAAAACATATATTCATCAGGGTGCTCTACCAAGCCGCGAAAGAGGCGGCAAATCCGCCGATGTAAAAGTCACCCCAACCACGCCCGGCCAGCCAATGCAACTACAGGTCCGCGTCCAACTCAGAAAAAACAACGCCGACTACGGCGAAGTCTCCGCCGCACTAACGACGGTTGTAAGTCCGTGAGCGGTTGTCAGTTGTCAGAGCGACAAGGCCGCGACATTCAAACTCGCGGCCTTTTTTTGTATGATTAGGGCAATAGATGAAAACGTTCTTTTGGACAATTCTTACGCTTTTGGTCTCTATCCCTGTGGTTGGACAAACCAACTCTTGGAAAGGATTAATACCGTTGCGTTCGACACGTGAGCAAGTGGAGAAGCTTTTTGGACAGCCTAACCCCAAAGAGATCAAGTACAAAAACGAATACAAGGTCGGTGACGACACTCTCTGGGTCGAATACTCTCAAAAACCGTGCGATGAGGGATGGGATGTGCCCCTCGGAACGGTTCTGTCCTTTGCCGTGGCAGATGGCCAACAGACAAACAAGAGTGAACAGGAACTAAAGTTAGATAGAAAAAACTTCTTCATTACTCGTGACGACGCCATGTATGGAACTTGGACCGAGCCGATTCTCGGAATTCAGTATTACTTTACGAACGTAGGAATGTCGCTCAACTCTGTGGGATACATTCCCCGACGAGAGCAAAACAATCTGAGATGTGATGGGTTTCCGCCCTACGTGCCGGAAGCCTATTATTACACGATGGACACGTATGACTTTTACGACCCGAAAAGAGATAAGGAGGACGATAAATTCTATCCAGCAATGCGTGTGGCCGGGTCATCTGTTCCCGTATTAAAAAATCCTCTCTATCGCACGTATGTCCTAATTTATTTCGACGCCAAGCTGAGCCTCAAAGAGTATCGAAAACGCATTACGTTTTTAAAGAGTTGGATATACCCTCGACTAAAAGCGTCACAGGACGACATTGTAGTTATCGAAGGCGGGATGCGAGAAGAGAATAAGATGGAGATCTATACACTCCCGAAAGATCGCAAACCACCTGCACCGAAGCCAACTCTGCCGAGCCCACAGTTCCTTCGACCTAAATCTGTGAAACCAGCTACGTCTTTAAAGAAATAAAAAGGCTGCGAACTTTCGTCCGCAGCCATCATGCCTAAAGGCATAACTCTGAACTAAACAAACGCAAAGTCGAACTGTGCCTGGTGGATGTGTTTGTCGGCGGTGACATCGACGTTGCCGAGGTATGCTTCGATCTCTTCGAGCACTTCGCGTTCGGTGGTGCGGAGGGCTTTGGAAACCTCGGGGTGAACGCGGATCGTCGTGTGCCGGACATCATCGACCTGTTTGGACAGGCGTCGAGCCTCGGAGAGGATCTCGTAGCAAATAGTGACCGGCGATTTGACCCAGCCGGCGCCTTCGCAGTATTCGCACGGGGCGCACATTGTGCGTTCGAGCGACTGTTTGACGCGTTTGCGGGTCATGATGATCAGGCCAAAATCGTTGAACGACAGCACCTTGGTCGGCGATTTGTCATGCGACAGAGCCTCTTGCAGAGCCTGCGAGACCTTGTGCCGGTTGCGGCGGTCTTCCATGTCGATCAGGTCGAGCACGATGATGCCGCCGAGATCGCGAAGCCGGATCTGACGGGCGATCTCATCGACCGCTTCCATATTGGTGCGGGTGATCGTGTCCTCGAGACGGGCGTTGCCTTTGCCGACAAATTTGCCGGTATTGACGTCGATCGCAACGAGTGCCTCGGTCTGATTGAGCACGAGATAGCCGCCGGATTTCAACCAAACACGCGGTTTCAAAGCCTTGTCGATCTCCTCTTGGACGCCAAACGCTTCGAGGATCGGCTCGTCGCGGGTGTAGAGTTTGACGCGGTTGACCATCTTCGGCGCCATGCGGTTCATAAACTCGACGGTGCGTAGATATTCCTCTTCGCTGTCGACGCGTATGGCGGTAAAGTCTTCGGAAAGCTGGTCACGGAGCAGACGCTGGACCAGATCGAGGTCCTGATGGACGATCGCCGGTGATTTGCGTTTTTCCGAATCCTTTTTGGCGTCGGCCCATGTGCGGACGAGGAATTTTGCGTCGTTCCTGAGGTCTTCCTCTGAAATGCCGATGCCCGCCGTGCGAACGATAAATCCGCCCGTCGTGATCGCGACATCTTGACGGATACGCTGCAGCATGCCCCGCAGACGGCTGCGTTCGCTCGACGATTCGATCTTACGCGAAACGCCGAGATGCTCGATCGTCGGCATATAGACGAGAAATCGGCCTGGCAGAGCGATGTGCGAAGTGATGCGGGCACCTTTTTTTGCGATGGGCTCTTTGGCGATCTGGACGAGAATCTCTTGTCCCTCTTTTAACAGATCTGAGATCGTCGGCTGAGGCCCGCGGTCACGGCCACGGTCGTTACGACCACGGCCCCCGCGATCACGGTCACCGGATGGGCGATCGCCTGACGGACGGTCACCGGAAGGACGATCATTCGAAGGGCGGTCCTGTGAACGGTCACGCGATGGACGGTCGTTTGACTGCCGATCCTGTGAACGGTCACGCGAAGGTCGGTCATTTGATGCCCTTTCGTCAGAACGCGGTTCGTCATCTGACTTTTCGGCAGATTGGTCGTCTGCGGGTGACTCATCATTTGCAGCTTTGTTGCCGCGTCCGCGACCACCGCGACCACGTCCGCCGCGGCTGCGGCCCTCACGTTCGGGGCGTTCGTCCTGACGAGGTTTATCTTCGTCAGAGGTTTCGTCCGATGCTTCGCTGCTTTCAGGTGCGGTTTCGGGTTCTTCATCCGGCTGGGTGTCAGCTTCGACTACTTCCTCGACCGCATCGACGGTTTCTGTTTGCTCGGCGTCGGCATCAACAATTTCTGCTGACTCCTCGCCTTCAACTGTCTCGACGGGATCGTCACCAGCTTCCTTTGCTTTTGGCTTGCCGCCCCGACGACGGCCACGGCCACCGCGTCTGACAGCCATCTCGGCTGTTTCATCAGATTCTTTCAGGCTTGCCTCGGCGTCCTCGAGGACCTCGTCAGCTTTGGCTTTCTTGCCTTTGGCCGTTTTGGATTTTGCCGCAGGTTTCTTCGCCGGAGCCTTTGCTTTAGCAGCCGGTTTCTTCGCGGCGGCTTTGCCTTTTTTGCTCTTGGCCGGAGCTTCGTCTTCTTCGTCGGCTATGCGTTCAAAGCCGCCGGCATCTCCCGCGACCTCGGCGAGCAACGTGCCGACCTCGGCAGTAGCGATACTTTCCATATCAAACTCGACGGCCCGGACGCGGTCAACAATCGCTTCCTGCATGTAGGCGTCCTTGAACATATCACCCGTCTCATCGTCGTCCGCGATCCGCTCAAAGCCGGAGTTGTCATAGTCGATCTCAATTACCGGTGCGGGCTCCGTTTCTACGGTCGTTTCCTCAACGCGGTCTTTGCGTCCGCGGCCGCCACGGGTGCGTTTGCCGCGTTCGGGTTTTTCTTCATGTTGGGCAGGAGCAGTTTCAACAGCAGGTTCGTCGATTGCCGTTTCCTCATTACCGCTAGGTTCGATGAGCGGTTCGGCAAGCTCTTGGACCGATTCCATCTGTTTTTCACGCTCGATGCGGCTACGGTCGATACGTTCGTTGACTTCGCGCGTGGCCTCTTCGACCGAGGTTTTCTTGCCCTTTTCCATGACGATGCGTTCGATCTCTTCTTCTTCGTCGAAGAAATCCGAGACATACAAAAACGCATCGCGCTCTAATCCGATGTCGACAAACGCCGACTGCATACCGGGCAGGACACGCATCACGCGGCCCTTATAAACATTACCGACGACGCCCGAGTTTTCCTCGCCGCGTTCGATATAAAATTCTGTTACTTTACCGTTGTCGAGGATCGCGATCTTTTTCTCGCGACCGTTACAACTTACGATCATCTCTTTAGACATAGATATATTATCCTTAAACCATTAAATTTCAACGGTTTACCGGCATTTGAAAGCAGAGACGGTCGGACGATTTGTTCTCGAGAAAAGACTAACGGGTTAGCTTGATCGGTAGAGAGGTCGCGCGCGGGTTGGTTTTATAGCTTGGGTTTGGAATTGGTTTCCAAATAGACAAGTATTGAAATTTGTTCACGCAGGAATCTCTGTTATGCGAATAGCGACATCGCTTTTTCGCATCGGGGAGCACCTATGCCGACTTATCGGCACGTGCTCAGACCCGTAAAATCTTGATCTTGTTAACTCAGTGTCTCACTATGAGATCTATCTGACGGCTGCTGCTTTTCAAACCAGCGAACGATCGCTGACGCGGCAAACTGTTGTAAGTATAAACAAACGAGCCGCTTAATGTAAACATAAATCCGAAATACTTTGCCGGACGAGAGCGATGATACAATCGAGATAAGTACTAATTAACGCGAAATGGAAATATATTTTCAGCTTGCAAGCGATGCTGCGTCGCTGCAAAAAGCCTGTGACGAACTAAAAAACGAGCCGTATCTTGGCTTTGACGTTGAGACGACGGATCTCGATCCGTATAAGGGCGATCTGCGTCTGGTGCAGCTTAGCAACGGGCAGAATACTAAAGTCATTGATCTTAAACCGTTCAAAGACAAGGGCGATCTGCGGACCAATCCTGACTTAGCTCCACTGCGCGAGCTGCTGTCTTCGAGTAAACAAGTCAAGATCGCGCATAATGCGAAGTTTGACACCAAATGGGTGCGGCATCATTTGGGGTGCGAGGTCGGCAATGTTTATGACACCTATTTAGCTAGCTTGCTCGTGTCGGCGGGCGATGGCGACCGGCGGCATGGGCTTGCGGATGTAGTGCAGTTTTTCCTTGGGCAGACTCTCGACAAGACCGAACAGGTCAGTGATTGGGCGGCTGCGGAATTGTCGCACTCACAGGTCGAATACGCGGCCCGCGATGCGGCGATCATGCCTGAGGTTCGCGCCAAGCTCGATGAGCGTATCGCCACCGACGAACTGACCCGAGCACTAAAACTTGAAAACGAATGTGTCGTGCCGATCGCTGAAATGGAACTTAACGGCATCTATCTCGACACCGATCGCTGGCGTGAACAGCTAGATAAGAACAAGGCGGCCGCGGCAAAATTTGGCGACGAGCTGCAGGATATGCTGTCCGCGGGCGTGGCTCAGGCGTCGCTGTTTGGCCGGCCGGAGATCAATCTTGACAGCCAGGCACAAGTGACGGATGCGCTGGTCGGGCTCGGGATACCGATGCCGGACACGACGCGGGCGTGGCAATTGCAGCCGCTTGCCGAAAAATATCCGGCGGTCGCGAAGCTGCTCGAATACCGCACTGTGGCCAAAGCGTCATCGAGTTTTGGCGAGAACATACTCGAATTTATCGAGCCTGCGACCGGCCGCATCCACGCCGATTTTCGCCAGATCGGTGCGCCGACCGGACGGTTTTCGTGCTCAAATCCAAACCTGCAGCAGATACCGCACGAGGCCGAATATCGCCGCTGCTTTATGGCCATCGCCGCTGCTTTATGGCCCCGGCAGGCAAAAAGCTGGTTATTGCGGACTATTCGCAGATCGAGCTGAGGATACTGGCCGATTTTTCGGACGATAAAAATTTTATCGAGGCGTTCGTCTCCGGTCAGGATTTCCATGCGGCAACCGCCGCTCAGGTTTTTGGCATTCCCGCCGCAGACGTCACGCCGGACCAGCGTTCGTTTGCCAAGCGGCTCAATTTTGGTGTCGTATATGGCATCGGAGCGTCAAGGTTTGCGTCGATGACGGGCCTCACGCAGACGCAGGCTGAGGACACTCTGCGAAGGTATTTTGCGACCTATCCACAGATGGACGCATGGCTGCGAACGGCGGCAAACAATGTAAAGATCGAGCGTTCGACACGCTCCGGTTCAGGGCGGCTGGCGAGATTTAACTTTGACGAAAATGACCGCAGCAGCCTCGGTGCCGCACAGCGTTACGCTAAGAATATGCCGATACAAGGTACGTCCGCCGACATCCTAAAACGTGCCCTACGACTGCTCCACGATGACATTCGTGATAAATCGGCAAAGCTCGTAAACATCGTCCACGACGAGATCGTCGTCGAGTGCGACGCAGCAGACGCCGACCAGACCGCCGCGACGCTCGAATCCGCAATGCTCCGTGCCGGTGCCGAATTTGTCTCAAAAGTCCCGATCAAAGTCGATGTCCACATCGCGGATGAGTGGACGAAATAACGACAACGATTACATCGCCGAAGTCGATGACGACGGCACGTTAATCCTCGACCTGCACGCAACAACGATGATCGGCGGTTGATCAAATCTATTGACTTTGGTTCAACTTAGTAGTATCAAAGGCATATGCAAAAACTCGTCCGAACACCCACGTTGCTGGCATTTTTGATATTGACCATGCTGGCGGCGGTTGTTGCCGGTCAAACCCCTTCTCCGACACCGGTACAAACTGATGAAGCTGTAGCCCGGAAACTCTTTGAAGATGCTGTCGCGTTATTACGCAGCGGCAAGACGAAAGAGGCTGTCGAGCAATTACGCCAAGCTGACAAACTAATGCCGAAAAAGCTTGCGATCCATCTGAATTTGGGCAGCGCCTTTTTGACATTAAAAAATTACTCCGATGCCGTGTCGGCCTATGAAAAAGCGGTAACCATTTCTCCTCAGTATGCGCCCGCCCATGCCGGATTATGCACCGCTTTGGCTCGGGGTGGAAAAAGATCCGAGGCGATCGATGCATGCCGCGAAGCTATCCGGCTTGATCCCGATAAGGACGATTATCAGGTACTTCTTTCCGAATTGTATTTAGCCGACAAACGAACCGCTGAGGCTTTGCAACTACTAGAATTTGCGTATGCAAAGTTTGAAAATTCGGTCTTAGTGATGTGGAATTTGGCAGATCTGTATTATCGGCGAAGTGAATATCCAAAAGCGCTCAACCTCTATGAAAAAGTCGTAAATATCAAGCCTGAAGGAAAGGGCATCTATCGGGATCTTGCATTTACATACAATCACCTCGACCGTTCTGAAGATGCGATCGCGGCGGCAAAAAAATATATTGAGAAAGAGCCTGAAAATGTAACGGCATATATCATTCTTGGTCAGATCTTAAAGGATGGTGGCTTTTACGAAGAGTCACTTGTGCCATTAACTAAAGCTGTTGAAATGGATCCCCGATCGGGCACGGCCTATTGGCAAATGGGGTTGGCGTATGAAGTGATCGGCGATAAAGAAAACAGTTTGCTGAACTTACGGAAAGCATATGGAATACTGCCGCCCAATGCCGACCTTTCATATCGTTTCGGACGAGCACTGACCGGATTTGGTAACATGGCCGAGGCGGTTAAGCCGCTGGAGCAGGCTAATATCTTGAAACCCGGGGAACCCTATATTATGTCCTCGCTTGGGCTCGCTTATTTTGAGTCCAATGACTTTGATAAGGGAATCGACATACTCACCAAAGCAAATGTGTTGCGGCCAAACGACAAGGCAATAAAGATGTTTCTAGGGGTGGCAAAATCCCGGAGAGAAACCGTCGAAAACTTTGATCTTATTTTTGATAAAGTTCTGGCAAACCCCAAGAATCCCGAAGCTCGTGTTAGTTTGGCTATGGCATATCGGTATAAGGGAATGTTTAAGGCCGCTGAAGAAGAGCACATTAACGCGATCAAATTGGCCCCCAAAAATCAACACTGGCATAAGCAGCTGGCGATCTTTTATGCGGATACGGGGCAGCACGAAAAAGCATTCGAATACAACAAGCGAGCAGCAGAGCTTGATCCAAATCATGTGTATATCCTCGCGGTTGCACTTGGTCACAGCCGATTTGGGCGTATTGAAGAAGCTATAGCGGCGGCAAGAAAATCGATTGAGACCAAGCCCTCTTTCATAGATGCTCGTCTGATTCTTGGAGAGTTACTGGAAAAAAAGGGAGATCGCGAAGGGGCACTGCGTGAATATCAGAATGCGTTTGATTTTGCATCTGGAGATGTGCGGCCAAACTTTAAACTTGCTTGGGCATATATTCGGATGGGGAATAAGGAAGGGGCAATAAGGCACTATCAGATCCTCAAAGGTATTGCCCCGGAACAGGTAAAATCTCTTGAAAAAAGCATGCGAGCCCATTTTGGAAACACTGCCTTAAATTAAGCCGGGCTGTAGAAACGGTGTTTAGCCATAAAGACGGACGGTGGGCAGTTGTCAGCGAAAATCTGAAACCGCGATCATGTTTTTTAGCAGTGTGAGCTGCGACGCGGTGAAGGTGAAACTTGCGGTTCCGAGTGTGATCTTGCCGGTAGAGTTGGCAATCTTGGCGAGGTCTTCGCGTTTTAGTTTGAAGTTGAGATACTCCATATTCTCGCCCGATTTAGCGACATAGCGGGCGTCGCCGAGGTCGAGGGTTTCGGTGCCGATGGTGGCTTTCCATGCGTGGGCATCGGCAAATTTTGGTTTCTTGCTCATTACCCAAAATGTGAAATTGATGGTCGCGGGCGGTGTGGCGAGGTCTTTGCCGGCGTAAAAGAAAGCGATGCCGAAATTCATCGCCTGGACACCGGCGGTCTTTGCCTCGGAGTCGGCAAAGTTATCGGCGATGGCCATGATCTTTGTGCTGCCACCGTCAAAGGTCAGCGTGATCTGTTTATCGGCCTTTAGCGACTTGATCTGTTTTTGGATCGCGTCGTTTGACCGCTGGGCGGAGATAGTGATAGCCGAGACGAGAGCAACGGTGATCAATAAATATCTGTTCATAAAATAAAGATCTCCGGTGAACGCATAAAACGCGTCACCGGAGATATATTATGCTAGAACCACTCTTACCAGCGATAATTAAATCCGGTATTAAAACTGTGGAACGTAGTTTTCCAGTTATACATTACGGAAAACGCGCTGGTGGTCGGTGCCGAAGGTACAGTCAATGATTCGTTGCCAAAATCGAAATAGAGATAATCCGTTTTCCAGCTCCAGTGATCGTTAACTGCGACTTCGCCGCCAAAACCGGCGGTCCAGCCTGCCTTTGTTTTAGTGAAGGCAGCGGGATAGTGAAGTGTACCGGTTGGACGGAAATCGCTCTCGGCCGCATAATTTAAACGCCCAAATGCGAGACCCGCGGTTCCATAAAGGTACACACGGTTCCAAGCACCACCGGCACGGCCGCGAAATGTGCCGACATAATCAATGTCCTGAGTTGTGGACTGGAAACTGCCGGTGCCAAAGGCGGTTCCGTTATTTTGAATGATCGGCGATACGGTCGTGGTGCGTTTAATATTTGACCACGAGATGCTCGCTTCGGGGCCGGCGACAAAATGGCCGGATTGCCAATTATATCCACCGTGGCCGCCAACGGTAAATCCTCTAGGATCCGCCTTGATCGTGACCGGCAGCATATTAATGAATGCCGTAGCATTCGGTAACGGCTCAAAGCGTGTGTCGCCACCGCCCCATCCGTAACCAAAATTACCGCCGACATATGCACCTGTCCAGGTGTAGGTTGTCGGAGTAGCCGCACGCTTTTTGACGATCGGCAATACCGAGCCTGCGGGCGGGGTGTATTTTTCGATCCTTGGAGCAAAAGGCACCTTAAATGTGTTTTGTGCCACGGTTTCGGTTGAAACTACTGATGGTTTAACCGCCGGCTGCGTGACGCCGGTTTCCTGTGCGTTTGCCGCAGGCGCCATAATGCCCGCGACCGTAAATAGTAATAGACCAGATATTGTAAGAATTTTTTTATTCATTTTTCTGAACCTCTAAAATTTATAAACGTCTCAATTATTTCATATGCTGGGAATTTCCGTACCGCCCCCAAACTAAACGATTGCGAGCGGACAATATCATTATGAAACTAATAGGTTAGACGAATCAAGGGCAAAATTAGTTGCAAGACGCGAGACACACCCGTCAAGAAGATCTGCAATGTCAAAGACAAAAAAAGGTGCTGTTACAGCACCCTTTTTCAACAGCGTAAGTTTAGACTGTCAGAAATCTAAGAGGCTGCGGCTTCGGATTCGCGGCCGCGGATGTACATGATGCGGGTGCAGTTTTCGCAAGTGATGATCTCGTCGCCTTTTTTGACGTTGACCTGTACCTGCGGACGGAGCAAAACGTAACACGCACTGCACGAACCATTTACCACCTCGGCCACGGCGATGCCGTCGCGGCTGCGTTGGGCCAGGCGATTGTAAATAGCGGCGAGGCGTTCGGGCAAGGTCGCAAATGCAGTCTCGCGATGGGCGGTCTCGGTCTTAAATTCTTTATTGTGGCCCGCGATCTGAGCGTCAAATTCTTTCAGGGCTTCGTCACGTTTGGCGTCGAGAGTGTTGATCTCGTCGGCACGTTCGGTCAGCTCTTTTTCGACTCCCTCGACCTCTTCCATGATCTCGACGATCTGCGTCTCAAACGCCGCGATCTGCTTTTGCAGAGCGTCGGTCTCGCGCATGGCGGTCTCGTATTCTTTTGAGTTTTGGGCGTGTTTTAGGTTGCGCTCGGCACGCTCGAGATAGGTCTTGTTTTCGGCGATCTGCTTTTCGGCGTCGGCACGTTTTGCGTTTAGTGTGTCGCGTTTGTTTTGGATCTCTCGAATAGAAAAGGCGTGCTGTTCAAACTCTTGTTCGATCTCGGCACGCCTAGCTTCTGCTGTTTCTATAGACTTTTTCAACCTGCGGAGGTTGGTATCGGTAACTTGTAACTCTATCAATTTATCAAGATCTGGTATCACTGTTTCGAATGTCTCCCGTATATCAAGGTCAACTTATTATGTTACCTCACAACGGGCCGTGAAACAAAACGCGCTTTATGCTCCTAAGAATATGTCGAAATGCCGGCGCAGATGGCCGCTGTCGATGGCCGTGTCAGCGGCGTCAAGCCAAGCGGGCAGTTCGTCGCCGTGGACGAGCCGGATCTCAGCGGTGTGCTTTGGCATACCAAAATGCGCGATGCGGGCGTAGGCGAGAGCACCCTTTTGCATGATGCCGTCGGCGGGAAGACGCGCCCAACCCGCCTCGACCGTCAGACATCTTACACCTTGACGGACACGGAGCAAGGCACCCGTCATCGTCGAATTGCCGCGAACAAAACTGTGCGGCTCTTCGCGCTCGACGAGCACGGGATTGTGGCCGGCCATCGCGGGCCCGGCGATCTCGATCACGGTGTCAAAGAGCCAGCCGACACCGTTACGGCGAATGGCATCGTTCGTCGCCTTGAGCCGTAGATACTCAGCGACATGTTCGCGACCGGTCGCAGCCGCCTTTTCGGCGGAGTCGGTGAGCATCTGGGACCATACCTGATCGAGTTCGGTCATAGATGCGAGGATACGGCGGGCAGAGCCGAAAGGCAATTTCGTGGTATTATTTTTACACCGGCGGCGAATATTTGAGAGTTTTTTATGAGATGTTTGACGACTATTTTTCTATTTTTGCTGCTGTCACTTTCAGCGTTTTCCCAGACCGCAAAACCAAAACCCACGCCTCTAAAACCTAAACCCAAACCTACTGTAACGCCTACAAAAAAGCCGGATGAAAAAACTGCTTGGGATAAAGCCGCGGCCATCGAGGGTGCTGCGGAGCAGATCAAGGCTCTGCAAAAATTTAATGAGACGTTCCCAAAATCGCTAAAACGCGGGTCGGCACTTGAGTTGATCGCGACGGCGCGCGGTGTGCTCGGCAACGAAAAGATAGACGCAAAGGATCTCGATGCCGCCGCTGTGATTTTTAAAGCGGCGGTAACGGACGCCCCAACACCGATCGGAGAAAAGCTCTGGACCGATACGCTGTCAAAGATGGCGGGGAACCTCTATTTTCGCGGCAGACGTGCTGAGGCTATCGATATCGTCAAAATTCTTGAAGACAAAGCTGACGCAAATGCCACTCAGATGCTTGATATTGCGGCGTTTTACATGAGCATCGAAAACGGCTCTGAGGCAAAACGTATCGCGGGTGAGGTGATCGCTTTTGCACCAAATTCGGCGGCGGCGTATCAGACGCTTGGGCTCGCAAACAGAATAGATTTTCAGTTAGAGGATGCGGCTGCAGCGTACGCAAAGGCGTTGGAGCTTGACCCCGAATCGCTGACGGCGAGACGCGGGCTGGCGGAGATGGATCGGGCGGTTGGCAAAGCGGATGAGGCGGTAACGCTGTATCGCGAAATTCTAGCCAAAGAGACCGACAATGTTCCGGCTCAAACCGGGCTAATACTTGCACTTTTTGATGCGGGAAAGCGGGCGGATGCCGAGACGGAACTTGCAAAATCGCTTGAGACAAATCCTAGCAACGTGATACTGCTTGCGAGTGCGGCGTATTGGTATGCCGCGAACAACGACGGCGACAGGGCCGTCGATCTTGCGATCAAGGCGATCGCGGCGGACCCGCGATTTATCTGGTCGCATCTAGCTCTCGCACGCGGATTGCTCATCCAGCGGCGACCGGCCGATGCGGAAAAAGCAATGCTCGCGGCGAGGCAATACGGTAATTTTCCGACGGTTGAGTATGAGATGGCGTCGGCTCGGGTCGCGGCCGGATATTATCGAGAGGCGGCTGATTTGCTCGCCCGAAATTTTTCGATCAAAGACGGCCTGATCCAGACAAAGCTTGGCGGACGCATTACACGTGAATCAAAGAATTTCTCAGAGCTAGTCGGCTACGAGCGGCGGGCAAGTATCTTTGCCCCGACCGCCGCCGACGATCCGGAAAACGCCGCGCGATTGACGGCGTTGTTAGAGTTAAAGCAGACGCTCGATGCTGCCGAGCCGAACGCGGAAGTGGCGGCAAAGCTAGCGGATGAGTTCGTTCGCGGAGGCGATCAGATGCGTGTGCATCGGCAGATATTTGTGGCTTCGCAGCTGTTGGAAAAAAAGGTCGCCTTGCCAAAGGTGCTTGAGCTTACTAAAGCGGCGGCAGCGAATGTGGATGCCGGACTCGAAGTTCCAAATGCGTCTGTGGCCGTCATGGCTAGTGAGCTTTACGAAGCTCGCGGCCTCGCGGCCTCAAAGGGTGAATTTATTGTTGTACCGGATGTTCCGCGGGCCACTCTGTCGTTGATCTTACGCGGCCAGATCGAGGAACTCAGCGGATGGGCGGCGTATCAGATGGATAACTCAGCAGATGCCGTTTTGCGTTTGAAGCGAGCGATCGGTGTGCTGCCGGTTGATAGTGCCTGGTGGCGTTCGAGTATGTGGCGGCTCGGTGCTGCATTGTCGCTGGCGGGTAAAGATGCCGAGGCGCTGGATGCATATTTCAAAGTCTATAAGAGCGGCGGCCCGGATGTCATTCGTTATACCGCGATCGAGGCTCTATACAAACGTGTTAACGGCAACACAACCGGCCTCGAGGAAAAGATCGGCCCAAACCCGGCAGCTCCTGTGATCGTAGAAACTCCAACGCCAAAGAGCGAACCTGCTGCGTCGCCAACTCCGGAAACCACTCCGGCGCCGGAGGTCAAACCTGAGCCGACTCCGACTCCAACCCCGATGCCCGAGGAGATAAAACCTGTGGTGGTGCCAACTTCGTCACCGACGCTTGAGGAAACTCCAAAACCAAGCGAAGAAAAGCCAAAGGATCTGTTTCCGCCGGTTGTCATCATTCCCGGTGAAACAACCAAAGACCTAAAACCGTGCACGATCACGGTGAGCGAAGAGGTCTTGAGGCTGGTTAGTCGTGGTGGAGATCTCGCTGTCATCATTGGTCTAGATGGTGATGGCGAATTGGACGGGATCAAGGCAAGATCGTCGAGTCCTGATGATGTTTCAGTCCGCCGTGAGGTTATAGCTGCGGTTAAGTCGCGAGCGATATTTGTTTTGCGTTCGATCAGCGCAAAAGCCGGGACTTATCAAATCAGCTTTGAATTACCCTGCGGCAAAAAAGACGTTATTGTGAACGTGAAGTAGAGCGTCGCTTTTTTCGTCGATGGGATTCGCCTTCGCCCGCTGTTTTTACCGAGACGGTCGCGATAGCAACTAGCAATAGAAAGAAAAATCCATTTGACGGTGTGCGCAGCGGAAAGTCTACAAAGCTGTGTACGAATATCCCAAAGCATCCGGCCAGAGCCCCAATCGCTGCGTTTTGTCTAAATCCGCTGCCGGCATTTGTTGCCGTGCTCAACCCTTTTCTAAACAACAAATAGATAAAGGTCGCCATGCAGGCAAAACCGACTATCCCCGTTTCAGCGAGTATTTGCAGGTATTCGTTATGGGCTTGTTCGACGCGAAATATGCCGTGCCAAGTGTCGTGCTTTGTAAACGCTACGCCAAAAGCGTCGAGGCCGGCACCGAGAATAGGATGTTCAAAAAAGATCTTTATTGCGACAGACCAGAAATGAGTCCTGCCGCTGGAGATATCATCTGCAGCAGCGTTCATGCTGAGTCCGCGAACAAGCGAATCATCTCCACCGAGAAAGACCACTGTCGCCAAAATAAGCAATACCACAACCGCAAAACTTGCGCCGATCGTAAGGATCCGCGGCAATTTGTGTGTTTCTTCGGTTTCACTACTCCGGGAGGACCCCTTTCGAATAACTAAATTGACGATCAAGACGAAAGCGGCAACCGAAACAAAGCCGATCAAACCGCCGCGAGAACCGGTCATGATCGTACCAATGGCCATAATTGCCAGTGCGATCATTAGAAGGGGCTTTTTATTCTGCTCTGCGGTTTTGCCCAGTATCAGGCTGAGTGTCACACTGCCAGTCATTAACATTAGCGATGCGAAATGGTGCTGGTTAACAAAGGGGCCAAATGGTATCGCACCTAACGGAGTCCGCAGCCCGTAAATTGATTCCGGGCTTGCAAGCCGTTGTATTATCGCGACAAAAGCTAGTACGGAGCCAAAGATCACGACGAGAAATACCAGTTTCTTTAAACGCTTTTCGCTATTAATGAACGTTAGGCACGCTGCGAGAAAGACGATATAAACGACCAAATGCGAAAGAAAAAATCGGGTTCCGCTTGGGTCAAGCGTCAGCGATCTTGAGGCGGGTATGTTGAGAATATCCCCTCCTGCTCCCGAACCAAGTGGCA
>JBGAUY010000063.1:0-16414 GCA_044228425.1 Pyrinomonadaceae bacterium | reverse complement strand
GAAGTATCGCTAAAAAGGCCGAGGCGTTTGAAATGGCAAATGAGTTTGTTGACGGCATGGACGTTATGGCCGTTCGCGATGCGACGCTGCGTGCGATCGCCCGAGCCCGCAAAGACGGTTCGCCGACGCTGCTTGAGATCAGGGCTTATCGATTCATGGGCCACTCGATGTCGGACCCGGGCAATTACCGGACGCGCGACGAGATCCTCAAATATCAGGAACGCGATCCGATCGTGCTGTTCAAAGACAGCCTGAAAGCCGCTAAGGTTTTGACCGATAAGGATTTTGAAAAGATCGACCAGGAAGCAATCGATGCGGTAGACAAGGCCGTTAAATTCGCTGACGCGAGCCCGTATCCGGCTGAGAGCGAATTGTTTACCGACGTATTAGCATAAATTTATGGCGTTACTAACTATCCGCGATGCTCTTAACGAAGCATTGCGCGAAGAAATTTTACGGGACGAAAATGTCTTTGTCATGGGCGAAGAGGTCGCCGAATATGACGGGGCTTATAAGGTCACGCGTGGGCTGTGGAAAGAGTTTGGCGACAAACGCGTCGTCGATACGCCGATCACGGAGCTTGGATTCGCGGCTGTTGGCGTCGGTGCCGCGATGGCGGGTTTACGACCCGCTGCGAAGATGCTCTATATGTCCGGCGGACAGTTCAAAGTACCGATCGTTTTTCGCGGGCCAAACGGCTCGGCGTATCAGGTCTCGTCACAGCATTCACAGGCGTTAGAAGCGTTTTATGCTAACTTTCCGGGGTTAAAAGTCGTGATGCCCTCGACAGCGGCGGATGCTAAAGGATTGCTCAAATCAGCTATCCGCGACGATAACCCGATAGTTTTTCTCGAACAGGAGCGGATGTACGGTATCAAGGGCGAGGTGCCGGAGGATCCGGATTTCACTATCCCGCTTGGAGTCGCCGACGTTAAACGCGAGGGTAAGGATTGCACCATCGTTGCCCGCTCGATGACGGTACCGCTTGCGTTGCAGGCTGCCGAGTTGATACGGACTGAGTTTGACGTATCGGTCGAGGTCATCGATCCGCGAACGATCAAACCGCTCGATATCGACACCATTGTAAATTCGATCAAGAAAACGAACCGGCTCGTGATCGCAGAGGAATCGCACGAATTTGCATCCGTAGGAGCCGAGATCACATATCAAGTGATGGATCATGCGTTCGATTATCTGGATGCTCCGATCAAACGCATATCGACCACGGAGACGCCGATGCCGTATGCCAAAAATCTTGAGGCACTTGCATTGCCGAGCGTCGAAAAGATAGTCGCTGCCGTTAAGGAAGTTTGTTATTTGTAGACAAAATATATGGCTGATAAATTTTTAATGCCGAAACTTTCGCCCACTATGGAAGAGGGCCAGATCGCGCGTTGGGTCAAAAACGAAGGCGAGAGCTACGACGCCGGCGAAACCCTTGCCGAGGTCGATACCGACAAAGCGACGATGGAGATGACCGCGCTCAAAGCCGGTACTCTGTTAAAGATCTTAAAAGCCGCAGGCGACACTGCCCTGCTTGGCGAAGCCATCGCCATTACCGGCGAAAAGGGCGAAGACATCTCATCTCTCTTGTCAGAACCGGGAACGATAGCGACTGGGGCTTTGACGAACGGCTCGGCAAAGTCAGAGGAAGTTGAATCTCCAACTACGCTGGCGGAAACACCCGCAGCAGCAAGTGTGCCCCCAACGCCAGCGGTCGCTACGACTGCGCCACCTGCTAACGCAGGCGGTTCTGCCTCGAACGGCAGATTGATCGTTTCCCCGATAGCTGCTCGTATGGCGGCTGAAAACGCCATTGATCTCAAAACCATCAGCGGTACGGGCCCGAATGGCCGCATCATTAAACGTGATATTGAAGAGGCGTTGGCAGGCGGCGGCACGTCAACAGCAGCGAGCAGCCAACCGGCACGAACTTTTACGCCCTCGACCGTCGTCGGGGCATCGGCTTACACCGACGAAACAACGTCGAAAATGCGGCAGATCATTGCCAGCCGTTTGGCAGAGTCGATCGGCCCGATTCCGACATTTTATCTGACTATCGAGATCGAGATGGATGCGTGTATGGAGCTTCGCAAATCGGTCAATGCGTCCGTCAGCGAAGATCAAAAGATCAGCGTCAACGACATCGTCGTCAAAGCCGCTGCAATGGCACTGGTCAAGCATCCGTTCGCAAATTCGTCGTATCAGGACAAGAACATACGCTTTTACCAACAGGCAGACATCGGCGTCGCGGTCGCTATCGACGAAGGTTTGATCACGCCGGTCATTCGCGGTGCAAATCTGAAAGGTTTCCTCGAGATCTCAGCCGAGATCAAAGACCTCGCCGCAAAAGCGAAGGCCAAAAAGCTGCAGCCCGAGGAATACACCGGTGCGACCTTTTCGATCTCAAATCTCGGAATGTTTGGTATTAAAGAGTTTACGGCGATCATCAATCCGCCCGAGGCCGGCATTTTGGCGGTCGGCGGAGCAGCTCAGACGCCGGTCGTTCGCAACGGCGAGGTCGTCGTCCGCAGTATCATGAACGTCACGATGTCTTGCGATCACCGCGTCATCGACGGAGTGACGGGTGCCAAGTTCCTGCAAACCTTTAAGCAAAATCTTGAACAACCCGCAATGATGCTGGCCTAAGGAAGCATCTTGGAAAATCAGGAAAAATCTACTGCCCCATTTCTAGCGTTGATCCCGGCGCAGCTTTTATTTGGCTCGCTCCCGGTTATCGGCAAGATCGTGCTCGCGGTCCTGCCACCGATGGCTCTGGTCGGCATTCGTGTCGCCATCACGGCTGCGATCCTGTTTATTATTCAAGCCTTTCGCGGCCGTATCTGGCTTAAGGAAAAAGGAGATTATTGGCGGTTTGCGGCTCTGAGTCTGTTCGGTGTTGTTTTTAACCAACTATTCTTCATCGGCGGGCTTTCACTGACAACGGCATCGAACACTTCTCTCTTGGCGGTGATGATCCCGGTGTTTGCGCTCGCGGTCGGGTCGATAGCGGGGTTCGAAAAGCTTACAGTTATAAAAATCATCGGCATCATTTTCGCCGCGGCTGGTGTGATCATTCTAATCGATCCGCGAAAAGCTTCGTTCTCTTCGCAAACGACGATCGGGGACATTTTTATAGTAATCAACTGTCTCGCATACGGCATCTATGTCGCGACTTCAAAAGGAGCGATCACACGCAACGGGACGTTTCGGTCGATGATGTGGGTGTTTATTTTCGCGAGTATTATCTGTATTCCGTTCGGGGCGTTTTCGCTTTCGGCAATCGATCTCGCCGCGATCGACACGAACATTTGGCTGATAAGCATCTACATTGCGATCGGTGCGACCGCCGCTCCGTATTTGTTAAATGCGTGGGCATTGTCCAAAGTCAATCCTTCAACAGTCGCTGTTTTTGTCTATCTGCAACCCCTCATCGGATTTGGGCTAGCGGTGATGTTTTTGGGCGAAAAGATCAATCTTTCGTTTATTATTTCGGCGGCGTTGATATTTGCTGGCGTGTTTCTCGTGACGAAAAAGTTCATTCCCAGTGAAACTTAGCCTTGCATTTTGCGTAAATTCGACATCTAATCACGCAATATGGCAACACAGATAAATCAGATCGACGATGCCGTTAATGGACGTACTATCCTGCGCGTCTCGGGCGAACTGCACTACGATGACGCCGTTTTGCTCGAACGCATCGCCGCCGCAGTCCACAAAGAGAAAGGGACGCTCGTCGTTATCGATCTCGCCGATATTGATTTTCTCGATAGTGAAGCCGCACCAATCTTAAAAAGCCTTTCGGAAAGCGACCGCTATTCGATCGAGGGCATTGAAATTTTCCTACAATCAACGATCGACCATGCCGAACGTCACGGGGTGTGATGACCGCGCCTGACATTTTCTTAAAAACAATTTACATTAAAGGGAATGAAAACACGGGAAATAGCCGAATTTCTTTCTGCCGAATTCGTCGGTGACGGCGAAGTCGAGATTACCGCAGTCGCCGCAATTGCGACTGCAACCGTTGGCGAGATCGCATTTATCGATAAAGCTGATGTTGAAATAACCTCGGCGGCGGCTTGCCTGATCGTACCGGTAACGTTTGCCGCGCAAACTACCGCTCCACAGATCCGCGTTAACGATCCAAAACTCGCCCTTGCCCGCGTCGCAAAAAAACTTAAGAAACACGAGCGGCGTTATTTTGGTGCCGAGCATTCGATAATTGCGAAAACAGCTGATGTGCGCACCATCGAGATTGGTTCCTTCGTAACCATTGGTGAAAATTCATTTATTGGTGAGGGATGTGAAATAGGTGACGGGGTACGGATCGGCAGAAATGCCGTCATTAAAAAATTTACGGTTCTCCATCCAAATTGCGTCGTATACGACAATGTCCAGATCGGAAGCCACTGCGTCGTTCACGCCGGAGCGGTCATCGGAGCCGAGGGCTTTGGGTATATACGTGACGAAGATGGCGAATATCATCAATTTCCCCAGATCGGCACGGTCGTGATCGAAGACAATGTAGAGATCGGTGCCAATTCGTGCGTAGATCGCGGAGCTCTCGGAGAAACACGGATCGGAGAAGGTACGAAGATCGACAATCTCGTTCAGATCGCGCACAATGTCCAGATCGGAAAACGTGTCGTCATAGCGGCCCAAACAGGTATCTCAGGCAGCACCGTTATCGAAGACGATTGTGTCATTGGCGGACAGGTTGGTATGGGTGACCACGCCCGAGTGCAGAGCGGAGCGATCATCGGCTCACAAGCCGGTGTATTGCCCGGTAAGATCGTTCGCCCAGGTGTTTGGTGGGGCACACCTGTGCAGCCCCTCGACGAATATAAACGCCAAAACGCACACGTCAAAGGCCTCGAACGTCTCAAAGCCGAGGTTAAAGAGCTGAAAAAGAAACTTGATTAGCCAACGATTTTGAGGATGGCTTCGGCGGCACGTTTTGATGCTCCGCCATGACCGAGTTTGTCGGCAGCTTCCTTAAGGCGGACACGCATTTCTGCATTCACTTCAGGTTGCAGCAAACGGTTAATTTCATCCGCCAGCGTCCGAGGAGTAAAATCACTTTGGATCAATTCTTCCGCAAGCCGCTCACCTGCGATCAGGTTTATCAACCCGTAATGCGGAACGTCGATGAAAGGTTCCAGCAGTTTGTAATTTATCGCTGACGTCCTGTAAACAATGACCAGGGGCGTGCCGATTATCCCGGTCTCAAGCGTCGCAGTCCCGCTCGTGACGGCTGCCGCATCGGAAGCATTCAAGGCGTCATAGGTTTCATGTTCAACCACCGTGAAATTAACTTTCGAGCCGGCGATGATCTGGTCGATATCATTTCGCTGTTTAGCAGAACTGATCGCTATCACGAATTGGATATCACTGTCAGATCCGAGTCTTTCGGCAGCAGCTAGCATAACGGGCAAAATTTGGACGATCTCTTTGTGGCGGCTTCCGGGCAAAAACGTAATGATCGGCTTTGCTGCGTCGAGTTCGTGATCCGAACAAAACTGTTGTTTCGTTCTATCCGCGTGCACCTCGCGTGCCAGCGGGCTGCCGACATATTCAACGTGGCTAACGCCATGTTCGTCGTACCAGTCCTTTTCAAATGGCAATATCGTCAACATCAGGTCTACATATTTTTTGACGGACGATATTCGATATTTACGCCACGCCCAGAGCTGCGGCGAGATGTAATAGACGACCCTGATCCCCTGCTTTTTCAGATGTTTAGCTAGTTTGAGATTAAAATCGGGAAAATCAATGAGTATCGCTACATCGGGCCGTTTTTCGGCGGCGGCGGCCTTAAGCTTTCTCATCGTTCGTAGGAACATAGGCAACGCCCGGCCGATCTCCGCCAAACCGACGATCGAAAGCGAGTCAGCCTCGACCGTCGCGGTGACTCCGGCTTCGCGCATTCTCGGCCCGGCGGAGCCAAAAAATTCGATCAAATTGTCAGCTGAACCGTCACGTATCGCGCGGACGAGTTTGGCCGCGTGGCCATCGCCAGACGCCTCACCTGCAACGATCATAAACCTAAGTGTTTTCATTCTTTATGCCGACAGCAACTCAAGGTTTAATGATATAACTGAAATCTAAAATGACAACCCAAGCGTGTTGTTGACGCATCATAGTCGGTAGTTTGGAAAACAGATAGTTTTTTTCACAGCCCTGATGCTTGCAGTAAGCTCCCGTAACGCATAGAATTCAGTGTTTGGGCTGATTTTTAAGAATAAGCTTTTTGTCTTAATTAATATTTTTTTCATTGGCATTTTTGGAGGATCTCTGTGACGTTTCGCCTGATCATTATTTCTGTCATTATCTTTGCGTTTACGACCGCGACATTTGGTCAGATCGACTCGGTCATCGGCCAGGTAACCAGCTCCGGCGCGGAGTCCTTCGTCGGTGGCATTAGCGGTAACGGCCGTTTTATCGTATTTGAATCGTCCGGCAACATCGCGACCGAAAACCCACGAAACGAAGATGGCAATCGCGAGATATTTTTGTTTGACTACGCCCAACGGCGAATATTTCAGATCACCGATACAAAGAGCGTTCTATACGATACCAGTATTACGACGTCCATCTATTTCAATGTTCGAGTCGAGATCGTAAACACACGGCCTGTGATCAGCAATGACGGAAAGTGGATCGTGTTTAGTTCGAACGCAACTACGTCCACGCCTGTCGCCCCCAATACGACGAATCCGGGTTCGTTTAACGGCAACAATTTCACGTCGCCGACCCCGACGCCAACGCCTACTGTTACGCCCACGCCTCATGCGACACCGACACCGACACCAACGCCAACACCGACGCCATCAGGAACGCCGACACCGACGCCGACACCACCTACAAATCCCTTAGCAAGTGACGGCAATCTCGAACTTTGGTTGTATGAAATTCCTCCCTATGCACCGGTCGCAGACCTTTCGGCTGGGGACAGCATCGCACTCGTCAATCTAGCAGGCGGAACATTTACCCAAATCACAAATTCGATCCCGAGCCAGATGCCGCGACCCGCATCAACAACTACAGGTGCATTTGTTGCCGATGATAATCACGATGCGAGCATTAGCGATGACGGTAATGTTATTGCGTTTGCGTCGACGAGAAATTTGGTTCCGGGGGTTGGCAATGCTTATCCAGCAGATGATAACGATGAGATCTTTACGTACGTGAGGACATCGGCGACGCTCGGACAGGTGACAAAAACTCCGCGCGGCCCGATATCAAATCCCATCTACAGCAAGAATCCTACGATCTCAGGCAATGGGCAGCGAGTGTTATTTACAAGTACCGGTGACAATCCTATAGTCGGAATGACCGGCGGAAATAATCCGCTTGCCGACCGAAATGAGGAAGTATTTTATAGCGACCTTGACGCCCTAGGTGCGCCCACGGGCACAAAGAAACAGGTCACCATTACAAAATCTACGAACCTTGGCGACCCAGTCAATATACTCGACCTTGGGCGCCGTATGAGTCGTGACGGGAGATACATAGCATTTGACTCGTACGCTGACTTGGCTAATGAGAATAGCGGCACTAATTACACGTCATTTGCGCTATATCTATACGATACGACCACAAGCACGTTTCGACGTATTTGTGCCCGCAGTGACGCCGATTCGGCCGCTACGGGCGGCGACCTGGCCAGATACCCGGGTTTTACAGACAATAATGCGTCCGGCACACCGTCGACGCTTGTACTAGAGACAAGAATGAATATTAAGGCTGACGGCACGATACCGACAACGGCCGCAGACGGCCTAAATCCGAATGAGGTCAGGCCGGCTCAAATATATTCGTATCCCTTAAATATTCCGGCTGCGACAGCGACGTTTACAAGACTCGCAACATTTCCAACGCCGACAAACTTTCTAGCCTCGACGCAATTGATACCGAGCGACTCGATACAGAGGATGGCCTTTAATTTGTCGAACACCGAGCTAGGAACCGGCAATTTTGACGGACAGGCTGAAGTTTATTATTTTGTAAAACCGACGACAACCGTCACGCAAAGACTCAGGGGATTTGGGCTTACGACAGGTGCGAGTGCGATGACGGTCTCTCAAACGGTGGTTCCGACGCCTACCCCGACGCCAACGCCATCGCCTACGCCGACACCGATCCCGACGCCAACTCCGACGGGTTCACCGTCACCTACTCCAACGCCATCCCCACACCAACGCCGGTAACGCCGCCCGCTGTGTTCGGCATCTCTCCGGGTATGTTGGCAACATTTAACTTTCCGCGACCTCAGGCAATTACGCCTAAAACAGCGGTAGGCGACATAAAACTTTCACCCAGTTTGCCGTTCGAATTGAGCGGTGTGACAATGACGATAAATGGCGTTGCGTGTGGACTGAAATCCGTCGACGGCGACAAGATCAGTTTCGTCTCTCCGATTGCTCTAGCCAGTGCGGCTGAGGGCACAAAATATCCTGTAGTCATAAATGCAAGTGGGCGGGTTCTAAAGACCACTTTTGTGATCGTACCAACACGGCCCGATGTCTTTAACGAGGCGATGTTTATAGGTCCTGGCGGAAGGACAAAATTACTAAATGTTACTAATCGCGTCTACACGAAGGAGCCTTATGTCATAAGGACTATCAGGCGACGGGGCGATATATTGCGGCCGAGTGTATTACGTGTATATCTAACGGGCGTTGCGAACGTAGACCCAGGCGCTATCACAGTACGAATTCGTGATTCGCTGATCACGGGAACGAGTGTTTTATCTAGTGTACTAGTCGAACCCGGTGTCTACATCGTAGATTTTGAGTTACCGGCCGCGCTGGATGGCGCCGGTGACCAACCGCTCGTCATCTCAGTCTCGACAGGCACGGTCACTTTCTCCTCAAGACTAGACGATACTTCAACCAAAGTTTTGATACTTTGATCATTGACGGATAAGGTTGAAAAAGGCGGGGTAACCCGCCTTTTTCACGTTTGCAAATATTCGCTATCGCTTCATAACCGCGAGCTTATCTTGCTAACCCTATTCCCTTGTATTATCCTTTCCCTATTGAACTATTTTGGAGAATCCGTTTTTTTTAGCACTTTATAATGAGAAGAATAGCGATTCGTTTTGAGACTAGGAGTTTCGAATAATTATGTCGGGAAAAGACGTTAACACAATGAAGATCGCACCTAAGGTGTGGAAGAACGGCGAGTTTATCAACTGGGACGATGCCAACATCCATGTGATGGCCCACGTCGTCAATTATGGATCAAGCGTATTTGAAGGCATTCGCTGCTATGAAACGATCGAAGGGCCGGCGATATTCAGGCTGACCGAACATATGCAGCGGCTTGTAAATTCGGCCAAGATCTATCGCATGGATTCGGCTTTTTCTCGTGATGTTTTTTGTGATGCTGCGGTCGAATTGGTCCGTAATAGCGGCCTTGATTCATGTTATCTTCGTCCGCTCATATTCCGCGGGCTCGATCCTGAAAAACCCTCTTTTGGTGTTTACGGGCTCAACAACCCGATCGAATCTTACATAGCTGCCTGGCAATGGGGTAAGTATCTGGGCGAAGAGGCTCTCGAATCCGGCATCGATGTCTGCGTATCGAGCTGGACACGCATCACGTCGAACTCGATGCCCGCTATGGCAAAAGCCGGGGCGAATTATATGAATTCGCAGCTTATCAAGATGGAAGCGATCCTCGGCGGATTTTCGGAAGGCATAGCTCTGGACGACCGCGGATATGTATCCGAGGGATCGGGTGAGAACATATTTTTGGTCAATAGCGGCAAACTCATCACGCCTCCGCTCGGAGCGTCGATACTGCCCGGTATTACCCGTGACTCGGTCATTCAAATCGCTCGTGAAATGGGCATCGAGGTCATCGAAACTTCGATTCAGCGTTCGGCCCTTTATCTTGCCGACGAAGTATTTTTCACAGGAACCGCGGCTGAGATCACACCGATCCGCTCGGTTGACCGCATTACAGTCGGGTCCGGCAAACGCGGCGAAATGACCGCTCGGCTACAAGAAGAATTCTTTAAGGTCATCAAGGCAGAGCGTCCGGCACCAAACGGAGCAGAATGGCTTACATTCATAAACGCCAGCGGGGAAAAAAAAACCGCATCGGCCTGAATGACTGAAGTTTAGCTGTATTTCATCAAAAACGGACGAACCGGTCTTGGCTGGTTCGTCTTTTTTGCGCCTTCGTTTCACAATTTTTGATCGAATCTGCAAGATCTGCACGATACAACAAAGTAAGAAAAATACAACATACCTCGCAAAATGCGCTTGCAAAATCAAAAAACGGGTGTATACTGCTTTCAATCAAGCAGTACTTTCACTGATCGCCATCCCAAGGAGCAGTTTCCCTGCGGCTCTGTCGGTCAATTAAGTGGTTCAAGGAGATCCCAGCTTTACTCCTAAACCTTGGCACTTATTTTTCAGGCTTGAAACTGAACGGATCCCAGCGTTTTTTCGATTCCCAGTTTCCAAAGCTCTTTAAATCAAGGGGAAAATTTAATCTTTTTTCGACGTATTAGGCGCGCCTGTCTCATCGTGAGATCGATCTCGCACAACTGTCAAAATTTTATGGAGGCCGGAAATTAACATGGCAGACGAACCAGTATTAAAACTAACTTTGGTTGATGTCTATGGAAATCCTTTGCGTGAAAAGGTTGACATTATCCTACGTAATCAAGTGTTATCCGATGTCATCAAGATAAGCCGGACGGTAAATGGGTCGCTGCATCTGGCCGGCATCCCACTGGGACGATACAGAATCGAGATCTATCCGCCGTCCTACCGATATGTTTCGCAGTTTGTAAACGTCACATCGAGCGGCATTACTCCTCTTGAAATTAAGTTTCCGGTCGATCTCAAGAAGATCACCACGATAACCTTCCCTACTTACGAGCAATTGTCAGCGGAGCTTAAGACGCTCCTCGAAAACAGCAGCCGGGTAAAAGGGTTTGAAGATCTTACGGGCATTGATCTTTATAAAGCCATCGGCAAGGACGACATCAAGCGGGCGGGGATGCTTAACATTGTTGCGAAAACTCAAAACACGCTTTTAAGTAACGGCAAGACCGTTTTCTCCGAAATTACCGAACTGCGTGATATTCGTGGTGACCGGTTCTTCGCCATCGTCCCGCAACAGCTTCGCGATGATACAAAAAACAGCATGGCCGACGGCACCTTCGACAACGCTGGTGCTCTCCTGCACCGTCCGCCCGACGATTACGAACACGCCGGCAGTTTTAAGACCAAAGACCGTTACGGCAATTTACAGCTTACATTTTTTGCGGGTGAAAACGATTGGGTCGCCGACATCGACATCGACGACGCCGCCGGCATCGAACACATTTTTCAAGTCATCGGCAACGCATTGCCGGGAAGAGACACAAACCCGTACAACATCCATCAAATCCTTGTCGGCTACCAACACATCGACCCGGGGTATTCGTTCGAGGTATGAAACCTTGAGAGGGACAAGATTAGATTTCTGCTCGAATACAAAAACGTTAGTTGAAGAATGGAGAAGATTATGAATAAAAAGCTGATTGTAATTTTGCTGGTAATTACCGCACTACTGTTAACGGGCTGTCCTAAGAACGAGCCTAAGTTGGGCAAAAATGCGACCGAGAGAAATGCACTATTGATGAATGTACTAAAACGCGAGTTCTTTCCCAAAGAATGGCTGGTCTATCAATGTGCGGCATTTGGAACACAGATCGACAAAATAGATCAGGCCGGCCCGGCACCGCTTGCCCTTACATGCACTGCTCAGATCAAGAATGATCCTGAATTGGCAAAATCTATGCGCAACCAAATCTTGGACAACAGTGTCGGATTAATTGACAGCGCTTATGGAGCCTACATTAGAAATCTGAGACAAAAACGCTCAATTGGTGAATTTATGGCGGATCTTTTGTTTCTGGGCGGCAACACCGCAGTTGGGATTGTGAACGGTGAACGGGCTTTGCAAGTCTTAGGAGTTGCTTTGACCGGAGCAAGCGGAGCCCGCAAATCAGCCAATATAAATTTGTTTGACGAAAAAACTACAAATGTACTGATCAAACAGATGAACGCATCAAGAAGTGCGGTTTTGAGTGAGGTAAACCAGCAAAAAGACAAGTCTGCCAAAACCTATTCTTTTGACCAAGCCTTGACAGATATGATCCATTATTTCGAGGCCGGAACTCTTAACCAGGCGTTTGTTGACCTTGATACACAGGCAACACTCTCTGCGGAAATTGCCCGTCTGGGCGTTCTTAAGCTTAAGGACGTAAAGGACGTGAAGGATATTGTCAGCGTCGAGAAAAAAGAATCGATAGTTGAACTCGATGTTCTGTTGACTGAACTCGATGAGAATGTCTACCTAAATCCTGCAATTGCTGCTAACACAGAAAGGATTGATAAATCAACGGCATTCCTAAAGGCGGTTTGGGATAAGATTGCTGCCGATACAGCATTTAGCGCGACTGTTGGTTGGTTAAAAGGCATTCCTGCGGTTGCCCCGGGCGTCGCGCCCAATCCTACATTAACTAGATTTCGACAGAATACTCTCGCTGCTGCGACAGCGAAAATCACCAATAACCAACCTTTGAACGGCAAAGACTATTACGCGCTTGTGAACGAATCGCTTAATTACGTTACTGATGATGGTCCGTTGTACGCAAAACTGCTCGAACATATCAAAGCAACACAAAAGGAGAAAAAATAATGTCATACACGATACCTTTTCCGGCAGCGGCGTCGCTCAGTGAGACAGAAACGACCGTGGAATTTTATCAGTTGGGTAAAACCGCAAATATGATCGATATTGTTGGAAGAAATGCGGAATTCAGTGACGGAACCAAAGCGGATGTCAATCTCGTCGAGTTTGAGCCGGTTGATCATAAATATGAAATTCGAAAAGAACTAGCCTTTGTTCCCACTGACAAGGTAGATTTTGGTGCAATGGCGGCGGCTGGAATGACGCAGCTTGGCGGTGATGGCCATGAGTTCACAGTATTTGTTTCAGGTAAACCTGAATCAATATTTATCTTTTACCGGATGTGACGGCTTTCGGGGTGTTTGTAGCAATGTGCCAATTATGGCGTAGCCAGTCAACCTGATGGTTGGAGAGTTCCAGCCAGATGGTTGGGAGACACACCTTAAAGGCTTGGCGGGAATACTTGAAAGTGGGTGTGTTCTCCCTAAAAGGTGAGGAGTTCCACTTAAAGGCTGAGAGGTTCGACCTAAAAGTCGATAGGTTCCACTTAAAGGCTGAGAGGTTCCGCCTAAAGGCTGGATAACGACACCTAAAAGCGTGATCTTGGACCTTAAAGGTCCGTACGAGAGCTGAAGAATAATTTATATAAGGAGATAGATATATGGCTAACGATTCTGACTGGTATCCGCCAACCCGTGCGGGCCAGAGGTTGATGTTTCAGAATGTTGACGTAAAGATCGACTCATACAAGGGGAAATATTCTTTGTCTAATGATTATTTGGACAAGGTTCACGCGGCTTGTCTGACCTTTATCGAGGGCTATGACAAGTTGGAGCAGAATCGGGCGACCGCAAAGCAGATGACGTCGTGGTTTGAGAATATTTTGACCGGCGAACCGGCGGGCGAACCGGCGTCAAATCCGCCGGGTTTTCAAACCGTCAATCTGCCCGCAGGTGCATTTATCGGCATCGAAGATGTTTTTCGCGAGCTGATGGGATTTTTCAAAGCAAATCCGGTTTATGACAAAGCCGATGGCGAAAACCTTATGATCGTCGCGACCCAAGCGGACAGCAAAGATCTGGCCGATGTGGCCCCGGTGCTAAAACTCGACGCAACTATCGGCAATCTGGTGACGGTCGAATGGGTCAAAAGCGGCTTTACCGCCCTCGAACTCCAATACCGAAAAGCCGGAACCGACATGTGGCAGGCAGCCGACAAGAGCACCGAAAAGATAATCGAGTTCGCTCCGCCAATCACAACCCCCGGAGTTCCTGAAAAATTCGAGTTCCGCGCCGTCTTTCTACAAAAAAACGTCCGCGTCGGCGAATGGAGCGCGATCTATCCGATCACGGTCGGTTGATTCTGCTAGAAAAGGACAAACTATGAAAGAACTATTTGGAAAGCCGATGTTCCCGATTCTCGGCGTGATACTGCTGCTTATCGTCTACTTTTCGCTCGACCAGGCGGTCATCCATTGTGGTTTAGGTGCCAGTTGTTCTGCAATCAACGCCAATAATGCTTTTGGGGCACCGATTGTCAGAGCAGAGAAAGATTTTGGCGCGCTCAAATCCAAGATGGACGAGAAGGACGCCGAGATCGAGCAGCTCAAGCTAAAACCTGTTATCGACCCGGAAAAAGAAAAAAAAGAATACGACAAACGTCTTGTAGATCTAAAAACCGAGAGCAACAATATCCGACAGGAAATCGCGGCTAGGTACTCAAACCGGATGAGCTGGACCTTTTTGACGGCGGTTTTCCTGCTGCTTGCTTTTTCGGCAATAGTGCTTGCCATCGTCATCATAAAGGATTCGGTGGTGGCAACGATGCGTTGGATCATTACAACGTCGGTAATCGCTGTTCTTTTTGCAGTGGTGATGTTTGTGTCGCTCGGTTATATGCGTGTCCTTAGGGGTTTATACGCAAACACGGTTTTTGGCGGGTATGATCTGCCGTTTCCACTTCTAAATTTCTCAAACGTTTTGGGCTTTGCTGCGACCATCTTTCTAGTTGCCGCAGTCTCGGCAATTTTGTTTTCTGTTGAAGAGAAACATGTCGAGGAGCAAACGGTCGCAGATCTAACGGCAAGGCGAAATACAACGGGCGATCTCGACGAAAATGCAGCACAAGAGGCAAAGACTGCATCGGTCACCCTCGCGGAAAAGTATGAGAAACAGATGGATAACCTCAAATTTGTGCTTTATTTGGGCGGCGCAATGCTCTTTGTCGCGGTACTCCAGCTTAACACTCTAGCGGAATGGCACAGGGCTTTTTTGCCGCCTGAAATTAGTACAACGGTGTCTTCCATTCATCAGACTTTCTTCAAAAGTTCAATTACGTTTCAAGCAGGAATCTATACGATCTTGCTCGGGATCATTTATTTGCCGGCGGCATATATCATCAAACAGAAAGCAGTTGCTCTTAACCGACTCAGAGCATTACCGGACGAAGATCTTGAAAAAATGGGCCTTACTTTTAGTTTTTGGGACTACCTGCCAAAGCTGTTAACTATCTTGAGCCCATTTCTCGCTACATCTGGAATTAAGTTGATCGAGTATATCACCAATGCAAAAGGTTGATGCCACACTCTCTGATAACAGTCTGAGGAAAGGAGGTAAATAATGATTCAATACAAGCTCACCGAAAACGAAGCAAAAATGCTGCGTGGAATAAACGAGTATGGCAAGGCAGGGTTTTTTGAATTGGCCTCGATGGCCCGCCTGACGCCGGATGAGGCAAGAAAAGCCACTTTGCTTTTGGCGGAAAACGGGCTTGTTGATTACAACGAAGAGCATCGTCTTTTGATAATTACCAAAGAAGGCGAGGCGGTGCGGCAAACCCTTGTAAGATCTGCAAAACCTAGTCCTATTCAAATTTACGGGACGCCGGTTGAGATAATTTCATCGGACGAAGAAGTTGCAGAATCGCCCATTGATTCTATGGACGCAGAACAGCTCGAAGAGGCGTTTGCCGAGGAAATGGGAAAATATTCGGGCGAAGGGGAAAGTTCAGGAGGCTAATTATGGAAACTCTATTAACAGGCGCAACGGCGGCCTTTATCACACTTTTCGATTTGGACCGGACGTTTTACGTACCGTCAAAACTGCAGCGAAAAGCAGCTCTCTACGGCTGGTGGTTTAGTTTTATTATCATCAACGGCCTGCTGGCAGTACTGCTATTACTCTTGATCGGAAACTACGCACCGTTTAAGGATATGGACGGATGGCTCAAGGCGGTAGTCATCGGCATCGGTTATCTTGCTCTCGTCCGGTTAAAATTTGCCACGTTCAGCTTTCAGGGAACCGAGGTCCCGTTTGGAATCGAAGCATTTTACGACGCGGGGAAGGGTTTCGTCTTCAGGCGGATCAATGACATCGCAATCGAAGCCCGCAACAACGAAACGGAGGAACTTGCAAACAGTCAAACTGTTGACATATTAGCCCAACGGACCAAATTGGCCATTGCTAACGACGCGCTCCTAACGCCGGTCGAAAAACAGCAGCGAACTGTCTGGCTGGTTAAAATTTTTCAAGACGCAAATATTGTCGACATGGAAAAGAAAATAATGTTCGCCAATTACATAAAATCCAAACAAATGATGAGCTAGTTCGCTGCGGGAGGAGTGTATATGCCTGAAACTCAGAATTCTGACTCAAATTATTTGATTTCGTATCGTGCGCTTAGACGGGCGATCGGAATGATCGGTATTGCTCTG
>JBGAUY010000062.1:0-16739 GCA_044228425.1 Pyrinomonadaceae bacterium | reverse complement strand
CGTCATCGCGATTGTCAGCGGCGACGCGTTTGAGACGGCATATCGCCACGGGCTCTTCGTCGATACGGCCACGACGACATGCAGGCTCACAAGGGCGATCGCACGTTCGACCGAGGACGCCGGGAAATACGTTCGAGTCCCAGTTGATCATATAGGCCTCGGTGTAACGGCCTTCGGCGATCAACCTGATGTACTCCGGCACCGGCGTATGAGCCGGACACGCGTACTGGCAATCGACAACTTTGTGAAAGTATTCGGGATCTTGAATGTTAGTAGGTTTCAAGTCGCTTTATCCTTTGGAATGAGTGTTTACCGCACCTCAATGATAGATGATGTAAGAATTAATTTCTAGCAAATAAAGCATCAAATGCATCTACAGTTGATACTTTTCATGCAGCACGCCGATCGACGCCATCATGTAGAGAACCGGGTCCATGGATGCCCGAGCCGAGTCGTCCATTGTCGCGACACCGTCGAGCATCGTTAGCACGGCCGCTCGATCAAAGAACGGCACCGACCCGAAACTCTCACTCCGCAAAATGTCCTGCAGCATAATGTACATTGCATCGTCGTTTCGCCGAGTGGTCGGCGGTGCGAGGAACGGCTGCTTGAGACCGCGATAGACTTCGTCGGTGATGTAGTCTTTGGCGGCTTCGCGAAGGATGTATTTGATCGTTCCGTCCTTCGCGAGCATCGATCCGGGGATCGAGCGGCCGAATTCGAACAGTTTATGATCGAGAAACGGCAGCCGCACCTCGACTGCGTTGGCCATGTCCAGGCGTTCGGCGGCTAGGACGTAATTGACGAACAGCGATTTCATCCAGAGATAAAGAATTTGCTTTGCAGGTTCCTTGCCGTAGAGCGTTTTGCGGTAATCGAACTGACGAAAGAACTCGCGATAAGGGTCACGGTTCATAAACCGAGCGGTAAACTCAGGCGAGATGATCGAGTGGAGAAACGTGAACTTATCCGCGACGTAATCCGTCAGATGCGGCGGGAACGCGAGCGTTTTACTAAGCCTTGCGAGCCATGGCGAGGTCGCGGCGATACGACTTTCGGTCTCGGTCTTGGGACGGATCAATCGGCCGAACATCTTAAACCATTTGCCGATGCCGTTTGACGAGCTGGTTAACAATGCCTGGCTCGAAAAATCGTAGCCGGCGAACAGTTCGTCGGCACCTTCCCCGCCGATGACGGTCTTGTAGCCTTCGGCCCGTACAGCTCGGCTTAGGTGATAGCGAGCAGCACCGTGTGCGTTGTAATGGATCATCTCCCCTTTCCAAACGGCGTCGTAGAACACATCAGCAAAGTCGCCGCCTTTGACAGGAATCGGGCGAAACTCCGCTCCCGCAAACTTGGCCATCCGCCTCGCGGGTCCACTTTCGTCGAAGTCGGGATGATCGAACGCGATCGTGAACGCCGTGAACTTCCCTTCCGCATACCGGCTCGCGATCCCAAGTACGGACGAAGAATCGACGCCTCCGCTGAGATAGCAACCGACCGGCACATCCGCACGCATTCGCAGACGGATCGACTCATCGAGCATTGAGCGAACGGTCTCGATGCATTCGGTCTCGGAAATGTGCGGGTGAACAGCGTCTACTTTCGGATAATCGACATCCCAATAGCGTTTAATTGTAACGACGCCCTTTCGAGCAGTCAGATAGTGTCCGGGCGGCACTTGGCGAATGCCACGAAAGAGCGTGCGGTCCTGGTCGAATGAGAAGAATAGGTTCTGAAAGACCGATTCATGATCCCAAGCCGCTTCGACGCCACTCGCAAACAGAGCTTTAGCTTCAGATGCGATCCGCACGCCGTCGTCGGTCTCGACGTAGAAAAGCGGTTTGATGCCAAATCTGTCGCGTGCGGCAAACAGTGTATTGTTCTCTTCATCCCAGACAACGAACGCGAATTCGCCTCGAAGATGCTCTAGGCACGCGGTTCCCATCTCTTTGTAAAGGTGCAGAGCGATCTCGCTGTCAGACTTTGTGCGGAATTTGTGGCCGCGGGATTCGAGTTCTCGCGTTATGCGTTCGTAATCGTAAAACTCCCCGTTGTGTACAAGATGCAGTTGGTTGTCGCCGGTGCTGATCGGATGGATTCCTGGCGTTAGGTCGATGATCGACAGTCGGGCATGGCCGAGGGCGACGCGGCGGTTTTCGGAAAACCAAGTGCTCTGCTCATCCGGCCCGCGTGGAACAAGAGCATCGACGGCACGATCTATCGAGTCGCTCTCGACCTCGCGTTCGTAATTCAATATGGCGACGATCCCACACATAACTATTTACGGAGCAACAGCAAACACCGCCTGATCGTTCTGACAGCTGAACTTCATCAATAATACGTTATCAAACTCACCCGGGCCGCCGCTCGGGTTGATACGTTCGAATGAAGAATGAGCTTCGACAACGCCGACGGGTTTTGCGACATGACAATAGCGGTTGGCGGTCCGCGACAAGATACTTTGACGTAATTCCGACCGATGTTCGGGCGGGACTTTCATCCAAGTGATGTCATGGATATAAAAATCGAGCAGAACGCCTCGTAAACTGCGAACAAACATCTCGTCCGGGTCAGCATCTTTTCCGTCAACTACAACGCGATAGTGCGTCGCGTAGTTTCGGTCGTCGATCCAATTGAATAACTGGTACTGTTGGGCGATCCCCATTAGCCAAAGAACGCTATAAAAGCTCATTTGAACGCTTCCGAGGCCGTCGGCACGGCCATCGACGAGTTGCGGGACATTTGTTGTAGGTTTTGCATGGTCCGGCGAGACACGCGGAGCGGTTCGCCAATTGATCATTGTGACGGCGCTGACCATCGCAAGTGTCAGCATGGTGACCATCAGCAGCGAAACCGCGCCCGAAATGCCAAATTTTGCGATGCCCTGCGGAACGACGTATGAGCCGCGGATATATTCCATCAACTCCTCGCGGAACATCAAGATCGCCGTCGCGGCACAGGCGATGTTGGCGAACGGTATGTTCAACGTCAGTGCAGATAGGATATGCAGCCCGACAAATGCCGCGAGCAGAATGTATTTGAGCCGAGAACCGCGCCGCAAGAAAAACATCAGCGGCACCAATGGCTCGAGCACGAGCGTCGCGTAGTTAAAAACCTTGAGAAAAGGTATGTGCGATGCGTTCCAGAACTCGTGAAAGTACGAAACCGGCAGTTTGAACACCACATACAAAGCCGTGCCGTCGAGCCACATCGGGCTGGTCCATTTCCAGAGGCCGGCGACAAGATAGAGCAGGATCAGGTTCCAAAAGAAACACCGCAGAGCGGCTCCCGGCACCGTCGCGTCTTTCCATTTCGACCACGCGGCGGAGCGATCTTTTAGCAATTCGCCCAAAACCAAAGTCCGCCCGACCGGCAAGACAAGCATCCAGAACAGTAGCAGATGCATGATCGCGTCATCGACGTACATAACGATGAAATTGCGTCGATAGGTGCTGACCGCAATGATATAAAGAATTAACGAGAACAGCTTGACGCGATAGCCGAGAATAAGCGGGACGCAGCAAGCTATCGCAATGCCGAAGGCGGCATAAAACCACGTCGCGCCCATCCACGGGCGAAAAATTCCGATCTCGGTGAACCAATACATCTTTAGTATCAGTTCGTGATCGAGCAATCCGTCGGGGCCGCTAAAATCGGCGACCTCCATAAATGTCCGGATAAAATACGCGAGTAGCACGATGCCGACGCAGATGCGGAATAGATCTATCGGCAGAGCGTCGACGGGCCGCGTAAAAGCCAGCCACAATCTCTGCATCGCGCCATCTTTATCTTGCATCTGATTAGCTCGCACGAGGGATTGTAGCCCAAATTTCGTAAGAACTTAAAAGTGATAATTACAGTTATGCATTTTCCTCGTATTTGTCTTATACTCACGCGAAAAGCTTTTGACGCGAACGACACTTCCCTTGCCGTTCATATCTTAAAAAAACAAAAAGGAAGGCCCATCACATGAAAATCAACGCTGTCCGCACGTTCGTTTTGATAACAATAGTCACAGCACTCGCCGCGATCAATATCGCCGCCCAGCCGGGTGCAAAACCCACAGCGACGCCCGCTAAGCCCGCCGCTAAGCATCCGCTCGACAAGGGCGATTTCAAAGTAGGTTTTTCGCCCGTGACAAAGGCACGCACGCCAAAGAAAGCGATGCCAAAGGATGAGCGCGATACACTCGAAGGCATAGCTGTCGCACTTAACGGTATGGTCGCCCTGCCGCGCGACGTTTATCTAAATCTCGATACCTGCGGCGAGCCGAACGCTTTTTACAACTCAGAGACATCCGAGATCACGATGTGCTACGAGTACATTGCGTATTTCGAAGAGGCTTTTAAGACGATCGAAAAAAATCAAACAAAGGTCGACGATATGGTCAGCGATGCCTTTGTCCAGATATTCTTTCACGAACTCGGCCATTGCCTGATCGATGTCTGGGAACTGCCCGCCACCGGCCGCGAAGAGGACGCGGTTGATCAGCTCGCGATGATCCTGATGCTTGACGGTTCACCCGAAGGGCAAAAGAGCGCGATCAACGCTTCTCTGTTGTGGGACATCTCGTCGAAGGATGAAGATAAAGACCACATGATGTTTTGGGACGAGCATTCGTTTAGCAAGACCCGCTTTTACGATATGATCTGCCTCGTCTATGGCAGCAACCCCGAAAAGAATTCATTTATGGTCGCCCCAACGCGACTGCCACGCGAGCGAGCCGAACGCTGCAGCGAAGAATACAAACGAGCTGAACGCTCGTGGATGAAACTCCTGCTGCCGTATATTTTGGATTAAACTTTGCGTTTTTCTTGTTAGCACCGGGAGCCATTGCGACCGGGTAAATAAAAAAAGGCTTCGCGTCGTGCGAAGCCTTTTTTTGCTTTTAAGCAATGATTTACTGCCCAACAAAATCGATACCCGTCATGATGCCGGTGACGACAACAGTGCGGGGAGCGAACGTAAACCTTCGATTACTGACCGACACCGTATAGGATTGTCCAGGATCGACGTTTTCAAAACGGTAAAATCCGAGCGGCCCGCTAAATACTTGTCGAGTTGGGCCGGTCGTCGGCGTTAGTGTCACAACCGCACCTTTTACGCCACGGCCTGCAGGGGTGACGATCCTGCCCGAAACAGAGCCGCCCAGAAAGACGACTTTCACCATTTCTTCGATCGATTCCGAGCCGTTCTGAAAACCTGTGCGATAGTAGCCGCGCGCCCGGATAAGCAGATTTTGCCCAGTCGGAAGGTTGAGGCCCGTCAATGTATAAGTCGCGGTTTGCGGAGCCATCACTTCAATAGGCTTTGATCCGGAGTCGGCAGTTTTATCTTCGGTTTTAATTACCGAAGCATCCCGAACCATCGCTTCTACTTGCTTTTCGACCACAGCAGCCGGATCCCCACCGTCTCGATCGGTCGTCTCAACCTGTTCTGCAAAACTCGGCGTCCCGCTACCCAGCGGCGTATATGTCGCGCCGTTATCGAGAGACTGCTCATAAACCACCCGTGAAAATTGCGGAGCGGCTCCGTTGCGGGTCATTGTAATTGTGGTTTTCGTAATGTTTAGTGTCATGACCGCTGGCGTGTCATTCATGAGCCGGGCAAACAGACTTCGCGACTGTCCGCCGATGGTCGTGAATGTGCCGCCGGCGAGAACTTTGCCGTCCGACTGCACTGCTATTGACCTGACTCCGTTGTTCGCGTTCGGATTGAAAGAATCAGCCGCACCTGTTGTGCTGTCGAGTCGGGCAATTCGGTTGCGCGGCTGTCCGCCAATGGTCGTGAATGGTCCGCCAACGAGGATCTTTCCGTCGCCCTGCACAACGATCGAATCGACAGATCCGAGCGGATTCGGGTTAAAAGAATCGGCGAGTCCTGTTATGGCATCAAGTCGGGCGATACCTACGCGCGCCTGTCCACCGATGGTGGTAAAGTTGCCGCCCGCGAGGATTTTACCGTCGGACTCTACCGAGATTGAATAGACAGTGTTGTCCGCATTCGGAGTAAACGAATCGGCCGTGCCGGTTGCGGCATCTAGACGGGCAATCATGTTGCGTGGCTGTCCGCCGATGGTGGTGAACAGCCCACCCACAAGAACTTTATCGTCCGCCTGCACCGCGATTGTCCGAATTGAATCGAATGGAATGTCAGGATTCGGGTCAAACGAATCGGCAACTCCCGTGGTCCCATCGAGTCGGGCAATGCAGTTGCGGGACTGTCCGCCGATTGTCGAAAAACGGCCGCCCACTAGGATCTTGCCGTCTGATTGCACCGCGACCGAAGTGACGGCGTTATTTGGATTTGGATTGAATGAATCGGCTGCTCCCGTTGCGGCGTCGAGACGGGCGATGCGATTGCGTGATTGCCCACCAATGGTTGTGAAATAGCCGCCCACCAAGATCTTGCCATCCGGTTGGACCGCGATCGAAGCGACCTCGACGTTCGCATTCGGGTTAAAGGCTGTATCGAGCGTGCCGTCAGTGTTCAGACGCGCGATATTGTTGCGAGCTACTCCGAGAACGGTCGTAAAATTGCCGCCGATGAGGATCTTGCCGTCCGGCTGAATCGCGGTGGCGTAAACACCATTGCCGACCGTGCTGAGATTAAGCGTTTGGTCAACTCTGCCGTCGCGTTCGAGCCGGGCGATATTATTGCGCGTGACTCCTCCAACTGTAAAGAACACGCCGCCCGCTAGGATCTTTCCATCGGATTGTACAGCGATCGACGTAACAGTGCTGTTTGAATTCGGATTTAATGCATCAGCGGCGCCAGTTAGAGTGTCTAAGCGGGCGATAGAATTGCGTACCCCTCCGCCAATGTTTGTGAAAAAGCCGCCTACGAGAATCTTCCCATCCGACTGGACGACAACCGAACGAATTATGGTGCCAGTCGGATTAGGATTCCAAGAATCAGCCGAACCTGTCGACGCGTTAAGTCGAGCGACAAAATTGCGCGACTGCCCTCCAATCGACGTAAATAAGCCTCCAACTATAACGTTGCCATCTGCTTGGACTGCGATTGTTCGGACCTCGTTGTTAGAATTTGGGTTCCACGAGTCAGCCGCGCCTGTCGTTGCGTCTAGACGAGCAATACGGTTACGCGTTTGTCCTCCAATTGTTGTGAATAATCCGCCCACCAAAATCTTACCGTCCGTCTGCACCACGATTGCATCGACCTCGGTGTTCGAACTCGGGTCCCACGCATCTGCAGCACCGGTCGCCCCCTCTAATCGGGCAATACGTAGGCGGGTCTGTCCGCCGATGGTGCTGAATATACCGCCCACTAGAACTTTGCCGTCCGATTGCACCGCGATTGAAGTTACTGTACCATTCGCATTCGGGTCAATCGAATCTGCCGCACCCGTAGACGCAGCGAGACGCGCAATGCGGCTGCGCGATTGCCCGCCAATGCTAGTGAAATCGCCACCTACTAAGATTCCCCCGTCCGATTGCAGAGCGATTGCTTGTACGTTCGCATTCGCATTCGGGTCAAAGCTCGTGTCAAGCGAGCCGTCAGCGTTGAGACGGGCAATGCGGTTGCGCGTAACGCCAAGAACCGTCGTAAAATCGCCGCCGATCAAGATCTTTCCATCCGCCTGAACTACCACGACACGAACAGTGTTATTCGCGTTCGGATCAAACCCGTCGAGTGCGGATTGGGCTTGTACTGACACCGCAAAGCAGTATAAAAGCGCAGATGCAAGGTACAGCATACGAAAGAGGGAGAGTTTCGGAACATACGTAGATCGGGCAGTGACCGTATTCAACATATTCGTTACTCCATGGTTATTTCAACTTAACGGCAATCTGTGGCCGCTGTCGAAGAAATTTGTTGAGAAATGTTATGGTGCGACGATTATAGTCCACCTTCGTAATTTTGGGCAACCGAAAAAACGGCTCAGGATAGTGGACCGGCGGCGGCTCTGAATAGTAATGGAATGCGGTCAGGCGTGCGATCTTTAAATCCAAAACGCCGGCTGTCCCACTCAGCCGGCGTTTTGGTTTTCTAATTAAAGGAGGATTTCCACTTATGAGTAGTGTTTATCCGAGGATTATTATATTTATTTTGAAAATGATGTCAATAGATAAAGTGTTTGCATGAACAAAAAGTCAAAAGCCCGTGTTTGCGGGCTTTTTCGCTGGTATCTTGAGTTATTCGGCGGTGGATTTCGGTTGTACGGGGCGGGAAAATATTTGCGCGGGGTCGTCCGAAATTTGCGCGGGAGCGTGGAAAATTTCTTCGCGGGCGTCGAAAATTTGCGCGGGGGCGGGAAAAATTTGTGCGAAGGCGAAAAATAATACTTCGGCTTTGTCGTAAAGTTGTTCGGGCTCGGGAAAAATTTCCTCGTGAGTGTCCGCAAACTTTTTTATTGCAAAAAATATTTATTTGAATATATAATTCTGTCCGAAATTGTAGAGATAACCCCCAAAAGTCTCAATACAAGTTTTATCAAGCAGAGCCTTTCGAGTTATTTCCACAACTTCGGATCCAAAAAAATAAACTAGAAAGGAGACTGCACAAATCATGGCTAGAAAATTTTGGTGGTCAAATGTATTGGCCGAACAGTATGCGACCGTGATCAACGTCAAGGACAAGATCGGCGGTTATAAGACAGCACTTGGGCTGTCGGGAGCACAGGTGGATCGCATCATTTTGATATGCGAGACCTTTATTGCGGTTTATAACTTTGTCGAATCGGTCAAAGAATCGGCGGGAAGCCTGACCGAATGGCGTGACGATTATTTTTACCGCAAAGGCGATCCGACGGCTCCAACGCCGCCGCCGTTCGCGACATTTACCGCACCCGCCGGGGCTTTTGCGGGGATCGTAAATGAGTTTAAGGCGACTCGCGACCTCATCACCAAACTCCCCGGATTTACGGAGGCGATAGGCGACGACCTGATGTTCCTCGGCCCTGAGTTGAGCAAGGAAAGCGCCGCGGCCGCTAAACCGACGATCAATACGTTTTCCGCCGCGACGGGATATATGTTCACGCTGGTCGTTTCGAACCGCGGCGATTCGGATATGTGGGACGCCTACATCATGAAAAAAGGCGGCAGCTGGACGAAACACGGAACCTACAACGGCAAATCGGTGGACATCACGGTAACACCAACCGTCCCCGGCGAACCCGAACAGGTCCAAGTCCGCGTCCAACTCCGCAAAAAGAACGAAAACTACGGCGAACCGTCCGATAACCAATATGTGACGGTGAATCCGTGAGGGGGAAGAGTAGTCAGTAGCCAGTAGTCAGTAGTCAGAAGGAAAAGAGGCCGTGGGCGGGATGCTCGCGGCCGTTTTTATAAATGAATTGCCACGCTCTTTAGAGCGTGGTAAGCGTGCTATCCGATGTATTCGGGCTTTAGCCCAAACTCGGCGGGTTGGGCTAAAGCCCGTTCCTTTTATTGGACTACCACCCCTGGCTAAAGCCAGGGGCAATTCAAGGGACCAAACGGCCTCCTGCACCGGAAAGCCGCCTAAAGGCGGGACTCTAAACAAAGAGCGGGCCTTACTGACAGTCGTTATCGTAGCTTGAACCAAGCGTTGTGCCGGTCACGCGATAACATTTATTCAGATCAGACGGCTGTAGGACTTTGTTTAGGATCTCCCGCTGAGGCTGCCAGACAAGGCCGGTATCGTTTCGCATCCGCAGACGGATGTTTGTCGCGGCGGCGGGGATATAGACCAAGTCCATCCAACCCGCAGTCTTGCCGCCGCCATTCCAGCTTCGATTTGGCCTATCCGGCTCATCCCAAGTAACGTCAAAATGCGCGATATAGGCACCCGCATGCATAATTTTGATCCAACTGTCCGGCTTTCGTACCGGCTCAGGTTTCGGGGCGATCTCGGGTTCTTCGGCGACGCCGTTCCATTTATGCCAGATCTTAAGGCTGAGCTTTTGGTCAGTGATGACCGCCCTGACATCTTCGATCAGCAGACGGATAACGCCGTATCTGTTTTTCTCGGCGAGGTCTTCGCGAGCATCCCATTTTTCGGCGATCGCTGTTATTTTGTCTTCGTCGGCGATAAATTCCGTAAGGCCTTCCTTGAGTTCTGTGAGCAGCGACGCAAGGCCGTCTTCGTCCAATATAGGATCGGTGCTTTTCTGTGCCGACGCTCCCGCGGCAAAGATCAGGCTGGCCAACATAACTGCGGCGATCAATTTCATACGGCTAAATTCAAATGTTGTTGTCATAGTCTTTTATCCTCCGGGCCTCTCGTTACGAAAATATCTTTGACGGATCGGTCTTTGGCAACGGCAGTTTCATATCGTCAATTCTCTTCGCAGTCGCGGCGTTCGTTGCGAGGCCCCACTTTTTGAAAAACGGCATTAGATCGTTTTTGGTAATGCTGCACATAGCATAGATGAATTTATTCGCCATGTCAGCGTCTGTTTCGTCTTCGATATCGACGTAGGGTTGCTGGCGGAAATACTGATGCAGCTTTTTGAACACGTCCCATCCATAGACACTTCTTAGCTGGTGAAACATCACAAGCTTTGAAAAGAGTTCATTGTAATCGGCTTCGTTGCTGGCCAGGTAGTTTTTATTTGGGTTTGCGACGTATCGACGTGCCTTTTCAAATGTTGTCAGAGTTTCGCCGCCTTCTTTTGTCCCAAGGCGAGTCGGCAAACCATATTTTTCCTGCACGTAAAGCGAAAACAGATTGACCGATATCTCGCCGATCGAATCCCACGTCCACGAACGCTGTTGGTGTGTGTGTCCGGTCTCGTGCCAGATGCCCCATTCGGTTTTGAGCTTTTCGGTCAGGTCGGTGTAATTGTCGCGTTTCATCCCGATAAAGTAGTTTGAGGCGTACATGTAATAGTCCTCGGCTTCCTTCGGGGTTGAATAGAGATCGATCAGGTAATTGATCCGGTTGCGCGTCAATCTATTCTGCGGGGTAGAGTTGTCAAAGCCCGCAAGCTCATCTTCCCAGATGATAACGGAGTGGATCGACTGAAAACTCGCGGCGAGGTCGCGGATCGGCTTTTTGATGTAGTCCTTATAGGTGATGGTCAGCAGAGCTTTGTCCGAGATCAGCTGGACAAAATTGGCGTCTTTCATGGTCTTTAGATCGTTTTCCCAATTGAGAATATTGGATCTGCCGAGCTGATACAGCGGAAATGCCTTGCCGCCGGTTACCTTGACATTGACGCTTGATGGATTGGTGTCGTAGCCCTCGGCTTTGACAAAGATAAACGACAAGATCCCATCCTGTGTCGCCGTGACGGTGTTAGCACCGTTTTGCAGAGCGTTTTCTTGCGTCTTGTTGCGGTTGCCCCACATTGGTTTAAAACCGATCATCGAGGACAGTCTGTACTTTCCGTCAAGTCCGCTAACAGCAAATCCGATCCGCTCGCCGCGTCGCACATACAATCCCGACGGCTGATAGTCGCACAACACCATCCGATGCGTCCGGTCGGCCTCTATTCGTGCCTCAGTCTGCGACACGAGGGCATATTCTTTTGTGTAGTTGTTATAAGTCTGTGCGGCAATCGCCGAACAAAAGATAAATAGCGAAGTCAAAAGAACGAAGATCTTTTTCATAGGATGTGATGGTGTATCGCGTGAACGTTCTTGGTGATAATAAGCCTCTTTGCTGCATTACGCAAGAAAAACAGTCGCAGCAGTTGGGTATCTGATGTCAAAGCGTGGACAAATACTGCCCGCAACATTTGGGGGGCATCTTCCCTTTTATTCGCGATAGTTTTATCATTATTCGGGCGGCCATTTGGCCGCACATCCTTCGGACAAAAGACAACAGATGCAGATAACACTTTTAGCTTCGCTGGAGGCGGCTCTCGGGATACCCGAATGGGCCGGGTTTATTTTTGTGTTCGTGCTGGGCGCGTGTATCGGTAGCTTTTTGAACGTCGTCATCTATCGCGTACCGAACGAAAAGTCGCTGCTAACGTCGTCAAAGTGTCCTAATTGCGATAACGCGATCAAGTTTTACCACAATATACCGATCCTCGGCTGGCTGATACTTGGCGGTAAATGTGCGAACTGCAAAGAACCGATCGCGTGGCGTTATCCGGCGGTCGAACTGTTAACTGCGCTCGTTTTTTGTCTCGTATATTGGCAGATCGGCCTAACGCCGTATCTGCCGGTCGCATTGACGTTCGTCGCGGCGATGCTCGCCCTTGTATTTATCGATGCCGAGCATATGATACTGCCAAATGTCATTACGTACCCAATGTTCGTGATCGCTCTGATCGTGCGGGTCGCGTATCCGCTGGTGTTTACGGATGCAAACTATTTCTCGGACACGACATATTCGCCGATCTCGTCGCTGCACGGTTGGCCACCGTGGGCAATGAGTTTGGCAGGAGCTTTATTCGGCGCGTTGATCGGTGGAGGATCTTTGTGGCTTGTCGGTGCGATCTGGAAACTGCTTCGCGGCGTGGATGCAATGGGGCTTGGGGATGTAAAGCTGCTCCTTGGGATAGGAGCTTTGCTCGGCTGGCGGCTGACGATACTGACAATATTTATTGGCGCCTTTACAGGAGCGATCGCCGGAGTGGCGCTTATATCGCGGCAGAAGGACAAGGACCTCCAAACGCAAATACCATTTGGTATCTTTCTCGGCATTGGGTCGATCGTCGCAATGCTGTTTGGCGACAAGATGATAGCGTGGTATCTGGCGAAATTTATGTAATGCGAAAGCCTGCGGCTTGATTACGCCATTACTAACGTGCGGGCTTCTGCATTAAGGGGTCTTTTGCAGTTGAACGCATTCGTCTGAGCAATAAAAGATCTCACCGATCTTTCTAGCCTTGTTTTGCGGAACCCACACACCGCATTTCGAACAATTTACCAGCGGAATGCTTGTCGTTTCGTCCGAACTGATCGCCCGCGACTGTCCAACCGCGTCTTTTGCGTCTTTTATAGCACGGGCAAGGCCAAGAATACCGGCGATCTGCTTGCGATAGCGCAACGCGGTCAGCCCAAGCAGTACCAATATCACAACGAGAATAACTAGTATCTCTCTCATCTATTTAGCGCCGCTTTTACCGGCAGCTATCTCTGAGCGGAGTTCGGTGATTGCTGGGTTTGTCGGGTTGATCTCTATGATCTTGGCCAGCATCTTTTCGGCATCGTCAACTTTTCCTTTTTTGGCGTATGTCTGAACTATGAATTGCATCGCACGGTCATGCTTAGGATTAGCGGCGATCACTTTCTGCAGCTCGGCTAGGGCTTTGTCGTAATCGGGTGGTTCCTGAACGAAATACGAAATGCCGACATCCGTGCTCACGTCCGCATCGCCCGGTTTGATCGAAAGTGCTTTTGCGTAAACGGTTCGAGCGGTCGTAAAGCTCGCGAGATCTTTCTTAAAGAACCCGAGGTCAAAGTGCGCATTTCCGAGAGCAACGAAGACGTCGAAATCCTTTGAGTCAAGTGCGCTCGCTCGAGTGAGGATGCGGATGGATTCGTTGAGCAATGAAATGCTTTGTTTCATCGCCGCGTAACGATAAAGCGAAATGCCGAGACTCTTTTGAAAGGCAAAATTATCAGGATTGCGATCTGCCTCGGCGATCTTTGTCCGTAATTCTTCTTCCGTCAAGGTGTCATTCGCCGGTGCATTCGCGGAATTAGAATTGGCGGGCATTTGCTGACCGGTTTGAGATTTGAGGGCATTCATTTCGGAGCCGTTGAGTTTGTTTGCAAAAACAAAACCCGCGATAAACCCTGCAACCACGCCCAGTACGATAAACATAATGCTGTTCTTGTTCATTATCTCGATGTTAGCAAAACTAGCCGCGGGAATAAAAAAGCGTTGCGCGATAGAGATCACGCAACGCCCGATGTGTTCATCAGATACTGGTTACTTCTTTTTACCGTCAGGAGCAATATACGGTAGATCTTCGGCACGGCGGCGGATCGGCGGATCGGTCGCACGGCGGCGCGGTACGATCGCATTGCCGCGACGATCGACACTGCCCGGAGGCAAACCCTTGCCGTGGACAGCCTCGACGAGAATGCGGGTGATCTCTTGTGAAAGGGTGCGATGCTCGCCTGCGGCCCGGCGGCGAAGCGATTCTTTTAATTCGTTAGGAACATACGCACCAATAAATACACCTTTTCGGTTTGCCATATAATGAGAATTCTCCTGTTTTTAGTCGAAAAACACCTAGATACCAAGCGTAGTGAAACGCGTCTATAAGCCGAATCTTGTCTTCCGCCGAGGCGGGAGGTGATCATTCATCTAGGCCATGCGTTACCGCATGGCTCAAGCGGCCTACCCGGAAACGCCGTTGGATCGCTCCAACACCCGAACGGGCAACTCGGTCTCGTTTCCCTATTTGGCCTTGCACCGCGAGGAGTTTACCTGGCCGCATCTGTTACCAGACACGCCGGTGAGCTCTTACCTCACCGTTTCACCCTTTACCCTTTCGGGCCGGTATATTCTCTGTTGCACTTGTCGTCACCCTTTTGCAAAGGTGCCCGGTCGTTATCCGGCTCGCTGCCCTATGGTGTTCGGACTTTCCTCTTTTGCCAAGGCAAAAGCGATCACCCGACGCGTTTCACAAGCAAGGTTTGAAAATTATAACAAAAAGTGTTGAACAATCAAAAGTAATGTTACAACGCCCTTAATTTGCGATCTCGATCATATCGCCGGGGGATAAAACCGGATCGGTCGCCTTACCCGCTTTGATCGCCCGCAGATCATAGTCGACGACATTTAGCGAGCCCTTTTCGACTTTGCGTCGGATGGTGGCTTTTTTTGGATTTCCTTTCACTCCGCCGGATGCCACGATCGCCTGAAACAAGGTCATCCCGGTCGCATATTCTTTTTGCCCTGCGGTGTTTATCTCGCCTGCGATGTAGTAAAAACCGGTTGTCGAAAGCACTGACACGCGAGCGTCGGCGGCAAACTCGACCGAGTTGCCCGGGTAGATAAGAATATTGTCGGTTTTCGCATCGCTCAGGTCATAAGACTCGACATTCCCAAGCTCATTGCGTCGTATTAACACTTTTGTAGCGGATGGATGAACATTTACATCTGCTTTGACGACAAAAAGCGGCACCGCCTCACGTTGAATTGTGCGTTCGCCTTTACGCTCGGCCATGCCCGTGATGTTTATCTTGTGACTGCTAAATTCACGTACCTTGACGTCGACATACGGGTTTGAGTAGAGCGTCACTGCGGACTGTATTAAATTGATGATCTCGATTGTGGTTTTGCCTTGTACAACCACATTATCCCCAGCAAGAGGAAAGTCAATGGTCCCGTCATCGCGAACAGTATAATAGCCGGATGCGTTAGGCGCATTTTTTAGATTTACAAACAGCACATCACCAATACCGATATTGTAAGTTTCGGTCGGTTTTCCGGGGGTCCTAACAATATTCTTTGCCGGGGCAAAGGTGATCGGCTGAGCCGTGTTAGCTATAGTCGGACGGATCTCCATCTCGCGGCTGACTTTTGCCGTCATAATGTCAGAACTTTTGGTGACAACAGGATCCGAAATGGCTACGTTCTCACCCTTCGTCGCGGACGGGCTTGGCGAATAGGGATTATTATTACCCTTCTTATCCAATTTTTGGGCCGCAATATTAGTAGCTGCGACCAACACAACCATCAAAAGAGACACAAACGTATTTTTGTTTCGAAAAAGTTGGATCATGGCAGGTTTATCTTCCTTGCGAGGCCTGAGTGGCCAGTTGGACGCAACATCCGCACACGAATGCCACGATTTAATAAACAGACAAAACCGCGGAGATTCTATATTTTTCGGAGATTATTAGAGATTTTTTGCGGACAAAAGCCAAGACGGAAACAATTCGCTCCATTTTTCGAGATAATGTGAGCGCAGTTTATCTTCGATATCTGCAGAGGTTGAGCAAGAGCTAATAGAATCAACAAGTTGAGCGGCCTCACCACACGTTATGCCTGAGATCAAATTGCGAATACTTGGGATAGAATTTACGTTCATACTCAGCTCTCGCGCACCAAGCCCAATCAAAAGAGGCGTATAAAATGGCGATCCGGCTACCTCGCCGCATATATTGAGCGGGATATTAGCATTATTTGCCGCATACACGACCTCGCGGATCGAACGTATCACTGCAGGATGTAGCGTCTGGTACCAATCAGCAACCGCTTCATTATCCCGGTCAACAGCAAGCAAATACTGGACTAGATCATTGGTGCCAAGGCAAAGAAAGTCGACATTTTGAGCAATTTCATTCGCGGTCAACACTGCTGATGGCACCTCGATCATTGCTCCGAGCAATGGTTCGCCAATGGGTATGCCCGCTGCCCTTAGTTCATACTTTTCCTCGTCTATGATCGACCGAAGTCGAAATATCTCGTTAACCCCCGAAATCATCGGCAGAACGATGTCGATCTTGTTTCCGTAAGATGCACGCAGAATGGCTCGTATCTGCGTTCGAAAATAGCTTTGGTTGGTGAGGCTAAGCCGGATCGAACGGAGCCCTAGCGACGGGTTTTTTTCCACGATTTTGGCATCGCCGCTAAGTTGGCCGACGCCAACGTCAAATGTGCGTATTCGCACGCCGTCCTCGCCGGTAGCGTCCGCTATTTGTGTATAAGCGGCAAATTGCTCATCTTCGCTGGGAAAACTGCCCTTCCGGTCAAAAATCGCCTCGGACCGGTAAAGTCCAACGCCCGACGCTCCTTGATCTCTTGCTTGCCGGTAGATCTCTGGGGCATCAGTATTAACGCGGATGACGATCTCGATGCCGTCCTGGGATGAGGTTTTA
>JBGAUY010000061.1:0-16816 GCA_044228425.1 Pyrinomonadaceae bacterium | reverse complement strand
GCGACTTTTGGCAAGGGCTCAAAACCGGAGGCTCTTGAGCTGCCATACACAAAGCTTGACGAATTTACAGAGTGTGTTGATGACACGAGATCGTCCTTCTACAACCGCATGGTCAATCGCATGCAGGTAGGCAATTTTGACTGGAAATCGTCAGAGAAAATGTCGGCGATCAGCCCGGAATACGACCTTGGCATTTTTGTTGCTTACAACACTTTTCCGGTCGTGAAAGAAAAAGGCTCGTGCATCTTTCTCCATATCTGGAAAGACGCCGATACCTCAACCGATGGCTGTACCGCGATGGAACGCCGTAATCTCGAGCGTATCATCGGTTGGCTTTCCGCCAAAAAGAATCCGTATCTCATTCAACTGACCGAGGATGATCACGATAAACATCGTAAATCTTGGAAACTCCCCAAACTAAAATAACGACGCTCGACCAACTTGCCACCGGCACGCGTCTCGTTGTGCGCTCAAAGCTTGATTGGCGGTTTGCAGCAGTTTCGAAAACCGTCGAAGACAAAATCGTCCTCACCGTCTGCTCGCCTTCGGGCCGTACATACCGCCTCCGCCGCAATTTTGACACAAGTGTCACTTACGAAGGCTCGATTCCCGTCCTCTTCACCGATTACCCCGGCCATTGGCGGGAAAATTTCAGCCGCTACGATGTTCGCTGGTAGGGACCGCGTTGTTACGCCCTTACTTACGTGCTAGCTTCTGCATCCGATCACGGTTTGGTAAAATATACTTTTGCTCACACGACCGGATTCGCATCTATGCAGGCTGCCAAGATAAAAGAAGAGGCTATCGAGGTTCGCGGGGCTCGCACGCACAATCTCAAAAACATCTCGATATCGCTCCCGCTCAATAAACTGACCGTTATTACGGGCGTGTCGGGGTCCGGTAAATCATCTCTTGCATTCGATACGCTTTATGCCGAGGGCCAGCGGCGTTATGTCGAGTCGCTGTCTGCTTATGCACGCCAATTCCTTGAGCGAATGGACAAGCCAGATGTAGATGAGATCATCGGCATCGCCCCTGCGATCGCGATCAGGCAAAAGAATTCGACTAAGAATCCCCGTTCGACAGTCGCCACCCAAACCGAGATCTACGATTATCTTCGTCTTCTTTTTGCCCGTGCGGGAACGACGATCTGTCACGTCTGCGGCCGCGAGGTAAAAAAAGATTCTCCCGAATCGGCGGCGGACGAGATCCTTGCCGAGCTTGCCGCAGGCACCCGGTTTTATGTTCTGTTTCCGATACAAGAAGATACTGCGTCCCGTAAAGAACGCAAGACCCCGGCAAACCGGGCAAGAAAAGCTGCAAAACCTGCGGACCTCAGCACGCAAGCATTTCTTATATCGCTGCTACAACAGGGCTTTTCGCGGCTCTATCGCGATGGTGAAGTGATCGAGCTGCAAAAGCCCGAGGATTACCAGCACGACGATTTTGACAACACATATGTGCTGATCGACCGGCTCGCTGCGGCTGATGATATTCGCCAACGGCTTGTCGATTCGCTTGAGATCTGCTTTCGCGAGGGTCACGCCGCAGTCATCGAAACCACCGATGGCAAACAGCTAAAATTCTCAGACCGTTTTATCTGCAAATACGACAGCACGCGTTACGAGGAACCGGAGCCGCATCTCTTCAGCTTCAATTCGCCGTTTGGTGCATGTCCGACATGTCAGGGTTTTGGCAACACTATCGGCATCGACTACGGGCTAGTTATCCCAAACCCATTGCTATCGTTGAAAGATGGTGCGATCGAGCCGTTCACACGCCCGACGCACTCGTGGGCACAAAAGGAGTTGGTCAAATATGCCGCGTCGGCAAACATCGACATGACGGTGCCGTTCGCCGACCTGCCCGATTTTCAGCAAAACTGCATCCTCTACGGCGACGAAGGCTGGCGTGGGCTGAAAGGTTTTTTTCAGTGGCTTGAGACCAAAAAATATAAGCTGCACGTCCGTGTTTTTCTGGCAAAATACCGCGGTTACACAAAATGCCCCGATTGCGACGGCCTTCGTCTGCGCCAAGCGGCACGCGACGTGAAAATAGGCGGGCGTTCGCTGCCCGAGATCGTTGAGATGTCGATCGCTGTCGCTCATGAGTTTTTTGAAAAGCTTGAAATGGATACCGAGCGGGCTCAGATCGCGGATAAATTGTTGTTAGAGATCCGTCGCCGTATAAAATTCCTCGTAGAGGTCGGGCTCGATTATCTGACGCTTTCCCGTCTAGCGGCGACGCTTTCGGGCGGCGAAGCACAGCGTATCCAGCTTGCGACCAATCTCGGTTCATTGCTCGTCGGCACGCTTTACGTTTTGGACGAGCCGAGCATCGGACTGCATCCGCGTGACAATTCACGGCTTATTAAGATCCTCGAAAACCTTCGCGATATCGGCAACACGGTGCTCGTCGTCGAGCATGACGAAGAAACGATGCGGGCCGCCGACAACGTGATCGACATAGGCGTCCATGCGGGCGAGCACGGCGGCGAGCTGGTTTATGCGGGCAATTTTGCGGGGCTGTTAAAAGACAAAACTTCGCTAACCGCAAAATACCTGCGCGGTGACGCCGAGATCAAGGTTCCGCAAAAACGCCGGACCGCGACCAAGCGAAAGCTCGAAATTACGGGTGCCCGCGAGCACAATCTAAAAGATGTCTCGGTCGATATTCCACTCGACATGCTCGTCTGCGTGACAGGTGTTTCGGGCAGCGGCAAATCGACGCTTGTCCATGAGGTGCTCTACGCCGGCCTCAAAAAACAACGCGGCGAATGGAACACGCACGTCGGATTTTTCAAGGATCTAAAGGGCGGCGAGCATATCGACGACATCATCCTCGTCGATCAATCGCCCATAGGCCGCACGCCGCGATCAAATCCGGTCACGTATATCAAAGCCTACGATGCGATCCGCGAGGTCTTTGCTGCTACGAATACAGCAAAGACCAAGGGCTATAACGCCTCACATTTCTCATTCAACGTCCCCGGCGGACGTTGCGAGATATGCCAAGGCTCGGGCACGGTGACGATCGAGATGCAGTTTCTCGCGGATGTCGAACTGACTTGCGAAGACTGTCGCGGGATGCGATTTAAACAAGAGATCCTCGACGTTAAATATAAAGGCAAGAACATTCACGAAGCCCTGCAATTGACGATCCGTGAGGCAATACTGTTCTTTAAGGACGTTGCCAAGCTGACAACTAAACTAAAAGTGCTTGAATCGGTAGGGTTGGGTTACTTGCGGCTTGGCCAATCGGCAACAACGCTGTCCGGCGGCGAGGCACAACGTGTAAAGCTCGCCTCCCATCTCGCTCAAAAAACTACCTCAAAGACACTCTTCATCTTTGACGAACCGACGACCGGACTGCACTTTGACGACATCAACAAACTGCTTACCGCATTCCGTGCTCTCATCGATAGCGGCGGAAGTCTGCTAGTTATCGAGCACAACATGGACGTTATAAAAACGGCGGACTGGATCATCGACATCGGCCCCGAAGGCGGTATCGGCGGCGGCGAGATCGTCGCCACCGGTACGCCTGAAGATTTAGCCAAGGTCAAAGGTTCGTTTACCGGAAAATACTTGAAAGAAATGTTTGAGAAAGTAGGTTAGTCATCCCCAAATTTTTCACGCCAATAGGGCGCGATCTGTTTCATCACTTCGCAGTCACAATAACCACCGTTTTCGTTGAGCCAGTTGGTTATCTTTGGGAAATTTAGCCCGCGTTCCATCATAAAACGCATCGCATAACGCAGCGTATGATCGCACTCGGATTCATATAGCTCATCTTCGACACGGTCAAGTAGTTGGCTCATCGATTCCTGCCCGGCAGGCATCGCATTGAGAAACGCTTCAAGCTGTCCCTCGTTCATCTGCCCTAGATTTTCGATCTGTCTTTTACGTAAAATTGCCATAACTCAAAATTCTGCTTCCGATACCCGCGACATTTCACCGCGTTCGGCTTCCTCGATCTCTCGCCGCTTGATGCCCTCGCGGCCGTCGTAGCTGAAAAATTTGGGGAAAAATAACGCCGAGCCGAGGACGGAAGCAACACAAAGAACCCCGCCGGAAACGATCGCGGTTTTCACGCTAAACGTTTCGGCGACGATTCCCATTTTAGCACTGCCTAGCATCGGCCCGGTCAAATAGCTCATCATTTCGATGCTCGCGAGGCGTCCGCGAAGGTAATTGGGAATCGTCTGGTTCCAGATCGCTCCGCGAAAGATACCTGAGATCATGTCAAAAAAGCCGGCAGCTGCGAGCAAGATCAGCGCGGGCACAAGACTATCGACCAAACCGAAGAAAAATATCGCTACGCCCCACAACACCGCTGCCCCGATCACCATCAGACCGTGACGATGGACATTTTTTGTCCAGCCCGACGTCGCACTGGCGATCAAAGCTCCGATCGCGATCGCCGCCGGAAAAAACCCGACATACTTATCGCCATATATCACTGCGAGTGCCGGATACAATGCCTGCGGAAACGCAAAAAACATTGCGGCGATATCAATAAAATATGTCCCCACAAGCTCCTGCCGCGAAAAAGCATATTTCCATGCTCGTTTAATTCCCTGAAAGCTCGGTTTCTCAGCATTCTCCGGCGACGGAACACTCCGCAGCATAAATACCGCTATCAACGACGCCCCGAATGTTAAGAAATCAATGCCGTACGCGACTGACGGACTTAATTGCGTCGCAATAACACCTGCGACCGCCGGACCGACGATCATCCCGACAGAAAATCTGATCGAGTTGAGGGCCATCACGGCGGACATCATCTCGGCTGGGATGACCTTTTGAATAAACGATTCAAACGCCGGACGCTGTATTGCTGCGAGCCCCGCGTGAAGAGCTACCGCAAGGAATAATATCCAGATCTGCGGCCGTGGAAGAAGTGAATTACCCAACAAGATCGCGGTTACGATCGTCTGCCCGACCTCGGTGAACCGCAGCATTTTGCGTTTGTCGAGAAAATCCGCGAGGGCCCCGCCAACAAACGCGAGCACGACCATCGGGATAAATTCGGCCAGATAAATATACCCGACCATCGCCGACGACTGCGTCAATTGGTACATCTGCCACGGCACGACGATAAACGTCATCATCGAGCCGAAAAATGACACAAGCTGGCCAAAAAAGAGCAGTCGGTAATCGCGTGAGGCTTTTAGGGGCGAGAGATCAAGTAACATTAGGGTTTAACGTAGTCAGTCCAATGAAACAGCCATGTCGCATAGGCGTTCATAACAAAAGAAATGCCGCATAGTACCCATTCGACAGGTGTGATACGTTTCGGAGCAGTTTCAAGGATTATTACAAATATCCACGGTAGCAGAACCATTGCGTAACGATAGCCAAACTGCCATCCGCCCGAATTGCCATGGATCCAGAGCAAAAATGTCAGCACCGCCACCGCCGCCCACGCCGCGTATTTGAGCATTTTTTCCCGTGAACCAAATCGCCACAAAAGCAATAGAAAAGGGCTGCTCCACATTATCGAGCTGCTAAATCCGTTTGGCACGAGGTATGGAAACGCCGATTTCCATTCCCACGATTTCACCAGCATTTCCCAAGCCTGACGCGGGATGTAATACATCGAAAAGATCCCGTGGTTGTACCAAGGTTCGTCTAATACACCCGGTATCCGTGCATAACCAAAATCCGTGAACGAATGAAAGCGAACGTAATTATAAATAAGCGTCGAGACACCGAGTACGAAAGGAACTGCGCAAAACCATGCAAGGTTACGGATCTTGTCAGAACCCACAGCGGTAGCGACGGGATTCTTATCAGTTGGGGTTGAATCAGCCCCATCTCCCTGGAATCCGGTCGCTACCGCTCCCGGTTCTGACCTGAGCAATAAATACATAAACACCGGTGCCGTCAACAGATTCTCCGTCCGGTTACCAAACGCCAGTGCAAAGAAAAATCCAGCCAGCAGCGGCCTGCGGTCATACACAGTGAAATATATAGCCCCTATCTCGCCGACCATCGCAAAACCGAGAGCCAGTTGCCACGCTCCTGTAAAAGTCAGGTTCGTCCAAGCAAACGTCCCGAACAAGATCACCATCGTCAGCAATATCTGCTTGACGCGCGACACCTCATACTTCGAAGCGATCTTAAGCAACAAAAAACAACCAACGCCCGCAAGTATCGCCGCGATCCACGCGCCCGGCATTTGCGTGATAAATCCGAGAGCTTTGAGCAAAGCTGCCGGGATCATCGACAAAACCGCACCGAACGGAAACACCGAATAATAAAACCCTTCGAACGGCACGAACTCATTTAGCCAAGACGGTTGCGGCTGGGTAAATGCTATCTTGCCGCCAAGCAAATTCCTGGCAACCCGAAAAGTGTAATCATAATAATTTTGCGGGCGTGGGTTTGAGAAGAAATAAATTAGTGCAGTAAATGTAGAGATCAACACTATAAAACGGCCCGAAAGCGCTTGCGGCGGCTCTTCTGCCTCTGTGTTCTCTATGCCCTCTGTGGCCAATTTATTCATGCGGCGTAGATCTTTAGCTTAAATTCATCATTTGCGATATAGATCTCCGGCTTGCGGCCTGAGAAACGGTTCGATTGCCGCAGGATCATGGGCAAGCCGCCGTGCGGGACGCTGATGCCGTATTCGCGTCTCGTAAATATCGCGGAGATCTGCGGATTAAGCCTCTGCGTGATGCCGTAGCGTATTGCTCGTGAGGCGGGCGGTGAGAAACCGTTCGTTCGTCGCGGGTTTATGATCTCGATGGCGCTGTCGTAAATATTGATCCGCGTGCGTATGTCACGCAGAGCGAGGTCACGGTGCATGAGAGCATTTATTATCGCCTCCGACACGGAGTAAAAATGATAGGTCCCGCGTTGTTTCGCGACCTCGTCGGTCACAAGTGTCAGTTTTCGCTTCGGCGTTTCTTTCGCAAGATCCGTATAACGCTGAATAAAACCCATCACTGTCTCGTACTGCGTCAACAGATTTCCCTTGGACTCGATGGCTTCGATCAACTGGGCGTTGCCGTTATCGCCGGAGAACCGCGCGACCGTCACATTCGAACGAGGCAGCAATTCAGCGACGCGTTCATTCTTACCGAATAACAATAATGCCGCGACCGTCGGGAAAAACTCATCCGTCGTGCCCACCGCGAGCAGCAAGTCCTTTCGCAGAAAATCGGCTGTATTATAAAGGCTCCGATTCGGTGCATTATCGTCAAATCCGCTTGCAAAAGACCACAGCAGGGCGTCGTCAAAATCTTCTTCGACCACTTCCTGCAAAGGGATGTTCTCAAAACCAAGCGGACGCAGCTCATCAACCCACATCGACAACTCCGCACGCGAAACCTCGCGTTTTTCCGCTCCAAATCTCAGATAAAAACGTCCGTCGCGGGTGCGGTACGGCTTCTTCTTGCCGTCGATATCTAGGGCAACGACACGTTTGCCGCTGTCAAAAGCGATCGTGTCGATCATAGGCACGATCGCCGGCACGATCTCTTCGCGGCAGATCCTTACAAGCTCCTGCTGCACCCATTCGGGGTTCGAAACGCCCTCGATCCTGAGCTGATCGTTGACGCCGAAAATGATCGTCCCGCCGTCGGTGTTTGCCAGAGCGACGATGCCCTGCGCGATCCGCTCCGAATTCGACAGCTTTACCTTTAGCTCAAGATAAGTGTCCTCGCCGCCGCGTATCAGCCGCAGCAGCTCTGTCCGGGTCGTCGTCGGTGCCGACTGATTAACTAGATATTCCTGTAAGCTGGAGTCATCTGAGGATTCAAAACGCTGTGTGTGACGAAACTTTCTTCGCGGCATCAGTGTTTGGCGTCCGAATTTGTGTAAAGACGGCGACGCGACCGCCCGAGTGCTTGAGGAAAACACTACTGGTTTTTCGATTTTCAACAACACTATTGGAACATTCAATCCACGAAATGTAAATCAAGAGTGATCAAACGAAGTCGTTGAACCCCACATTATTTACAAACCTCATCGGAGCCTTTGAATACAGCGGAGTCGATGATACGTTGGCTAGCGGTCTGGCCGTCGGCGTTGTCTTTAGGGTAGAGCGTCAGCACGGCCCAGACGCGGCTGTCGGTGCCCATTTTGTAGATACAGCAGCCGCGGAGCTCGTAAGGTTTGCCGTTGCGGGTAAATGTGCCGTTGTATTTTGCGTTTGTGTCGGACCGGACGTCGAGCGTGTAATTGAGATCGGGAACCTGGCGTTTGAGAGCCGCCATGCTGGTGTCGGCAAGCTCTTTGATGGTAAATTTTCTGCTGCCCGTCGGCACCAGCTCGCTGTACGAAGAGTTAAACCCGGCCTCGTCGTACGAATGTATGTGCATCGCGGAAAATACCGATTTATAGCTCGCGGGCAGCGGCGGCGTCTGGTCTTTTGGCTCCGCCGGCAGATCGATCTTGATGTCCGTGCCCGCTAGATCATAGGTTTTCCATTCTTTACCGGCGAGCGTAAAAGTTTTCGGCCCCTCGGTTATCACGGGCGGCTTTTCCTTGTCCTTATTAGCCATCTCGCTGATCTGTTTGCAGCCCAAAACTGCCGCGAAAATAAGGATGATAACCGGTAGTAATTTTGTCTTCGCCGTCATAGTGTCTGATCCTCTGCGAGGGAAATGTAACACGATTGGCCCGCAACGGCAAAAGCGGCGTTGACATCCGCATCATTTCGTCCGATTATTATGCAGCGCTATGGCAGACGCCAACCACACGATCGCATACATAGGACTCGGCTCAAATCTCGGCGACCGCGCGGGAAATTTGCTGCTCGCCGTGCGTGCCCTGATGGAAGCGAGCTTTGTCGTCGATAAACTGTCGGCGATCTATGAGACCGAGCCGCTGGAGATCGAGAGCGAGGTCAATTTTCTGAACATGGTCGCCGAGATACACGTGACCAACGTGAGCCCAAGCCAAATGATGGCACGGCTGCTGCGGATCGAATATCTGCTCGGGCGGCGTGATAAGACTGTAAAGAGGCCCCGCACAGCCGATCTCGATATACTTTTTTTTGGCGATCAGCAGATGACATCCGAATTTCTAACGCTGCCGCACCCGCGGCTTCACTTACGCAAATTTGTCCTCGTCCCGCTTAATGAGATCGCACCAAACTTTGTCCACCCTGTCCTGCAAACCGAGGTCGGCGAACTGCTGGCAAATGTCGATGACTCGAGCGAGGTAGAACGCTGGAACCCTAACTTTGACATCGCCCACGAACTCGCCGCAAATAGCTAGACTTGGAACCGATGAAAAGCTATTCTTGATTCAACTTTATGGCATATCTTCAACCCGACAAAGAGGGCAAAGTTTATCTGCCCGCCATCCGTGCAGCTAAGGAACGCGGCGAAAAACTCGTCTGTTTGACCGCGTACGATTATCCGACCGCTCGCATCGTCGACGAAGCCGGCGTCGATATGATCCTCGTCGGCGACAGCATGGGAAATGTCATACACGGTTATGGCAACACCATTCCCGTGTCGCTGGACGAGATAATCTCGGCATGTATCGCTGTTAAACGCGGCACCGAGCGGGCGATGGTCATCGCCGATATGCCGTTTGGCACCTATCATGTAAATGAAGACGACAGCGTAAAAAATGCCCTGCGGCTGATGAAATACGGCGGAGCCGAGGCGGTGAAACTTGAAGGGGGCCGCAACCGTGTCGAGCTGGTCAAACGCCTCGTAAACGAAGAAATACCGGTTGTCGCACACATCGGCCTGACGCCGCAGTCGGTATATAAAATGGGCGGCTATCGTGTGCAGGGCCGTACGGCCGAACAAGCCAAATTACTGATCGAAGACGCTAAAATGCTCGAGGACGCAGGTGCTTTTGCCATTGTTTTAGAACTTGTCCCCCGCGAGGTCGCCGCAATGATAACCGCCGAGCTTGAAATGTCCACCATCGGTATCGGAGCCGGCCTCGAATGCGACATTCAGGTCCTCGTCCTGCATGATCTGGTCGGCATGACATTTGGCCGCCAGCCGCGTTTTGTCCGCCAATACGCCAACGTCCGCGACGTTATGACCGACGCGATACACCGGTGGACAGCCGACGTTAAGTCCGGTGCATATCCAAACGATAAAGAATCGTATGGCCTGACGGACGAAACCAAAAAAGAAATGAGCGCCTAAATGGAGATCATTAACCGACGGCAGCGAATGTTTTCGATCGCACGCAAACTGCGTCGCGAGGCTAAGACCGTCGGTTTTGTTCCGACGATGGGAGCGTTGCACGCCGGACATCTTGCACTCGTGCAGGAATGCCGGCAGCGATGCGATGTCGTCATCGTGTCTATATTTGTTAACCCGACGCAGTTCAATCAGTCCCAAGATCTCGAAAAATATCCGCGTGACCTGACCGCCGATGCCGCGGTGCTGTCGGAGTATGATGTGGATTATATTTACGCTCCGGAAAACGACGAGATCTACCCCAAAGGCTTTTCAACATATGTAAACGTCGAAGGCATAACCGATACACTTGAGGGCGAATCGCGGCCCGGCCATTTTCGCGGGGTCGCGACCGTCGTCACTATTCTCTTTAATACGATTCGCCCCGATCATGCGTTTTTCGGGCAAAAAGATGCCCAGCAAGTCGCCGTTATCAAACGCCTGACCAGCGACCTTGGTTTTGAGACTGAGATAATTGTCATACCTACGATTCGCGAAGAGTCGGGCCTCGCGATGTCGTCACGCAACTCTCTATTGTCTGAGGAAGAACACGAAAAAGCCCCAATAATCATCGAAGCACTTCGCGAAGCCAAGATCGCGTTCAAAAAAGGCGAACGAAATGCGTCGGATCTCACTCAAATCGTCAAAAACCGCATTGAGACGGAGCCGCTCGCAACGATCGATTATATTTCTGTCGTCGATCGCGAAACGCTGCAACCTATTGAAAAGATTGGGGATGACGAGGCTTTGATAGTGACGGCGGTCGCTTTTGGTGACGTCCGGCTGATCGATAATGTGATCCTTAATCGAAAGCAGTAGTTTGGACTCAAACTTGCATCTAATTACAGTGAGACGCTCCGACTGGGGGTTTCATAACATTATGAAAACGATAAAAAGTTTCATTGCAATATTTTCTCTCACGGTTTTTATGACGGTCGCTGCGTTTTCGCAGACCGTATTAACTTCGCTCGACGGCTCACGCGTCGATGTTGAGGCCCAGAAAGGCAAGGTTGTTGTTTTGGCCGTCGGTGCCGCTTGGCTGCCGCTGTCAGCAAAACAGGCGGATTATACCAACGCTCTAATCAAAAAATACGCGGGCAAAAACGTCGTTTTCTATTTCGTCGCGACCGACTCGGCTAACGCCAAGTCGCAGAACTTTAGGAGCACGGAAGAAATCCGTAAATTTGCTTTTACGAACAAACTCACCATCCCGATCCTCCGCGATCCGGACGGCACCGTAACGAAAAGCAAATACGAGATCGAACAGTTTCCGTCGTTCGTGATCCTAAACAAAAACGGCGACCGCGTCGGTGAGCCTTTCGGGGGCATCGATCCGAAATACGACATCACGATACCGATCTCTAAGGCGATCGATAGATTGCTGTAATATCTACACTGATTTGGTTGGATAAGAGCCGGGCTAAATGCCCGGCTCTTCTTATTTTAGTAGTTGATAAACCAAGCTAATCGGCAGGCCAACGACGTTCCAATAATCACCTTCGATCCCCTCGATAAACAAAGCCGCTTGAGCCTGGACCGCATAAGCCCCCGCTTTATCTAACGGGTCACCGCGTTTCGCCAGGAAAGCAACTTCTTGGTCGGTCATTGGTGCAAACTTTACCCGCGTTCGTTGAATCGAAGATCGCGTTTTGTCATCACGAACAACAGCAACACCAGTCAAAACCTCGTGCCAGTTCCCTGCCAGCATAGTTAACATTCTCACAGCATCATCCAGATCGACCGGTTTGCCGATGATCTGTCCGTCGATCACGACGGTTGTGTCAGCACCGAGGACGATCTCGTCGGGATAATGTGCAGCAACCGCCTCGGCCTTTTCACGAGCGAGACGAACGACATAATCCTCAGGCGATTCACCTTCGCGTTCGCTTTCGTCTATATCGGCGACGTGCTTTGTAAATTCCCAGCCGACAGAAGTTAATATCTCGGAGCGACGCGGGCTGCCCGATGCTAGTATCAATTTTGGAAGTTCGTTCATCTCGTCTAAAATGATAATTGATTGGTGGTAAATGACAAATGGAGCAGGTTTTTGGGGCAATTCCGTCCGTGCTAAACGGGCTCTCGTCGAACGGCGATGTCGATGAGGCGGTCGTATTCGCCGCCTGGAAACGCTGTGCCGGTGAGTTGCTCAACGAGCGTACGATTGCGATAGAGTTTTTTGAAAACCGATTGATCGTTGCCGTTGCCGACAGAACTTGGCAGCGGCATCTTGAAGATCTGAGTCCGCAGATGCTTTATAAAATAAACTCTTCGCTCGGTGACGGAACGGTTAGATTTATCGAGTTTCGTATTGATGAAAGGACGGTGAATGAGTCTCGGGAATGTAAATCAGTTTCGTCGGAAACTGTTGCTCCTGAAGTTTCCCCATCATTGATCAAAGCCGCTGAGGCAATCGGTGATGAGGCCCTCAGACAACAATTTTTGGGTGCTGCCGTTGAGTATTTGGAAAGGCAAAAGCAGGATTAGCTTATGGACGTAAAAAAGATCGCAAAACTCGCTCACCTCGAGATCTCTGATGCGGAGGTCGCTCTCTACACGCCACAGATGGCGGATATCGTAAAGTATGTTGAGCAGCTCAATGAGCTTGATACCGATGACATCGAGCCGATGCTCGGCGGGCTGACCGCCGAAGGCGAAGCGACGCAAACCATTCGCGAGGACACCCCCGGCGATTCGCTAGGACAAAAAGCCGCGTTGAGTGAAGCCCCGTCCGGCGTTGCAGGACATTTTCAGGTGCCAAAAGTGCTCAACTAATGCAAAATTCAAAACGCACAATGCAAAATTTGGCTTTCGTATTGTGCATGGTGCATTGTGCGTTATTCGTTGCGGCTTGCAGTATTCCGAATCTTGAGCCAGCCGAATGTGCAGTATTCCGAATCTTGAGCCAGCCGAATGTGTCGAGGCTCGCGATTCGGCTAGGCAGTTTTATTCGTTCCATTTTGGAAATGAAATGAGGCCGAGTGCGGAGAATTTTAAGGCCCGTGAAAAATATCTGACGCCGCGTTATTTCGCGTTGCTGGCAACGTATCCCGAAAATGGACCTGATCCATTTACTTTGACGACCGACTTCCCGCGGACGTTTAAGCTCGCGGAATGTAAGGTCGCCTCACCGAGTGATATCGATCTTAAGATCCAGGTTTATTGGCGTGACGACACAAAAACGGAGCAACAAGCGGTGCAGGCAAATTTTGTAAAGCAAGACGGCAAGTGGCTACTTGAAGGCGTCGGTTCGAAGGGCAGATAACTCATTTTTTTATGTCAATTGTTTCGAATATTGAAAAGACCTTAGATAACGCTGAAAAGTTGAATGGCGAACTCAACGCATTCCTCTCGATCGAGCGTGAGTATGCACTAGCATGCGCAGCCGAGCTTGATGCGGAACCGGGCGATAGACTGCTCGAGGGTGTCGCCGTTGCCGTCAAGGATAACATCTGTACCAAAGGCATGCGGACATCGTGCGGTTCGCACATCCTGAACAATTACAAAGCTCATTACGACGCTACCGCCGTAAAACGGCTGAACGAAGCCGGAGCGATCATGGTCGGAAAGACCAACATGGACGAATTTGCGATGGGCTCGTCTAATGAGACCTCGGCGTTTGGCCCCGCGAAAAACCCTTGGGATGTGACGCGCGTTCCGGGCGGCAGTTCGGGCGGGTCGGCTGTGGCGGTTGCTTCGGGAGTTGTTCGTGCGGCTTTGGGATCTGAAACCGGCGGTTCGGTTCGCCAACCGGCATCGCTCTGCGGCATCGTCGGATTTAAACCAACCTACGGACGCATCTCGCGTTACGGCCTCGTCGCTTTTGCCTCGTCGCTCGATAACATCGGTATTTTTGGCCAGTCGTCACGCGATGTCGCGGATGTATTGGGCGTGATCGCCGGACGCGACCCTCTCGATTCGACATCGGCGGATGTACCCGTACCCGATTATGCGGCAACGCTCGACAACGATATTGCGGGCAAGACCATCGGAATACCTCGCGCATTGCTTGGCGAGGGTCTCGACGAAGATGTTCGTGAAAAGGTACTGGAGGCGATCGATAACTTTGAAAGCTTAGGTGCTAAAACGGTCGATGTGGAGCTGCCTTATGCTAAATACGGCATCGCTGTTTACTACATCATCGCGACGGCTGAGGCTTCGTCAAATCTCGCGCGTTTTGACGGCGTCCGTTACGGATTTCGTGCCGAAGACGCTCCCGGCTTGCGTGAGATGTATTTCAAAACCCGCGAAGAGGGATTCGGAGCCGAGGTCAAACGCCGCATCATGCTCGGCACTTACGTGCTGTCGAGCGGCTATTACGACGCGTATTATTCCAAAGCTCAAAAGGTCCGTGCTCTTGTAAAACGAGACTACGCGACCGCGTTTGAAAAATGCGACGCGATCTTAACGCCGACTTCACCGTCCGTCGCGTTTAAGCTTGGTGAAAAATCGGACGATCCGCTGGCGATGTATCTAAATGATATTTACACCGTCTCTGCCAATCTCGCCGGTGTTCCGGCGATAAGCGTACCGTGCGGCCTTTCCGACGAAGGCCTGCCCATCGGTGTTCAGCTAGTCGGCAATTTCTGGTCCGAGGACGTGTTGCTAAACCTCGCTTCAAAATACGAAACGGCTTTTCCACTCGAGGCAAAGCCGTCCATCTACGTTGATAGAATATAACGCAAGCCTTACAATCAACAGAATCGCAGTATCTGACCCCGATTCCTTCTGCTCGTATTTCTACTGTGCCAATCTAAGCGGTGACAGCAGGTCGCGATTTTGCGGCGGTGCTACCGGGGCGGCTGGCAATATGTTCTGCCAACGAGCCTTATCTTCTAGCAGACGTTCGATATCAGCGACCGGCAGCGGTTTTGAAAACAGATAGCCTTGGCCGTATTCACAACCGAGGATACGCAGTTGGTGAAATTGATGTACGCTCTCGATGCCCTCTGCAACGACCTTTAGATTCAGAGCCTTAGCCAAAGCGATGACCGTGCGGACGATCTCGCCGTTCTCAGTATTTTCTTCCATCGCCGAAACGAACGAACGGTCGACCTTGAGCAGATCGATCGGGAATCGGTGCAGATAGCTGAGGCTCGAATAACCAGTTCCAAAATCATCTATACTGATCTGAACGCCTGTTTCTTTGATCTGCTTGAGCATTAAGATAGCCGTTTCAGCGTTATCCATGACCGCGCTTTCTGTAAGCTCCAGCTTTAGATATGTCGGGTTGATCCCTGTCTCAGCGATCACGGTCTTGATCTGTTCGACAAGCGCCGGGTGGCCAAAATGCTTGCCAGAAAGGTTGACCGCGATGCTCAGCGGCGTACCGCCGGGGTTTTTCTCTTGCCACTTGACGACCTGCGAGCATGCCGAATGCAGGATCTGCACCGTCATCGGTATGATCAAGCCGGTGCTCTCGCTGATGGGGATAAATTCATATGGCGGCACGAGTCCGCGCTGCGGGTGATTCCAACGGACGAGAGCCTCAAAACCGACGAGCGAAGAATTTTCAAGCCCGACGATCGGCTGATAATAGAGTTCAAATTCGTTGCGTTCGATCGCAAATCTAAGGTCTGTTTCCAATTGCAAACGCGTCACCGCACGGATGTGCATCTTTTGGTCAAAGATAACGTAGTTTTCCTCGTTATCCTTTGAGTAATACATCGCGATGTCCGCGTCGCGGAGGATGTCTTCCGCCTCAGGGTACTTCGAATTGCCGTATGCGATACCGATCTTTGCGCTCGTAAATACCTGACGTCCGTCTAGCGTGTATGGCTCAGAAAGCCGTTTGGCAAGCCGGTCGGCAAAGCTCGTCGCCTCTTCTTTGCTCAAAAGGTCGCTCAGGACAATGCCAAATTTATCACCGCTAAAACGTGCGACCATGTCCTCTTCGCGGACCATTCCGGACAGGCGTTTGGCAACGTTTTTGATCAGACGATCGCCCATCGAGTGGCCAAGACTGTCATTGATCGTTTTGAATCGGTTGAGGTCTAGGAACAGAACGGCAAAGTTGCTTTCAGAGTTTTCACGGCTCTGCTGCAGTAAGCCCTTTAGTGTATCGATAAAGTAGTTGCGGTTTGGCAGGCCCGTTAGGGCATCGTGATACGCTGCATGTCGAAAATTCTCATGGCTTTCCTGCAGAGCGGCACCGCTGCGTTCGAGTTCGGCGACGTAATGCTCAAGTTCATTGACGTGTTCCTCAGCCTGTTCGGCGCGCTCGCGTTCTGCCTGTTTTGCTTTTTCAACAGTCTTTTTAAGATCCTCAACAAATCGCCGGAATGTGAGATAAATTATGCCAAAGAACAGAACGACCGCGGTGAAGAGATACAGATTGATCTGTTCGAGCGCTTTGACGATGATGCCTGCCATCACGGCCCCGACCACATACATCAATACAGCATCAAAACAATTCTCGGTCCATACTTGCCACAGCGTCTTTTTCTCCTGTTTGATCGCTGAAAAGACTGCAACCAGTCCGGAATTGACCGCAAACAGAGCTACCGCTATAACCGTTAACAGCCAGACAAAACTTGTAAAATCTCCACGCTGTAGCACCAGATCAGTCGACCCAAAAATAAACCAAACAGCCTTTGCAGCGGCAAATACGGCGATCGCATTGGTCATGACGTTAAAAAATATCGTCTTGACCCGGAT
>JBGAUY010000060.1:0-16842 GCA_044228425.1 Pyrinomonadaceae bacterium | reverse complement strand
CAAGCCTGTCATAAGCCTGCCAAAGATGTTCGCCATACGCCACAGCTCCGTGATTGGCCATTAGCAGTGCGTTGTGATGCGGGACAAAAGGCTTCATCGCCTCGGTCAGTTCGTCGGTCGAGGGGGTTCCGTAAGCCGTCAGCGGGACACATCCAAGTGTCAAAACAACTTCCGACAGGATCGGCTGATCTATCGCAAGCCCCGCAACGGCAAACGCTGTTCCGTGTGCCGGATGAGCATGACACACCGCATTGATATCGGGACGCATCTTATAGATGAGCAGATGCATCGCCAGTTCCGAAGATGCCCGCTTGTCATTGAGCGGCTTGCCCTCGATGTCCGTCAAGGCAAGACAATCCTCCGTCATCCGCCCCTTTGACGTCATCGTTGGCGTTGCAAGCACCGTGTTGTCATCCAAGCGAATGCTGACATTGCCGTCAAACGCAACGACATAGCTGCGTTCGTAAAGCAGTTTGCCGACCTCGACAATAAGTTTTCGAGCGGAGGATTCGTCCATAAAATTAGGAAACCACAGATTAACACATCCTTTCGGGTAAGGTTAATCTGTGGCGAGTCCCTGCTTACAAAAATCTACTTTTGTGCTTTGGGTGCAACCGGTATATCAAAGACCTGGATCTCACATTCTTCTTTGCCGAGATGTTTGTGGCCAAGCCCCAACTGTTGGCTATCAAGTTGCTCTTGCAAACGAAAATTTTCGTTTCGAAGCTCTTGATTCTCCATTCTCAGCCGCATCATTTCCTGGTGACGCTTACCGTGAAAGCCGCGCATTCGCGGTCCGTTGAGATCTACGAACAAACTTGTAACAAACACCGCGACCAAAAACGTTGCGGCAAACGGCAATGCACGAGTGATAAAACTTTTACTGCTGGACCAATTCATTTATAAAAAAACTCCCGATACTACTACTTACGCCGGAGTCGCAAAAACGGATTCACATACATTAATTGCTACCGTATTTTTATATTATACCTTTCGCTTTCGGCGGCAAAGCAAAATCGGCAATTACGAACAAAAAGAACAATTTTATGACGATCTTGCGGCGACAAGCGTTGCCGTCACGGACAAATTCGATTACACTTTGTGTTGCACGTGTGAAACAATGATCGCCTTACTTTCCGGCAAACTATTCGAAAAGCAAGCAAATACGGCTATCGTCGATGTCGGCGGTGTCGGGTACGAAGTGTCAATACCGCTCTCGACCTTTTACGAGTTGGGCGAAGTTGGATCAGCCGTTAGCCTACGAATTTACACCCACGTCCGCGAAGATGCGATACAGCTTTTTGGCTTTAAGACCGTCCGTGAACGCGATCTCTATCTTCGCCTGATCTCAGTTCAGGGCATCGGCCCGAAGATGGGCATCACGATGCTGTCAGGCATGAGTGCGGATGAGATGATCCTCGCGATCCGCACTGAAGACCTTGCACGGCTAACAAGCATCCCCGGCGTCGGGCGTAAGACCGCTGAGCGACTGGCGATCGAGCTTCGCGACAAGATCGGTGAGCTATCGTCCGGCGGAACAACGGCGTCCGATGTCGGTTCCGTGTCATCGCTGCCCGCTGATGCCGTTTTCGAAGACGCACTGTCGGCTCTCGTAAATCTAGGCTATCAACGTCCTGCCGCAGAGAAAGCTCTCAAACAAGCCGCGCAGGATGGCACCGAGATCACTGTCCAAAAACTGCTGCGAAAGGCTCTGCAGGTGCTCGCCAAATAACTCCGCCTGATGCTAGAACTCGTTACACAAATTCGCGGCGACTTTGCCAAACTCGACCGCCGTGCGGTATTTGCGTTTGTCTATGCGGCGATCGGGCTGACCTGCATCACGTATTTCAAAGACCCAAGCTATCTAGCCTCGATACTTTCAAACACACGCTTCGCCCACATCGGTGACGAGGCAGCTCACCCGACAAACAACAATCTCTACGGCCTGATCTGGTGGGTTTTTGTCTCAGTGACATTTTATTTTGTGATACCCGCGATCTTTGTAAAGTTTGTCCAAAAGCGAAAGCTGAGCGAGATCGGACTGTCGCTAAAGATCGAGCCGGGGTTTTTGAAATTGCTCGCACTCTGTGTCGCGATCATGCTGCCGCTTGTTTATCTGATGTCGCTAACGGGCAGCTTTTCGGCAAAGTATCCTTTCCTAAAGGTTTACAACGCCGACCCGTATCTCTCATGGACGCTGCTGATCTGGGAACTCGTCTATTTTTTTCAATTCTTTGGCCTCGAATTCTTTTTTCGCGGCTTTCTGGTTCACAGCCTAAAGCCGTCGCTTGGCGTATATTCGATCCTGGCGATGACCGTGCCGTACACGATGATCCATTTTCAAAAGCCAATGCCGGAGACGTTTGCCGCGATATTTGCCGGATTGTTTCTAGGCTGGATCAGCTATAAGAACGGCACGATCTGGCTTGGTCTCGTGCTGCATTGCACGGTCGCATTTTCGATGGATATTTTGGCTCTGTGGAACAAAGGGCTATTATTTTGACAGGCTTAATTCAAACGGGATGTGCAGGATAGGCAGGATTTTACTATCTCACTTCTTATCCTACTCATCCTGTAAATCCTGTTAGAATTATTTGCGGTTATCTGATGACACAAAGTGCAGCAATAAACATCCGTGACGAAGACCTCTCCGCCGACGAGAGCCGATTTGAGGCGACGCTGCGTCCGGCGCAGCTGGCTGAGTACATCGGCCAGACCAAGGTCAAGGAAAACCTGCGCGTCTTTATGAAGGCAGCGCTCAAACGCCGCGAAGCTCTCGACCACATCCTGCTCACAGGCCCGCCGGGCATGGGCAAGACCACGCTTTCAAACATTGTCGCCACCGAAATGGGAGCGTCGCTCAAATCGACATCCGGCCCGGTGATCGAAAAAGCGGGCGACCTCGCGGCGATCCTGACGGGGCTCGAAGAAGGCGATGTGCTATTTATCGACGAGATCCACCGGCTCAATCCCGCGATCGAAGAGATCCTCTATCCCGCGATGGAGGATTACAACCTCGACATCATGATCGGCCAGGGCACCGCAGCTCGCTCGATAAAACTTGAGCTGCCAAAATTCACGCTAGTCGGGGCGACGACGCGCCCGGGTTTGATCACGGCGCCTTTAAGAGGCAGGTTCGGGATCATCTTTCACCTTGATTTTTACGGCATCGACGATCTGCAAACGATCTGCAACCGCTCGGCGGGTATTCTAAATGTCGAGATCGAGGAACAAGGTTCGCACGAGATCGCTCGTCGCGGCCGCGGTACGCCGCGTATAGTCAATCGCCTGCTCCGGCGTGTCCGTGATTTTGCCGAGGTCGATCACGACGGTTGCGTGACCGAACACGTCGCGTGTGACGCACTCGACCGGATGGAGGTCGACAGCTACGGCCTCGACGAAATGGACGCCAAGCTGCTCAAAACCATCATCGAAAAGTTTGATGGCGGCCCGGTCGGCCTCAGCACGATATCCGCCGCGATCCACGAGGAAAAAGATTCGATCGAAGAGATCATCGAACCTTACCTGCTCCAGATCGGTTTTCTAAACCGCACCCCACGCGGCCGAATGGCGACGCGGCGTGCGTACGAGCATTTTGGCCTGACATCGCTTATGCGAAATAACGCCCCAACGCCCTTATTTGAATAGATGTCTCCCCCGAAATAATCATTGATACCCGTCCTGTTGAAATGCTATTCTAGTAATTCGTTTGCCCCTCTAATTCACATTTTTCAAAACTCAAAGCCGTTGGAGGTTTTTAATGCTTTTTGCGAGTTACCCGGAAATAAATATGCCTACTATCCACACACGTTTCTTCACCGCGTTCTTTACATTTGTCATCATCAGCGTCGCGAGCATCGCCGCTTTCAGCCAGAGCAGTAGCGTCTCGGCCGGTGGCAACAAAAGAGTTCCGACAAAAAAGGAAATGACCAAACGGGAACGCGAGCGCGAAGCCGCGCGGAAGTTCAGGCGCAACTATAGCCCCGCCGCCAACGCTCGGGCGCAAAAAGGCCCGACCGTTGTGCCTAAAATGACATACTACGGCGTGTCGGAACCTCTCTCTGAGATCGCATCCCGTCCGCAGCCTGAGATCAGTAAAGAAGACGGTCCGGTGTTTGAGAATGAGCTAGAGGAGGTCTTTGAGGAGCCGATGAAACGTGCTCGAAAAGCCGCCGCAGCGGATCCGATCCAAACAATCGCAGGTTCCGAGCTATCGGCTGTCATTGGAGCAAACTTTACGGCGATCTCCGCCGCCGGTTCGGCGCCGCCGGACACGACGCTGGCGGTCGGGCCAAACCATATCATCGTGTGGGTAAATTCGAGATTTGCGATCTATAACAAATCCGGCACTATCCTCAGCGGGCCGACTAGTGGCAGTGCCTTGTACGCGGGTATGCCAAACCTCTGTGCCACGACCAATCGCGGCGACCCGATCTTGCAATACGACCGGCTAGCGGACCGCTGGATCTTGAGCCAATTCGCTTTTGGAGCCGGAACTACCGCTCCGTATTTTCAGTGCTTTGCCGTTTCGACCTCACCCGACCCGCTCGGCACTTATAACAAATATTCCGTCGAATTTAGTTCGGTTGCACCGAGCGGATTCAACGATTACGGAAAGCTCGGCGTGATGCCTGAGGCATACTACACGTCATACAACATATTCCAAGGCTCTCCCGCCGGTGGTAACAGCGGTTCGGGCCTTTGTGCATCGGATCGTGTAAAGATGCTTGCCGGCGACCCGACCGCAACGACGCTGTGTGCACCGATCGCGGTGTACGGCGGCGGCGGCTCGTATTTGCCTGCCGATCTGGACGGCACAACGCTGCCGACGAATTCGACACAGGGCGGCATCTTTATCCGGCAAAACCTTGCCCCCTCGATAACAATGATCAAGCTCAAGGCAAATTTCGCCGCTGGCACCGTCACGATCACAGACGGGTTTGGCGGAGCGGCCGGCAGCGTGATCAATGTACCGATCCCTACCACGTTGCGTGCCTGTAACGGCGGCGGCGGCACCTGCGTTGCTCAACCCGGCACGACCAATCTGCTCGACACGCTTGGCAGCCGTTTGATGTATCGAGCGGCGTATCGCAATCGCGGCGGCGTTGACAGCCTCGTATTTGCCCAGGCGGTCGATCCGGACGGACTCGGTACGCGTGGGGCCGCAATGCGCTGGTATGAGATCCGCGACCCTTTTGCGGCGACGCCGACACTGTTTCAGGTCGGAACGTTTGACGAAGGTGGAACAGGCGACCGTTGGATGGGATCGGTCGCAATGAATAAGAACGGCGACATGATGATGGGATATTCGATCGCAAACTCCGCAACCGGGCTCAAACCCTCGATCGGCCTTACCGGGCGCCGTTTCAATGACCCGCTCAACACGATGCAGGCCGAGACCATCGCCTTTACGGGTAGCGGTTCGCAGCTCACCGGGCTGACACGTTGGGGCGATTACACGACGATGCAGGTCGATCCGTCCGACGACGAAGGTTTTTGCTACGTCGGGCAGTATTTACCCGCCGACGGAACATTTAACTGGACGACACGCGTCGTCTGTGCAAAATTCCCGGCCAGCAGCGTCACGATCTCCGGCCGTGTGTTGACGGCACAAGGCCGCGGCGTTCGAAACGCCGTCGTCCGGCTTACGCTGCCGGATACGTCGATCCGAACGGTCGTCTCCGGGCCGTTGGGACAATTTAGCTTTGCCAATGTCGCAACGGGCCAGACTTACGGACTGACGGCGACGGGACGCCGATTCTCATTCGGCACCCAAAACGTCAGCCCGACCAGCGGCGACGTCACCGGACTAACGATCGTCGCTCAATAACATCGCCCGATTGTGATCCCGGCCTTAGCCGGTAAAAGAAAATGGCCGCGAGCCCACAACTCACGGCCATTTCTCTATCTGGTTCTTAACGACGTGTAAAATTTTTGCCTTTCGAGATCTTAACGATCTTTAAGAACAACGTTTTCAAAATTGCCTTTTCGCCTAATTGGGATTAGACTGTCCGTGTTTCTAAAGTAATTAAACAATTTGACGTCTCGAAGTACGAAAGGCGATAGTAATCGGTTTACGGGCACTATGTTTTTGGAATGAAACTTACCCTAGCCTTTATATTTTTAGCTTTTTCTGCGATGTCTGTTTCCTGCCAGAAATACGACTGTCTCCCGCCTGGTATTGCCTTAGAAACCGTTGTGAGTTACAAGGACATTTCTTCCGAAAACGGATCGCGTAAATATCAGCCAATTACCGTTCTCGAGACACTGAGATCACTCAATGCAAAATGTAGTTGTAAAAAATTGGTCGATGCAAAGGGACGTGAAATAAGGTTTTTCCAATTAAAAGGCTGCTGGGGTACGCCCCCGCCGGATTATCTCAAAATAATGGAAAACCAGAGAAACGAACTTAACCTACTTAAGAAAAAATATACAGTTATTGAGATCACATGCAGTTCGGGGTCGGCTCAGCGTATCAGCTAGGCCGCCCTTTTTTCGTTAATGGAGGAGATTATGAAGAAAATAGTCGCAATCGGAGCGTTGTTGTTAGTGGTTACAGGGATCTATCTCGGATGGGGTTCGATCAGGGAAGTGACCGCACAAGTAAAGAGGTATCTTTATTCTGATCCGGATCTACCGCCGGGCGAACATAACGTCGACAAAGAAGCTTATATCAAGGCCCGTGACCAATGGGTAGCTATGCGACGCGGTTTTGAACCGGGAAAGCCCTTTGACCCGACCGCTCGCGAAAGGGCCATCGCTGAGATGGGAACCCAATTAGAACGCGAAGAAGCCGCAAGAGCTGATGCGATCCGCGAGGGGCGTCTTAGCCCAAACGCAGTAACCGATTGGACCAACGTTGGCCCCGCGCCTGTTCCAGGTGGACAAACTTCGGGGCGTGTTGATCCCGTGACCGGGCGTATTATTTCGATAGCGGTTCATCCTACAAATCCCGATATCGTGTATGTAGGTTCGGCCAACGGCGGTCTATATCGTACGACCAACAGTAGTGCTGCACAACCGACATGGACGCCAATGATGGATACGATCCAGCTGCAAACGGCGGGCTTTGCGTCTCTCGGTACGATGGCCATCGGGGCGATCGCTTTTGCTCCGTCTAACCCTGATATCGTTTATATCGGCACGGGCGAACAACGCACCGGTTATTTTGGCTCGGGGCTTTACCGCATCGACAACGCCAGCCAGGCGAGCCCAACTCTTGTCGGGCCGATAAACCCCTCCGCGAATTATGGCAGTGGCACGACGCCCACCTTTACATTCAGGTCGATCAGTCAGATCCTTGTTCACCCGACCCAACCCGGCACTGTCTTTGTTTCGACCTCAAGCGGCGGCGGCGGCTATACCGGAACAAATGGCTCAAATCCTCCAAACTCCATTCCGCCGATGGGTATACTCGGCCTATATCGCTCGATCAATGCAACCGCCGCTGCGGGCACGGTGGCATTCACAAAGCTTACAATAAACGCAGAGAGTGGATTTGCCACCGGCAATACAGATGTCAGCGACATTACATTTGATAAGAATGACGCTACCGGAAATACGCTGGTCGCTTGGGTCCGCAGCGGTGGCGGCTCGGCTGACGGCTGCACAGCCGGCAATAATTGCGCGGGTGTTTATAGAACGACCAATGCGATGACCACCGGAACATTTACGCAGCCCTTAATAGCACTGAACGGTGATTCCCGCGGCGAATTAGTTTCGAATGTTGTTAGCAACGTCTCGACGATCCTAGCTGCAACCGGCGAAGCGCCGGCCGCAACCGGCAGCAATCCAAATAGCTGCGCTGCAAATCATTTGGGATTGCTCAGGCGCTCGGTCGATGGCGGTGCGACATGGCCAACGACCAACGCAGCTTCGGCGGCGGCCGGTGGCATCGTCCGCTCGGCTGACGGTTTCTGCGGCGGCCAGTGCTTTTATGACATCGGCGTGGGCGTCGACCCAGCTAATGCAAGCATTATCCAGATCGGTGGTAGCGGCGACTACGGCGGATGTCAGGCACTTACCAAACGTTCGACCGACGGCCTAACGATGGCCGAAAACAAGGTGGGGCTGCACGCTGACGTACACGTGTTTGCCGTTTCGCCGTCAAATCCGGCCATCGTATGGACCGGCAACGACGGAGGACTCTGGCGTTCGACCGATTCAGGTGCGACCTGGTCGAGTATGAACGGTAATCCCGCCACATCGTCAGACCCGACGGGCAAGATCAGTGCTAGCCAATACTTTAGTATCGCGACGCACCCGGTCGACCGCGAATTTATGACCGGCGGCACACAGGACAACGGCACGCACCTCAAACGGTCGCTGGCAAACGGCGGCGTCTGGAGTCAGATCGCATTTGGCGACGGCGGGTACACCGCGATCGACCAAAACGCGACTGACACGACCAATGTGCGTATCTATCACACTTATTACAACCTGATCCCGACAAATCTCGAATATGAGTATGTGGCGACGACGGCTGACGCCGAGGCAAAGAACTGGACCAATCGCAGTTGCGTCGCAGGTGGAGCGGGTAACACGCGGCTCGATTGCAACGACACCGCGGTGCTGTTTTACGCGCCGATGACATTGGGGCCGGGAAATCCAAATACGCTCTATTTCGGCACCGATCGTCTCTATCGTTCGGCAGACGGCGGCGATAACATGCAACTTGCCAGCCAGGCGTCTATTGCCGGAGCAGGCGTCGCCGTAAGTTCGATCGGCATCGGTTCGAATGACAATTTCCGCATCGTCGGTATGCAAAACGGTAAAGTCTATGCCACGACGACTGGTAGCGCGACGCTAACCGATGTCACGCCACCCGCTGCACCGGGCGTGACCGTCAACAAGGTAATGATCGACCCCAACACGACGAATGCGGCGGCGGTTACGGCGTATATCGCATATGGTGGATTTGGCACGACTGGTACCCCGATCGTCCATATGTGGAAAACGACAAACCTTGCCGGCGGAGCAGCCACATGGGTACCGATCGGCACGGGTTTGCCCGATATCCCGGTTGACGCCATCGCCATCGACAAAAAAAGCTCGGTCGCACCGGCGGCAGCACCGAATATCTATATCGGCACTGACATCGGCGTCTATCGTTCGGTCAACGGCGGCACCTCGTGGAACGTATTCAACCCGAATAACAAACTCCCGGTCGTGCCGGTCTTTGACTTGGCGTTTCAGGAACAGACAGGTGTCGTAACGCCTAATCGCGTTCTTAGGATCGGCACACATGGCCGCGGCATTTGGGAAATGGTAATTGTCCCGACCGCTGCAGACGTTTCGATCGGCGGACGCGTAACAACGGCTGAGGGACGCGGCGTGAGAAATGCGGTGGTAACCCTTACCGATCCAAACGGCGTGAGCCGTAATGTGATGACGGGTCCGCGCGGCGAATTTCGCTTTGACGGTATCGAGACAGGCCTTTCCTATGTCGTCGGCGTCCGGTCGCGGAGGTTCTCATTTGAGCCTCAGGTGGTCAACGTCAATGACAACGTAACGGATCTGATGTTCGTCGCCCGCGGCAGCAGCGTCACGGAAAAGTCACTAGCAATGCGAAAGCCCGCTCGTGAGTAATGGCTAATGCATCGAACCTAAAAGGCCGTGAGCGTGATGTTCGCGGCCTTTTTCTTTGGTCCGGTCCGGACCAGGTGGACCAAGATGGACTGGTGTTGACAGCCCGTTGTTTTCCGTTAACAGCCGGTTGTTTTCTGTTTACAAGCCGTTGTTTTCCGTTGACAGTCGGTTGTTTTCGGATGACAACCCATTGTTTTCTCCGAGCAGCGGGTTGTTTTCTGTTAACAACCCATTGTTTTCTCCGGACAACCGATTGTTTTTTGTTTACAGTCGGTTGTTTTCCGATGACAACCCATTGTTTTCTCCGGACAACCGATTGTTTTTTGTTTACAGTCGGTTGTTTTCCGATGACAACCCCTTGTTTTCTCCGAACAGCGGGTTGTTTTTTGTTTACATTCGGTTGTTTTCTCCGGACAATGGCTTGTCGGCAGAAAACAGACCCTTGTTCGCCGAAATTATGCTGCTAATTTTGGAAATTAACCGCTTGATTTCCGAGATCAACGCATTAATTTCTCCGATCAACGGGTTGATCTCATAAATCAGCGGTTTGATTTCTAAAATAATGCCCGTGATTTCTTCGATCAAAGGCTTTATTTAAGAGATCAGCCGCCTTATTTCTAAAAACACAGGCTTGATCTCGAAAATTATCGTGACGATCTCGAAAATACCGACGTCGGAAATCTTACATCACTCCGATATTTACTAGCTCTTACTCACAAACCCCGCCCGTTGTTCGCTGTTCACTATTCGTTGTTCACTTTCCCCGCCCCGCCTATGCTAACATCCTAAAAATGAAGACATATCGCACATTCGCAGCCGTGATCCCGAATTTTTTTTAATATGGAAAACTTTATTGTAGAAATATATCCCCCAAAAGACGGAATTGAGGACTATGAAAAGGAGGATAAAAACCTGCTTAAAGTTCGAGTTCAACTTCCGACAGGGGAAATGATCGAAGGCGAAGGCTATCGAGTCGAACTTGCTTTGTCACGAGACGCAATGGTAGCAATGGGAACTTCTCTAATAAGAGCCGCAAAATCAGAAAACGAGGAATTAGGTTTCTGGCATTTGCATCCTTCGGATGAGGATTTGATTTCCCAAAATTTTGGAGTCTTTTTACATCCCCAGAGTTGCGAACTCTTAATTGCCGAAGAAGATTTTGAAAGCATCCACCACATTATCTCTATGACAGAAAGAAGTTCTGAAATTATTCCCGAATAGCTGCGGGAGAATCTGGATCAGGCACTGCAATCTTTCCGCCGCTCCGATCCCCGAAAGCCCCGCCCTCTTGTCGCCAACGGCGACGCACTTATAAAGCCTAGGGTGAGCGTAGCGTAACCCTACGAACAAGATGCCCGGTGAATCGAGTCCCTGTAGGGGACAAACATTCGTCGCAGTGTTGCTCCCCTTCAGGGAGCGGCCGGTTTTGTGTCGCAAACGTAGGGTTTCACCCTACGTTATTATCTTCGTCCCTTTCAGGGACAAGAATCCCCGCCCGCCCGTTGTTCACTGTTAACTATTCGTTGTTCACTTTCCCCGCCCCGCCTATGCTAACATCCTAAAAATGAAGACATATCGCACCGGTTGCGGGCCTACCGCAACACTGGCACGCTTTGGTGCCAGAATCGCAGACGTGACCCAAATGAAAGTCCTGTTCCCTCTCATGTTGGTTCTGTTGTTAACCTCGTTTGTTCCCGCTCAGGAAAAGCTTAAGGATGCTGTCGATCAATACCGAGCCGGAAATTACGGGGCTGCAATTGAGGCTATCGAGAAGCTAAATTCCTCGGCGCCGGGGAATCATCAAAGCTTCCTTTACCTAGGAGCAGCCTATGCTCAGATTGGAAAAGAAAAAGAGGCACGTGCCGCTTTCCTTCATGCTCTGAAACTTGAGATCGTTAAGAACATCGAGGGCGAAACCCCACTCAAGATCAAGAAGAAAAAAGCACCAAGTGCCGAAGACGTTCCCGATAGTTTTCAAAGTGGATCTACGTTGTTGGCGGTTGAATTCAGACCTGACAAGACGATCGGGTTCACCTTCGTTGTAAAGACGACAACGAACGAATTCATCAAGAACTGTATTGACGTAGCGAAGAAGATACAGTTCGATCCCGCCACCTCCAGCGGAGCTCCAGTAGCGGTCATAAAGCTCGTCGAGTACACATTCGAACGATATTAGTTTCGGAATAGCACTTTGCCCGCGAAAGAGAAAAGGCCCGGCGAAAAGAGAAAAGGCTTCGCATATCGCGAAGCCTTTTTGTTTATTAGCTAAAAGAACCCACCCGCTTACGCAGGCGGTACTGACAAGACCGCTACGATCTATTCCTCTTCATCGTCAGCCGCCGCTAATAGTGACGCGGATGTTACGAGGTCGTCGTCGCCGCATTTTATTAGGGTGACGCCCTGGGCGCTGCGGCCGGTTTCGCGGATCTTGTCAACGCCGAGGCGGATGAGTTTTGCCTGTTGGGTGATGATCATGATCTCGCTGTCCTCTTCGATGGGGAACGATGCGACGACCTTGCCGGTCTTGTCGGTGGTCTTCATATTGATGACGCCGACGCCGCCGCGCCTTGTCAGGCGATAGCTGTTGACCGTGGTCTGTTTGCCAAAGCCCTTTTCAGACACGGAGAGGATCTTTTCGGTTCCCTCTTGCGATACCGAGCAGACCGAGACGACATAATCGCCGCCACGCAGATTGACGCCCCGAACGCCGCGTGCCGCACGTCCCATCGGGCGGACGTCCGTTTCCTGAAAGCGGACCGCCATGCCGTCGTGCGTCGCGACAAATATCTGCCGCTTGCCGTCGGTGCGGATCACCTCGAGCAGCTCGTCGCCCTCGTCGATGTTAATGGCGTTGATGCCGTTGGCACGGATGTTTTGATACTCCGAAAGCAAAGTCTTTTTGATGACGCCGTGCTTGGTGACCATCGTGAGATAGACCTCTTCGCTAAAATCACGCACGGCCATTGTTGCCACCAGCTTACGCTCGCTGGATAGCTGGACCATGTTGACCACGGCTTTACCGCGAGCGGCTGCGGCCGCCTCAGGTATCTCGTGGACCTTCATCTTAAAGACCTGGCCGTCGTCCGTAAAGATCATCAACGCGTCGTGCGTCGATGCCGTAAACAGATGCTCGACAAAATCCTCGTTCTTGGCGGTGGCGCCCAGTCGGCCCTTGCCGCCGCGTCCCTGCCGCGAATAGGTCGAGACGGGCGTGCGTTTGATGTAGCCGGCCTTAGTGACTGTGATGGCAACCTCTTCGTCGGCGATAAGGTCCTCGATGTTAAACTCGGCGTCGGCATCGACGATGATCGTCCGGCGGGCGTCGCCATACTGACGCCTGATCTCGACCAGCTCGTCCGTGATGACCTGACGCAGAACGCTTTCGTTTGCGAGGATGTTCTCAAGCTCGGCGATATATTTGATGATCTCGGCGTATTCGTCGAGGATCTTTTGCCGCTCAAGCGCCGACAGACGACGCAGCTGCAGATCAAGGATCGCCTGTGCCTGTATCTCGGAAAACTCGAGGCTGCCAAGGACTTTGGTAAGCTCTTTGAGAAACACGTCCTTAGACTTTTCGCCCGTGACGCCGCGCCAAGCGGAGATCTCGGACGCGGTCTTGAGATTAGCCGTCAGCCACTGTTTCGCTTCGTCCACAGACCGCGAATTGCGGATCGTCGGGATGATGTAATCGAGGGCGTCGATGGCTTTGTTGAGTCCCTCTAAGATATGCGCGCGTGCCTGAGCCTTACGCAGGTCAAACTCCGTTCTGCGGCGAACCACCTCACGGCGAAATTCGACAAATGCTTCGAGCATCTGCTTGAGCGTCAGCACTTTTGGCTGGCCGTCAACGATCGCGATGTTGATAATGCCAAACGACGATTGCATCGGCGTCAGCTTGTAGAGTTTGTTGAGGATCACCTGCGGGATGGCGTCGCGTTTGAGCTCGATGACGACACGCATGCCCTCGCGGCTCGATTCGTCGCGGATCTCAGAGATCCCGTCGAGACGTTTTTCGTGGACAAGCTCGGCGATCTTTTCGATCAGTCGGGCCTTGTTGACCTGATACGGGATCTCGGTAATCACGACGGCATTGCGAACGCGGTCCCCGCGTCCGATCTCATCGACGACGGCCTTAGCACGCATCTGGATGATGCCGCGACCGGTTTTGTACGCACTGACGATGCCTTCGCGGCCGTAGATAAATCCGGCGGTCGGAAAGTCGGGGCCGGGAACGTGCCGGATCAGCTCGTCAAACGATATCTCAGGATCTTTGATCAGGGCGATCGTCGCGTCGAGGACCTCGGTCAGGTTATGCGGCGGGATCTTCGTCGCCATACCGACGGCAATGCCTTCGGAACCGTTTACCAGCAACAACGGGACGCGGGTCGGTAATACTTTTGGCTCGGACAAAGATTCGTCGTAGTTAGGCTGGAAATCGACCGTCTCTTTGTTGATGTCGTCGAGTATCTCGTTGGCGATCTTTGCCAGCCGGACCTCGGTGTAACGCATCGCAGCGGCATTGTCGCCGTCGATCGAACCAAAATTACCCTGCCCGTCCACCAGCGGATAACGCATCGAAAAATCCTGCGCCATGCGGACGATCGAATCATAGATCGCCGAATCGCCGTGCGGGTGGTATTTACCCATCACATCGCCGACGGCACGGGCCGATTTACGATACGCCTTGCCGGCGACATTTCCCTGCTCGTACATGCCGAACAAAATGCGCCGGTGAACCGGTTTGAGCCCGTCGCGGACATCCGGCAGAGCCCGGCCGATGATGACGGACATGGCATAGTCGAGATACGACCGCCGCATCTCGTCTTCGATATTGATCTGACTGCGTTCTATTGAATCCATTTGATTAAAAATCCTGCGTTTTTCCGGTTTGTAAAAAGGTGTGAGTTCGTACTGTTTCTGGAAAAATGAGCGTCTTAACTATTTCTATATTTTACAGGCTAAAAGCCTGCTTCGCAACTCGCGGAACCTCTCACTTTACCCGTTTTTCCGGCACTTTAGTTAAGTTGAAATGCTGACCACCGAATCACAACAAACCCGTTCGATCGACCGTGCTGCGCCGCAGCCCGTCGTCGAAAAAGAGAACCGGCGCATACAGCGAATTGCGCTGCCTCTGCCGGTGCGCGTCGAGGTCAAACTCGACAGTGATCTGAGTTGGTATGAGGTGACGAGGCTAAACGATATCTCGGCTTTCGGTGCCGGTTTCCTATTAAAACGCCCGATCAAACGCGGCCGCCTGGTGCTGTTGACAGCACCGATACCGCGACAGCTCAGGTCGTTTGACTACAGCGAGCCACAGTATAAGATATGGGGCCTCGTCCGTCGCTGCATCCCGGTCGGCCGGAGCGTTAACGAACCGGAATATTCGATCGGAGTAGCTTTTACCGGCAAAAAAGCCCCCGAAGGCTATCTCGAACACCCGTCGCGGCTCTACGACATCACACACCGCGAGGACGAAGGCCGCGGATTCTGGAGCCTGACCGAAGCCAACCTGTTCGCCGACGACAGCGATCTGCCAAAAGACCTGCGCAAACAAACGCGGTACTTTATCCCCGAAGCTCTAAAGCTCGAAAAGGTCGATGACGCGGGCAACGTACTATTTTCCGAATCGACCGTCACCGAAAACATCAGCCTCGGCGGAGCCGCTGTCTTTACGACACTAGATGCAGCACCCGGCACATTTGTACGCGTCACGAGCGAACGGTTTTCGGTTCAGATACTATCCGTCGTGCGCAGCTCACGCGTCGGCCCCGACGGCATTACGCGTCTGCATCTCGAATTTATCGACCGGTTTTTCCCGCTCGAGGGCGTCGTTTCCGCCTAATATCTTGTCTAATTAATTGATCCTACGGTTGTTGCGGCGTCTGTGCAGGCGTCGGCGGACGGCCGTTGCGCCTGATATATTCTTTCATCCGGCGTTTTTGCTCAGGCGTCAGATTTCTCGGATCAAATCCGGGTGGGAACGGCCATCCCTGAGTTGGCGGACGCTGAACATTGGGCGGGAGTTGTGTATTCCGGATAACACTCGTGCGGGTCGTACCGTCCGCATTTTTTTCGGTAACGACGATGTTGCCGGTTTTCCCGTTGGCTGGAAATTGTACGGTCGTACCGTCTTCGTCAACCATCGTTACGGTATCTTCGTCCGCTTTGTTGTTTTTAGCCGTCTCACCCGATTTTCCGGTCGTATCGGCGGTTCGAGTCTCAGTTTTATTAGCCGCTGCGGTGGACGACGCGGCTGACGCCTGTGCCGAATTTGCATTCGCATTTGCATTTGCATTGGCAACTGCCGTCGTATCCGCGACGACCGGCACATCCGCCGTTGTTTCAGCTTTCTTGTCCGTATCGGCCGGCGTGATACCGAAAACCGACGGCTTAAATACATACAGCCCGCTCGCGACCGCGGCTCCGACCAGCAACATCCCTATAGCTCCGGCCGCAAAGCCAAATCGCCGCTTGGGCGGTGCCGATGTCAGATGCGCCGCGGCAATGTTTGTCCGCTGGGCCTTGTCACCGGCCTTGACCGAAGTCACCTGCGAAAGATCTGCCGGCAGGATCTCGGTCTTGGCGTCGGAATTGTTGGCCGAACCGGCCTGCGTCGCTCCGGGTCCCACCTGAGTTCCCTGGCCTAACACCGCTGTCTTTTCAGCCGAGATCGCTATCGTTGCCGGGTCGGCAAGATAGGCGTAATTTTCACTCTCGCGGAGCATTTGCCGCATATCGGCGGCCGAGACAGGGCGTTCATCGGCGTTGAGCGACATCGCTTTCTGCAGCACGCCGGCAATACCGCGAGGCACGTCAGGGTTGATGACATTTGCCGGGACGAGCGGATCGTCTTTCTGGCTCAGCACCGCCATCGCACGCGTTAGAGCGTCTTCGGGTGCTTTATTCGTAAGCAGGTGGTAAAAGGTCGCTGCAAGCGAATACAGATCGCTGCGCGGATCAGTTCCCGTTCCCTGTATTTGTTCGAGCGAGGCGTAATTTCGTGAGTAGCCAAAAATGCTCTTTGCTGCCGTCGCGTGGTCGGCATCGGTCGGGTTGCCCTTTGCAAGGCCGAAATCCAGCAATATGGCATCACCTTTCGGCGTGACCTTGATATTTTGCGGCTTTATGTCGCGATGAATGATCGGGCTCACCTGATTATGAAGATAGTCCAGAGCGTCCAATAGCTGATCTGCCCATTTGAGCATCTTGTCGGTCGACATGCATTCGCCGGTGCTGTCGAGGACGCAGCAGATA
>JBGAUY010000059.1:0-16970 GCA_044228425.1 Pyrinomonadaceae bacterium | reverse complement strand
TGGCGGTGAAGATAAAACCACTAAGTACGCGGATATATGGAACTCGACAGACGGCGTTAAATGGTCCAAGCAAAAGGACAATCTGCCGTTCGGGGCCCGCAGCGGCAGTCAGATCGTGGAGCTGAATGGGAAGCTGTACCTTTTAAATAACGACGTCTGGTCATCGACGGACGGGTTGAACTGGGAACTTGTCACCAGCGAGATCGTTAAGGGCGAAGAGATCTTTGGCTATCTCGCGATCATTTTTGATCAGCAGATCTGGCTGCTTGGCTGTAACCGCAATGGCCGGTTTTCGAGTCAGGTTTTGGTGAGTAGCGATGGCAAAAATTGGGTCGGGCAAGACGCTCCGTGGTCACCGCGGGGCGGAATCGCGGCGGCGGTCTTTAACAACAAGATATACATGACCGGCGGCAAATACGGCGGCACACCCGATCAGCCAAATTTTATTTATTCCAACGACCTGTGGTCACTAGGCCGATTTGAGTAGATCAATACAGCAGATATTTTTCTCTTATAGACTTAAATTTTTCGATCTCCGCAGCCCACCCTGACGTGATAGCGTCTAGGGAACCTCCCGCCTCGATAGCCTTGCGGATCTTATCCGTGCCGCAAACGATGTCCATCGGGTTGCGGCCAAATTCGTATTCGTAATCATTTTGCCGCCACTGGAATTTGTCCGGATACATGTCATACGCGGTCTTGACCATTGCAACACCGACGATGACAGGGGTAAATGCTTCGCGGTCGGTAACATGGATCTGAACCCCGCTGCACGTCTCACCGGCAAACTCGGAGAACCATGGCTCAAAATAGGCGTGGCGAAATTTTACGCCGGGAAAGTCGAATGCGTTGAGTGTTGCAGCCCAATCTTGGGCGTCGATATAAGGAGCACCATTAAGCTCGAAAGGTTTTGTAGTGCCGCGGCCTTCGGAAAGCTCTGTGCCTTCGAGATATACGGTCGCGGGAAAGACGACGCAGGTGTCGATCGTTGGAATATTCGGCGAGGGTAGTATCCACGGCAGGCCTGTTTCTTCAAACCACATCTCGCGGTTCCAGCCGGCCATCTTGACGACCTCCAGATCACAGTCGATGTTCCAGTGGTCGTTGAACATCTTTGCCATTTCTCCGATAGTCATTCCCGGGCGTGTTGGCAGCTCAAACTGGCCCACAAATGACGTAAATTCGGTTTCGGTTACGTTGCCCTCAACCGCTACACCCGTAATGGGATTTGGCCGGTCGCAGACGACGAGCTTTTTGCCGTATTTGGCGGCCGACATCATACAGTACGCCATCGTGTAGGTGTAGGTGTAGATGCGGCAGCCGACGTCTTGCAGGTCGACGACAAAAGTGTCGATCTCGTCGCACATTTCCTCGGTCGGGATGCGAGTCTCGCTATATAGCGAATAGATCATCTTGCCGGTCCGCGTGTCGCGAACGTGCGGCGTCTCGATCATGTTGTACTGCACATCGCCGCGAATGCCGTGCTGCGGGCCGAAATAGGCGGTGACATCGATCGCATCATTAGACTCGAATGCATCGGCAACGTGAGCAAAACTGTCCGGCAAAACCGACGCGGGATTGCAAACAAGGCCAATTCTCTGACCCTTTAGGATATTGACCTTTTCGGTGAGGAGGCGTTCGACGCCGAGTATTGTTCTTTTCATTATCAGTTGCCTCCAGTTTTAGCTGGAGGGCAGGGGGCATAAAAAACTAAGGCTTTAGCCGAACCTTCAGAGAGATTCGACTAAAGCCGTGATCTATGTTGTCACTCGCACCTCCAGCTGAAGCTGGAGGCAACTTAGTCAAGCCAATAAACCTAAGCTTCGACGGTCGGGGCGCCCGGAGCGTTTGATTTGACCGAAGCGATGCCATTTTCCATAGCGGCGGCTGATTCGTACATCTCGCTCTTGCCGATGACCTGGCCGTTGCTCGCCTTTAGATTGAAATACGGTTTGCCGTTTGACGATTCTTTACGCTCGTAGCGGGCGTCGTCGCCGGCGTTTTTTGACACCGATTCAATGCCGTTCTCAGCCGCAGCCTTTGACTCATACATCTCTGACGAGAGGATGATCTGACCGTTGCCGGCCTTGAGGTTAAAATGATACTTACCGTTGCTCGATGTTTTTAATTCAAATTTTCCTGCCATTTTCTTTCTCCTTTGTGTGATGCGTTAGATAATAAAAAATACGTATCGTATAGCGAATAAAATATCGCACAGGTTTGTCCGCGTCGCAACCTAAACTATTCAAGAAAATCATGCGGCATATCACGCGGGGCGAGGGCATTTGTCTTGATCACGCGGGCACAACCGTTCCAACGGAGGATCGCATCGTCGTTACCGACAGGACGCATAGCCTCAGCCGTTTCAAAGCAATCCATGGCCTGCCGAAACAGCTCGTATGCACCGACGCCGCCCTTTGCCAGCGAAGCCTTTGCCCGACGCTCGTACATGATGCCTGTGTAATAGCTGCGCGAATAATCGTCCTTGATACGCGTAAGATATTCAGCAACGCGGGCATCGCCGACAGCGTAATCTTTGCCAAAACGGTCGCTCATCGCGAGTACGATGTTGATCAACGCCTCTTGATTTTCAGGCTCGATGGCGAGGATGTCGAGATAGATACTCTCGGCGGCACCGGGCTCGTTGAGCAGACGATAGCGGTTCGCTTTCTCTAACGCAGCGGTGACAGCTTCAGGATGTAATGGTTTTAGTTCGAACATAGCATTAACCTTCGCCCTTGGACTTCGGGAATTCCCTTTCGTTTCGCCACCAGTTTATGTAGCCCATTATAAGCCCAAAAAGGGTCGCGTGGAAAAAGAAAGTTATCCAGGTTCGCGATGCGCTGAAATATTGGCCAAACGTCTGCCCCTCGTCACGTAAAAAGAAATAGCCCACGACCTGCAAGACCACGGCAAACGGCCCGCCGGTGATGATGATGCCGTCCATCAACAAAAATCTTACAAGCCCGCGTTCGCGTTTTATGGCCCAGTCGGCTTCGGAATATTTCATTTTTTTCGAAACAACTTGACCAGTTTCTTTAACGGATCGTAATATTCGTCAACCACGCGTTCCTTGAGCGGAATGATCGCGTTGTCGGTGATCGTAATATGTTCGGGGCAGACCTTGGTGCAGCATTTTGTGATGTTGCAATAGCCGATGCCGTGCATGTCTTTGAGGTCGCCGGTACGGTCCTCGGTGTCGAGCGGGTGCATCTCGAGAGCGGCGGCATAAACGAGAAACCGAGGGCCGATAAACTCTTCGTGCTTGTTGTGATCGCGGAGTACGTGACAAACGTCCTGACAGAGAAAGCACTCGATACACTTACGAAACTCCTGCACGCGGTCAACGTCTTCTTGCGACATCCGCCAGGTGCCGTCCTCGGCGTCGGGTGCTCGGGGCTTGAATTTCTTGATGCGTTTTTTGACCTCGTAATTCCACGAAACATCTGCGATGAGATCTTTGATCGGAGGAAAAGCACGTATTGGTTCGATCGTCACGGGTTGGTCGAGCGGGATGGTGTCGAGCCGCGTCATGCACATCAACTTTGGCATACCGTTGATCTCAGCCGAGCATGAACCACATTTTCCTGCCTTGCAGTTCCAGCGGCAAGCTAGATCCGGAGCCGATTCGGCCTGTATCTGATGAACGGCATCGAGAACGACCATGCCTTCGCTGATCTCGGTCTGGTAATCGACCATCTCCGCCGTTTCACGCCCGCCGCGTCTGATGCTAAATGTTGCTTTCGCCATTAGCCCATCTCCTCGATCACTTCTTTCAAATAATCCGGCATTTCTGGGATCGGGATCTTTGAGATCTCCATCCCGCCGTCCGATGATTTTTTGAGCGAATAGTTAAATTTGGCAAACTCAGGATCTTTGCCCGGAAAATCGTCGCGAAAATGCCCACCGCGGCTTTCTTTTCGTTCGATAGCGGCACGAGCGATTGCCTCACTAACGATCAGCAGATTGTGCAGGTCGAGGGCGGTGTGCCAGCCGGGGTTGAAATCGATATTGCCCGGGACAAATGTCCGAGCCGCACGGCTTTTCAAAGTGTCGAGTCCGTTCAAAGCCTCGACCATTTCGTCGTGCTGACGGACGATCCCGACATTTGCCTGCATCATTTCCTGCAAGTCGTGCTGGATGGTGTACGGGTTTTCGCCGCCGTCTCGTTCAAATGGTTCGAGCGCGGCCTTTGTCACTTGTGCGATCTGATTCTTGTCGATAGTGCCGTGGCCGTTCTCTTTCGCAAAGATCGAGGCGTGTTCACCGGCACGTTTACCAAATACAATCAGATCCGAAAGCGAGTTGCCGCCGAGGCGATTGGCACCGTTTATACCCGCCGCGCATTCACCTGCGGCAAACAATCCGGGAACGGTCGATTCCTGCGTGTCCGCGTTAACCCGGATGCCGCCCATGACGTAGTGCGTCGTCGGGCCGACCTCCATCGGCGTCGTCGTGATGTCTAGGTTGGCGAGCTGCATGAACTGGTGATACATGCTCGGCAATTTCTTTTTGATGTGCTCGGGTGCGTCCTTGATCTTTTCCTTGATCCAAGCGATGTCGAGATAGACTCCGCCGTGCGGCGAACCGCGTCCGGCCTTGACCTCGCGCATGATACAGCGGGCGACGTGATCGCGTGTCAGCAATTCAGGCGGCCTACGGGCGTTTTTATCGCCCGTGACATATCGCCAACCTTCTTCTTCCGTGTCCGATGTTTGGTCTTTGTAATTGTCCGGGATGTCGTCGAACATAAAGCGCTTGCCTTCGCTATTACGCAAAATGCCGCCTTCGCCGCGAACTCCTTCGGTGACCAAAATCCCGCGAACACTCGGAGGCCAGACCATGCCGGTCGGGTGGAATTGGATAAATTCCATATCGATAAGTTCGGCCCCGGCGTCGTACGCGAGGGCGTGACCGTCGCCCGTGCCTTCCCACGAGTTTGAAGTGATCTTATACGCACGGCCAATGCCGCCGGTCGCGAGGATGACGGCTTTGGCTTTGTAGATGCGAAAGCGTCCGTGCTCGCGTTCGTAGGCGAGACATCCGATGACGCGGTCGCCGTCCTTGAGCAGCGAAAGCACGGTGACCTCCATATAGACCTCGATGCCCTGATGGATACCGTGGTCTTGGAGCGTGCGAATTAGTTCGAGACCCGTGCGGTCGCCGACGTGTGCAAGTCGCGGATAGCGGTGGCCGCCAAAGTTTCGCTGGTTGATACGGCCATCTTTTGTCCGGTCAAACACCGCACCCCAACTCTCAAGCTCGCGAACGCGGTCCGGAGCCTCTTTGGCGTGCAGCTCAGCCATACGCCAATTGTTGACGTACTGGCCGCCGCGCATTGTGTCGGAAAAGTGTACCTTCCAATTGTCGCGATCGTCGTTGTGACCCATCGCGGCCGCCATGCCGCCCTCGGCCATAACGGTGTGAGCTTTGCCAAGCAAAGACTTGCAGATCAGGCCGACCGAAACGCCCGCACCCGACGCCTCAATAGCAGCCCGCAGCCCCGCTCCCCCGGCACCGATGACGATAACGTCGTGTTCAAATGTTGGATAATCAGTCATTAAAGAATTCTAAAGTCCGTCCAAATGCCCATCGAGCACATACGTACGTAAAAATCAGAAAATCCGACCCAAAACAGACTGCACCACGCAAAGAGCATATGTCGTGTGTTCAGGCGGCTCACAAATTGATAGATCTTGTATCTCGCGGCCCGTTTTGATAGCTCATCAAAACGTCCGGCGACCAGATGGCGCAAGCTGTGGCAGCCGAGGGTGTATGAGCCGAGCAGTATGACGTTCAATGTCAGGACGATCGTTCCGACGCCAATGCCGAAATGTTTCTTGCCGTCAGCACCTAGAAAGAACATTGCGTGGACCGCGTCGTACGCAAGTATCACGAGAAATACGAGAGCTAGATACAAAAAGTATCGATGGACATTTTGCAGGATGAGCGGAAATTTCTTTTCGCCGCGATATTTGTGACGCGGTTCCCCGACCGCACAGCCCGGCGGGTCCGCCCAAAAAGCTTTGTAATAAGCCCCGCGATAGTAATAGCAGGTAAACCGAAATCCGCCCGGAGCCCACAATATCAGCATCGCCGGGGTCATCATCAGGATCTTTGGTATCCAGCTTGGCCAACCGCCGAGCCACGCGTGTTCGGTGATCGGCTGTCCGGCGGCTTCCCAAATGAGCGGCGAATACATCGGCGAGATATACGGGCCAAATGAGTAATGCTGCCCTTGGAACGCCGCCCACGTCGAATACACTATGAACGCCGAAAACCCGAGAAAAGTCAGCACCGATGGTATCCACCATCCGTCTTTTCTCATCGTCTCGCCAAAACCGCGTCGCGTTATCTGAACCAGATTTGCCGCCATAAGCCGCTAAATTGCCCTTAAATTATTGCTTTGAAATCAGATATTGTTTTACGCGAAATCGGACTTCAAGTCAACTAAATGCCACGTTTACGGTTCGCGGCTATGGGTCCGGCCAAAAGTGACCGTTAGATCCAATAACTTTTCGGAAATCTCATCGGTCAACTCACCTTCTTTCAGCCGCCATTCCCAATTTCCGCTTGCTGTCGCGGGAGTGTTCATTCGCGATCCAGTGCCGAGGCCGAGCAGATCCTGCGCGGGGATTATTGCTGTGTCAGCGACCGAGGCGAGAGCGGCACGGATCAGTTCCCAATGGACGTTACGGCCCGTTATCTGCAGATATTTGCGACAATGCGTTTTTACGTTTTTCGGGGCCGACTCGTACCAACCGGCGATCGTATCGTTGTCGTGGGTGCCGGTGTAGGCGACGCAGTTTTGCGGATAATTGTGCGGCAGGTCACGGTTGTACGCGTCTCCGCCAAACGCGTATTGCAGTATCCGCATACCGGGAAAGCCAAATTCGTCACGTAACTGTTCGACCTCGGGCGTGAGCGAACCGAGATCCTCCGCGATCACCGGCAGGCGCCCAATGCGGGATCGTAGCATCGCAAAAAATTCACGTCCCGGTACGTCGGCCCATTTGCCGTTCTCGGCAGTCTCGTCACCGCCGGGCACTTCCCAATTGCGGACAAAGCCGATGAAATGGTCGAGCCTGACGGCGTCGGTCAGTCGCAGGGCAAAGGCGATACGCGCCGTCCACCAGCCAAAGTCGAGCACACGCATCGCATCCCAATCGTAGATCGGATTGCCCCAAAGCTGGCCCGTCTCGGAAAAATAATCGGGCGGCACACCGGCGACGACCTTTGGGCTGCCGTCGGCGTTGAGTTTGAACAGCTCCTGATTGCACCAAACATCCGCCGAATCATGGGCGACAAATATGGGTATGTCGCCGATAATCCGAATGCCGTTATCGTTAGCGTGTTGTTTCAGAGCGGCCCACTGGCGAAAGAAAAGAAACTGGGCAAATTTTTCGGCCTGTATCTCGCGGGCAAGCTGTGAGCCAATGGTAACGATCGCCGCTTTGTCACGCCGACGGAGCGGTTGGGCCCAGGAGTTCCACGGCGCGTCATTGTGTGATGTTTTTACTGCACGGAAAATAGCGTAATCATCAAGCCACCAAAAATTTTCACGGCAAAACGCGTCGTATTCGCCGCGAAGAGTGGTATCGCCTGTTGAACGGAAAGTGGCGAATGCCTCGACGAGCGTCGCAGTTTTCCATTCGGTAACTTTGTCGAAATCAACTCGCTCGGTGGGAAAGGCCGGAGCGGATCTGAGCGTATTTTGAGATATAAGGCCGTCCACGGCAAGCGTTTCCGGCGAGATGAGCAGCGTGTTTCCGGCAAAGGCGGAATACAGCGAATACGGCGAGTTGCCATGTCCGGTCGGCCCGAGCGGCAAGATTTGCCAATACGTTTGTCCCGCTGTTTTCAGCAGATCGATAAATTCAAACGCCGTCGGACCAAGATCACCGATGCCATACGGCCCAGGCAAGGACGTTGGATGCAGGAGAATTCCGCTGGCTCTTTGTGAACTCATTTTCAATTATCTATTATGCTTTTTTTCGCGGTGCGGTAAAACAAACGGTTTGGCGCTATTATCTTTTCCAGTATGGTCGATCTTATTATTCGCAGCCGACGCGTTGTGACGCCGCTAATTGTTGGCGAGGCCTCGGTGCATATTGCCGGCGGCAAGATCGCCGCGATGCGTGAATGGGCTGACATTCCGGCGGGCGTCGAGCTGATCGATGCGGGCAATTCGGTCGTGATGCCGGGTAATGTCGATGCTCATGTCCATGTCAATGAGCCCGGCCGAACCGAATGGGAAGGTTACGAGACCGCGACAAAAGCTGCCGGCGCTGGTGGCGTGACGACCATCGTCGATATGCCGCTCAACAGCATCCCGCCGACAACGACGCTTGCGGGGTTTGAAGAAAAACTCGATGCTGCGGCACGGAAATGCACGGTCGATGTCGCGTTTTGGGGCGGCGTCGTGCCGGGGAATACGGCGGAGCTTGCACCGCTTGTCGAGCGAGGCGTTCGCGGGTTCAAGTGTTTTTTGATCCATTCTGGCGTTGACGAATTTCCACACGTGGTCGAGGCCGATCTGCGACTTGCCATGCCTGAGATCGCACGGCTTGGTTCTGTCTTGCTCGTTCACGCCGAGGTTCCGGGGCCGATCGATGCGGCAACAGCGTCGCTAACGGGGCTCGATCCGCGTGAGTATGAAACCTTTCTAAAGTCGCGGCCACCCGAGGCTGAAAATGAAGCCATCGCTCAAATGATCGAGCTTTCGCGTGAGACCGGCTGCCGGACGCATATCGTTCATCTGTCGTCAGCCGAGGCTCTCCCGATGCTGCGGCAAGCAAAGGCTGACGGTATTCCGATCACTGCCGAGACGTGCCCGCATTATCTGACATTTGCCGCCGAAGAGGTGCCGGACGGGGCGACGCATTTCAAATGCTGCCCGCCGGTGCGCGAAGTGGGCAACCGCGAAAAACTCTGGGAAGCGATCGCGGACGGTGCGATTGATATGGTCGTATCAGATCATTCGCCCTGTACGCCCGCGTTGAAATTGCAGGAAAGCGGCGATTTTATGGACGCATGGGGCGGCATCGCGGCGCTGCAATTTGGTCTGCCGGTGATGTGGACGAATCTGCGCAGTCGCGGTCTTGGCATCGTCGATCTCACTCGACTGATGTCGGCGGCTCCGGCAAAGCTTGCTGGTCTGGATGGCCACAAAGGAAAACTCACCGCCGGGTATGACGCCGATATTATTATCTGGAATCCGGACGAACAATTCACCGTCGTTCCCGAACTCATCCAGCATCGTCACAAACTGACGCCGTATTCCGGCCAAGAGCTTTTTGGCAAGATCGAGGCGACATTTGTCGGCGGCAGGAAAGTGTTTGAAAATGGGGCGTTTGGCGGAGAGAAATTTGGTAAACTGCTGACATAAAAATATGGACTTTACCCAACTGATCGACCTCGCATCCGAAAAACTCGGCGGTGCCGTTTTATATGCCAATGACGATTTTTTTGCGCCGAAGGAAAATCTGATCAAGCCCGCCGGTCCCGTCTGGAAAGAGGGGCTTTATACCGATGATGGGAAATGGATGGATGGTTGGGAATCGCGCCGCCGCCGCTCGCCACGTTTGGAAGAGCCTTTTGACTGGTGCGTTATCCGTTTGGGGATGCCGGGTGAGGTGCACGGCGTAGTCGTTGATACGGCTTATTTTAAGGGTAATTTCCCGTCGCATTGTTCGCTTGAGGCCTGCACGGTTAACGGTCATCCGGATATTGCTCAATTACTCGACGCGGCGACGCAGTGGAAAGAGATATTGCCGCTTTCCGAACTTGAGGGCGATTCGCAAAATAAATTTCAGATCGCCGAAACGGGGCGTGTGACGCATTTGCGGTTCAAGATCTATCCCGACGGCGGCGTCGCCCGGCTGCGTGTCCATGGCAAAGTGCTACCCGATTGGGACGCATTAAAGAAACGCAATAGCGAGATCGATCTGGCGGCAGCCGAGAATGGCGGGGACGTTTTTGTCGCGAGTAATGAGTTTTTCGGCCACCGGCAAAATTTGATAATGCCAGGGCTTGCACATGATATGAGCGATGGCTGGGAGACACGCCGCCGTCGAGGGCCGGGACACGATTGGTGCATAGTCAGGCTCGGGGCAAAGGGGACGATCACGCGGGTCGAGATCGATACGTCTTTCTTTCGCGGTAATTATCCCGAAAGCTGCACGCTCGAGGGCGGCGACGGAACCGAGTGGCGGGAGCTATTGCCGATGTCAAAATTGCAGGCCCACACAAAACATATATTTGTAGAGGCACTCGCCGACCTTGGCCCGGTGACAAATGTAAGATTTAATATTTACCCCGATGGCGGCGTCAGCCGACTGAGATTATTTGGCAGGACAGCTTGAGTTTTGAGATCTATAAAAATCTTGCATCGCTAAACGGCCTTCCACAAGCGGAGGCTGAGCAGGTGTTTTTGGATTGTTGCGGATCGACCGAGTGGGCAAGACGGATGGCCGCGTCGCGGCCGTTCCCGATGCTTGAGAATTTGTATGCGGCGGCAGCGGATATTTGGTTCTCTTTGCCGCCAGCCGATCATCTTGAGGCGTTTGCCGCTCATCCTCAGATCGGATCAAAATCCCCAGCACCTTCGCAAAAAAAACGCGCCGGCGACTGGTCAGCAGGGGAACAATCCGGAGTGAACGACGCGGCGGACATTGTCCGTGAGCAATTAGCTGATGCTAACCGTTTGTATAAGAACAAGTTCGGGTTTATATTTATCGTATACGCAAGCGGTAAAACAGCTGATGAGATGCTGGCGATCTGCCGGGCTCGACAAGGTAATTCGGTCGAAACCGAGCTCGCGATCGCCGCTCAGGAACAGCACAAAATAACCGAGACTAGACTGAATAAATTACTGGAAACATGAGCGCGATAACAACACATATTTTAGACATATCTACGGGCAAACCGGGTGCCGGCATCCCTGTCGTACTCGAACGCAAAACACATGCGTCCGGCTGGCAGGACATAGCCGACGGTATCACCGACGTTGACGGCCGCGTCAGCGATTTTATTGCGGTCGGCGACGTTTTTTTGCCGGGCCATTACAGGCTGATTTTCGAGACGGGGGCTTATTACCTGCTCAGTAATATTGAGTGCTTTTTTCCCCAGATCACCGTAAGTTTTGTAGTAAAAGACCCGACCCAGCATTTTCATGTGCCGTTGCTGCTGAGTCCTTTTGGTTATTCGACATACCGGGGGAGCTAATATGCCCGTCAAGATCGTCCACGACAACTACGGTAAATCGCGCGTCCGTCTGATGAAGGTCGAGCGGCACGGCGATCATCATGATCTGCAAAATATCAATGTTAAGATCGCACTCGAGGGTGATTTTGACAGCATCCATCTCGACGGCGACAATGCTCAATGTTTGCCGACCGACACGATGAAAAACACGGTCTATGCTCTAGCCGCCCAGACCGACGAGATCGAAGAGATCGAATGTTTTGCCCTACGGCTTGCGCGGCATTTTTTATCCAATAATCCTCAAGTTTCGCGTGTCTCGATCAATATCATCGAGCATAAATACACTCGCATACCGGTGGGTGGCGAACCGCACGAGCATTCTTTCACTAAGAGCGGCGGCGAAAAACGTACGACCTCGGTGCTGGCTACACGCGAAGGCGAATCCGTCGAATCAGGCCTCGAAGACCTTACCGTTATAAAGACGACAAAGTCCGGCTTTGCGGGCTTTATGAAGGACAAATACACCTTTTTGCCCGAGGTTGACGACCGAATTTTTTGCACCTCCGTCAAGGCAAATTGGCGTTACTCAAACTGTGAAGCTGCTACCGAAGAGCTGTGGAACAGCGTGCGCCAGACCATCCTGGAAACTTTTGCAACGCACGACAGTCTGTCCGTTCAGCACACTTTATACGCGATGGGCGAGGCCGTTTTGTCAAAACACGCTGACGTTTCCGAGATCGCTTTTTCACTGCCAAATATTCATTGCCTGCCGGTCGATGTGACGCGGTTTGGCGAAAAAGAAAAGCACGCAATTTTTCTACCGACCGAGGAACCGCACGGGCTGATCGAGGCCCGGCTTTCTCGATGATCTGTTTTTATGACCACATCTCTTTCTGCCGAATCTTTTGACAAAATAACAGGCCGTCTGCGGCTCGCGATGGCCGGGTTTTCAAAACGCTATTCCGGCGAGACGGGACGGCGTCAGCCGGTGCACACTGTGTATGGCGGGGCTCATCTTTTCAAATCGGACACGGCAGTGCGGCTGGGGCAATTGGCCGTGAGGTCGTTCGAGACTTTCGCCCCGGACGCTGCTTCGTTTGCCGCTGCGCTAGATCTGCCCGCGAATATGGCAGACACGATCTTTGCCCGCGTCGGCGAAAAGCTGAGCCGCGAGGCAGTCGAGGATTTTCGCATCGATTTTGAAGACGGGTACGGTACGCGGCCCGACGTCGAAGAGGACGGCCATGTCGTAGCCGCCGCCGGAGAAGTTGCCAAAGGCATGGCCGACGGAACGCTGTCGCCGTTTATCGGCATCCGTATCAAAACATTTTCCGACGAGCTGATGAACCGCAGCATCCGCACGCTCGATCTGTTTTTGACCACGCTTATCTCAAAGACCGGCGGCGTTTTGCCGGATAATTTTGTCGTCACTTTGCCAAAGATCGTGACGCCCGAGCAGGTGCGTGCTCTGGTCAGTATATTTGACGAACTTGAGCCAAAGCTGCGGCTTGCGCCCGGAACGCTCAAGATGGAGATGATGATCGAGACGACGCAATCTATCATTGCCGCTGACGGCGAGGTCGGTATGCCAAAGATGCTTGAGGCTGCACAGGGAAGATGCACCGCGGCGCATTTCGGGACGTATGACTACACGGCAAGCTGTTCGATCACTGCCGCCTATCAGGACATGCTCCATCCGGCCTGCGATTTTGCACGTCACATGATGCAGGTCTCATTTGGCGGCACAGGCGTCTGGCTTTCGGACGGTGCGACAAACATCATGCCCGTCGCCCCAAATCGAGGCGACAATTTAACGGCAGAGCAGATCGCCGAGAATAACGCAGTAGTCCATCGTGCATGGAAACTCCACTACGATCATTGCCGACACTCTTTGGCAAATGCCTTTTATCAGGGTTGGGACCTGCACCCCGGACAATTGCCAACACGTTACGCCGCTGTATTTACTTTCTTTCTCGAGGGGTTAGACGCGGCTAGCGAACGGCTCCGCAACTTTGTCGAGAAAGCCGCACAGGCCACGCTTGTCGGTGACGTTTTTGACGACGCCGCAACCGGACAGGGATTGTTGAATTATTTTCTCCGGGCAATAAATTGCGGAGCGATAACCGAAGCCGAGGCTACCGAGCGGACGAGCATCACGCTCGACGAACTGCGTTCCGGTTCATTCGTCAAGATCCTTAAAAGCCGCCAGAACTGAGCAGCCGGACGATGGATGCGGATCACGGGTCCACCTTGGTCCATCTGGTCCGGACCGGACCGGACTGGAGCGCAATGGGGAAGATCAAAATAGGCTGTACGACCGGACAACCTCTTGTTTGAGTAATCACCCTGCATCTCATGATGCCGCAGAGATATTGCCATTAACAGATGTTACGCATTAGCCCGGGTCTGTGCTGCAAAGCCAAGAGGTTTCACGTAAACGTGTCGACGTTTATTTAGCAGGTAAGAGACGGCATCGACAAAGATGTCGAAATCGTCGGGCTTGCAGAGGTATTCGTCGGCACCGGCGGCTTCGGCTTTTTGTTTATCGACCGGACGATCCATGGCGGAAAAAAACATCATCGGCACATCGCATCCCATTTGCCGCATGATTGAACACAACTGGACGCCGGACATATCGGGTAGAGCATATTCCATAATGCAGAGATCGAACGGTTCTTTGTGTAGTAGATTAAATGCTTCGCGACCCGATGTTGCGGTCGTTAGCTGAGCGTTTACCTTAGCTCCCTTTAACATCACCCTGATCCAATTACAGGTTCGAGTATTATCGTCGATACACAATATCTTCTGATCTGAAAACATTTTTTCCGCCCTCCCGAAATAGCCTTACCGCTGTGTTGAATATGCTTCATCTCGGAGCGTAGCAATTGAGAATGTCCGGGGTCAGTATGATAGCTAACATTAGAAAGTTAATTTGGCGAATAACCTTTTGCTGCCGAATCCGCAGTGATGACCGCCGAGACCCAGACTAGGGCAGCGAGAAAACCCGCGGCAACATCGGTCGGGTAATGAACGCCAAGATACACCCGCGATAGTCCGACCAGCAATATCAAAACGACCGCAACCGCCCACACGCGGGCCTTTGCTGATGAGTGACGCATCTGCGACGCGATCAGCCACGCGATTATCCCAAAAAAGCATGCCGAAAAGAGCGAATGGCCACTGGGGAAACTGAAAGATGCGGGTAACTGCGTGTCAAAATACGGCAAAGGACGCGGGCGCTGGAAACTTACTTTTAGGACGTAATTTAGAACAGCGGCCCCGGACATAACGACGGTCATTATTATCGCCGAGCGATGTTGCCGCCGGGCGAGAAAGAGGACGATGAGCGTTAACGTGGCCGCGGTCAAAAACAAAGTCGATCCCCAAAACGACATGGTCTGCATTAATGCCGTCAGCAGATCGGTGGCATAGCCATGGATGAATTCCCGCAGAGCATTATCGATCGCAACACTGTCGCCTTCGAACACCTCGTCGGCGATCCATGCGAAAAGTAATATCGCGGCAACAGCCACGATCAAACCAAGACTCACGATCGAGCCTGCGATAGCCGCCGCGATCGCGGACAGTTTTGCTTTTCTCGATCGCTTTGCTTGCTCGCTCATGTCATCTCATTATGCAGGATCTACGACCCGCATCCAGACCGAGCCTTCGCGGTGAAATGATTCCGTTAAAGCAGACGTAAATTCACCGGAGGCTTGTTGCCAAACGTAGCGTTCGACGGTGATGTGCGAGTGTTCTGCATGAATCACGTTAAAGGAGTTGGTTTCCCCGCGGTGCCGCGTGGAGGTCGCTGTTCCGGCCTGAACGACAAGGGCCGAATGTTCCGGCGTGTTGTATCGCTCCGCCGTGCTGCCGGTGTGCATCGTGTGCATATGGCCGGCGAGTAGCAGGTCGGCTCCTGCGTTAGCAAACGCTTGGATCGCCAATGAGGCACGGCCGACAATGTCGTCATTGCTGGCGTCGGGCAGGTCGAATGGATGATGCGTAACGACGATCTTGATCACGGTACTATCCGTGGGGTTTAATTGTTGGAGTGCCCGGGTGATCTGTTCCTCATTAATGCGTCCGTCTTTGATAGTCAATGAACGCGCGGTATTTATACCAACCACGGCGATCTCTTCGTCCGTATATGACGGCTGTAGATCGTCGGTGATATAGCGGCGGTACTTTTTGAGCGGCTCGACGAAGCGTCGAAAAATATTATAAAGCGGTATATCGTGGTTGCCGGGAACGACTATTTGCGGCATCGCGAGCTGATCGAGGAATTGCCGGGCCGCAATAAACTCAGCCGAGCGTGCCCGCTGCGTCAGGTCCCCGGATACGGCAACCAGATCCGGTCTGAGGCCGTTGATCGCACGTAATAGCGGCGGGATCAGGCTTTCATCAACCGCTCCGAAATGAAGATCGGATAAATGGACGATCGTTCTCATCTACTCAGATACCTCATCCTTAGACGGTTCCGGCACGATCACCTTTAATGCTCCCGGCCGGACAGTATATTTCAGCGGCGGCGACATCATTGCGACTTCGCCGTCTAGAGCGACGCGGATATTATGTTTGCGTGTCTCGACAACAACTTCATCGGCCATAACTCTGTGAAAATCCTTTTCCTGTCTTAGGCCGCCAAAAATAGTTTTGATCGCGATCCTCAGCAACGCCAACCGCCCCGACCTCCGCGTCATATAAACGCTCAAGTGTCCCGCATCGAGCCTCTCACGGCCGCCGACGCTAAAACTTTCGATCTCGTATTCGTTGTTGCCGATAAAGATAAAAGGCGTATGCGTGACTATGTCTTTTCCATCAGCGTTCAAACGCACTGCAAGCAGCGGATACCTGCGGAAAACCGTCAAAGCCGAACGCGCGAGCGAATGCCATTTGCCATATCCCAACCGCTGCCGCAACTCACGTCCCCGCACCATATCAGGATACAAGCCGAGACTCGAATTATTGATAAACACTCGTTCGTTGACCTCCCCAACATCGACATCGATCGTATAGCCCGCGGCGATCACATCGACAGCCGCGGCAAGGTCCGCAGGGATGTTTAGGTCTTTGCCAAAATGGTTAAGCGTGCCAAGCGGGAGCACGCCCATCGTTTTACCGGTGCCGACGATCGCAGCCGCGACGGCGCTGATCGTTCCGTCTCCACCGCCCGCGACTACCGTTTCCGAATCAGACTCCGCGGCAAGTTTAGCAAGATCGACTATTTCGCTGCCCGATCCGGCGTCGCAGATCCGGACGTCGATGCCGTGAGCCTCAAAAAGTGCCAACAGTTCGCCTGCAGTGTCAACTTCGCTGTCCTTTCCGGCGGAGGCATTTAAGATTATTTCTATGAGGCCCATATTAATTTCTAGAGTATAAAAATCAATTGTCTCCGGACACCCATTATTTCTCTGTACGGTGCGTAACATACATGAGCGGTAAGAATGAGTGTCGATATGGTTCGTCCTAGATTCAGTCTCCTCCGATCATCACCGCAGGCAAACCTCCGAACGTGCGAATTCGAACCGCAGGAGAGAGCTCTGATGGAACTCTTCCAGCGATTTTGCTTATCCTTAACCGAAGATTGAAAATGGTTAAAAAGAGCAGGAGTTATCAAAAACGGACATCGATGTCGAACCGACGACCTTAAGAACGTGAATCTAATCCGGGGGGGGGCGAGGTCGTAATAAAATGTTTAGATCTAACCTGAAATCTCCGAAGATCCGGTGGATCAGACTAATACTCAAAAACCTTTAGGAGTG
>JBGAUY010000058.1:0-17039 GCA_044228425.1 Pyrinomonadaceae bacterium | reverse complement strand
GATCTTTGATGTAGAGGAACTTTCAACCCACGGGGGCTCTATACGGATCTTCGCTAAGCACGTTGGAGATTCGAGTAAAACTGTTTCTCCTAACGTAGCGGCCATGTTGCTAAAAGAGCGTCAAGAGGGCTTGCTCGGCCTCGACTATTATCTCGATTTTCAGCCAAAAGCCGACCGTGTTAAGTACGATCTGCTTGATTTCCTGATCACACAAAGGCGGGCCGGAAAAAGGATCGCGGCTTATGGGGCCGCTGCAAAAGGCAACACCCTGTTAAATTATTGCGGCATTAAGAAAGATCTGATCGAATTCGTGGCTGACGCTTCGCCTCACAAACAGGGGAAATTTACGCCAGGCAGCCACATTCCGATCGTTGACGAATCCTCTATCAGAGCATATCGGCCCGATTTTGTGATGATCTTACCTTGGAATCTCAAGGCGGAGATCGTCGAACAACTGAGCTTTATCAAGGAATGGAACGGTCAATTTGTTGTCGCCCTCCCGAATCTCGAGACACTTGCTAATTAGATGGACAAAGTTTTAGTCACAGGGGCGGGCGGATTTATCGGCAGATCAACGATCAGGTACTTGCTCGAATGCGGTTACGAGGTTCACGCAGTCTCATCAAAAAAGATCGGAGAAAATAGACCTAAGCTTTATTACCACGACGTGGATCTGCTCGACGCGGAACAGGCAGAGAGGCTAATTAAGACCGTGAAGCCCAGTTATTTACTCCACTTCGCGTGGTATGTCGAACATGGAAAGTTTTGGGATGCCGAGGAGAATCATGACTGGGTACGAGCCAGCTTGGGCCTGTTAAAGGCATTCGCGGCGAATGGAGGCCGCCGCGTTGTGATGGCCGGAACATGTTTCGAATATGATGGACACACCGACGCTGAGAGTTTTTCGGAAATAAGTTCGCCTTTAGCCCCGGAATCACTGTATGCGAAGTCCAAGAATGATTTGCATATGATGGCTCAAGAATTCTGCGAAGAACATGATGTAAGTTTTGCATGGGGACGGATCTTTTTTGTTTTCGGACTTTTTGAATCGCCAAATCGTTTTATCCCCGCTGTCATCAGATCGCTTTTGATGGGCCAGGAAGCAAAATGCTCTCATGGAAACCAGATCCGTGATTTTATGTTTGTTGACGACGTCGGCGAGGGATTTGTAAAACTACTGGGCAGCAACGTCCAGGGGCCGGTAAATGTTGCCAGCGGCAACCCCCTACGCTTAAAAGAAATCGCCGCGATGATTGCCGAGATCATTGGCAAACCCGAACTTTTGCGGCTTGGTGCTCTACCGTCGAACCCTAACGAGCCCGTGTCTGTCGTGGCCGACGTGACTCGTCTGCAAAGCGAGGTTGGGTTTTATCCACCAAACGAGCTGCGTATCCGCCTCGAAAAAACCATCAATTGGTGGAAAACTGTTCTTTCTCCCTCCGAACGTCAGTGAATCAAACCAAAACCAATATACTTGCAAACTTTGCCGGGCGGGCGGTGACGGCTCTGATGGGAATTATTTTTGTGCCGATCTATTTGCGATATCTGGGTATCGAGGCATTGGGCATCATCGGTTTTTTCTCGAGTGTGATGCTCCTGCTCTTTCTCCTGGACGGCGGCGTTTCCCCGACCTTGCATAGAGAGGTTGCAAGATTGTCGGCGTTCCCCGAAAAAGCTCAGGAGCTGAAGGATCTTTCGCGAACGCTAGAGATAGTCTGTTGGGCGGTCGCCGTGATAGCTTGTATCGTCGCGTTAATAAGCTCGCCGGTTGTTGCAGCCCACTGGTTAAATCCGGAAAATATTTCCACGGAAGCAATAAGTGGGGCACTAATGTTGATGAGCGTGACGCTCGTATTTCAATGGGCTCAGGGCTTCTATACCGGTGGGCTACAGGGATTGCATCGGCAAACATTGATTAATGGCACATCTATCGTTGTCATTCTATTACGTTCATTTGGTACGTGGATCGTCTTAGCCCAGGTTTCGTCGACGATTAAAGCATTTCTGATCTGCCAGCTCGCGGCCACGGTATTGCAATGTGGGTTGCTCGCTCTATTTTTTTGGAGAGAACTCCCGCCTACGGGCCTCACGCCAAGGTACAGGTTCAATTTGCTCAAGGGGGTATGGCGATATGCAGCCGGGATGGCGGGTATCAGCGTGGCAGTATTGATATTGACCCAAACGGATAAAGTCATTTTGAGCAAGATGCTGTCGCTCGAAGATTTTGGCTACTACTCCTTGGCTATAACTCTCGCTGGTACCGGACTCAGCACGATCATCGGTTCGATCCAGAATGTATACTATCCACAATTTTCACAGCTTGTCGCACAAGAGCGGCTAGCCGAACTTGGTTTTCTCTACCATCGCGCGTGTCAGGTGATGTCATTTTTCTTGATTCCGGCCGTTTGTATTTTGGCCTTTTTTTCTTTCGAGATACTATTGATTTGGACAAGAAAGCCGGAAATAGCGCAAAACACATATATTTTGCTCGCATTGGTGGCAGTAAGCACAGGATTGAATGGACTAATGCATCTTCCCTATTATGCTCAGTTAGCGTTTGGTATCACCAAGATCGGCTTTTGGCAAAATATCATTGCGATTATTTTTCTGGTTCCATTTATGATCTACGCGACGCTACAATACGGTGCGGTCGGCGGAGCGGTAAGCTTAGTCATTCTGAATCTCGGTTACACTCTTATTAGTATCCAGGTAATGCACCGGATGATCTTGAGAGGCGAGCTTAAAAAATGGTATTTCGTTGACGTTGGCTTGCCGCTGCTTGTGGCCGTATTTATTAATGCAGCGGCATACCTTGTGTGGATCGGACAAACGATGGTTGAACACTCTTATATTGCATCGGCATTATTCGTTTCGACCACATTCCTTATCACCATAGCTGCCGTTATGATCGCGACCCCGGCGTCCAGAGAATTTTTTACACGAAGAATTTTAAGATTCGAGTAATAGAGATATTTTGAACACGGCCTCAGTGTGCCCGTCCGATTTTTGGGAGGGACTCTTTTGAAAGGTCACATAGATACGAACCGTTATGAAAATCACGATTGACACTGAACAACAAACAATTACAAACAACGAAACAGGAGAAACTACGCCCTTATATTCCACCGAAGGCTTTGCCGCTGTGTCAAAAGCTTGGCTGAAAGTCGGTTGGAACGAAAAACACGTTTACACTTTCAACTGGATGGGCCGGCCGATACTCCAACTTCCTGAGGATATGGTCCGCATGCAGGAAGCCATCTTTCAGGTTAAGCCGAGCGTTATTGTCGAAACCGGGATCGCGCACGGCGGCTCTTTGATCTATAACGCAAGTCTGATCAAAGCGTTGGATATACATGGGCGTATTATCGGCGTCGATATTGACATCCGTGCTCATAATCGCAAAGCGATCGAAGAACATTTTCTATTCCCATACATCTCAATGATCGAGGGGAGCTCGATCGCCCCTGAGGTCGTCAGTCAGGTGAAAGGCCTAATTGGGCCCGCTGATACGGTCATGGTGTTTCTTGATTCCAATCACACTAAAGACCACGTATTGGGCGAACTAGAAGCCTACGCAGAATTAGTAACGCCCGGATCCTACATTGTAGCTGCGGACGGAATTATGCAGGATCTAGCAGACGTACCGCGCGGAACGGATTCATGGGATACGGATAATCCCGTTACCGCGGTCCACGAGTTTCTTGCCCATCACCCGGAATTTGCCCTCGAATCTCCGCCGTGGTTATTTAACGAAAGCAACTTGAGCAGTAATATAAATACATATTATCCGGACGGTTGGTTGAGGCGTCTCTAAATCAAGATGGTCTAACAGGTAATAAAGGTGCTCGACCGTTTGCCCCGCGATCGAGAACGTTTTTACGTTATGTAGTGGGGTTCGTGGATCCCGCGTTGTGGCGAGGAAGAAATATGAAGGCGGCTGGTGCAAACTTAAAATTCACAGTGATAATTCCGACCCGTGATCGGTGCGACACGTTGCGATGGGCCCTTAAAACCTGCACCGATCAAAATTACGACGATCTTGAGATCATCGTTAGTGATAATTTTAGTCAGGACGGAACACGCGAAGTCGTCGAGTCATTTAATGACAAGAGAATTAGGTATATAAATACGGGATCACGCATCAGCATGTCGGGTAATTTTGAGTTCGCGTTAACTCATGCAACGGGCGACTATGTAACAATGATTGGAGATGACGATGGGATGATAACCAACTCCATCGAAGAGATCGATCGGCTCATCCGGGAACTACGACCAAGTATCCTCACTTGGGAAAAATCCTTTTATTCGTGGGAGAATCATCACGATGACAATTTGAAAGGAGTGCTTTCTGTACCTGACAGCCGAAATAACAGCGTTCGTAGAGTAGATGCGACCGCATTTCTCAATTCGACCTGCTCATTTGGCGATGCCCCGACCAGTTTGATTTTTTCCAACGAATTCCCGTCTATTTATCATAGCTTCGCGAGCAGCGAAACCATCAAGAAGGCCCGTTCCGCCAATGGTACTTTCTTTCACTCACGGATCCCGGATATATATTCGGGTGTTGCTCTGGCTTCCGCAACTTCGGAATTTTGGCATTCAAACGGGTCTTTTTCCATCCACGGGGCATCTTCTCACAGTATAGGCGACGCTCAGTTTAGCGGAAATGAAGAGGAAAAAAGTCCAGCGGTGCAGTTCCTTAATGAAGAGAATCTTCCCTTTCACCCGAACATGCTTTTTTGTTACAGCCTTGCAGTAATGATAATTGAATCGCTGTTACAGGTGCGGTCTAATGTCCCGAACGCGCGACATACCGATTTTGATCCGAAGGCTCTGATCACCAAGGCACTGAGTGAAGGGCGAGAAAAGCGCGAGAATGTTTACGACAGCATAGTATTAGCGGTGAGGCATATTGGAAAGGTGTATAACGTCGAAACATATGCGGAACAGGCGATTTCGGAGAATGCTTACAGAGGCCTGCCGCCTACGGAACCTGTTGTGTTCGGGTATCACCCTGTCGAAAAACGTTATATCGTCAAGGGCGGAAACTTGGGTATTAAAAACATCTACGAAGCGGCCCTATTTTGTGAAAAATCCTTGAAGGATAATTCGTTCTCAAAACGCTTAAAACAGAGCCTGTTGTACATTTACAATGCCGCGACGAAACGAGGATTTTCCGAAATCGCGCGGAAAGGGTTTGCCCGCATTAACAACATATCCAATTAGAATTGGCACGCATGTCCGACATTCAGGAAAAAATCAAGAAAATTCTGCGCATTGTCAGTTGGGACAGCGGACGGATGCGCGATGTATTGAAGGTGCTGAAGCCTCTTCTCCAGAAAGACACGACTTTGCTGGATGGAGGCTGTGGAGAATATGGGCTGGCATTACTTTGCTCGTCTATCCCTATAACCGGCGTTGATGTTATCGATTCTAAACTGCATAAGAATAACTTTGTGTTTCACAAAGGTAGCATTCTGTCACTTCCATTCGCAGACAGGTCATATTCTATTGCGGCGTCCGTCGATGTCCTGGAGCATATGCCGCCGGATATTCGGGTCGAAGCAATAAGTGAATTGATCAGAGTGGCGAGTGAAGCAATTATTCTAGCTTTTCCATGCGGCCCTGACGCCAGAAAGATCGATGAGGATTTTGCCGCAGAGCTGGCCCGTGTCAACAAGCCCGAACCTGAATGGCTCAGCGAGCATTTGGAGAGCCCTTATCCGGAGTTGAGTACGATGTTATCCGTCGTCGAAGCCGAAGCAAAAAAGCACAACAAAAGCGTCGAAATAAAAGTAACTTACTCAGAGCGGATCAACGTAACAAAAATACTCCGCCGGGTCGCGGCCCGCTCGAACAAACTTTTCGTCTTGGCAAATCTACTAGCCGGTATCGCCCAGCCCATAATTTCGCGAACCAATAAACAAAATAGCTACAGAGTGATATTGCTTGCGGAGTTTCGGTAATCGCAATTAAACTGGCTACGGTTAAAATGAACGATCCTTTAGTTTCCATCGTAATTCCTGCATTCAATTCGGCTCGAACCCTTAGATCAAGTGTCGAAAGCGCTATATCGCAGACCGAGCAGAATTTTGAGATCATTATCGTCGACGACGGATCTAATGACGATACGTTGACAGTCGGTGAAGCGATCGCTGCACAAGATCCACGCGTTCGCGTGATCTCTCAGACAAACGCCGGAGCATCAGCCGCACGCAATACGGGGATCATGGCAGCCTGCGGCAAATACGTTGCCCTTCTCGATGCGGACGATCTATGGCTGCCGCATAAACTCGAATCCCAACTCGCGGTTTTGAACTCAGGGAGTGGCGGAAATGCAGGTTGGTGCGGGGTTTATTACGTCGATGATGATCTGAATGTATTAGACTTTCGGCCTTGTTTGGATTCGGACGATATGTTTCTCGACATACTCCGCTTCCGCAATCAATCCCAATGGATGTCAACACTGATCCTTGAGCGAAAGATTTTCGATGAAGTCGGATTCTTTGATACTGACCTCGCTATGATCGAAGACTGGGAATTTATGCTCCGGCTCTCGAAACATTGCGATCTAAAAAATATTGAAGCCCCTCTGACGCTGTATCGAGTATATGAGGGTAACCGAAGCAAAGCCTGGGGCATGCATATCGAACCCGGCCTTATTATTTTGAAGAGGGTTTTTGATGACACCTCGCTTCCCGCTTATATTAAACAAAAGCGGGCCGCGATCTATTCGGCATTTTACACAACGCTCAGCGGAGGGGCCTTTTCGGCCCGTGACCCCGGGGGAGCATTTAAGTGGGGAGTAAAAGCCGTTCTAACGCATCCCCGAGCATTAGTGCACATTGCAGCATTGCCGTTTAGACGCTTTAAAAAGGCCTCATCGCGACAAGGCGTAGCGCCGGAACATCAAATAATGGTAAAAAAGATGCAGGATCGGAACGCTCAGAATTAGGGTGTTGAGACGATTGAGCGATCTGTAGTGATTTTTTTGGTTGCGGAACCTTTGTGCTAAGCTTAACGATCCGACCAGTCAGTCTGCTTAAAACGAACGAAGCCCTGCCTAGTGGCAAATAGTATTACCTTGTGAATATCCTCGGCCTTTCTTCTTATCCCGTACAGTCAGCCGCCACTCGTTTTCGGCTGGTCCAGTATATTGAGCCGCTGGAGGAGTTCGGGATCAAACTGACTTTAAAGCCGTTTCTCAATTCCGATCAGTACGCTGATCTATACGCAGGGGGCGGCGTTGTAGGTAAGGCTCTGCGGATAATGCCGTCATTGCTAAAACGGATCGGAGAGATATTTACATCGGGCAGTTATGATCTGGTTTTTATACAGCGCGAGGCACTCTTTTTTGGCCCGGCTTTATTTGAAAGGATATTTCGCACATTTGGACGTCGCCCGATGGTTTTAGATCTCGACGACGCCACATATATCAGCTATGTCAGCCCGACCTATGGCAGGGCGGCGAGCCTGCTCAAATTTTTTGGCAAAACCGACAGTCTCATCAAACAAGCCGATCTCGTCGTCTGTGGCAACCGGTTTATTGCCGAATATGTGGAAAGCAAAGGCTCTAGATCGGTCGTTATCCCTACGATTGCCGATCCCAACATTTTTCATCCCATAGAAAAAGACCCCGCCGCCCTGCCGGTCGTCGGATGGGTCGGAACACACTCGACCTACCCTTTTTTGCGCAAACTGTTTCCCGTCATCAGCGAACTGTCTAAAAAGCACGAGTTTGTATTCAAAGTGATCGGAGCGGAGACAAAGATCGAGGATTCGGGTTGTGCGAATCTGGTCCAGGAAAAATGGACCATGGCCCGCGAAGCCGAGCATTTCCAGTCACTGGATATCGGGCTCTACCCGATCAACGTCACCGAGACGGCCAAAAAAGAATGGCTGCAGGGAAAATCGGGTTTTAAGGCGATACAGTATTTGGCCGTGGGCATACCTTTTGTCATGTCACCGATCGGCGTGTGCGCCGAGATCGGCGTCCCCGGCGAGACACATTTTAATGCCGAAACCGAAACCGAGTGGCACGATGCGATCGACAAGCTGCTATCGGATAAAGAGCTGAGACAACAGATGGGTGCAAACGACCGGCGGCACTCGCTGGAGTTTTACGATGTACCGATGCACACCGCCGCTTTGGCTAAGGCTTTTCAAGACACGCTCGGGCAGAAGATCTGATTGGCACATACAAGTAAATGCAGTAGGATTTCATTAGGATGGCTGGAAAATTCCGATTACTGACATTGGCCGCGGTCGCGATCTTGCCTTCGCCGATCACATGTTTCCTGTTGCGGACACTATTTGGTTATAAGATCGGCAAAAAGGTGCACATTGGTTTTTCGGTAATCGATGCGAGAGATTGCATTATCGACGACAACGTAACCATCGGCCATTTCAATATATTTACCGGGACTAAAAAGGTTTCGATCGGCGACCATACCCGGATCGGACATTTTAATGTGTTTCGCGGCGGCGAGGTGGTGAGTATCGGCCGGTATTGTGAGATCCTGCGGTTTAATGAGGTTAATTCACTCTTAAAGTCCGACATGATCAATGAGGTAGATCAAACATTTATGATAGGAGACGGCACAATGCTCGGGGCATCGCATAAGATAGATTTTACCGATCGAGTCGAATTTGGAAAATGTGTAATTTTGGGTGGAAGAAATTCGTCTCTTTGGACGCATAACAGACAGATGACCAAACCGATAATTATCGGTGATCATGCATATATCGGTTCCGAGATCAGAATCGCTCCGGGTGGCGAGATACCTGCAAACTCTATTGTCGGTATCGGGTCGGTGATCACGAAAAAAATGGTGGGCGAACACAAGCTGATCGCCGGGGTGCCGGCAAAAGTCGTGAGCGATCTGGACGAGGAGGGCATTTTCTTGATCAGCAATAAAACTAGGCCCGACCTGCCTGATGAGATCGCGAGTACATCTTTAGAGATTGTCGATTCAAAAAAACCTATATAGATGATTCGATTTTTAGTTTATTTCTTACTTGCGGCCGTTGCGTTTTCCATGATCGCCGCCGATCCAACTGAAGGGCCAAACGCACTCCTAATGGTAGTGTGTCTGGTCGGCGTCTCGCTCGTTGTTATTCGCGGATTTGCTGAAGAAAAAGATTTCATCACGATCGTTTTTTTGGCCGCCCTTGGTGCGCGGCTTTTGTTTGGCATTATTGTCCACAGTTTTGAGTTAAGGGAGTTTGCCGGGCCGGATGCGTTGGGTTATGACACAAATGCGTCTAGGATCGTGGATTACTGGCTGAGTGGTATCGGCGAAGGCGATCCCGAACTCACAAGAATAATGTCCATAAGGGGGGCCGGATGGGGAATGCAATATCTAGTCTCTTTCATCTATTTGATCTCAAATAAGAGCATTCTCGTCGCACAATCTTTTTGCGCCGTGATCGGAGCAGCCACCGTCCCACTCACTTATTTTTGCTCAATAAGTATTTTTCATAACAATCGTGTTGCAAGAGCAACCGCTCTTGCGGTTGCATTCTTTCCTGCATTTATTATCTGGTCATCCCAACTTCTGAAGGATGGATTGATGGTTTTCCTGCTCGTCTTGACAGTCACATTGGTGATACAACTGCAAAAGCGGTTTTCCTGGTTTGGCATACTTGTGATCGTTTTTTCACTTTTCGGAATTTTGTCCCTCCGTTTTTATGTCTTCTACGTAATGGTTGCGACCGTCCTTGTTAGTTTTATTGTTGGGTATTCTAACTCCCTAAAATCGATAATTCAGAGGCTAGCGATTTTAATTGTTGTGGCCGCGGCTTTGTTTTATCTAGGCGTAATACAAACCACAGTTACCGATCTCGAGACTTATGGCTCAATGGAGAGAGTTCAGGTCAGTAGGGCCGATCTTGCCCGGTCCGCCGAATCAGGTTTTGGCCGAAACCAAGACGTATCTACCGTTGGGGGGTCACTTTCGGCACTCCCGATAGGATTTATATACTTGATGTTTGCTCCCTTTCCATGGGAGGTCACAAATTTTCGACAAAGTATTACGTTACCAGACGTATTAATTTGGTGGGCAATGATCCCTTTGCTGATCTACGGTCTTTGGTACACTCTTAAAAACCGGTTGAGGGCTTGTTTCCCTATTCTTATTTTCACCCTAATGCTGACTGTTTCATATTCGATCTTTCAGGGTAATGTCGGTACCGCCTATCGCCAGCGAACACAGATCCAGGTTTTTTTATTTATGTTTATTGCAGTTGGTTGGGGATTAATAAAGGAAAAGATCGAAGATAAAAAAGCCAGTGAGCTCACTCGCAAAAACGAACTTAACAGACAACTTAGAGCACGTTTCCAAGAGCGGCAGAAAGCAATTTAATGTGCGGGATTACAGGCTTTGCAAATAACAGGAAGAGTGCCATAGACCGGGCGGTGCTCGAGCGGATGAATCAGGCGATCCTCCATCGCGGGCCGGATGAGGACGGTTTTTACGTGCGTGAAAACGTCGGTCTCGCGATGCGTAGGCTCTCGATCATCGACCTCGCGAGCGGCCAGCAGCCGATCCATAACGCGGATAAGACGAAATGGATAGTCTTTAACGGCGAGATCTATAATTATCAGGACCTTAGAAAAGACCTCGAGGACCGCGGCCACAAGCTTTATACAAAATCTGATACCGAGGTCGTGCTGCGGCTTTACGACGAGTACGGCGAGGGCTGTTTGCAGCATCTGCGCGGTATGTTTGCCTTTGCGATATGGGATGAAACCGAAAAGAGCCTATTCCTCGCCCGCGACCGCGTCGGCAAAAAACCCCTGCTCTATTCTCACCAAACCAACGGTGATCTGATCTTTGGCTCGGAGTTTCAGGCAATGTTGCAGCATCCATCGGTCTCGCGTGAGGTCGATATTAACGCTATCGACAGTTATATGAATTACCTCTGTGTGCCTGCTCCACAGACGGCGTTCAAACAGATCCGTAAGCTCGAACCCGGCCATTGGCTTCTTTGGAAAAATGGCGAGATCGAAACGCGACGGTATTGGCTGCCCAACTTTTCAAAAAAGATAAAGATCTCAGAAGAGGATGCGATCACAGAAACGACCCGCATCCTTCGTGAAGCGACAAAGTTGCGGTTAATCTCTGAGGTCCCTTTGGGGGCATTTCTTTCCGGCGGCGTCGATTCATCCGTGGTTGTAGCCCTGATGGCTCAAGAGAGCAGCGACCCCGTTAAGACTTTTTCGATCGGTTTTGATGAACAGGATTTTAGCGAACTCAAATACGCCAAACGCGTTGCCGAGCATGTCGGTGCCGAGTACAACGAATTTATCGTACGCCCCAACGCGATCGACGTGCTACCAACTCTAGTCGAGCATTACGGCGAGCCTTACGCCGATTCAAGCGCGATACCTACGTACTACGTTGCGAAAGAGACCCGCCAACACGTTACCGTTGCCCTTAATGGTGACGGGGGCGACGAGAGTTTTGGTGGGTATGAACGGTATGCGGCAATGCAGGTTGCAGAGTTATATCAACGATTCCCATCTTTGTTAAGAAAAGCGTTTATAGAAAAGCCCATAGGCCTTTTGCCCTCGTCTGAACTAAGGCGCTCACGCATCCGTGACGTCCAACGTTTTGTGATGGCTGCAAATATGCCTCGTAATGAGCGTTATTATTACTGGATGTCGAATATCAAGGACCGTTTTAAGGACGATCTTTACACCAGCGATTTTAAAAAAGCAACGCAGGAAAACAAGCCGTTTCATTTTCTCGAACAGTGGTATCGGCAGGCAGACGGCACCGGAATGCTCGACTCGACGCTTCTCGCGGATCAGATGACTTATCTACCAAACGATCTGCTTGTAAAGGTCGATATTGCCTCGATGGCCAATTCTCTCGAGGCCCGCTCACCTTTTCTCGACCACAAAGTAATAGAATTTGCCGCAAGCCTTCCCGAAAACCTAAAAATGCGGCGGTTCCAAACTAAGTATCTGTTAAAAAACGTCGCGGCTCGGCTGGTACCGAAAGACGTGATTTACCGGCAAAAGATGGGTTTCGGCGTGCCGATCGGCAAATGGTTTCGCGGCGAGATGAAAGATTTTGTCCACTCGGTCTTGCTTTCCGAAAAAGCAATGAATCGCGGCATCACTGATCCTGCATTGGTTCGGGTATGGATCGAACACCATGAAACAGGGGTCGCTGACCACACACACCACATTTGGGCCCTATTGATGCTCGAGCTATGGTTTCAACGTTTCGTCGATCCATAAAGAACCGATATTTTGTGGTAAAATTTGCCAATCAGCTTGGTGGCCCGCAGCGATCATCCCGCACGATCGTACGTTCCATCGCCCCTCAATGAAAAATGTGAGGCGCGACAGATCCGCTGGCCACCATTTTTTCAAATACCTCCGGATGAAGATCGTTCACATAATCGCCAGACTCAACGTTGGCGGCCCCGCTCGACAAGTCGTTTGGCTCACCGAGAAGTTGCGAAATGATGAATTTGAAAGTGCATTGATCGCGGGCACCGTTCCGGCCGGCGAAAAAGACATGGGCTATTTTGCTGCTGAGCATGGCGTCGACCCGATTTATATACCCGAACTCAGCCGTGAACTCTCCCCAAAAGACATCATCTCTCTCTACAAGATATATCGTGAATTGCGGCGGCAAAAACCGGACATAGTACACACGCATACAGCCAAGGCGGGGACTGTCGGTCGCGTCGCTGCATTTCTTTACCGCTGGATGACTTTGCGAACGCTGATTGGCAAACCAAGGCAGGTTAAGGTCATCCACACATTTCATGGCCACGTTTTTCACAGCTACTACGGGAGATTTAAGACAGGCCTTTTCGTACTCATCGAACGAATTTTGGCAAAACTTGCGACGAGTAAGATCATCGTGCTTGCCGAACAACAATTGAGAGAGATACATCAGGATTTTGGAGTTGGCTCGTCCGGGCAATTTGAGATAATGCCATTGGGCATTGAAATAACAGAGTTTGCAGAGAACACATCTGACCGAAGCATCCTACGGCATGAGATAACCGCCGGAGCCGATGAGATCGTTGTTGGATTTGTCGGGCGTCTGACCGAGATCAAAGATTTACCTCTGCTACTCGAAACCGTAGCTGCATATGAAAGATTGGCCGAGCCGAAAAAGCCAAGACTAAAGCTGGTGATCGTTGGCGATGGCAACGTCCGAGAAGGCCTTGAGATGCTCTCTCGAGAGCTCGGGCTCACCGGTGTCGTAACGTTTTTGGGAAATCGCGAAAATGTTACCGAGCTGTACCCAGGGATGGATATCGTGGCCCTCTCGTCAAAAAACGAAGGGACGCCTCTTTCGCTTATCGAGGCAATGGACGCAGGAAAACCCGTGATCTCGACCGCCGTCGGCGGCGTGGTCGATCTGCTGGGAAAGAGATGTGAGGAATTCGAGGGGTTTGCCATCTGCGAACGTGGAATTTCGGTTGATAATGCTACGCCTGAGATTTTCGCGAACGGCTTGATTTATCTGGCAAAAAATGAAAAATTACGTCAAGGCCTGTCATCTAGCGGACGCGATTTCGTCCGGGAAAACTTCTCGGTCGATCGTCTTGTTACCGACGTCAGCACGCTTTACCGCAATTTGACGAAAGCCTAGCCTCGATCATTTTTGATGCTTAGTTTTACTACAAATCCAATTGCCATCGGAGCGATCAGTCTTGTGATCGGTCTGCTGATGACGCTCGCCGTACGGCGTTTCGCGTCGCGTTTTGGCTTTGTAGCAAAGCCAAAGAGTGATCGCTGGCACAAGCGTCCGACGGCAATGCTTGGCGGCGTTGCCATATTTGTCGCTACCACGATCGTCTATTTTTCGTTTGTGCCAGTCACGCACGACTCACTGGTCGTACTTGGCGGCAGTGCCATACTTTTTATTATCGGTCTTGTGGACGATCTGATCGTTATTCGTCCGTATCAAAAACTCATCGGACAATTGATTGGAGCAGGCGTGCTGATCTCATCCGGCCTAAAACTTCCGATGACAGGTTACGAGATAATCGACATCTGGATCACCGTCTTCTGGGTCGTCGGCATAACAAACGCAATTAATCTGCTCGACAACATGGACGGCCTCGCAGCCGGTATCTCGGCTATCGCAGCCATCTCCCTCGCCGTTAATTTTGCGGCGGGCGGCAATACCGCCGAGGTTCTGTTAATCTCCGCATTTGTCGGTGCGCTGCTTGGCTTTTTGGTGTTTAACTCTAATCCCGCGTCTGTTTTCATGGGCGATTGCGGATCAATGTTCGTCGGCTTTTTTCTATCCGGTTCGGTATTACTAAATCAGACAGGCGGCCGGTCGCGTGGTATCGTTGCTGTCATTGCCGTGCCGGTGCTTGTGCTTTTTGTCCCCATCTTTGACACAACGTTTGTCACGATTTTGCGAAAATTGCGCGGTCAACCCGCATCTAAAGGCGGGCGTGATCACACCTCGCACCGGTTGGTTGCTCTCGGCCTGTCCGAAAGGTCTGCGGTCTGGATGCTCTACGCTTTTGCGATCTCGGCAGGAGTATTGGCCTGGCTTGTAAGTCGGCTTCAAAACACTCAGAGTATGGCCCTGATCTCACTTTTTATTATCGTGCTCGTCATTATCGGCGTCTATCTCTCTAAGGTAAAAGCATATGAAGTAGGCGAAGAAGACCAGGCGATCAGCGAAAATGCTATGTACGCATTTCTCGTAAATGTATCGCACAAACGGCGTATTTTTGAGGTGTTTCTCGACGGTTTTCTTATCACGCTTTCTTATTACGGGGCGTTTGTCCTGCTTTTTGGGTCTTTCGAACAAACCCCCAACTGGGATCTTTTTCTCAAGACGCTACCCTTGCTCGTGCTAATCAAACTTGGGTCATTTTTGATCGTTGGTGTTTATCGAGGTCTCTGGAAATATACCAGTGTCGGCGACCTTATAACTTTCACTAAAGGTGTTGGGCTCGGTTCGGTCTTGAGCGTTCTTGCTATCCTCGTGTTGTATAGATTTCAGTATTTTTCGCGGGCGGTTTTCGTAGTGGACGCTCTGCTCTTGCTACTCGCCGTGATCGGTAGCCGGATGGCATTTCGTCTCTTCCGGCAAATATTACCTAATCAAGCGTCTGTCGAGGGGCAAAGAGTGCTGATATATGGCGCGGGCGATGGCGGCGAAATGGTCCTTCGTGAACTTAACAACAACCCGGGTTGGCAGTACGTTGCTGTCGGTTTTGTCGATGACGATCCGCTAAAGACCAATAAGGTGATGCACGGACTCAAGGTCTTTGACGGCAAACGATCACTTGTCGAAATTTGCATTGAAAAAGAAATTTCCGAGGTCCTGATCTCGGCGAGAGACATAGGCCCTGAACGGATGAAAGAGATCCGCGAAGCCTGCCGCGAAGCGAACGTTACGCTTAAACGAGCGCATATTAAGATAGAACCGGTCGATTTCGGTTAAGATGATAGATACAAAAGGTCTTTAGTTTGTCGCTAAAAATACTAAAATTTAAACCAGGTATCGGCCATATCGTAATTTTTGCGATTGGCGTCCTATTTGTACTCTCAGCATATATTTTTATTAAGTGGAATTTTGCCAACCTCATAGCGTCACGCATCGACACCACCCAGCCGGAGGCAAAGTTCGTAGCTGACTGGCTAGTACAGACAGCTCCTGATGACCCTCTGACGCATTACGCGGCGGCGATCGTTTATGAGCGCACCTTTGAACCCGATGATCTGACACGGTCCTTGGCCGAATATGAAACATCGGTGGCTGCCGATCCTCACAACTACCTGGTCTGGATAAATCTGGGCCGTGCCCGCGACCGTAGCGGTGACGAAACAGGAGCCGAAAAAGCGTTCGCCAGAGCATTAGCTCTCGCCCCAAATTATGCCTCGGTTAAATGGGCTTACGGCAACTCACTTATCCGGCATCAAAAGTCGGACGCGGGTTTTGCGATGATCGCAGCTGCGGCCGCTTCTGACACCAAATATGCCAACCCGGCATCGTCGATCGCGTTGCAGATAATGGATGGTGACGTAACGCAAGCCCGGCGATTACTTGGCGATACCCCCGACACTAATGTTGCCCTAGCCGATGTTTTGGTGACGCAAAAACGTTACGAAGACGCATTCGAAGCCTGGTCGAGACTGTCTGCAGACGATAAGGCGACCAAGTTTAAGGAAATTGGGCAGCGGCTCTTTACTCTTTCTATTTTAGCAAAAAAATTTCGCGTCGCCGCAAATGTCGCCGGTGATCTAAATAGTGGTACAGGCATAAAGCCGGTATTCGGCCAGATCATAGACGGTAGCTTTGAAAATGGTATTAAAATGCGAAATGCCGGAACATTTGAGTGGAATATAGACGAGGGTACTGACCCTCAGATCGGGTTGAGCGCGGCCGCGAAACGTTCAGGAAATTACAGCCTATGGCTGACATTTGATTCGTTTGAGTCAAAGGCGTTTCGTTCGATCTTTCAAACCGTCGCAGTTGTCCCGGGAGCAACCTACGAGTTCGAAGGCTTTTACCGGGCAGATATTAAATCAAAGGCCACTTTCAAGTGGGAAGTGATCGATCCGACTAATGCCGTTCGGATCGCCGTGAGCGATGATCTGGCACTTGCCGGTGACTGGACTACGCTCAGGGTAAGATTTACGGTTCCTGAATCAACTGATGGTGTTTTGATCCGTTTTATTCGCGAAGGATGTGGCGTTGCAGCTTGTCCGGTCACCGGCAAGATAGCTTTTGATGACCTTTCTCTAAAACAGCAATAGACAAGATGAACGAAAGCCTCGAAACACCCCAAAAGTCAGGCCCAATCGATAATGTCGCGGCCGGCAGCCATTCGTCGCGGCTTAGCTCGCTCATCTTTTTTTTGCTGTGCTTTGTTCCGGTATTTACCACACTTTTGTTTGGCGGCGTCGATAACGCCGCTTGGATAATCGTTACCATTTGCTGGGTCGCGATCATCTTAATGTGGCTGGTCGAGGCTTGGCGGGCAAAGGGGTTGATGTTTGCAGCCGATCCGTTGCCTCTTCCATTGACCGGGCT
>JBGAUY010000101.1:0-2062 GCA_044228425.1 Pyrinomonadaceae bacterium | reverse complement strand
GATGAACCCGTTCGCTCCGGGCCCGGACAAGATCTGGAACGGTGCCGACGACGATGGCAGCGGAACGGTTTCGGTGCTAAACATCGCCGAGGCGTTTGCCAAAGGGAAAGAGCGGCCAAAGCGTTCGATGCTGTTTATCTGGCACGCAGGCGAGGAGAAAGGTTTGTGGGGCAGCGAATACTTTACCAACAACCCGACCGTACCGATCACTTCGGTGATCACCCAGCTAAACGTCGATATGATCGGCCGCTATCAAAATCCGGGTGACGAAAATCATCCGCAAAACAAGCGGCTGCCAAAACCGCATGAGGTTTTTACCATTGGATCTAAGATGATGAGTACCGAGCTGGGCGAGATAAGCGATTCAGTCAATAAGTCGTATCTCAATCTGAATTACAACCTCGAATACGACGGCCCGACGCATCCGGACCAGTTCTTTTACCGCTCGGATCACTTTAATTACGCCCGAAAAGGCGTGCCGATCATCTTTTACATGGACGGCGACCATGCGGATTATCATCAGCCGTCCGACTCGATCGAAAAGATCAATTTCGAACAGATGGAAAAGGTTGCGAGGACCATCATGGCGACCGGCTGGACGCTTGCAAACCGTGCAAAACGCCCGACGGTCGATAAGCCGTTGCCGGCGTCGGTGACGGGAAACTAGGTGCGGGATCGTCCGAACTACGCGGAACAATTTCTGCGATGATCCGTAAATTACAGGTTCAATAAGAACAAATTCGAGAACGGAGAAAGATAATTATGTTGAGACGACAATTCGTGACCGGGGCATTAATGTTTGCTTTCCTATTGCCCGGTCTCACATTTGGCCAAGCCGCGACGCCCGCTGTTTACACGGCGCCAAAAGAAACCATCGATAAGATCCGTGACGAGGGATTGAACCGTTCGCAGGTGATGCAGACGCTGTCATACATGACCGACGTCATCGGAGCGCGACTAACAGGCTCGCCGAATATGAAGCGAGCGAACGAATGGACACGCGACAAGATGAAAGAATGGGGAATGCAAAACGCCCATCTCGAATCGTGGGGGCCGTTTGGCCGCGGGTGGTCGGTAAGGAAATTTTCGGCAGTAGTTACTGAGCCGCAGTTTCTTAACGTGATCGCGTACCCCAAGGCGTGGTCGCCCTCGACAAGAGGTGCGGTGAGCGGCGAGATCGTATTCCTCGACGCTAAGACACCCGACGACTTGGCCAAGTATAAGGGCCTGCTTAGAGGCAAGATAGTACTCGTCTCAACCCTAAGACCGTTGAAGCCGATCGAAAAAGCTCTCGTCAATCGTATGTCCGATGACGATCTGGCCAAACTTGCTGCGGCACCCGACCCATCAGTTTCCGGCGACTCCGGTGATCCGCCTCCGGCAATGATAAAGAACTTCGTTGACGCAATGAACATGCAAGCGAAAAAGATGAAATTTCTTATTGATGAAGGTGCAGCCGTCATGATCGACAACAGCAATCAGGGCAGCGGAGGAACGGTTTTCGTCCAGGGTGCGGGCGTTGGTGTCGAGATGGGTGAGATCAAGTCGATCGAAGATATTTTCGCGGCAGCGGCGTTTCAGCCCCAGATCAAGAAATGGGAAGCCAACATGATGCCGCAGGCGACAATGGCAACCGAAGATTACAATCGCCTGGTCCGCATGATCAATCAAGGAGCAAAGCCAAAAATGACGATCGACATCGATTCGCAGTTTTACGATGACGATCCGATGCAGTACAACACGATTGCCGAAATACCCGGCTCAGACCCTGCACTAAAGGACGAGGTCGTGATTCTCGGCGGCCACCTCGATTCGTGGCACAGCTCTACCGGGGCGACCGACAACGGCGCCGGTTGTGCGGCAGTAATGGAGGCGGCAAGGATCATACTTGCCTCGGGCCTCAAACCGCGCAGAACCATAAGGGTCGCACTGTGGTCGGGCGAGGAACAAGGGCTTTTTGGTTCGACTGCTTATGTCAAACAGCACTTTGGTGAAAAAAAGAACGGCACGCTTGCCAAAGCTGCGGACTATGAAAGGCTCTCGGCCTATTACAATTTGGATA
>JBGAUY010000057.1:0-18257 GCA_044228425.1 Pyrinomonadaceae bacterium | reverse complement strand
CTTCGAGCTTGGTGAAGCGAATGCATGACTTGCCCATGTTGAGCTTTTTCTTTGAGTGTTTTGGCCACTCAGCACGAAACCAATCCAGTTGTTGAACGTCGCCGTAAATGCACATCGCGTAAAGGGCGATGTGATTTTTTTGCGATGCGATGCCCATAAACGGCAGCGGCTGCGACGGGTCGCAATGATAGCCGGCGGGATACATCTCGTGCGGCACGACCCATCCCATATGGCCGTAGCCCATGGTTTCCTCAAAACCTTTTGGCAGGTTTTTGTTAATCACCTCGCGGAGCGCGGTTAGAGCGGCTTTGCGGTCCTCGGGCAGGCCGGCGATGTATTCGTCAGGGGTTTTGGCATCGTATTGCATAAGAAAATTTAGCCACAGATTAACACAGATGGACACTGATAAAGAACGAGAAAAATCTGTGTTTATCCGTGTCCATCTGTGGACTATCTCTCAGCTAACAGAGATTCTAGGTGTTGCGATCCGATACCGTAAAATTCTTTTAGATCGCGGATCTGGGTTGCAATATTGTCGGAATTTTTAGGCTCAGCGAGCTTGGTTCCGACGAGCATGTTGTTTTTTGGCGTGTGCTCGACCGAGATGAATTCAAATAATCTGGTTGCGTAGCCCTCGCGTTCGAGCAGCAGGGCACGCAGGCCGTCAGTTAGGGTTTCGGCGACGCGTTCGATCATGACTCCATGTTTTAAGATGTCGTGCATCATCGCGGGCGACGTCATCTGTTTGCGGATCTGCTTATGGCAGCATGGAGCGGCGACAATGAGGTCGGCACCGGCGCGTATGCCTTGGAACAAGGCATCGTCGGTCGCGGTATCGCAGGCGTGTAGCGCGATGAGGATATTTACGTCCTCGAGAGGGTACGAATCGATCGTCGCCTGGACAAACTCCAGCCCGTCAAACTCGCTCGCACGGGCAACGTCATTTGAGATCGCTGCCAGGTCGCTGCGTGCCTCAACTCCGGTCATTTTTACGTCAACGCCGCGGATATTTTTGAAATAATCGTAGGCAGCAAACGTGAGATAGCCCTTTCCCGAGCCCATGTCCACGATGTTGAGCGAAGTGCGGTCCTTTAGATCGGAACGGTCAACGAGATCGGCCAATATCTGGACGTATTTGTTGATCTGTTTCCATTTACTCTGTTGCTGGGAGCCAACCTCGCCGTTGGTGTTTGTAATGCCGAGAGCATTTAGATAGACGCTGTGCGGATCTATCAGCTTCTCTTTCTTGCGGTCGTGTTCGAGCGGCGGTGCTGTTTTGAAAGTCGGTTTGCCAACATTCAATCTCGAATTCTTTCGCCCGATATCCAATTGAAAGTCGTTTTTCGTCGTAAAAAGATGTCCGCTGAAAAATTCAGTCCCCAGCAGTTGTCCGATCAGCGTCTGTCCGATTGGTATCGTGTAATTTTTTGCGATGTCCCGGGAATCGTGTCGGTATAAAAAGAAAAGACGGACGCCTTTGTTAGTCTTGATCAAGCGGACGTTTATTTTTTGCAGGTGCAGGTCAGAGCCTTTATAATTGCCTAGAGTCAATTTTACAAACGTGCCGCTGCTGATGCTCGCGGCAAACTCGGATAAACATTATAAGAGGAGCGGAAAAATAATCCTGCCTATCCTGTTAATCCTGTAAAATTAATTTCTAAAACGTATGAACAACTTATTTCACCTTGCGTTTCCGGTTCATGATCTCGATGCCGCTCGGGAGTTTTATGGCGGTGTGATGGAATGCCCTGAGGGGCGTAGCTCGGAGTGTTGGATCGATTTTGACCTTTACGGTCATCAGATCGTGACGCATCTTGCGCCCGAATCGGCGGGCATTAAGGCGACGAACCATGTTGACGCCGACCACGTCCCGGTGCCGCATTTTGGGATTATCTTGCCGATGGAGCAATGGCTGTCGCTTGCGGCTATGCTCAAAGATAAAGGCGTCAAATTTGTCATCGAGCCAAAGATCCGCTTTGCGGGTGAGGTCGGCGAACAGGCGACGATGTTCTTTCTCGACCCGAGCGGTAATGCGTTGGAATTTAAGGGCTTTAAGGATTTCTCATCCGTTTTTGCAAAGTAAGATGTTTTTGCCACGAATTACACGAATGGCACGAATCAAGAAGTATTTTTCTATTCGTGTTCTTAGTGCAATTCGTGGCTAGATCTATTTATGCCTGAAGTAGTAATCATCGGCGGGGGCGTGGTCGGGGCGTCGGTTGCGTATCACCTTGCTGAACGCGGCTGTTCAGATGTCCTTGTTCTGGAACGGGCAGCGTCGCTCGGTGAGGGTTCGACCGGTAAGGCGACGGGTGGGGCACGTGCGCAGTTTGAGACCGATATCAATATCCAACAATCTTTGTACTCGCTCGATTTTTTCCGTGACTGGGAGTTCGACACCGAATACGACCCGAAAGGCTATCTCTTGCTTGCGGCAAGTGAGCGTCAACTTGCCTATCTTAGCCGAACCAGTGAGCGGCAGATCGAGCTCGGCTATAAGGGCGTCCATCTCGTTACGCAAGGGGAGATCGAAGCGATGGTTCCCGGCCTAAACGTCTCGGACGTGGTGGGCGGCAGCTTTGGCCCGCGTGACGGTTTTATCAATCCGCTCGCCGTGTTGGAGGGGTTTCTAATTGGAGCGTCGCGGCGGGGGGCTCGCGTCCTGACCGGCGTCGATGTAAGAAAGATCGCCACGGATAAAGGACGCGTTACAAGTGTCGTTACGGCTGATGGCGTGATCGAATGTAAAAATGTCGTTATCGCTGCGGGGGCGTGGTCCGCAAGGCTTGCTGCGAGTGTTGGCATCGACCTTCCGGTGACGCCGCTGCGGAGACAGATCGTCTGGGCACATGCACCTGAACCGCTGCCCGCAGATCTCCCGATGGTGATCGATCTGAAAGACGGATTTCATTTCCGTCCCGCTATAGATTTTACCCATGGTGCTGCGGCTCAGGACCCGAGAGCCGTGATGTTCGCATGGCCCGACCCCGAAGAGCCGTCGAGTTTTGCGACGGGTTTCGATGAAAGCATTCTTGATAAAGTGGGCGAGCGTGCCTTTCATCGGGCTCCATTTTTGGCGGGCTCAAAGATCATTTATGAAAAATGCCGTGCGGGATTGTATGAAAATACGCCCGACCATCACGCTATCTTGGGCGGTTGCGAGGTCGAGGGTTTGTATTTTGCCAACGGCTTTTCGGGCCACGGCGTGATGCATTCACCGGCAACGGGCAGGGCATTGTCGGAGATCATCCTGGATGGGGAAGCGAGCATTCTAGATGTATCATCGCTGCACATTGAACGCTTTGCCAAAGGTGAATTGCTGCACGAAACCGCATTTATCTAAAAGAAATATTCACCACAGAGGCACAGAGAACACAGAGAAAAGAGAGCGGAGATGAAGAGGGTAAAGAAGTAACTCTTTAAAACTTCTTATTTCTCGGGTTTCTCTGTGCCCTCTGTGGCTCTGTGGTAAATTCTTAGTATGAAAACCGCGCTTGTTCATCATCCTATTTATGCCAAACACGACACCGGGCCTGGGCATCCGGAAACGCCGCTGCGTTACATGGCGGTGATGGACGCACTACGCGAGGACGAAAAGTTTTGGCAAAGCCTCAACGAGATCACCCCGGAAAAGGCGGCGAAGGGGTTGGTGCTGGCGGCTCACTCGGCGGCTCATTTTAAGCATGTCGAGTTTGCGTTTGCCAACGGCATTGACCGGCTTGATCCAGACACGGTCGTATCGATGAAATCGTTTGACGCGTCGCTCTATGCGGCGGGCGGGGCGGTTGCGGGTGTGGATGCGGTGATGCGGGGCGAGGCGAAAAATGCGTTTGTCGCGGTGCGTCCGCCGGGGCATCACGCCACCGGTGAGAACGCGATGGGCTTTTGCCTTTTTAACAACGTCGCCGTCGCGGCGAGACACGCTCAAAACAACTACAAAGAGGTCGAACGCGTCGCTATTATCGATTGGGATGTGCATCACGGCAACGGCACGCAGGGCATTTTTTACGCTGACCCGACAGTCCATTTTTTTTCGATGCATCAATATCCGTGGTATCCGGGTTCGGGCAGCCGCGGCGAAACGGGCTATAGCCGCGGCTTAGGCACGACGATGAATGTGCCGATAAAGGCCGAGACGCGTGCCGAGGAGCAAAAGCGGATGTTCGAAAGCGCGCTGGAGTCGATCGCAGCGAATTTTCGCCCGGATTTTATATTTATCTCCGCCGGTTTTGATGCCCACCTGACCGATCCGCTGGGGCAATTGCGGCTGACCGATGATGATTTTGTTTCGATGACGCGGACGGTGATGGATTGGGCGGATGATGTTTGCGATGGGCGGATCGTGTCTTGCCTCGAGGGCGGCTACAATCTCGAGACGCTTGGTGCGACCGTCAAAAACCATGTCGCCGAGCTAAACCGCTAGGCTTAGGGTGTGCTAAACTGCACTCAAAGCCATTAAGAGATTCAAGGGAGTGCCGCCAATGCCTGATGTAGAAATTCCGTGTGTGCAGTGTAAAGAGATCTTTATCTTTTCCGAAAAAGAGCAGGAGCTTTTTTATCAGCGCAATATGATGACGCCGCAGCGGTGTGCTAAATGCCGCTCAAAAAAGGCGGTAACCCGTCCTGACGCCCCGGCAAGATTTGAGATAGTTTGTGATCACTGCGGCCGCCACGATACAGTGCCTTTTCAGCCGAAGGTTGGGCGTTCGGTGCTGTGCAAAGATTGTTTTGAAGCGAGTCGATCGCGAGCTAGACAGGGATAAGAATTTTTTGCCCACGAAACAAACGAAAGACACGAAATAAAGAAAGTAATATGTCATTTGAGACCGTTGAATATTCGTTTAATAACGCGATCGCGACCGTGACGATGAATCGTCCGGATGCGTTAAATGCTTTATCGCTACAACTGACCAACGACCTTGACGCGGCGTTTCGCAGAGCTATCGTTGACGAAGCAAGAGCCGTTGTTTTTACCGGTAACGGGCGTGCGTTTTGTTCGGGCGGTGATCTGCGTGAGATGCAGGCGATGTGGGAAAAAGAGGGGCGCATCGAGGCGTTTCTTGAGGATCCGCTCGGTGCCCTACACGGCGTTATACGTCTGATGCGGGAGACGCCGATACCTTTTATTGCTGCTGTCAATGGCGTTTGTGCGGGTGCGGGAGTCAATTTTGCTCTGGCCTGCGATATCGTCATCGCGGCGGATGACGCTTCGTTTCGTGAGGCTTTTGTCCGGATCGGTCTGACGCCGGATTGCGGCGGGACATTCTTTTTGCCGCGTGTCGTCGGCGAAAAGATCGCGACTGAGCTGTTTATGACCGGCGACGCGGTTAACGCTCAGCGGGCGGTCGAGATCGGGATGATCAACAGAGCCGTTCCGGCTGCGTCGCTGATCGACGAAGCAACACAGCTTGCCGCAAAGTTTGCCTCCGGGCCGACAGGCTCGATCGGGCGCATTAAGCGGATGATGAACGCATCATTTTCAAACGACCTAGCGGAGCAACTCGCCCTCGAGCATGAATGTCAGATCGAGTCAGGGAAGTCCGGCGATTTTAAAGAAGGCGTTGCTGCTTTTTTTGAAAAACGCCCGCCAAATTTCAGCGGCAATTAGCGTGATCTAAATCTTATACATCCGGCCCCGCATTAGCGGGGCCTTTTATTTGTCCAAAATCATAAATCCTTAGGAGTGGATTTGACACTTACTCGCCAGTTTTGTAATTTTAAAATGAAATTGAAAATCATTTTCAATAAGAAAATAATCGGAGAGATCAAACAGTGAGTTTTAAGAGCAGATCGGTCGTTTTTGCAGCGACACTACTATTGTCCCATACGATATTTGGGATCGGCACAACGGATGGCAGCGATCCCGCGACGCATCTTACGGGCAGGGTTGTCGACCAAAATAATGCGGCGGTTGCGGGTGCTCGGGTTTCAGCAAACCGTCTAGGCACTTCCATCAAAGCAGAGACGGCAACCAATGCAGATGGGTTGTTTGTATTTGATCTCGCACGCGGCGAATATTCATTGACGGTACAGGCAAGTGGGTTTGATCCGCTTTCACGAGTGGTAGAAATGCGTGTCAACGAGCAAAACGAGACGATCGTTTTGTCGGTTGAGACGGCTACCGCAACGGTCACCGTTAGCGATGACGCGATTTATACGATCGGGGACATCAGGAGCGCGACCAAGACATTTACGCCGCTCAGGGACGTGCCGCAGGCGATCACTGTCATAAAAAATGAGCAGGTTACGGACCAGATGCTGTCGAGTATCGCGAATGTTGTTCAATATGTGCCCGGCGTTTCGTCGCATCAAGGCGAAAACAACCGCGACGAAGTTATCATACGCGGCAACCGAAGCGGGGCGGATTTTTATCGCGACGGCATGCGTGACGATGTGCAGTATTACCGAGATCTATATAATATGGAGCGTTTTGAGGCGTTAAAGGGGCCAAACGCGATGATATTTGGCCGCGGCGGCGGTGGCGGCGTGATAAATCGTGTGACCAAAGAGGCAAAGTTTTCGCCGATCCGAACATTTACGGCGACCGGTGGTTCGTTTAATAACCGACGCTTTACGGGCGATGTCGGCCAGGCGTTGAATAACAAGATCGCGGTTCGTATGAACGGCGTTTATGAAAACTCTAAGAGCTTTCGCCGCTATGTCGGGCTCGAACGTCTCGGTCTTAACCCGACGGTTTCGATCGCGCAGGATGCCAAAACGAGCATAAATATCGGCTATGAATTTTTCCGTGACCGCCGGACGGCCGACCGTGGTATGACCTCGTATCAAAATCGTCCGGTCGATCTTTCTACCTCCACATTTTACGGCGATCCGGACAACAGCCGTGTGAGGGCGGATGTCAATATCGTCACGGCTTCGGTCGAGAGGCTGTTTGGCGGCGTGATCTTTCGCAATCGGGCGCAGTACGGATATTACGACCGTTTTTATCAAAACTATGTTCCCGGCGTGGTCAACGCGGCAAAGACTCTTGTCAATCTGACCGCATATAACAACGCGACAAAGCGTAAAAATCTCTTCAATCAGACTGATCTGACATACAGCGTGAGAACGGGACGGATAAAGCACACGCTAGTTGGCGGAACCGAATTTGGACGGCAGATAACGGACAATTTTCGCAATACGGGATTTTTCAACAATACGACGACGATTCAGGTGGCGTTTGATAACCCGGTGACAAGTTCGCCAATCACATTTCGCCAAAGTGCGACCGATGCCGATAATCATCTCACACTAAATCTCGGTGCCGGATTTGTTCAGGACCAGATCGAATTTTCCCGATATGTGCAGGCTATCGTCGGCGTCAGATATGATCATTTTGGCCTGACATATCACAACAACCGAAACGGATCGACGCTGAGCCGTGTCGATCGTCTGGTCAGTCCGCGAGTGGGGTGGTAATAAAACCCGCAACGGCGGACAGCTTTACGGCAGTTATTCAGTTTCCTTCTTGCCTAGCTCCGGGTGATCAGTTTTCATCGCTTGCGATCACAACAGGTCGAGCGCGAAAAAGTTTCAGGCCACGAAGATTGAGTTGAAATGGGATATTCGGCCGGGGCTTTTATTGACGTCAACGTTCTATCGCGCCTTGACGCACGAACACACGTTCCAGGCGGCCAGACCGACGTATCATCGAACAGGCCGACAGCCAGACAACGGTTTTGAGGTCGCCACGCTGAAAACGGCGATATGCCGAATGGACCGTGACCGGCGGGTATTCCGGCAATATCAAATGCACGCATCACCAGCTCGACGAACGCTGCGGTTGCAGGGAAGCAGGTCGGGCAGGTTACCGCACAATATATTTCATTGTGGAACAAGTATCATTTCACATCGAAACTCGGTGCAGGTATAGGACTCGTTTATCGATCGGATATGTTTTGCAGACGTTGATAACGGTCAGGTAGCTCCCCACATACATAAAGCTGATGCAGCCGTTTTCTGCTTTAACGAGCTGGCGGCCTGGGCCAATCTCGACAACATCACGAACAAGCGTTATTTCGTCAATGCCGACAGCAATACTAATATCTCGCCGGGCAGCCCTCGCGGGTTAAAGATAGGTCTGACGGCAAGATTTTGATCGACATTATAGACATTCAACACCCGCCTTTCCCGTAAAACTAATATTGCACACACAGCATTCGCTATGGGCACCATTCGACGAGATTGGTGCCTCTCGCCTTTTTTCGCCTTTCCGACGCAAACCGTTTATCCTAAATAGATGCAGTCGCTCACCTACGGGCAGTTGATACGCGGGAATCGCAATTTTCGCAATCTGCTGGCCGGACAATTTATCTCGGAGCTTGGGAACTGGTTCAACTTTATTGCCGGTCTGGGACTCGTGCGGCTTGTTTCGGATGCTTCGCCAACGGCTGCCGGTCTGTTTTTTGTCGCGAGGCTGCTGCCGTTCGCATTGGCTTCGCCGATAGCGGGGACGTTTGTTGACCGCTTTTCACGGCGGCAGGTGATGATCGCGACGGATATCGCAAGGGCGTTGATCGCGTTGTCGTTTCTGCTCGTTACGAGTCCTGAGAATCTTTGGATAGCGTATTTGGCGACGGTTTTGCTGCACACATTGGGCGCGTTTTTTGATGGGGCAAAGAATGCGGCGGCTCCGAATTTGGTTGGTAAAGAAGGCTTGCTGGCGGCGACCGCACTGCTATTTTCGACCCGGTTTTTGCTGATGGCGGTTGGGTCCGCGCTCGGCGGTTGGGCGGCGGCAGTTTTTGGGTACGAAGTCGCTTTTATCATCAACGCTGTGTCATTTCTCGCTTCGGCTTACACTGTCTGGCTGATACCGGAAGAGGCGACCCGCGACGAAGAGACAGGGGCGCGGATGAATTCGATGCGGTTTCGCCGCAAGCAGACGCCGCCGTCGGAGCAGCCAAACTTTGTAGCGGTGGAACCGAGAGAATCTTTTATCACTGAGCTGCGCGAAGGTTTTAACTACGCTAGGAACACCCATTTTGCCCTGACGATCCTCGTAATGAACGTCATCTGGGCGACTGGCGGCGGGGCGATCAATATTATTTTTGAGCGTCTTGGCGGGGTGCATTACGCGGCGGCCGAAGGCTGGAATCCTGATATTGCGGTAGCTCTGCTGTGGACGGCGACGGGCCTCGGGCTGACAGCCGGGATGCTGATCGCACACCGCACATCGATCTATATTGACCGCAAAAATATCAATCATGGATTTATCGGCTGGACGCTGATCCTGCACGGAGTGCTGTTTGCCGCAGCGGCGTTTATGCCGACGCTGTGGATGTTTGCCGTGATGGTGTTTATTTCGAGGCTCATCGTCGGCGTCGAATACGCGGTGCAGGAAACGATGTTTCAACGCAGCCTGCCCGACTATATTCGCGGGCGAATGTCCACGATCGAACGCGGCGCCGAGCTGACCGTATTTGGATTTGTCAGCTACGCATCGAGCGGCCTGATGTTTTACATGACACCGCAGACGCTGACGATCATTTCGGGAATATTGTCGGGACTTGCTGGAGTGGTGTGGTTCGTGCGAGAACGAAAGTCAGAACCGTCTGCGTAAGCGGACGGGTTCTAACTCGACGCTGGATAAAGAACCCACCCGCTTACGCAGGTGGTACTGACAAGATCACGCAGTAATAATTACGGCTTTTGCACCGGTAAGCTCTGAAAAATCCTTTGTATAGATCGTATCGACGCGGCGGACCTCGCTGATGCAGTCGACGATGTCCTGGGTTTGGATAAAGCCGGACTCGACGTGGGCGATGGCCCAGTTTTTTATGTGCGAGGCACGGCGGAGCGTTTCTTCGAGCAGGTGGATATACTGCGATTTTGTTTCGGTCGCGGAGCCGAGTTTGCCCGCCATACCGGCATCGAGATCTTCCCAAAAATCACCACCGCCGCGAAGCCACTCTTCGCGCCAAGCGGCACGGCCCAGATAGCCTTTTGTGCTTTGTGCATGGGCCGCAGGTACACGCAAAAACATCAGATCAGCTGGCGTTTCGGCGATAAAATCGTCGGCGTTCTTGTTCTGACACGTATTCGTTTCGCCGTTGTCGTAGGCGGCTGGCTGGATCGAATGAAAGCGGCGAAAGGCGTTCGACAACGGTTGTCTCAATTCGCGGGTCTCTTCTTTGAACGACAGCACATAATTGCCAACCGATAGCACGATGCTTGAGGCGATCGCCTGTGACATCTGCGACGGTAGCCGTTCGATGTTGTGGCGGACGTTGTCGAACCACCACGAATCGGTCTCGGTGAACCAGTTTGAAAGTGCCGGATTTCGCAGTTTATAGCCTGGGACGTAAGCGTCTTCGAGGACGACATTGACCTCTTCGTCGGAGAGCCGCTCGCCGTTATTCGTTATCTGTGCCGTGCAAGCCGCCCAGACAGACCGAAGCGGGTCGTTTGCCATCACGCGTGCGTCGAGACGTTTCATGTATGCCCCGACCGCCGGATCATCGGAAAAAGGTATCGCGACCGAGCTGAAATTTACCCGCCGTAGAACGTTGAGGTCAAAGGCGAGCCAGCTTTTGGGCAGTGTTTTGGTTTGAGAATGCATACGCTCAGATGTTGGTCGCCGGTTCGGCAAAAGGGTCGGTTTCGCCCGTCACGGCGATGGGCAGCGGCGTTGCGAGCAGGGCTTTGACGACCGACGGGTCAAATTCGATACCCGCCCAATCGGACATGTGGCGTCGGGCTTCGGTGTCGGTCAAAGCAGCGCGAAACGGGCGTGCGGCCGTAAGAGCGGCAAAACTATCAGCGACACGCAAGATACGTGCGGATAGCGGTATTTGCTCGCCGGCGAGTTTGTCGGGATAACCGTCGCCGGACCACCATTCGTGATGCCAGCGAACTAGCAATTGTACTCCACGAGGTAATGCAAGCTTAGCGGCGGCTTGTTCACCGATGACGGGATGGCGATGTAGATCAATCCGTTCCGAATCGAAAAGCTGACGCGGGGATGAGATGTAATCGCGGCCCATCTTAAGTTCGCCGATGTCGTGAATGAGAGCCGCCTGATGCAGCAAAAAACGATCCTGCGAGGCAAGGTTGAACGCCGCCGCGAGTCTATCCGCGATCGAAGCCACACGCTCGGCATGCGGGCCGGTGTAACACTCAAACCCGTCGATGTCCGACGAGAGTTCGAGCAGTTTTTCGTCAACGGCGGACGCTGGGGCTGTTTCGGCGAGTATGCTGTTCACGGTACTTAGTTTATGAGGTCGGCGTGGAAAGTTCAAAGGCGGAAACCCAAGCAGTAGCGAGGGTGTTTCTGCATCCACGTCATTGAGAGCCGTAGGAAAAGAGGACAAACTCCCTACCGGTCGTGTTTCCGCATTTGGTGCTAATTTTGCCAGCCGGCCTGGAACAGGATATCGGCAACATTATCGTTGACTGTGATGACCTGAGTCGGGTTGGCAAAACCAAACCTGCGCGACGATACCGAGATAATATAAGTATGCCCCGGCTCGACATCGGTGAATGAGAATGTGCCGTTGACGCCAGTCGCGACCATGCGTGGTTTGGCGGTGTCGTTGCCAGTGAGGCGAATGATCGCACCTCTCAGCCCGCGTCCCTCAGCAGTCAAAACGCGGCCCGAAAGCGTCACTCCCGCCGCCGAAGGCGTGAGCGGCATCGGCTGCCAAAATCCTCCGCGTGAGCCGTAACGCCCTCCCGTAGATGTTACGCCCGACGCCGGTTGCCCCGCCGTGCCCTCGAGCTTATAGATCGTCGCGTTACTGCTCCCGCCGCCGCTCGCGGTTACTCTCTGTTCCATGCCGTACGCACCGCCGGTCGAGATCTGGGCACCCGCAGTCGCAGCCAGCGAAGCTAATACAAGCAAAACGCCTAAATACAGTTTTGTCCGCATTAATCGTCTCCCGTTAAAGTTATTCGATTGCACGAAAATAATACTCCTATCGCTCTAAGGGCAAAACATTTACAAAGAACCGATTAATTCGCCATCAGGGTACCGCTTTGACTAAGCATAAGGAACTGACCACCGCCAATGTAGATTATCTCAATCGTCGATGATGGATCTCCGGTAACGTTCCCCGATGTTCCCACGGATGTTCCAAATGGGATCGTCCAACTAACTCCTGAGTTGGTAGAAAGATAAATGTGCCCGCCGGGATAGGAGGGAGGGAGACCGAAACCATCGACTGCGACCAATTTCGACCCATCTGACGATGTCGCAACTGAATACCATAGCCTCGTACTTTCACGTGGTGTCCACGTTACCCCCGAATCCGTCGAAGTATAGATAAGACCGTTATTAACTGCCGCAACGAGTTTGGTGCCGTCCGCGGATGATGCGACTGAATACCAACCTCTACTACTGTCACGCGGAAACCATGTCAAGCCTGAATCCGTTGAAGTATAGATCTGCCCGCTGCTCACTACTGCAACGAGCTTTGTGCCATCGGATGACGAAGCAACGGAAATCCAGTTGCGTGTGCTGTCACGCGGAAACCATGTCAAGCCTGAATCCGTTGAAGTATAGATAAGACCGCTATTAACTGCCGCAACTAACTTTGTGCCATCGGATGACGAAGCAACGGAAATCCAGTTGCGTGCGCTGTCACGCGGAAACCATGTCAAGCCTGAATCCGTCGAGGTGTAGATCTGCCCGCTGGGTACAGCCGCAACCAGTTTGGTGCCGTCCGCCGATGATGCGACGGAATACCAATTTCTATTACTGTCGCGTGGAAACCATGTCAAGCCTGAATCGGTCGAGGTGTAGATCTGCCCGCCGGCTACAGCCCCAACGAGCTTGGTGCCATCTGACGATGATGCAACCGAGGACCATTGTCTGAAATTGTCGCGAGGAAACCAGGAGAGCCCCGAATCAGTCGAGGTGTAGATCTGACCGCCGCTCGCTAGTGCAACGAGCTTGGTGCCATCTGACGATGATGCAACTGAACTCCATCGTTGGATCCCTGGATAATTCGAAACCGTTATGCCCGGTGTCAGGATCCGCTGTCCCGCGTTTTGAGCGATTTTCCATCCGCCTCCTCCGGCACCCGCGACTCTGATCGTGTCGCCGACATTTGGAGCGGTTGGCAGAGTGACGGTAACCTGAGCCGCATCATTAGCAATATATCCATTGTTGCCCGCCATTTGCTGAGATGTGCCCGCGACGAGATTCCACTTAAAGGTGCCGGGGATATTGGTTAGCAGGGAACCGTCCCCGGTCTTTTGCAGATATGTGTTTGCCGCAAGGCCGCCGAGATTTAATGCATTAGTAGCCGTACCCGCTGTTGTCGCGGAACCCGCAGTGGTTGCCGAACCTGCGTTCGCAGCATTAGCTACTGTGCCCGTGACCTTGCTGCCGTCGATGCCGCTGATCTGTGCGTCGGTGATGCAGAGTACGCAAGCCGGTGAAAGGGAATCCGCAGCATTGGCATTGATCGTTTTGATCGAATACGGCGACGAAGTGATCGGCTGTCTTGGTGTGAGCAGAGTAAATCCCGGCGGGTCTGACGGTTTGCGGACGGAGATCTCAAGCCAGCGGTCCGCTCCGGTAAAGACGCCCGCACCAAAGTTTAGCTGGACGGTAAATGCACCGTTCGAAACGGTAACGGGGTTCGTTCCCGCGACTGTGAAGTTGAGCGTGACCGGCGTGCCTACGGGCAACTGATTACCACCAGTGGCCGCGTCAAAGACGCGAAACTGCATCTCATAGGTCCCGACCGCCGCAAGATTATTGTCGGTCAGCCGCCCCTGATAGGTGAATGTGTTCGTTTGTGCCCCGACGGCCAGAGCCGCAGTAACGATCACGACGAGTGCTACAAAATACAGTTTTATCCGCATCGAGTTTCCTCCGCTAAGTTGTTTGATTAACTAACGGAAGTATACGGAAATAGTGCGAAAAGGCAAATTGACTTTTGACTAGGGAATAAAAAGCGAGAAGATGCAAGCTACACCTATTCCCACAGTTGCCTATTCGATAGGTAAGTTAGTTTTGCCAGCCGGCCTGGAACAGGATATCGGCGACGTTATCGCTGACCGAGATCACCTGGCTGCGGCTTGTAAAGCCAAACCTGCGCGACGCGACTGAGATTACATAGGTCTGTCCCGGCTCGACGTCCCCAAACGCAAATGTTCCATTTATACCGGTAAGCACATTACGCGGTGTCGACAGGCCGTTACCCATAAGTGAAACGACAGCGCCGCGAATCCCACGCCCCTCCGCAGTCAGAACCCGGCCGCTGATCGTAACGCCGGATGCGGTTGCGGGCAGAAGCGGACTCCAGAAACCACCTCTAGCCAGATACGGAGCACCGAAGCCGTGGCCGGTTGCAGGCTGTCCGGTGGTGCCGGTCACAGCGTATACATTTCCCGCGCGGTACTCTTGTCACCCCCACCTGCCAACACGCCTTGTCTAAGACTGTACGGCCCGCCGGTCGCGATCTGAGCAGGAATTGTCCCGCTCAACGTCGCTATGGCAAAAGCTAAAAAGGCTGTTTTATTGAATGCTCTTATTATTACCTCCTTTTAGCGGAACGTTTTGTCCGCGGAGTTACCTTGTTTTCCAGCTTCTTGAGGCGTGCCTCAAGAGCAATTAGAGTTGAGCGAAGTTCATCGTTCTCTTTTTGCAGTGTTGCGGTACGAGCTTCGAGGGCCTGAACGCCCGCGAGCGAAACGCTAGCCATGTTCTGTACATTGATCGATTTGTCGCTATCGCCGAGCTTAAATGCTTTGTAGAAATCCTCCGCTACCGGGCCGAAGTTACGGGTGAGCGATTTGTCGTTGATGTAATTGAAAGTCATAAACGGCATTCCGCGAAGTTTTGAAAGAACCTCTTCGCCTTTGACCATTTTGAAGTTTTCCTTAACGTCGCGGCTCGAAGCACATGTCCACGAAGGAACAGCAACCGTCAGGTCGCAGCCGATGTTACCGCCTGCTCCGGGAGTGTTGCCGTTTGCAGCGGTGCTGACACGGAGCCGGAAACCGCCGTTATAGCGGGCTCTGAATTCGTTATCGGCCTGATTGTTCACGTCGGTAGTGGTGGACTCGTCGCCCATCACCATGGAGCCCGTGTGCGTGTTGTTGGACGCGCGGTACCCTATAGCCACCGAGTAGTCATTGTTGGCAGTGGTGCGGTACCCCAGCGCCACCGACCCCTGCCCGCCCGCGGTAACCGTATAACCGATCGCCGTACAGGCAAATCCCGAGCAAATATTGCTCGCACCAGCAGAAAAGCCGGCCGTACCACTAACGGTTACACCTGATCCAAATCCAACGCCCACCGTCGAGCTGGCCGTTACCTGATCGCCGAAAGCAAAAGCCCCATAACCGCTAGCCGTGACCTGGTTGCCGCCGGCAAAGGTAAAGTCGTCCATATTGGCATCATCCCAGTTGGTCTGAGCCGTCGGAACACGGCCAAACCGAAGCGAGCCGCGGCAAGGGTGCCAGATGAATTTTGTTCCGGCTCCGGAAGTGGGTAAAAGGGCTGAGCAACCGGTTGTGTTTCCTACATCACGAACAAATCCGGTCATGATCAAGGTACCTTGGTTTGTGAACTTAAAATCAGACGAACCAACAGAAGGCGTTGTGTACGTACCGCGAAGATCGATAAGCGAATCGGTGCCGAGACCGTTTGTTGACGCGCTTATCTGCTGCGATGTGGGCTGCATGCGAACGACCAGCGGTGATAGTCGATTGGGATTTATGGTGCCAGTTGTGGCTGGGTCATTGATAGCACTTATCACTACAGTACCTGAAGGCGAACCACCGGCCGTTGCTGACGTGAGGAAAGATCCGTCAGCGAACCTGATCCCGGTGCCTCCGCCATTGAGCTTGATATTGCCAAGCACCTCTAACCTTTCGGTTGGCGTCGAGGTTCCGAGCCCTGTAAAACCAGCCTCTGTGACCACAAACCGGCCGCCCGCAAATCCGGGAGAGTCGATTTGAAACGCTCCGTTAGAGCCAAATGACGCAACCGTTCCCCCGCCAGTGGTGTTCTGGACACGGATACCAGTGTTGATGTTGTCTAATACCGAGAAACGAGAAGTCGGAGTCGAGGTGCCAATCCCAACATTGCCGCCAGTGGCAATACGCATCCGCTCGTTCCACCCGGGCCCGATCGAGTATGTCGAAAAGACCATATCATTGGTCGCGGCGAGGCCTGGTCTCGCCATACCGAACCCAACTGCCGCTGCTGGGTTCCCGACACCGGCACCAAGATCTCTCCAAAACTCCATGACTCCTGAGCCGCCTGCGAGGGTCAAAGGAGATTTACTCCCTGTAGCCCCGATTTCGAATACGTGAAAAGCTGACGCTCCCCCAAAAAGGGGTGCGACCTGATTCGAGTTATTTAATCCAAAGAAGGTAAGGCCGCCGCTTTCACTGCCCCCTGCATCGATAAGTGTACCGGCACCGCCGGTTTCGGCCCATTTCGCAAGACGATTAAGCGTGCCGGTGCCGGCCGCTGTCGGTGCCTCTGAGCCGTCTGCACTGCGGACTCGTAGCCGGCCGTTTGATGCGATGATCGATGTCCCGTCACTGAATCTGACGCCATCGCTAACTCGGAAGCTCCCGACAACATCCAATGTCGCTTGGGGATCCTCCGTACCGACTCCGATCTTGCCATCGGTCGTGATTCGCATCTGCTCTTTTTCGGTCCCGCCATAGACATCACCAGTTCTGAAAGTCAGGTCGCCCGTTGTGGATGTGATCTGTCCGTTTATCCCGTCGTGGCCGACGACTGTTGCCGACGGTATGTCGTCGTCGGGCAGAACGATCAAGAGTGCACCATCTTCGATAGAGCCGACGATCAATTGTTGGCCATCGGTCAGGGTGGCCTTTGGCTTAAGTGTCGCCTTGCCATTTGTGATCACGATATTACCCATCCTGGAGTTGCTCTTGCCGCTGACCGTTTGAACTGTGACCTTACAAACAAATGTCCCTTGGGTAAGCCGCTCGCCGGCACTACTTTTTAGCTCCCAATCGAGAATGTTACCGTTTCGGGCAATCTCAAAAAATGGTGCGCCCGTTTCAGATATTACTTCCAGCTTGATCTGGACAACGCCGCTCGGTGCCGTAAACCGAACCCGTTCTGTTCTCGATTTGCCCGTAATAAGAGGAGCTGTTGTTTGCGCAAGGGATAAACCAACCGCTCCCAAAACGACGACTGTTCCAATGATTGCTGAACAAAGCCTAGAGATTCCTAAATGCGTCATGATGAAACTCCTTTATGTCTAATAAAAACGGGCAATTGTCATTCAACGATCCGTGAACGCAATTTGCCCGCTGAAACGAAAAAGCCCCCGAACGTTAATTGAGTGCGCGTGCCGAATCGTAAAAGAAATAATCCCAAATGGACCTGCCTTTAGTGTGTGCGAAACTAATGAAAAATATTATAGAGGTAAAGTACTAAAAAGCAAATTATTTCTTTAGGCTGGCGAGCAGGTCTTGGGCTTCGCGGTTGCTGGGGAAAACGGCGAGCAGACGGGTGAGTTCGCCCTCGGCGCGTTTTAGCAGGTTGTGCTGGATAAAGAACTCGGCGAGCAGGATGCGGAACGTCGGATTGTTTGGGTCGAGTTTGAGTGCGGCCTGCATCTCGCCCTCGGCTTTATGCCGCTGATTAGCGTCGAAAGAGAGTGCTTTGCCGTAATAAGCGTGATAGCGGGCGTTTTTAGGGGCGTAATGGACGGCACGGGCGAGAAACGGTAGCGACGCCTCGGCTTCGTTGTCCATCAGCAGCGTAAACCCGCGTTCGAAATTTTGTGCCGCCTGTTCGGCTTGTAGGCTGGCGTTGCCGGTCTCACCAGTTGCCTTGCGTTTTTCGCGGGCGGCCAGCTCTTTGCGCATTCGATAGTCGTACAGCTCACGATTCTCAGGGTTTTTGAGCGTTTCGTGCGCCTGCGCAAGTTCGGTAAAAGCGTTTTGGATGCGCGGCAGCAACTCGCCGCCATCGGCGTGGTAGCGGTCGGGGTGAAACTCGCGCGCCAACGAGAAATATGCCCGTTTTACGTCGGCGATATTCGCCGCCGGATCAACGCCAAGAAGATCGTAGTAAGTTTCGGCGGATTCGACGCGGTCGAGGTATTCTTCGAGCGTGATGACGACGTCGGGTATCTTTGGCTCGGCAGGTGCAGGCTGCGGTTTTTGTTCGAAAATCTCGGGCAGCGGGGCGGCTGCTACTTTTGCCTCTTGTTTTAACTCGAGTTTTGCATTTCGCATCGCCGAGATCGCGTGAGTTGTAAATGCTGGCTGCCAATCATCGCGGATTATCAGGCCGCCGAGCCAGAGGG
>JBGAUY010000056.1:0-17673 GCA_044228425.1 Pyrinomonadaceae bacterium | reverse complement strand
GGCCAAGATCGCGATCCTCGCCAAGGCTTTGGGCGGTGCCAACGACATTCCAAAAGAGGCGATCGGTAAGCTGATAAAATTAAGAGAAAAGGCGGGTTTTCTTGGCGAAAATGCTCGTTGTCAGGCTTGCGGATACCTGCATGAAAACGATATTGCGTGCGATCTCGATGTAAATTACCCCGTTCAGGGCGACTCGAACGGCAAAAAGATCTCATTTACACGCGAAGAGTTGATCGAGCTTTTGAGCCAAGCGGCCAAGTTGGGTTAAACTAACAAAACTTTCGTAATTCTAAAAGACGAACCAGGAGCAAATAAATGCAAGAAGCATTAGGAATGGTTGAAACCAAGGGACTCGTGGCGACTATCGAAGCGGCAGACGCAATGGTCAAAGCAGCGAACGTTCAACTCGTCTCGTACGAGAAGATCGGCGCCGGATTTGTCACGGCTATCGTCCGTGGCGACGTTGCCGCTGTAAAAGCTGCGACCGACGCCGGAGCCGCCGCCGCAAGACGTGTTGGCGAACTCGTCAGCGTCCACGTCATCCCGCGTCCGCACTCAAGCGTTGATGAGACGCTGCCCGTAGTTAAGAAAGGATAGTTGTCTGTTGTCAGTTGTCAGTTGTCGGTCGATCCGGTTTCTGACTACTGACTACTGGCTACTGACTACCGACAATGATAATCGCACGCATCTTGGGCACCGTCGTGTCCACGCAAAAAGACGAACGCTTGCACGGAAAAAAGCTGCTCATCGTCAAGCCGATCAATCTCGACGGCACTGACCAGAGCGGCTATGTTGTTTCCGTTGATACGGTCGGGGCCGGATTTCACGAAAAAGTGATCGTCGTCGGCGGATCGTCCGCGCGTCTTGCCGAGGGCAACAAAGATTGCCCCGTAGATTCAGCGATCATCGGAGTTATCGACGAGATCGATTTTCACGCATAGTTTTTCTCGAATGCAAATTGCCCGCGTCATAGGAACCGTAGTCGCGACCGTTAAGAATGAAGCTCTCGACGGACGAAAGTTTCTTATCGTCCAGACGCTAGACGCGGATCTAAAACCGAAGGGAAGCCCGACTATCGCGCTAGATGCGGTTGGTGCTGGTGAAGGCGAGTTGGTTTTTTGGTGCAGAGGGAAAGAAGCGTCGTTCCCATTTAAACGGGACGAAACGCCGACGGATTGCACCATTGTCGGGATCATCGATTCGGACGCCCACGTTTTTCAAGGATAATGCTCATTGCCCGTGTCATCGGAAACGTCGTCGCAACGCAGAAAAATCAGCGTTACGAGGGGACGCGTGCGATGCTTTGCCGTCAGATCACGCCTGAGGGGGAGGACATGGATTACACCTGCATCGCTTTGGATTCGGTAAACTCAGGCGAGGGCGACATCGTCATTATTGCCCAAGAGGGTTGGTCGGCATCGACCGCCGCAACGGGAAAGCCCGGTGCTGCGATCGATTCGGCAATAGTTGGCGTGGTCGATTATATCGACCTGCTCGGCCAAGACAGTAAAAAGGGAAATGTCAGCAAACGAAACTAAAAATCCGACCGAACTTGCAGCCCTGTTTGCTGCGGTCGAGAAGATAACCTATCGTCTCGATAAGCTCGAAAATACGGGCGTCTCAGTCCGCGAACCAATATCCTTTCACCCGTCTCTCGACAAACTAACCATCGCCGAAGCTATTGCAGACTCGATCTTTGGCGCAGAATTCAAAGAAAAGGCTTGCCAGTTTGAGCCAGGCAAGCCTTGTGACCACTGTTCGATGTGTAATTCCCGCGGTTTCTAACTACTTATTTGCAGGTGCCGCATTTGCCGGAGCAGGTGCTGCCGGTGCGGTCGTTGGCTTCCGCATTGAATTAGCGTCGCCAACGCTCGGTGCCGTTTTTGCTTTCTCGTCCGCTTGGAAGAAAGGCTCTTCCTTAAACCCGAGTAATCCGGCAGTCAAAACAGCGGGGAACGAATTGCGGGTCGTGTTAAACGTAGTTACGGCTTCGTTAAAGTCGAGCCGGGCTGTGTTGATCCGATTTTCCGTGCCCGATAGCTCGTCCTGCACTTTCATAAACGCCTCATTCGAACGCAAGACCGGATAGTTTTCTTGCAGACTTAACAATCTGCCGATCGTGCCGCCAAAGCTATTATTGGCTTCGATCACGGCTTGCTTTTGTTCGGGTGTTTTGTCGCCGCCTGTTCCGGTCGGAGCAGCTTGCTGCGCATTTAACAAACGCGAACGAGCATCGGCGATCTGTCCAAAGACTTCCTGTTCTTGAATGCCGGCCATCTTTGCGGTTTCGACAAGGTTAGGAATCAGGTCCGCACGACGCTGCATCGCACTTTCAACGTTCGCCCACTTTCCTTTGACCTGTTGCTGTTTGGCGGTCAGGTCGTTGTAGCTGCATCCGCTCAGGCCGAACGCGGCGATCAATACTACGGTCAATAAAATTGCTCTTTTCATAATAATTCTCCTATTTTCCGGCGGCGTCGACCGCATCAATAACTTTTTCGATCTGCTCCATATACTCGCCAAAGAGTGCATTGGCACTCGTTTCATCTAATTTCACGGTGAGACTATTCTCACGAATATCAAAGATTTTTTCAAACGAAGCTCCGTCGATCTGGAGATGCTTGACCGTCTGTGCAACGATCTCAGGCTTGGTCGCGGGCGGCGTTTGACCCGCGATAATAAGTACGGCCCTGAACAACGCCGCAAAACTCGACAGGCTTTCTGCCATCAGCCGTTTCAATCCATCAACGGACGCTGACGCAGGAATATACTGCCGCCGGAGCTGTATCAGCTTGCTGCGAAGTTCGTATTCCGTCTGCAAACGCAGGAATTTGTCCGAGATATTCAGCCCGGCCAGTACGTCGGGGCCGAATAAAACTTTGTGTGCAACAGTCATCTGGTGAAACTCGATCGGGAAAACATCGGCCGCATTTTGTAATTCTGATTCCGTGAAATAGACCGGCACGGGATTGCCGAGCCGCGTCCATTCGCGGATGCAAGCTTGTGCATTTCTTAGATCCGCAGGGCCGATCTTTTTTAACGCGACGAGTATGTTGTAGTCCGATTGACGAGGCACAAAATCACCCGCCGCAGCCGAGCCGTAAAGTACAACAGACACAAGATTTTCGCGGTGCGTCGACCGCAGATCATCAATAAAATCAGCGAAATAATGGTTCATTCTACCAATCTCCTCCGGCACCGCCGCCGCCAAAATCTCCGCCACCGCCAAATCCGCCCCAGTCTCCGCCACCTGACGAGCCTGAATCGCTTGAAGACGAAGATGAGCCGCCGGAAAGAGCTGCCCCAATAATGCCGCCTATGACTGCGGACGCGATGTCGCTGCCACTGCTGCCTCCACCACCGCCGCCAAATCCGCCTCCACCCCAGCGATTGCGGTCGCCGGCAGACGGGCCGCCGCCTTTATGATTAAGCGATGCGATCAAGATCACTATTACGATCAGGATCATTCCGGCACAACAAAATAGTCCGAAAAAAGCTCCACCCGAACCGCTGTCATTGCTCGGTTGCCGAACGGTGTTGGCATTGCCAGATGTGTTGCCTTTGTTGCGGATCGTCGCGATGTAGGCGTCTAAGGTGTCCGAGATCCCCTTGGCATAATTGGCTTTTTTGAATTCGGGTACGAGAAATTGTCGCTGCAGGCTGCCGACGACCCCGTCGGGCAGCTCGTCCTCGAGGTCTTTACTGACTTGCGTGAAATACTTGCGGTCGTCGATCGCTATGAGCAAAAGAGCACTCGGGTTGTCGTCGTCGACGGAGCCTATTTTCCAGCCGCGGGCGACGGCTAGCGAATAGTCAAATATTGCCCGTTCACCGGTCGTTTTTACCACGGCGACGGCGACCTCGACGGACGGGTTTGTCGTGTCTTTTAAATTTTTTAGCTTGGTTTCGAGCTGTTGTTTGGTCGCCGGATCGATAACACCGACATAGTCGTTTACAAAACCGGTAGGAGGGGGTAGCGGCGACGTGTTTTGCGACCACGGTTGGTTTTCTTGCGAAAACGCCGTTAGTCCGGCGAGCAGGATCGCCAGTATGATGAGCAGTGGTTTCAATTGTCGCGGCAAAAAATTGCGTTTCATTAAATATGAACTGAGTTTGCCAAATCTATAAGCAATACGAAAGCGGAGCCTGCGATGTTCGGTAAATCGTCGTTGTTTAAAGCCGATCGACCTCGATGATCTTTGCCCTAAAAACCCGCATCGCGGCACGCACTGACGGGTGAGCGTTGGCGTATGCGAGCAGCTCTTCCTCGGTCGGGTCGGCGGTGAGGGCGGGCAGCTCGATGTCTTCTTGTTTTGGAACCATCTCGTCTCTCAGCTTTGTTGCCTCAAGTGTCGGGGCAACCGCCGCCGCTTGCGACGAACCATTGGTCGCGGGCCTTGATCTTGGTTCAATGACTGGCTCAGCAATAGCCTCGCCGAAAAGTGCCTCGATCAGTTTGTTTGAGCCCTTGATCGGTAGCAGATCGTCACCAACGATACCGAGTTTGTCCTCATATCCGTCGTCGAGTTTTTTGTCTTCGAAATGCTCCAGCTCGTCGGCAGACAGACGTGCGAGACGGACAGGCGGAGCGGTAAACCTTTCCATTACTGGCTCAGGTGCGACGGGCGGCTCGAACGCCGGTTCTTCGAGATCGTTGATGTAGTCGGGAGGCTCATCGGCAAATGGCGATTCCTCTTCTTTGGTCGGAGCAGTTTCGACCGGAGGTGTCGGCTCAGCTACGGGTTTAGGATCAAGTTTCGGAGTTGACTCGACAGGAGCCTCCTCGATAACCGAAACCTCAGCGACCGGCGGGTCAAATTTCAGAGTTTTTTTTTCCGGAGGAGCCGCAATCGAAGGTGCTAAAGCGGTCGCGGCACTGCTGACCAACGGCGTTCCCGACGTGAGAGCATTAAGCCTTTCGAGGATGCTTTCGATGCCGGCAACGCTGCGCATTTCGATGAGTTTTATCAGGCCGACCTCGAGGACGTATCGCGGATGTGCGGCTTCGCGAAGACTGGCCTCGGTTTCGCACAGGGAATTGAAAAATCGCAGTAGATCGGCTTCGGTAAATGCACCCGACATTTGCCGCATCTGGTCAACATTAAAAACGGCGGTTTCGAATAGCTTGCTCTCGTCGCCGGCGACCTTGAAAACGAGCAGATCGCGGAAAAGCCCGAGCACGTCGCGGCAGAAATTGCGCAGATCGTGGCCGCGTCCTATGAGGTCGTCAACTACCGCAAGCACTTGTTTTGGGTCTTTTTCGGTGATCGCGGAGATGACTTTTGACAATACCTCGACGCCCGCAAAACCGAGGGCGTTTGTTACGTCGGGAGCCTTAATGTGCTTGCCCGAAAAGCTGATGACTTGATCAAAATTGCTCTGAGCATCACGCATCGAACCTGTGCCGGAACGGGCAAGCTCACGCAGAGCATCGTCGTCGATATTGATCTTTTCGGCGTCGGCGATCAGCTTCAAACGGTCAAAGATCTTCGCGAGAGGTATCGTACGAAACTCAAATTCCTGACAACGCGACAAAATGGTGTCCGGCACCTTGTGCAGCTCGGTCGTTGCCATGACAAAGACGACGTTTTCAGGCGGTTCCTCAAGCGTTTTCAGCAGCGCGTTGAACGCCGGTTTTGAAAGCTGGTGCACCTCGTCCACGATAAAGACGCGATAGCGGTCGCGGGTCGGATTAAAATTGATATTTTCGATGATCGTCTCGCGGACGTCATCGATGCCGGTGTGCGAAGCGGCGTCGATCTCAAGCACGTCGATCGAGCGGCTCTCTGAGATCTCAACGCACGAAGGGCACGGGTCCGGGTCGGTCAGCAGACAAGGCGTTAGATTAGGTTTGTCCTTTGTTTTGTGGCAGTTGAGTGCCTTAGCCAAAATGCGTGCGGTGGTCGTTTTACCAACGCCGCGAGCCCCCGAAAACAGATACGCGTGGTGCAGACGGTCATGCTCGAGCGCATTACGCAGCGTCTGCGTAATGATCTCCTGGCCGGTGACCTCTTCAAAGGTCTGCGGCCGCCATTTTCTTGCGATCACCTGATAGGACATTTAATTAAGAATAAAGGGAAAAATGGAAAATTGAAAGTTGCCGCGAAAAATAGCCCGCTTTGCGGGCGATAGAATAAAGCCGCGGGTGCAAACCCGAGGAAAGGTAGTAGCATAAATTATATGAGCCCGCCTAGCGGGCGACAGTGGACTGTTTTTGGCGCGCAATGGTGGGCTCTGTCGCTATCTACGATAGCTTGATCGTCATTTTATTGACTTACCACGGGTTTGCACCCGTGGCTTTATGCCTACACCCGCTACGCGGGTTAAAAAGCATGCGTGCAGTGACATTTGATCGGAAAAAGCCGATTTGTACATGTATCAAATCGACAAGAGTCACGAAATCCGTCATTTTCGTGGATCGTTGCGGTACGGAAGAGCGATTTTCACCCGCGATCCTCCACTTCGCCGCTTCACCTGTTTTTATGGAAACCGCCGCTTCGCCGTGTCGCCGCATCAACTATCAGTTTCGCACACTTGACAAGATGTTGCAGCACTGATACATTCGTTCGCAAATAGATCATGTTTAAGAACTGGGAAGAATTTGCATTTGGGCCGGAGAACCGGCGCGAGGAGATGCATGTGACGCTGAATGAAAAGGGCGAGATCATGATCGGGGCGACAGCCGCAGAAAAGTTTGGCCCGCACGACCGGGCGATATTGCTGTACGACCGCTGGAACGGTCTGGTCGGTGTCGCTCCGGCTAAGACGGCAACTGCAAACTCGTTCCCGATCTTTGATAAAACAAACGGCCGCCACCGCGTGATCCGTGCCGGCAGATTTTTTCGTTACTACGAAATAATTGTGCCCCGAACAACCGCCTGCAAAGCCGAGATCGACGACGAAGGCGTGCTGGTGCTCGATCTTAAGGCGACGAGGGCGGTTAGGAAGTAAATTCACGACATGTGGTGCGTTGAGTAACCGTCGGAGACGGTGATATATCTGTAGCCCAAATCGCAAGATGTGGGTAACATCACAAATCGATTTGAACCGTCGGAGACGGTGGTATAACAATGCCCATGGATATTATGCCGCCGATTTCAACGGCTCTAATATTTGCTGGCATCGAACCCACAGTATGCACTGTGGGCTACAAATATGACGTCGGCTCTGCCGACTGCGGAGGGTTATAGAATAATCGTGGCAGATGCAGATGCCTCGGTCATGCAATGGCAGTCGGGATCCAACCCACCGATGCTGACGGTTGCTGTGACAGCATTAAGAGCAGCGTTTCTTCTCGCCCGGACTTTGATCTCGGCCGTGCCCTGACCCTCTACGATCTCACCGTTTTTCACAGTCCAGGTATATGAGACAGTGTCTACTCCAGCATACAGTACATGGAAGGTCAGCGTTTCGCCATTTTTAACAGTTTCCGAAGACGCTCTTACCGTTAACACCGGACATTCGCAAAGGAAGTTGCAATCGCTGTCTTCAATCTTGACGGTCGCGTCATATTGAACTTCCACCTGTCCGTCTTTCATAACTGCGACGGATAAGCGATAAGTTCCGGACGGCTCACCGGTAAGATCCCACTCGGCTTTACTGCCGTTAACGACGAGCTTTCCGTATTCGGCTGTGTATTTATATTCGCGGCCTGAGCGGTACTTTAATTGGGTTTGCGCTTTTACGACAAAACTCTCCGACGATGACCCGCTTTTGCTCCTAGCTCCCGGACGACATTTGGGCCAAAGAACTTTCTGATCCAAAACGATCTTTCCATTTTCGTCTTCAGATATCTGTGCAGATGCGGGATTAGCGGGAGCAACCATAACGAGAAATACTACCGCGCTAGTAAGCAGGGCTTTGGCAATCTCCCGGTAGTTCTTTTTGAATGACTCGCTCATCTCAACTGAAAATATATCAGTCTTCAAACTAACTATTACTTTTGAATCACATAATTCGCAACATATTGCCGCAGTTTTGGGCGGTTGGTTTTTAGGTACTCGGGGTGGTCGTCGGCGATGCCGTCGTCGGCGAGGGCCAGGATGACGAACGCTTCGAGCAGGCCGTCCTTATCAAGCTGGGCGAGAGTCTGAAAATGCTTGTTCGGAGACTTTTGATCGTGCGAGGCTTTGACGGCGGCGCGGAGAGCTTCGGATTCTTCGGCGACGGAGTGGCGATATTTTGACTCTTTTGGAAATGCCTCTGCAAATTTTCCCCCGGGCCAAGATTCGCGAACGGCGATGTATGCGAGCCACGGAGACATCGATGTATCGGCTGCATCGATCTTGATTTTGGGCGTTGCTTTTCCTTTTGTATCGATGGCGATCTCAGGTACGGCAACCTCAGGGTGTTTGAGCGATCTTGAGGTAACATTGGCCCACTGATTTATTCCGCGACCGGACATCGAATTGTAGGGCTCGACAATATACGCCTCAATGTAGCGGTCACGTGCGATATCATATTTTTTCTGCCGCATAAACGGAGTGGCTGAGTAACGATAGGCTTTTTCGCGGTTCGGGTCGATGGCGATGCCTTTTTGGTACCACTTTTCGGCGTTTTCCCAGTCGCTTTTTGCGACAAAACAATCTCCGCCTGAGGTGGCTGCATCATAAATGGTCGGGTCGAGTGCAAGAGCCTTTTCAAACAGCTTTATCGCCTCGTCATATTTTGATTGAGCGAAAAGATTTTCTGCTTGATTCATAATCTTTTCGGCCTCAGGGTTTTTAGAATACATCGGGTCACCGCCGGAAATTGTCGGAGCAGGACCGCCGCCAAGCATGGCTATAAAGGTATCAACCGCTGGATCTTTGGCTCCGAGCCTCTTTGCCTCTTTAAATTCTGAAAGGGCCCTTTCCGAAAGTTGTTTGGCTTCGGTTGTATCGGTGACCTGTTTTGATTTTGCGATGAGACAAAAGGCGTACAGAAACCTGATCTGGCCTTCGTCCGGGATCGCCTTTGCCAGTTTTTCAAAATGCGGCAGAGCTGCAACATACTCCTGAGCCTGGAAAAGCGTGATCGCCTGAGCTGCCATTTTTCCGAGCTCTTCGTCGGTCTGTGCTGTCAGCGAAATCGAGGCCGTGAAAAAAAGCACGACACAGAGCGTAATACGCAGATGTCTATTTATCTTAAGCATTTGGTTGGTTTTTGGCCCTGAGAGCGGCGCTGGTATTAAAGTTAGAACGTCACTTATTTGGATGCAGACTATTTAAAAAGTATAGCCTCTGTGTCAAGTGCTTTTTTCCTTTGACACACCTACACCCGTTTTCAGGTTGGTCTATTGATCCGAGAGCTCGCTTGAATCGCGGTCTTCGGGTTTGGGGATCGGGTGATTTCCGCCGGCGGGAACTAGCCAGTATTCGACTTGGGGTGTGGCGCGGTAGCCGCCGAAGATGATCGGAATGCTTTCGCCGAAGATGCCGGCAGCTGTGGTCATGCGGTCGCGGCCGGCCGCGATGAATGGTTCGAGGCGGCTGATGTCGTAAAACTGGTCGTCGGCGTAATAGATCATGACGCCGTATGAGCCTTTGGTCTTGGCGATGGTGGGGGCAAATTTTTTGTTCGTCCAGCTATATCTGATGGCGTCAAGCTCCTCGGCGGTGAGGGGTGGTTTTTCGGTGTTGTCGAGCTCGACTCTGAGATCGGGGATGAATATGTTGAGTTTCCAGATCTCGGGCTGCGATGTTGGGTCCGGTGCGGTTGGGCTTGGGTTTGGCTGAGTTGTAGGGAGGTCTGGTATGTATGGCAGCCCGTCGGTTACTTCTTCTTCGAGATCGCGATACACGACCGCTCGGTTTACAAACTCGTCGATAGGGCTTGATTCCTCGCTCAATGTTGTTTTGGCCCACAGGACCGTGCCACGCGGTGTTTTTGGTGCGGGGACGGTGTTTGACGGAAGAGGCGGTTTGTTGCCGGCCTCGACAAAGAAAAACTCGGCTCCGTCGGTCTTGCGAAAACCGCCGTCGATCATTTCAAACCGCTTGTCAGTCTGTTTTTGGACAGTCATTGCTGCGACGATCCGTTCAGCGACATAGTTGTGGTCGCGGTCGGCAGGTAGGGAATCGGCACCTTTGTAAGCGATGACATAGGCGTATGTTCCCGCCGGTTCGGTCTTTAGACGCTCAAATAGGACCGCGACGTTGATATACAGCTCGCTGTCGTCGATGTGGCTAAATTCGTCGATCTTTTCGGCCGTGAGACGACTTGCGTTTGGAATGCATTTTTGTGCATCCTGAGCGACGGCCATTACGCCAAAGGCGAACAAAATAATTGTGACGGCGGCGATGTATTTTAGTTTGGCGGATCTCATATCGGTTGGATATTGAACGAGCCACGTGCATCTAACTTGCGGAGAACTTGCGGAACAAAAAAGGCCACCTGTAAAACAGATGACCTTTTTAGATTTGGCGGCTTCAGACCTGATCGCAACACACGTTCGAAATTGCTACCGTTGCTCGATTCCTCGCCTAGCGGAGTTCACAACAAAACGTTGTGCGGGGCCTGAAGCCATATGGCGGAAAGGGTGGGATTCGAACCCACGGAACCCTTTTGAGGTTCACTACATTTCCAATGTAGCCAGTTCAACCACTCCTGCACCCTTCCGGTTTGTTAAATTGTCAAAAAACGTCCGTTACGCAGATTCTTCGGCGGCCTCTTCTTTTTCAGCGGCCGGTTCGGCTTTTTCTTCATCGCCGACCATCCAACTATAGACCACGCCCGCGAGCAATGCACCTAATATCGGTGCGACCCAGAAAAGCCAGAGCTGCGATATCGCCCATCCGCCGACGAAAATCGCCGGGCCGGTGCTGCGTGCCGGATTGACCGACGTGTTGGTCACCGGGATCGTTATCAAATGGATCAGCGTCAGACACAGGCCGATCGCGATCGGGGCAAAGCCTTTTGGTGCCAGCTTATGCGTAGCTCCGAGGATGACGATCAGGAAAAAGAACGTCATCACAACCTCGGCGACAAAACCCGCGAGGGCCGAATAGCCGCCCGGCGAATGTGTGTCAAAGCCATTCGAAGCAAATCCGCCGGCGAGCGAAAATCCAGCTTTGCCGCTGGCGATCACGTACAAGAGCCCAGCTCCACTGATCGCTCCGAGTACTTGTGCGATAACGTATGGCAATATCTCGTTTGCCGGAAATCGCTTTCCTGCCCATAACCCAAAGGTCACAGCGGGATTCAAATGGCATCCCGAAATATGTCCGATAGCAAACGCCATCGTGAGCACCGTCAGACCAAATGCGAGCGAAACACCCGCAAAGCCGATGCCGAGGTTGGGATACGCAGCCGCCAAAACCGCACTGCCGCATCCGCCGAGAACGAGCCAAAGCGTACCGATAAATTCGGCCGACAATCTTTTTGTTAAAGGCATAACGAACTTTTCTCCTGTGATGGTAAGGAATTAAGAGTGGGACGTTACTGCTTTACAACTTCAAATAGCAAATGGCGGAGAGGGTGGGATTCGAACCCACGGTACCCGCAAAGGTACAACAATTTTCGAGACTGCCCGATTCAACCACTCTCGCACCTCTCCGCACGAAACGAAAGTATAAAGGATAAAGACGAAAGGATAAAGTGATGAGAAGTTACTTGCGGCGAGCTTTGAAAAAATTTTGCATCAATGAGCGGCATTTGTCGGCTAGAACGCCGGATTTTATTTCTAATCGATGATTTAAGTTTGGGCTGTCGCAGACCTGGAAGTGAGTTTCGACTGCGCCAAAACGCTCGTCTATAGCACCGTAAACCAGGCGGGCGACGCGGGCGTTGACGAGGGCTCCGGCGCACATCGCGCAGGGTTCGAGCGTCGAATACATCGTTGTGCCGTTCAGACGATAATTGCCGGTGCGGATCGCGGCGGTGCGAAGTGCGAGTATCTCCGCGTGGGCGGTCGGATCGTTGTTTTTTATCGTGCGGTTTGAGGTGGCCGCGAGTATTTTGCCGTCGGCGTCGATGATGACGGCACCGACCGGTACCTCGCCGAGCTTTTCGGCTTCGCGGGCGACGTGAAGGGCCCGCCACATCCAGCTTTCGTCTTGATCCATCATTCCTTTCGAGTGTAGCCGAAAGGCCATAATCTTGCATCCGAACATCTAAAATGTTAAACCTAAAGTACGTAAGTTTTTTCGTCCCCTCGAAAGCTAAACCGCCTGAAACGCTATGAACGACGAGGTTCGCCCCGGTTCACAACCTGTCGATCAGGACATTCATATAACGAATGTGCCGCAGTCCTTCCGCGCGTTTGCTGAAGAAGTCCACAAACGTGCCGAAAAGCCGCGAACAACGCCCGTAAATATCGCTCAAAAGCTGCTGCCGGCCGAATTTAACATGGCTATGGCGCATTTTTACCGAGGCGAGGTGCAACGGTCGAATGTATGGCGCGGTCGGCTCGACGCGACGACCAACTGGGCCGTCATCACGGCTGGTGCGACGCTCTCTTTCGTTTTTAGTTCGCCTGACAATCCGCATTTTGCGATACCGATCAACACGCTGCTAGTGTCGATCTTTTTGTTTATGGAGGCTCGGCGGTACCGTTATTATGAGGTTTGGGCAAACCGCGTGCGTGTGCTAGAGACGGGGTATTTTGCCCCGATGCTATCGCATCGCACTGTTCCGCCGGATAAAGATTGGGCCGAGCATATCGCCGCCGATTTGATCACGCCGCACTTTACGATCAGTGAATGGGAGGCAGTCGGACGTCGATTGCGGTCAAATTATCTTTGGATATTTGTGCTGTTGTCTCTGTCATGGACGCTAAAGATCTACATCCACCCGTCACCGATACCGGTAGCGTCTGAAGCAGACAGAAAGATATTCTGGGACCTATTTTTCCAGCGGGCGACCGTCGGGCTTGCACCTGGGTGGATGGTCGTGTTGTTTGGGGCGCTGTTTAACGCGACAATTTTATTCGTCGCATTTAGCACGCTCAAGCTCCGAGACGCATCGAGCGAGGTACTGCCGCTTGAGAGTTTTGAGTGGCACCCGCTAAAACAGGTGTCCGACTGGGCGGAATCAAATCTAAAACGGCGGAATCCGACCCGCCGGTCAAAAAAAGCACGGCAACGCGTGCGTTCAATTCACAAAACCGAAAGTTAATATTTAGGAGTAATTATATTTATGCCGATCGATATGGAAGACCGCGGTCAAGCGCTCGAAAACGAGTATTTTCATCGCAAAGAACAAGAGCTTATTGCCAATCTCAAGGCGAAAATTCAAGATGATGACGCCAAGCGCCTAGGCATCAAATGCCCGAAATGCGACGGTATGTTGATCGAAACAGATTTTAATAACATCAAGATCGACGTCTGCGACAAATGCTCGGGTGTCTGGCTTGACGCGGGTGAACTGACGCAGATCGCTGACAAAGACGAGGAAAGCGGCTGGTTTGGAAAGCTGTTTGGTTAATTCTAAATATGCTCAATTTTGCAATCGAAACCGCCCGCGAGGCCGGGCAGCTGCTGCTCGAAAAATTTGACCGGGGCATCGCTGTTAATAAGAAAGGCGATATCAATCTCGTGACCGAGGCTGATCTTGCCAGCGAAGCCCTCGTCATCGAACGCATCAAATCGTACTATCCAAAGCACTCGATCCTCGCGGAGGAGTCGGGCGAGGCCGTCATTATTGGTGGCGAAAACACCTGGAAATGGATCATCGATCCGCTCGACGGCACGACTAATTACGCTCATGGATATCCATGTTTTTGCGTGACGCTGGCGCTCGAGCATGAGGGTGAGGTCAAGATCGGCGTGACGTTTGATCCTACGCGCAATGAGTTGTTTGCTGCTGAACGAGGGCGTGGGGCGAGCCTGAACAACAAACCGATCCGCGTGTCGGCGGCTCAGGAACTGGGCGATTCGCTGATCGTCACCGGCTTTCCATACGATTTCAAACGCCGCGAAGATTTTGCCCGTCACCTGACGCAGTTTCTTATTCGTTCGCGTGGTGTGAGGCGTGACGGTTCTGCGGCGATCGACCTCGCGTATGTGGCGTGCGGGCGGTTTGACGGGATGTGGGAAGAGGGGCTCAATCCTTGGGACATGGCCGCGGGCATCTTGCTTGTCGAAGAGGCAGGCGGACAGGTCAGCGGTTATGACAATTCAAAATTCAGTATCTACTCGCCGCCAATGGTGGCGAGCAACGGCCTGATCCATTCGCAGATGCTCGAAGTTCTCGAATAACCTTTTTGATCTTACTTTTCTTTCTTTGCGGGCTTAGCGTCTTTGCGCGAAATAGGAATGTCTCCCGCAAGGCCGCTAAATACGCAAAGGAACCGCCAAGAGACTCATCAACTTTCACGACAGTTGACCGTGTGCTAACCTTAATTTTTAGTTAAATTACTTATTATGTCGTGGTTTCGCAGAGACAAGCCAAAGATCGATGAACAGGAATCGGATGAGGAGCAAACCGTCCGAACCGAGGGGATCTTTGTAAAATGCCCCGAGTGCGAGAGTGCTCTGTACAAACGTGAGTTGACCGATTCGCATGAGGTTTGCACGCATTGCGGCTATCATTTTCGGTACACCGCAGAGGGGCGTTTGCGAGATCTGTTCGACGACGGCCGGTACGAAAAGCTTGACGAAGAAGTGATGTCGGGCGACCCGCTCGACTTTACCGACTCAAAACCCTACAAAGATCGCATCGAACAGGCCAAAGAAGTTTCCGGGCTACCCGAAGCACTTATTTCGGGCAAAGGAATGACCGGCGGGCATCTCGTTTATGCCGGTGCGATGGATATGGCGTTCATCGGCGGATCGATGGGCTCGGCGGTCGGTGAAAAGATCACGCGGCTTGCCGAAGCGGCGCTTGAAAACCGAGGTGCGTTGGTGATATTTGCCGCGTCGGGCGGTGCCCGTATGCAGGAAGGCACGCTTTCACTAATGCAAATGGGCAAGATCTCGGCGGCTCTGCAACGGCTGCACGAGGCCCGATTGCCGTTCATATCTGTCTTGACGGATCCGACGACCGGCGGGGTCACAGCAAGCTTTGCAATGCTCGGGGACGTCATCCTTGCCGAACCAAAAGCTCTCATCGGTTTTGCGGGCCCTCGTGTAATCGAACAAACGATCCGCCAAAAACTGCCAAAAGGCTTTCAACGCAGTGAATTCTTGCTCGAACACGGCATGGTCGACATCGTCGTCGACCGCCGCGAAATGCGCGACACCATCATCAGAATGCTTGATTTTATGATGAACAAACAGGTCGCCGCCTGACCGCAAGGGCATGGATTTCGCCGCATCCACCAAATATCTTTACTCACTCGGCAACGAAGTCTCGGCAATGAAGCTGGGCCTTGAAAATATCCGCACGCTGCTCGACGCACTCGGCAAACCGCACGAAAAATATCTAAAAGTACAGGTTGCCGGGACGAACGGTAAGGGCTCGGTGTGTGCGTTTTTGAACTCGATCTGCCTGGAAGCGGGCATTAAAACGGGGCTTTATACGTCGCCGCATCTCATCTCTATCACCGAACGCGTAAAGATCGACGGCGTTGACATCAGCGAGGAAGAATTTGCTGGTCACGCGACCATCGTGCGGGAAACTGCAGAAAAGCTTTTAGCCAAAGGCGAACTCGAATATCGCCCGACATTTTTCGAGCAGATGACGGCAATCGCTCTCGTCGCATTTGCCGAAGCAAAGGTCGAACTCGCGATACTCGAAACCGGCCTCGGCGGGCGGCTAGATGCGACCACGGCTGCCAATGCTGAGATCGCCGCGATAACGCGAATAGACTATGACCATCAGGAATATCTTGGCGATACGATCGAAGAAATTGCTTCGGAGAAAGCGGCGATAATTCATCGAGGATCGAGAGTAGTTGTTGGAAATCAATGTCCGGAAGCCATAGTTGTTATTAAGGGGGTATTGCTGGATAGTCAAGGCGGAAACCCGATTGGTAACGAGGGTGCTCTGAGGATGTTGGCGAGTGAAGAAACACACTCCCTACCGGTCGTGTTTCCGCCCTTGGGGCTGAACGGACGCCATCAGATCGAGAACGCAAAGGTTGCGAGTCTTGTCGCTGAGATACTCAAAGAGTATTTTCCGATCACCGATGAAAACATAATTACTGGATTGCAAAACGCACGCCATCCCGGTCGTCTCGAATACGTTGGTCGTTACCTTTTCGACGGGGCTCATAACATTGGCGGAGCCAATGCACTCGCCGAGTACATTCGTGAATTTGAAACGCGGCCGATCACGCTCGTTTTCGGGGCAATGAATGATAAGAATGTAGCTGAAATTCTCGGCATTCTCGCGCCGCTTGCAGAGCGTATTGTTGTTACGGAACCTTTGAACTCGCGTTCGCTTACTTATCAAGAGCTTCTTGAGCAGCTCCCGGCGGAGATGTCGAAAGAAAGAACATTTGCAACCGACAATGTTAAAAGTGCGATCGATATCGCAGATGAGGTAACGCCGGATGACGCGATCATTTTGGTGACCGGTTCGCTTTATCTGGTCGGCGAAGTAAAGAGCATTCTGCGATCTCAGATTTGAGATTTGAGAATTCAAAATTAAGATAGTTATATGCACAAATTAGTATTGATCCGCCACGGCGAGAGCCAGTGGAATAAAGAGAACCGCTTTACGGGTTGGAAGGATGTTGACCTGTCGGAAAAGGGCATTGACGAGGCTCATGCCGCCGGTAAATTGTTGAAAGCAGAAGGTTTTGAGTTTGACGCGGCTTACACATCTGTACTCAAACGGGCGATCCGCACGCTTTGGATCACGCTTGATGAGATGGACCGTATGTGGCTGCCGGTGACGAAGACCTGGCTGCTAAATGAGCGGCATTATGGCGGGTTGCAGGGTTTGAACAAGGCTGAGACCGCTGCGAAGTACGGCGACGAACAGGTGCTGATATGGCGTCGCAGCTACGACATACCGCCGCCGGAAATGGAAAGTACGGACGAGCGTTATCTCGGAAATGATCCGAGATATGCGTCGGTCAAAGATTTTCCAAAGACCGAGTGTTTGAAAGATACCGTTGAACGTGTCGTGCCGTATTTTGAAAGCGAGATCATGCCGAAGATCCGCGACGGCAAGCGGTTGATCATCGCCGCTCACGGAAATTCGCTCCGGGCTCTCGTCAAATATCTCGACAATATTCCGGACGACGAGATCGTCAATCTCAACATTCCGACCGGCGTTCCGCTCGTGTATGAACTCGACGCAGATCTAAAGCCGATCAAGAGCTACTACCTCGGTGACGCCGCTGCGATCAAAGCCGCACAGGACGCGGTTGCGAACCAGGGAAAGGCGAAATAAGGCAAAAGTAAAAAGGCAAAAGGCAAAAAAAATATGTCTAAAATTATCGCAGGGCTTTTCATTTTCGTCGCGTTCACGCTCAGTGTTGCCGCTCAGAAAAATCAAAACGTTTCAAACAACGAGATCGCGGGCGGGTTGAAAGAAGCCCTGTCGAAAGGCGTTTCTTCGGCGATCAAGTCTTTAGGCAAAGAAGACGGTTTTTTCGGGAATGTTCGCGTCAAGATACCGCTGCCCAAATCGCTGCAAAAGGTTGAAAAGCTTGCGCGTGTTGCGGGGCAGGGCAAGGCGGTTGATGAATTTGTGCTGTCGATGAACCGTGCCGCCGAAAAAGCCGTGCCGGTCGCCATCGACGTTTTTGTCGATGCCATCAAAAAGATGACGTTTGACGACGCGCGGAAGATACTGTTTAGC
>JBGAUY010000055.1:0-17765 GCA_044228425.1 Pyrinomonadaceae bacterium | reverse complement strand
GTTCTTTTTGATCCCATTCTTTTAACGCATCCGTGACCTCGTCCCGGTGTTTTACTAACTGATCGATCTTTTCATTTAGTTCATTGAGGCGGCGGCGAATAATGTCGCGGGCCTCGAGACACGGGCTTTCACCCTTTTTCTTTTGACTAATGAGCTGTCTTATCTCGTCGAGTGAAAATCCGAGCAGCTGCGCCTGTTTGATGAATGCTATCCTCTCCAAAACCTCCGCCGGATATAGCCTATATCCGCTGTAGGTACGTTCCGGGCGATCAAGCAGACCGCTTTTTTCGTAAAACCGCAGAGCCTCGATGCCGACGCTGGATTTCTTTGAGACTTCGCCGATCTTCATCAGCGCGGAGTCGTCCGATTCGTCGTATCTGTCCATGTAGCTAAATGCTCGTCTCATTTTCGACCTCATAAAAAGATGTCTCGCGGATAGTAGGCTAACCGCGAGAGCGTTCGTCAGGCGATCAAACCTAACATTTTGATACCAGATTAAAGTAAGAACTTCCAGCCGGGCTTAGCACTGACAATTGCTACAGTTACAGCATTTGCACGTAGTTCCGCAGGCACACTGTTCTGGAGCACCAGTGCAGCATCGGCAAGCGTTTTCGCAGACTGATCCGGCCGTGTTGTTTTCGGTGGCTGTTTGGTTTATTGCTTTCATTTTATTATTCCTCTCTTTGATAAAAAATATTGTCGTTTTTCCCGACAAACATAGTGTAGAGCCTGTACTCGACTACAGAGTCAAGCATTTTTTTTAATTTTTTTGCAATGCGATAAATACCTGTTATTTGGGCGTTTAAGTGGAGAGGTGGTCTTTCGATTTTTTTGTTAATGTGGCAAGTTATCTTTAGATGCTAAAAGTCCTGACAGCCGAGCAAATGCGTAACGTCGATCGTCTGACGACCGAACGGTATGGCATTCCGTCGATACTGCTGATGGAAAACGCCGCTCACGCTGTGGCTCGCGTCATCACCGAAAACCTCGGGGGTTCGGTCAGAGGTAAGTCAGTTCTTATTCTCTGCGGCAAAGGCAACAACGGTGGTGACGGAGCTGCGCTGGCGAGGATACTAGCAATGCAGGGTGCATTCGTTGAGGTCGTGCTTTTTGGCAAGATCAAGGAAACTAAAGGCGACGCAAGAACTAATTTCGGTGTGTTATGTTCCGAAGATTGTGAATTTGACGACGTATACTCCAGCGTCTTCTGCCAATTATGGGAGATTCAATCAAAGGAGGAATGGAATACTTTTCAGCTTCGTCACTGGCAAGATGCCGACGTCGTGGTTGACGCGATCTTTGGTACGGGTTTGACGCGGCCACTTGAGATATGGCTCTACAATGTTGTTCATGAACTCAATTTTTTAGGAGAGGATACGACGTGGAAACCCAGACTAAGAGTGGCGATAGATATTCCGACAGGACTTAATGCGGACAATGGTGAGCAGCAAGACATTAGCTTCCAATCCGACCTTACCGTCACTTTTACGGCTCCTAAAGCCGGTAATATACTACCGGGGGCGGCATCCTTTAATGGTGAGTTGGTGATAACAGAAATTGGCTCGCCGCCTGACTTAGTAGAGGAACAGCCCTCTCAGCTTTTCCTTTCGGATCCAACAGATGTTGCCGAATGGCTTGAGGCTTCGAAATTCACTGATTCTTCCTACAAGAACAAACGCGGTCACTCTTTGATCATCGCAGGTTCGGAAGACTATTCCGGCGCCGCCGTTTTGTGCGGTAACGCGGCGATGCGTTCCGGTGTTGGGTTGGTGACGGTTGTGACGCCACGGTCGTCAAAGGATTCGGTTGCATCGCGTCTTTTGCCCGAGGTCATGGTTCGTGGAGCTAGCGAGACTGAAAGCGGTGCGATCTCGGAAGATGCGTTTGATGGGATCGGCGACTTGCTCGAAAAAGCGGATTCGATAGCGATCGGATGTGGTCTTTCGCAGGATGCGACTACGAAGGCTTTTGTAGAAAAGGTCATTACAAATCGCCCACAGCCGGTAATTGTTGATGCCGATGCGTTGAATTTACTCTCGCCATACAAAACAGAGAACCACCCCGACGCTAAAGCGGCACCCCTCGTTCTGGCCGCAGAGCCGTCCAGTGTTGCGGGAACGCCGCAACCGCGTAAGGAGGGGAGCGTTTTGATTCTCACTCCGCATGAGGGGGAGTTTATGCGACTGCTCGGGACTGAAGACAAAGATGTCATCAAGGATCAAGTGGCGGCTGTTCGTGATTTTGCTGTCATGAATAATGTAATTCTCGTTCTCAAGGGCGAACGTGTTTTGATCGGTTCGCCGGATGGCCGTGTGGTCGTAAATCCGACGGGGAATTCGGGGCTTGGGAAAGCGGGAAATGGCGATACGCTTGCGGGCATTCTGACCGGGTTTGTTGCTCAGGCGGTGCGATTTGAGATAGACATTTTTGAGACGGTCGTCGCGGCGGTTTATGTTGCCGGAATGGCAGGAGACATTGCGGAAAAGAAATACGGGACGCGCGCGATGACGGCGTCGGATGTGCGGGAATGTCTGACCGAGACTTTTGCTGATTTGGCAGGGAATTAGGACAGGATGTACAGGATATGCAGGATTGGTTAAGAGAAAATATCCTAGGCATCTTGTAGATCCTGTTAGCGTTTTGATGAGCGAAAAAGAAGTAATTTGTAATTCGCCGGATGATACCTTTGCCATTGGCGAGCGTCTCGGTGCGTCGCTCGTTGGTGGCGATGTAGTCATGCTGTACGGCGGGCTCGGTGCGGGGAAGACTTTGTTGACGAAGGGTATTCTTAACGAACTGGATTATGACATTGACGAGGTGACGAGCCCGAGTTTTACGTTGGTAAATTTGTATAAGACAGCGACGTTTGATGTATATCACATTGATCTTTGGCGATTGGATAGCGGTATGGATGTAGCCTCGGCGGTCGGGCTGGAAGAGATACTTGAAAATGAAAATTCCGTGACGATCATTGAGTGGGCGGATCGGCTGGGCGATTTATCATTAACAAACAACACGATCAAGGTCACGATCGATGGTGATGGGGACGAACCGCGGCGGGTATTGATCGAGCAAAAAAATGCGTAACATTTACGTCAAAAAGATTTAACATCAGATTTTTTCCTAATGGCGGCGGTATCTTTTATAATCGAGCCCGCCATATATGACTTTAACGGATACGAAAAGCTCAAGGTCAAATAAAAAGGTCGAGACCGTCATGGAAGCCGACACTGAGGTGGACAGCAGGACGCTCTTTAACCGTGAGCTGAGCTGGCTCGAATTTAACAGCCGCGTACTCGATGAGGCGACCGACGAGAGTCTGCCTGTACTCGAACGTCTCAAGTTTCTCTCGATCTTTTCCACGAACCTGGACGAGTTTTTTATGATCCGCGTCTCGGGCCTCAAGGAGCAGATCGCTGAGGGCATCGGCGAGACGTCGCCGGACGGTTTGACGGCGTCAGAACAGCTTGCTGAGGTGTATAAACGCCTGCGGCCGATGCTGAAAAGGCAAGTATCTTTCTTGGCCGAAAATGTTTTGCCTGCATTGAAAAAAGCAGGGATATCGATCGAATCTTATGCTCGGTTGAACGTTAAAGAAAAACGTCTGCTCGACAAATATTTCCGAAATAATCTGTTTCCGATCCTCACGCCGCAGTCGGTCGATTCGTCGCATCCGTTCCCATATATTTCAAATTTGAGTATAAATCTGGGGCTATATATTGAGCCGGACCGCACGTTTACGCAGGCAAATCTAAAGCATCTTTTCAAACAAAAGCGGTTCATCCGTATCAAATTGCCCGCGACCGTGCCGCGTCTAATACCGATAAACGAAAAGACCGGCCGTTACGCGTTGCTCGAAGAGGTCGTTGCGGCAAACGTCGCCGAGCTTTTCCCGCATATGAAAACGAGCGAGGCATTTCTTTTCCGCGTGACGCGCGATGCGGATATCGAGCTTCGCGAAGACGAGGCCGGCGATCTGATGCGAACGCTCGAACGCGAATTGCAGCGTCGCCGCGACCGCTTTGCCGTGCGGCTAGAGGTGGCTGCGGCGATGCCCGAAAAGATGGTCAAGCTGCTCACCGCCGGAACCGGACTTGCGGCGGACGAGATCGAGCGGGTCGAGGGGTTTGTTGATATCCCCGATCTGATGCAGCTTTATGGTTTGGACCGACCGGATCTGAAAGAGCGGCCGATCACGGCGGTCGTTCCGGCTCGTCTACAGAAAAAAGAGAACATTTTCGACATTATTAAGAAACAGGATGTGCTGCTGCATCATCCGTACACGACGTTTGGAACGGTCTCGGATTTTATCGCCGAGGCTGCCGAGGATCCGAGCGTCCAAGCGATCAAGATCTGTCTATATCGCACGGGTAAGGATTCGCCGATCGTTAATTCGTTAATGCGGGCGAGCCGTTTGGGTAAGCAAGTTACCGCTCTCGTCGAGCTAAAGGCTCGTTTTGACGAAGAGAACAATATCGAATGGGCGCGTCGGCTTGAGAACGAAGGCGTCCACGTCGTCTACGGAATTAGCACTTTAAAGACGCACTCAAAAGTCCTGCTGGTCGTACGACGTGAAAAGGACAAGCTAGTTCGTTATGTGCATCTGGCGACCGGAAACTACAACCCGATAACGGCAAAGATCTACACCGATCTCGGCCTGCTGACCGCTGACGAAGAGATCGGCGAAGACGCGAGCAGCTTGTTCAATTTCCTTACCGGCTATTCTCAGCAGCACAAATACAAACGGCTGATCGTCGCGCCGCTCAATCTTCGCGAACGCCTCATCGCCCTCATTCGCCGCGAGAAAAAGAACAAGCTTGCCGGAAAAGAAGCGCGGATCATCGTCAAGGCAAACAGCATAACGGATGTCGAGCTTATAAAGGAGCTTTATGCTGCGTCGCAGAGCGGTGTCGAGATCGATATGATCGTTCGCGGCATTTGTGCATTGCGTCCGGGCGTAAAGGGCATGTCGGAGAATATTCGTGTCCGCTCGATAATCGGCCGCTTTCTTGAGCACAGCCGCATACTGTACTTTGCAAACGGCGGCGGCGATGCCGAGGAAGTTTATATCGGCAGCGCCGACCTGATGCACCGCAGCTTTGACAGCCGCGTCGAGGTCGTCACGCCGATCCTCGATCCTGAGATCAAAAATTATCTAAAGGAAAAGATGCTTGAGGTTTATCTAAAGGATGAGACAAACGCCCGAATATTGAATCCGGACGGCAGTTACAAAAAGCTTGCGGATAGAAAAGGCGGTGGGTTTGATTCGCAAATGTCTTTTGTGGGGCAGGCCACTCTGGATTAGGCAGCCTTAGATTTATCAAATCTCGACTCAAAAACACCATTTACATCTTTGCCGAATTTTAGGGTAAGCCGTGGATAGCCGCGTGATTCGGTCGAGAGTTTATCGGCGCCGAGCTTTTTTTCCACCTTTAAAATATCTTCAACCGTCCCTTCGATCTCCATATAATATCCAAACGGCAGCTCGTCCAGCACGACCTCGACATTGCCAAAATGCCAGGCTTTGCGGTGTTTTTCGTAGATCACCGACAGTTTGTAGCCAAGCTTTTCGATTATGCTTTCCGTCGCGTTGACGTCGGAAACATCGGTCTCAAATTCGATCTGGTGTTTGAAATCGTTTGCGGTCGGAACCTTTTCTTTGTAGGTCAGGGTCGTTCGCGTATCGGTTTTACGTAGGCGGAGCACTGCTGCTTTTCCGTCGAGCAAACCACCGCGGTGCAGATAGTTCTCTTCAAATGTTTCGTAAGCGAACACCGCACCTAGTTTGCCAAGCTTTGCGGTAAGATCAACTAGTAGTTTTTTATCGATCAGATATTTTTTTTCGATTTCTATCGCCATTGATCAAACTGCTCCATGTACGGCACAAACATCAATTCTAAAGGTTAAGTCGAGGCGGGGCAAATTGCGTTGTTCCGGCGGCTGGGGCTTGACTTAAATGCCCCATTATTGAATACTTGAAAAAAAGGTCAGGATTTGTTGCCTGCCGAAATATTAGGAGTAAATACGAACTTATGCCATATCCAGAACCAATGATCTACGGAATGCGTGCCGAGCTTGCAAACCTTGGAATCGAAGAAGCAAAGACGACCGAGGCCGTTGACGAAGCGGTCAAAAACACCGACGGAACGCTGATGGTCGTCGTTAATTCAGTGTGCGGCTGTGCTGCCGGCGGCGTTCGACCGGGCATCGCGATGGCACTGGCAAATTCGCCAAATGTGCCTGACCGTTCGATCACCGTATTTGCCGGAGCAGATATCGATGCGACCGAAACGGCCCGCGAATACTTTACCGGCCATATGCCGACGTCACCGGCGATCGGATTTTTGAAGAACGGCGAGCTCATTCAGCTTTTCCAGCGAAGCGATCTCGAAGGCCGTCCACCCCAGGTGATCGCACAGGCTCTGGTCGAGGCTTTCAACACTCACTGCACAAAATCCGAGGCCGCGAATAACTAACGCGATAACGATCACGTTTTCCAAAACCGCTCCATCCGGGGCGGTTTTTATTTTGTTGCGTGCGGCGGGCCGTAACCGATAGAATAGTAACAGCAGATGTCCATCAACCAACGACAACACATCCGGTTTTCGCTAGATATCCCTGCGATCATCTATTCGAAATTCGGCGAGAAACAACTGACGCGGCTGCAACAGATCAGCATCGGCGGCTGTTTCACTGATTGGGATGAAAACGTACTGATAGGTGATGAGTATCGTATGGAGATCGAGCTGCCGAATAAAAATTATCTGCCGCTCCACTGCAAAGCCCTTTACCTTTTCGAACACACCGGCATCGGCGTTAGATTTGTCGATATTACAAAGTTCGAGCAGTCGCTGATCTCAAAGATTATCGCCCACAAACTCGAAAACGAAGGCGTGCCGCTCCAGATCGATCCATTCACATTGCCGCCTACATTCGTAGGCGACGACCCAAGCCCACGCATCACCGACATCCGCCAAAAACGCGACGCCGTATTACAGCACATCATGTCCGGCGGCGACGCCTACTGAGCAGGTTTAGTCGGTTGCGGCGGGCGAATGCCCGTGTACTGAGCCGAAGCGATCTTCCAACCAGCTTTTTCTTTTGCACAAACTAACATGACGCGTATCCCGCGCGGCGGCATCGTTCTGCCCTCGGCGGTGATCGTATAATCCAGACGCAAGATCACGACCGCGCTTTTATCACGTACACGGATCGACCATTCCGAAGCGTCGCTTTTCGTCGAAACCTTTGCCGGATCAGGTTTTAGCTCGGGCTTATAAAACCCGAGAACCTTTTCCCGCGGATCAAACTCGCCAACAGGCGAGATCTCAATATAATCAGCCGTAAAAACCGCATCAAGCGCCGCTGCGTCGTAATTCATCTGTGCCGCGACCATCTTGTTAACAAGCTTGGTCAACTCGGCCTCGTCCTTTGTCTGAGCAAAGCCATGTGAGACTGATAAAAGAATAATGAATGCGAAAAATATACTTCTTATTTTCATTTAGATGTCTCTTTCTATAGGCGTATCGGTGGCGAGATGCCTACGTCGAGTTAGTTTTCTATATGCAAGTACGATAAGTTGTGACCAAATGATCCATTGGCAAATAAAAAGGATAATGTAAACAGGAATAACTAGCGGCGCTAAAACATTGCCAATACTCCACATTAAAAATTGGCCGATATAAGGCATTAAAAGTTGATAAATAAGTGTAAGCGGCGAACCGAGAAGGAAAATGGCTGTGCCTATAGTCCAGTAAATTATCGCGTCCACTGGCCAGCGTACTTCGAGGTAGGCTCGGACGCAAAAATATGTTGCAGTGCCGACAAAGGGAACAGCAGCTAAAATGGCGATCAAGGCCGCCTTTCGACTGACACGTATTTTCATTGTGTCCTAAAAAAGCTCATCCATTGCCTGCTCAAGATTCTTAACGCCGACGACGCGGATGCCTAGAAGTTTTTCGAGCCCTTTTTTATTTGATTCCGGCAGAATTAGCTTTTTGAAGCCGAGGGTTTGGGCTTCGCGGGCGCGGGCTTGGGCTTGTAGGACGCCTCGGACTTCGCCGGTCAGGCCGACTTCGCCAAAGACGGCGGTTTCGGGCGGGACTTGGAGATTGCGAAAGCTGGATGCGATGGCAGCTAGGACGCCGAGGTCGGCGGCGGGTTCATCGATCTCCATACCGCCGGCGACGTTGACAAAAACGTCGTCGCCCGCGAGTTGAAAACCGAGCTGTTTTTCGAGAACGGCAATCAGGAGCGATGCCCGGTTGTGATCAAACCCCTGCGTCATTCGCCGTCCGCTGCCAAATTTTGTTCCGGAAACGAGAGCCTGCACCTCAACAAGCATCGGCCGCGTGCCTTCCATACAGACGGTGACGACTGAGCCTGTGGCATTTTCGGGCCGCTCTTGTAAAAACAATTCCGATGGATTGGCGACGGGCACGAGTCCGGTGTTGGTCATTTCAAAAACACCGATCTCGTTTGCCGCTCCAAAACGGTTCTTTGTAGCGCGGATGATGCGGTGGTTGTGATGGCGGTCACCCTCGAAATAGAGGACTGTGTCGACGATATGCTCGAGCGTTTTTGGCCCGGCGATCGAACCTTCCTTGGTAACGTGACCGGTGAGGAAAACGGGCGTGCCGGTCTGTTTTGCAAACATCATAAACTGCGCCGCCACCTCGCGGACCTGCGAGACGCTACCGGGTGCAGACTCGATCTTTTCGCTAAACACCGTCTGGATCGAATCGACGATGACGAGATCGGGCTTCATCTTGGCGGTCTCAGCGAGGATGGATTGCAGGTTTGTTTCGGGCAGCAGGAAGAGATTATCGGCTGCAATGCCGAGCCGCTCACCGCGCATTTTTATCTGGCGTTCCGATTCTTCGCCGGATACATAAAGGACCTTCGTTCCGTTACGTCCAAGCTGATCGGCCATCTGGATAACGATGGTCGATTTCCCGATGCCGGGAGCTCCGCCGATCAGCACGAGCGACCCCGCAACGATACCGCCGCCTAGCACGCGGTCCATTTCGTCGATACCGGTCGATGTGCGGGCGTCATCCTGTGATTCGATCGTGTCGTAAGCGATGGGTGAGGTCGAGAATTGCGAGGAAAAGCTGCCCGCACCTTTTGGTTGCGCGGCGGCACGAAAACGCTCTTCGACCAGCGTGTTCCACTCCTCGCAGTCGGGGCATTGGCCGAGCCATTTGCGCTGCTGGCTGCCGCAGTTTTGGCAGACAAATATCGTTGCGGGTAGTTTTGCCATTTGAGAGAACAAGGATACAACAGATGCGTGCCGGATAGAAAATCACGCCATTTTTGTCTGAAATCACCGCTCGAATCGGTCTTTGTTAAGGTAGAGAAAATAAAGTATTTAACCGCGTCGATGCAGATCGTTTTGACGCACAGGCTCTCTTTCGTGCTAAAATTTCAATCGATGAAGGCTGATATTCTGATATTACGGGTCGCGTTTGTGGGATTGCTCATTTTGCTGGGCTATCTGCTCAATCCGTTCGAGCGCACGCAGCGTTTTGGCCTTGTGAATATCGGTGATGAGACCACTCGACGGCTATTATCTGCGGGGCTCGGAGCGGTCATTAGTTTTATTATAATCGGGTTTGAAATGCGTGTGCGCCGGGCGTCTTTAAAAACGCTGATAGGTGCTGCGGTCGGCTCGATACTCGGTATTGTCGGAGCATTTCTCATCGGCGTGCTTATTTCCATTCAAAAAGAGGCTGCCGTGTCTGCGGAAATGCAGACGTTTCTGACCATCTCGCTGGCATTTTTTATGGGCTACATTGGCCTGATGGTCGGGGCGGCAAAAGGCGATTATCTCGACCTTTCGGCACTCGGCGGTATCTTTAGCGACAAGCACGTAAAGCAGGATTTTAAGATACTCGACACGTCAGTTATCATCGACGGACGCATCGCTGACGTTGCCGAGACAGGTTTTCTGGGCGGTACGCTCATCATCCCGCATTTTATTCTTGCTGAATTGCAACAGGTAGCCGACTCGGCGGATTCGTCTAAACGTCAACGCGGACGCCGCGGGCTGGATATGCTCCAGCGTCTTAGGAACAACAGCAAGCTTGATGTGCAGATCGTCGAGACTGATTTCCCGGCGGTCAAAGAGGTCGATCTCAAGCTGATCGAACTTGGTGCGCAGCTTGATGCTGTTATCGTCACCAACGATTTTAATTTGAACAAGGTTTCGCAGCTTCGCGGTGTCGAGGTGCTCAATATCAATGAACTTGCCAACGCTGTCAAACCGGTCGTGCTGCCAGGCGAAGCGATGCGGGTTTTCATCCTCAAAGAGGGCAAGGAATACAATCAGGGTGTCGCGTATCTCGATGACGGCACGATGGTCGTGGTCGATAACGCCCGCAAGCTGATCGGCAAAACCGCCGACATCGCCGTGACCAGCGTGCTGCAGACGACCGCCGGCAAGATGATATTTGGCAGGTTGTGGGAAGAAAGAGACGAGGCTCCGCCGCAAACAACGCCGACCGCTCAAGCGACTCAGACGACAGAAAATTCGTTCAGCATCCACGATTCGCGGTCGCTGGGCTTTCGCAAAGCAACGCGTGAACTCCGTCAGACGACGATCATTGAAGAGATCGAATAAGAGAGTGAACAGGGAATGGTGAATAGTTAAGGACTAGCTTCTTTCACTTGTCACTCGCAACTGTTCACTATGAATACCGCCATCATCGTTGCTGCCGGAACGGGCTCAAGATTTTCGCCCGATCAGCCAAAGCAATTTGCTCACATCCTTGGCAAACCTTTATTAATACACACTTTAGAGCGATTTGAGGCTTGTCCCGCGGTGGATGAGATCGTGCTGGTACTGTCGGAAACGGGGCGTTCTGAATTTGAAATTTCAAATTTGAAATCTGAATTCTCCAAGATCAGATCGATCGTCACGGGGGGTGCGACGCGAGCGGAATCTGTGAAGAATGGACTCGCTGCGATTGATGTTTCGACAGCAAATATTGTTGCCGTACACGACGGTGCGAGACCTTTAGTGTCATTGGACGAGATCAAACGTACGATCGAAAAAGCTGATCAGACCGGTGCAGCATGTTTAGTTGCCGAGGTTACTGATACCATAAAGGAGATCACTGACGGCATGATCGTTGGAACGGTTGACCGCAATAAATTGCGACGAGCATTGACGCCGCAGGCTTTCCGTTACGATATTCTGAAGAGAGCGTTTGATAATGCCGATCTGGGTGACAAGGTGACAGACGAATGTTACCTCGTCGAGAAATTGGGCATCGAGATCGCGGCGGTCGAGGGCAGCTCGCGAAATATCAAGATAACCCGTGTTGAAGACATTAGGGTTGCGGAAATGTTGCTAAAAGAAGATGTTTAGAATTGGTTTTGGCACAGATATACATCGTCTCGTAGAGGGCCGGCCGCTGATACTTGGCGGCGTGCGGGTCGAGTCTGACCTCGGTGCGGACGGGCATTCTGACGCGGATGTGCTGATGCACGCAGCGGCGGATGCGGTGCTGGGATCGTTAGCTCTCGGCGATCTGGGTACACATTTTCCGAATGATGAGGAACGCTGGCGAAATGCTGAGAGTTCGCAATTCGTTAATTATGCCGTCGGCCTTATAAAAGAAAAGGGCTATTTCGTTGGTAATATTGACGCCGTGATCGATCTCGAGCTGCCAAAACTGCGGCCTCATATCGACGTGATGCGGGCCAATCTTGCAGCCGCACTTGATATCGATATCGATCAGGTCAGCGTCAAGGCTAAGACCGGTGAAAAGGTAGATGCGGTCGGCGAGCGTCGTGCTGTGCGCGCACAGGCCATTGTTCTGATAGTAAAAAATTAATCTATGCGTCCACAGGAAATAATCGCAAAAAAACGTGACGGCAAATCGCTGTCTGAAGTTGATATTGGCATCTTTATCGATGGCGTTTGTGATGGCGGCTGGGCGGACTATCAGATCACCGCGTTAGTGATGGCGATGTTTACACGGGGTTTGAACCGCCGCGAGCAATTCTCTGTCACGAAGGCAATGCTCCATTCGGGGACGATAATGGATTTCTCTGACATAGACGCTCCTAAGGCAGACAAACACTCGACCGGTGGTGTCGGCGACAAGACCTCGCTGATAATCGCTCCCATCGCGGCCGCTTGCGGCGTGGCGGTCCCGATGGTGTCTGGACGTGGGCTTGGGCATACGGGCGGTACGCTTGATAAGCTCGAATCGATCCCCAGCTACAACGTAAATCTCTCATTCGCCAAGCTTAAGAGCGTGATGAAAGCGTGTGGTTTTGGCATGATCGGGCAGACGAAACAGATCGCACCGGCCGACAAAAAGCTTTACGCGCTGCGTGATGCGACCGCGACGGTGCCGTATATTCCGCTGATCGTCGCCTCGATAATGTCCAAAAAACTCGCCGAGGGATTGGACGCTCTTGTTCTCGATGTTAAGACGGGCTCGGGTGCTTTTATCCAGAAATTTAGCGAATCGAAAAAGCTGGCAGCGGAGTTGTGTGCCACCGGAAAGGCGTTCGGCGTCAATACTCAGGCGTTGATCACGGACATGAGCCAGCCGCTTGGAAAATATGTTGGTAATGCTCACGAAGTTTATGAATGTTTGCAGATATTACGCGGCGAGGGTGATGCATTGATGCGAGAGACGCTCGATCTTTCGATAGACCTGACGGCGAATATGCTTGTGCAATGCAAGATCGACAAGACAATTGAAGATGCAAAGTTGAGGATTAAAAGAGTCTTGGATTCCGGCGAGGCACTCGAAAGATTTCGACACAATATTGAGTTGCAGGGCGGCGATCCTAAGGTTTGTGATAAGCCTGAAAAGCTGCTTACAAAATCTCTGAAAGAGGTCGGGATTACGGCTGATTCAACAGGTTATCTAACTGAGGTTGATACGTTTGCGGTCGGGCGTGCTGTTTGCGACATCGGCGGCGGGCGGGTCAAGGCCGAGGACGGAGTTGATCACGCGGTCGGTTTTTCGTGTGCCAAAAAGATCGGCGACCGCGTGCGAAAAGGCGATACGCTTGGCGTTGTTTATTGCCGCAAGCAAAGTCAGGCCGATCTGATTAGCGAAAAATTGCGAAATGCGTATAAAATAGGCAAGGAAATCCCCAAGACAACCAAATTGATAAAGGCGACGGTCTAAACGGTTATGAAACTCAGAGCTATTTTGTCGAGCATTATTATTGTCGCGGCGGCTATATTTGCCACCTCGTGTGCAAAACAGGCCGAAGCAAAACGTGAGGGCTGTAAGATCAAGGTCGGCATTGTTTTTGATATCGGCGGCAAGAACGACCGCTCGTTCAACGCTGCCGCATGGGAAGGCGTCAAACGTGCCCAACAGGACCTCGACATTTGTCTGTACGATGTTGAACCGGGCAATCCGACATCGATCGAACCGGCTATGCGTGCCTTTGCCGAAAAGAATTTTGACCTGATATTTGGCGTCGGTTTTGCCCAGGGGCCGATCATGCAAAAGGTCGCCAATGATTATCCGAACATCAAATTTGCCATCGTTGACGGCGTCATTTTTGAGGCTGATGGGAAAACGCCAAAGGCAAATGTTGCTTCGCTCGTATTTCGAGAGCATGAGGGTTCGTATCTGGTCGGCGTGATCGCCGCGTCAAAATCAAAGACCGGTGTGCTCGGATTTCTCGGCGGCATGGACATACCGCTGATCCACCGATTTGAGAAGGGTTATGAAGAAGGGGCCAAATCCGTCAACCCCAACATCAAGGTCATCGACAACTACGTCGGCGTGACCGATGGTGCATGGAACAACCCCGGCAAGGGCAAAGAGCTGTCGCTCGCACAGATCGAAAAAGGTGCGGATGTGATCTTTACGGCGGCGGGTAACTCAGGGCTCGGGGCCTTTGACGCGGTCGAGCAATATGGCCGCGACGCTAACGGCCAGGCAAATAAATTCGTCATCGGCGTCGATTCAAATCAAAACGGCGTAAAGCCCGGATTTGTGCTCACCTCTATGGTCAAGCGCGTCGATAATGCCTGTTACAACGTCATCGTGGAGGTTCTCGGCGGCAAGTTTGAGGGTGGTTTCCACGTCTTTGGCCTCGACAAAGACGGCGTCGCATACGCGATGGACGACAACAACAAGGCCCTCATTCCTGCAGACGTGATCGCGAAAGCCGAGGAAGCCAGACGAAAGATCGTCGCGGGCGAGATCAAGGTTACGGATGCGATGGCCAAATAATCATGCTCGAATTAAGAAATATTACAAAAACATTCGGAAACGTTACTGCGAATAACGACGTTTCGATCAAGGTTGAAAAGGGTACGATCCACGCCATTGTCGGTGAAAATGGTGCGGGTAAATCGACGATCATGCGTATCGCTTACGGCTTTTATAAGGCCGACAGCGGTGAGATATGGGTCGATGGCAACAAGGTCGATATCAAGGGCCCGCACGATGCGATCGCTTTGGGTATCGGCATGGTGCATCAGCATTTTATGCTCGTCGATACAATGACGGCGGCTGAGAATATTGTGCTCGGAGCTGAGACCGGGTCGGCGGTCAATCTTGATATCGACAAGGCCAACCGCGACCTGCTTGCGCTGTCAAATGAGTTGAGATTGGGAGTAAAGCCGGACGAGTATATTGAAAATATGTCGGTCGGCCAGCAGCAGCGTGTTGAGCTGCTAAAGGCTCTTTATCGGGATGCCAAGTTGCTGATCCTCGATGAGCCGACTGCGGTTTTGTCGCCGCAAGAGGTGATCGAATTTTTCTCGATCCTTCGCCGGATGAAAGAGCAGGGAAAGACCATCATCATCATCACGCACAAGCTCGACGAGGTGCTCGCGATCTCGGATGAGGTGACCGTAATGCGTGACGGCAAAGCCGTCGGCAACGTCAAAACGTCCGAGACGAGTGCGAAAGATCTGGCACGGATGATCGTCGGCCGCGACGTGCTGTTGCGCGTTGAAAAGACAGACGCCGAGCCAAAGTCAACGGTGCTTGAGGTCAAGGATCTCAAGGTAACCGGCAATCACGGCTCGACGGTCAACGGCGTTTCGTTTGTTGTCCGGGCGGGTGAGATCGTCGGTATTGCGGGTATCGAGGGCAATGGGCAGACCGAGTTGATCGAGGCTCTGGCGGGGCTCGCAAAAGCGACGAGCGGCACGGTCGAGTTTGACGGCAAAAATATCACCAATCAATCCGCCCGCCAGTTAAAAGAGCTTGGCATTGCCCACATCCCTGAGGACCGTCACAAACGCGGGCTGCTGCTCGATTCGGATCTTGCCGAAAATTCTATCCTCGGTGTTCATTACCGCCCGCCTGTCGCTGCGGCGATGGGTTTGATGAATTCGGCGGTCATAGACAAACGCGTTGCCGAGATCATCGAAAATTTTGATGTCCGTCCGCCTAACCCTGATCTGTCGGCCAAATCACTCTCCGGCGGGAATCAACAAAAGCTGATAATCGGTCGCGAATTTGACCTCGACCCAAAACTGCTGCTTGTCTCGCAACCGACTCGCGGCGTCGATATCGGTGCCATCGAATTCATTCACCGCAAACTGATCGGCCTGCGTGACGCAGGTTCCGCCGTCCTGCTCGTGTCCGCGGAATTAGAAGAGGTAACGGCTCTCGCTGATCGCCTGCTCGTCATCCGCGAAGGCAAGATCGTTGGCGAAGTGAACCCCAAAACTACCTCGACCGAGGACATCGGATTGATGATGACCGGCGGTTAGTATGAGTTTAAGCACGAAATTAGACGAAAAAACACGAAAGTAACGTATGAATGCTTTCGTGTTTTTTGTGTATTTTGGTGGTTACCTTATGCCGGGACATTGAAAATAGAGCTCATAGCGTCAATGGCTCGTTCGAGGTTTTCCATTGACGTCGCGTACGAGAATCGTAAGAATCCGTTCGCTCCAAAGCCTTCGCCGTCGGTGACGACGATGTGGGCTTCTTTTAATAGCAGGTTGGCGACGTCGGCGGAGCTCGCAAATCTCTCACCCAACATCTCCCGCACATCTACAAATGCGTAAAACGCTCCTTCGGGCATTGCGCATTTGAATCCGTCGATCTCATTGAGAGCCGGGATGAGCCAGTTTTTGCGGCGTTCGTATTCGGCGGTCATGACGCTGACCTCGTCGAGCGTTTCCTCGATATCCTGCAAAGCTTTTGCACACGCATACTGGACAAACGAAGTCGGGTGCGTCGCCGAATGACTTTGCAGTTTAACAATGGCTTTTGTCCATTCGGGGTTTGCGATCGTGTAGCCGATACGCCAGCCGGTCATCGCGTAGGTTTTTGAAAAGCTGCCCGCGACACAGACAAATTCACGCAGCTCAGGCGGCAGGCTTGCCGACGTAAAAGGCTCAGCCGGCGGATAGGCAAAGAACAGATAGCATTCGTCGGTAAGGACGTACACGCCGCGGGCGGCACAAGTTTCGACTATCCGCCGCATCTCGTCGGGCGGCACAACACGGCCGGTCGGATTGTTTGGCGAATTGAGGATCAGCAGCTTTGTTTTTGGCGTGATCGCCTCGGCGACTTGATCCGCAGTAAGGATGAAATCGGTTTCCTCTGTGTCGATGAAAACGCTGTTCGCTCCGCAAAATGCTGCAATTGCAGGGAATGTCACCCAATATGGTTTTGGGATGAGGACATCGTCACCGGGATTTAGCAGTGTGCAGGCGGCGTTAAAGAGAGCTTGCTTGCCTCCACAAGAGGCTGCGATCTCGTTGGCTTGCAGTTCAGCGTTAAACCTCGCATTGTAAAAATCTATGACAGCGTTCCGAAACTCGATCAACCCGGCCGTCGCGGTGTATTTCGTGTAGCCATTTTCGAGGCCTTCCCAGGCATATTGTTTGATGAACTGCGGTGTGTCAAAATCAGGCTCGCCAACCGATAGGTCGATCACATCAACGCCTTGAGCACGCAACTCTGCCGCCATTTGCGCGGCGATCAGGGTCGATGAGCCGTGCATTGCGGCGACGTGGTCTGAAACTGGAAAAGATGCCATAAGAAAATTTAACCACAGATGAACACGGATACACACTGATAAGAAATTGAATTATCTGTGTCCATCTGTGTTTATCTGTGGCTACTTACTCTTTGCCCGCATTCGAGCCTCAACGATTTCGGGGATCAGGCCTTCGACGCGGCCGCCTAGTTCGAATACTTGTTTCATTAAGGTCGATGAGACATACGAATACTCTTCGCCCGCCATGAGGAATACTGTTTCGATGCCGGGCTCGAGGCGGCGGTTCATCAGGGCCATGCGGAGCTCGTATTCGTAATCGCTGACAGCACGGATGCCGCGAACTATTGCCGTGGCTCCTGACTGTTTTGCAAAATCTGCGGTCAATCCTGAAAAGCTCTCGACCAGCATCTTGCAGCCGTCCGTTTCGACTGTCGGCAACACTTCGCGGATCATCTCGCAACGCTCATCGACGGTGAACATCGGATGTTTGTCGGCGTTATTGAGCACCGCAACGATCATTTCGTCAAAAAGCGGGGCCGACCGCTTGATGATATCGAGGTGACCGTTGGTTAGCGGGTCAAATGACCCCGGAAATATAGCTCGCCGCATATCGTGTATCTACAAAGTAATTACAATTTACAATTAAATTGTAACTTCACCGTCACAGACCTATCTAAAACCGACTTTTGATGATAAAATCCTGTCTATTCGAAAGAAAAGTTATCGCTATTGGCGAGAATAACATAGCACAAAGCCGGAATGAACAAAAACGGACAAGCCGCCGCATTTTACGATCTCGAAGGGAC
>JBGAUY010000054.1:0-17789 GCA_044228425.1 Pyrinomonadaceae bacterium | reverse complement strand
AATACACGACTCGGTGATCCAAAGCGGGGACCCGCTATCCAAGAACGACAACCCTGCCGATGACGGCACCGGTAAATCGAACAAGCCGAATGTCGAAGCCGAGTTCTCTGATCTCAAATATGATACCGGCATAGTTGGAGCTGCCCGTGGACAGGATAATAACTCGGCTAACTCACAATTCTTTATTACACTAAAACGGGAAACCGGTTTCGACAATCGCTACACCATTTTTGGCAAAGTCATCGAAGGGATGAATAATGTTCGCACTCTTTCAGGTGTTCAGCCAAAAGACGGTGAACGTCCCGTCGAACCGCTTCGCATAAAGCATATCTCGATCGTTCCGCGTTAATAGATAATGCTCGCGTAGCTCAGCTGGATAGAGTGCTTCCCTCCGAAGGAAGAAGTCGTGGGTTCAAATCCCGCCGCGAGTACCAATAAAAAAGGGCGTCTATATTTAAGACGCCCTTTTATTTATGTGTACGCGATCTGATTATTCTCTAACCTTGAGCATCGGGTCACCAAATAATATCCATGTTGTCATAACGTCCGAGTTCGCCGGAGTCTGAGCCTTAGCGTCGATTACCAGATCCCCCATTCGTTTGATATTACCAATACCGATCTGTTGGAAAAATTGTCTGCCCATTAGCATCTGAACATCCGCCGTAGTCTTACCAGACGATGCCCACGCAACGGGTCCGCCGCCAACCGGCGACAACACCAACTTCTCTGCGATCGAATCTTCAATCACCGGCCGAGGCTGAGTGAAAAATCCATTCAAACATGTAAGCATGGTAAATATGGCCGGGCCATTTGCATTGGTCAATTGCGGCACGGACGCATTGCTTAGAAAATTTTGATCCCACAGACTCTGCGCACCATGACCCGAATAGTTAACGATATATTTACCACCCGAAACATTTATGGCGTTAACGAGATTGCTGAGTGCTTGTGGATTTGCGGTCATTTCATCAGGAGGTGGCAAACCGCGTGGAACATATACCTTGGGAACAGCAACGGGCAACTGGTTAGCCAGGTCTTCGCTCATCACGCCAAACTGATAGCCATTCGGGACATCATATGCAAAGAGAACCCCGCGGTCCATCGATTGCATAGCCGGTGTTTCAAACGCAGTCGTTTTATTGAATATCGTTGTAATTTCTGAAGCGAACCTCACAGGTAACCGTCCTATTGCCATATCAGAAAGCCCGTCACCATCAAAATCCGCCATCAGGTCATCCGACGGCACCTCATTGTAGATAGTATTGATTATTTTCGTCGGAACATAGTTGAAATTGCCGTACCCCTTGAAATTTTTTGGATCGTAGCTTGCGTCGCCCACCAACAAGACATACTTTTTGCCAGGTATTTGACTCGTCCAATTTTGTTGAACATTTTGCAGAAAGTTTCGAACAGCTTCGCCGCTCAGCAACCCATAGCTGTATTCATCATATATATCAGCAACATCGACGACCTCAACATTAAAACTTCCGCCAGCGACACTTCGACGATAATCAGCCCAAGTGTTCGAGGCAGTCATGAAATCGGCTTGCGAATACGAAATTATTACTAGGTCAGCATTTCTGACGGTCGACGATAGATTTGAAGGATTGTTTACGGTTATCGACGACGCTTGCAATAAACCCGAATCTTCGACCGCAAAGATAGGCTGCAACCTCTGCCTCGTTGGCGGGTATTGAGCACTGTAAGAACTTGGCCCGACTTGCTGCGTCGTAAAACCGATCAACTGGGTAGGCGATCCGTCCGTACCGATATTAAATATTCTGATATTTGCCGTCGAAAATCCGGAAAGCGTCGTTGACTTGGCCGGTGCTACGGTGAATAAGAGTCTATTTGATTCTGCTAGATATGCTCGATTATATTGCAACCTTATCGAATCAAAATAGCTGATATCGCCGCCACCATTAAGTGACGTTAGTTGAAACGTATTATTTCCCTCAATAAGAAGACTAGTCGGAACCGTAAATTGAGCCGAATAATGCTCGCGGGGGAATAATGCATTCGCAATACCTATCTCAGTACCGTTCAAAACTACCCGCACGGACGGCGTGACCGTCGCCGAATATCCTTGCATGTCTAGGTTTACGGTAAACGTCGGCTGAGTGAAATCGACGCCTGTAAGCGCCACCACAACATTTTTAGCGGAGTTTAGTACGGCGTTTCCCCAAAAATTCTCCGCGTCACCATTCAAGATCGAATTGTCGTACGTTATGCGTTCACGTTTTAACGTATTTGCTACATAACTAGCAGAAACACCGATTGGATCGACACGTTTAATACGTTGACTCGGAATACGTTTACCGAAATTATTAGCATCGACGACAAGGTAGTAGATAGCGGTATCGCTTTCTTGGGTCTCGATCGCCTTGCCATAAAAATCCATGTAGACGCCGCTTCCGTCCGTTCCAATAATTACCGATTGCTCGATACCATCGCGATATAGCCGCCAGTTTGCCGTGTTTGCCGACGTAAAAATATTTGATACCGGATTTATATCGGTGTTAAGCCGAACGCGGTAAAATCCATCCTTTTTAACCCCGATCTTAATTCCGGGGGTGTTGACCACAGCTCGGTGAACATTGAGATCGACCGCATCAGTGATCGAACTAAGATTGCTTTTAGCACTTTCCGTGCCAATTAAGTCAGTAGGTAAGGTCTTTTGAAGCTCGCCGTTCCGTCCTGTTGACACGCTTATCAGCTCTGCTTTCGACATACCGGCCTCGGTATCAAAATCTGCCGTGTAACGAGACGAAGCAATTGGAGATGATAATCTGCTACCGTCCGGCCCGATCGCCTGGACAACATACGCCGAACCCAATGTTCCGACCGGGTCAAAGAATTCATAATTGCCGCCGTACATGGTCTCAGCACCTAGCTTTGACATGGAACCGGTTATGAGGTTTTCGCTCGCCAACTGTTGACCTCGTCTGCCCAGCCGATATACGAAGAAACCCATGTTGCCTGTTTCCGAGGTCATTTGCCAACGGATATAAGAGCCGCCGCCATCTGTGATGGCCTCGACGGTCTCAAATTGCGCAAATGATTTTCGTAGGCCAGGGCGGGGCTTAAAAATCGGTTCGAAATCCTGCTGAAAGACTTGCTGGGTCTCTATTTTTTTATCCGACCGAGGTTGACGGATCTTCTGCCCAAAAGCCGGAAATATGCCCGAAAGTATTAGCGTTATCAGTAAAAAAGCTGCTGAGGTCGTCTTCATTCGATTCTCCAGTTCAAGGCCGGAAGGGGGTCGGCACAAAATACCCATTTTAACACTCGAAGTCTAACACCCTTGACCCTATTTTTCAAGAAAAATAGTCGCCAAAGGCCGTACCTGCTAACGCGGGATGGGATAATCATTTGCCCGCAAATAATACACGACAAGAACTATAAGTTTTATTCCGAAATTTACCCCGCGATCAATTGACGAAGAACAAAGGGTAGAATTCCGCCGTTCTTGTAATATTCGATCTCTATGGGTGTATCGATCCGCAATGTTAATTGGATGTCGCGAGTCTCTCCGGCGTTGTTTTTGACCCGCAAAGTTACATCCTGCAGAGGCCGGACAGCGACACCTTCGAGACCGACAAGATCATACATTTCTGTGCCGTCGAGACCCAGGGAGTCGGCACTTTGTCCATCTTTGAATTGCAGCGGCAAAACTCCCATCCCAACGAGGTTTGAGCGATGAATACGCTCAAAAGATTCAACGACGACTGCCTTGACGCCCATCAGAGCAGTTCCCTTTGCAGCCCAATCTCGCGAGCTGCCCGTTCCGTATTCCTTACCCGCAAAGATCATGAGGGGCACTTTTTCGATGTCGTACTGCATTGCGGCGTCGTAGATCGTCATCTCGTCGCCATTAGGCTGATGCTTTGTATAACCGCCCTCCGTCGGCGTCACCATCGTGTTTTTGATGCGGACATTCGCAAAGGTCCCGCGTAGCATTACGCGATCATTACCGCGACGCGATCCGTACGAGTTAAAGTCTGCTGGACTAACGCCAAGATCCTGTAAATATTTACCCGCGGGCGAATTCGCCTTGATCGCACCAGCCGGTGAAATGTGGTCTGTCGTCACCGAATCGCCAAATACAGCGAGGGCTCTAGCACCGCGAATGTCGCTAAAGTTGCCGGATTCCATCGAAAAACCTGCAAAGAAAGGCGGCTCTTGAATGTACGTTGAGTCCGCATCCCATTCATAGATGGTGCCGGTGCTAGATTCAATGTCGTTCCAAAGCGGATTTTGCTCTGCAAATTGCGAATAGAGTCGTTTGTAAGTTTCCGGGTCAAATGCCGCAGCCAGCACTTCGCGAACCTCGTCAAGCGAAGCCCAGATGTCTTTGAGATACACGTCATTGCCGTCGCGATCCTGGCCGATCGGGTGCAAATAAACGTCCCTCACCACTGTTCCCGCAAGCGCAAATGCGACGACCAGCGGCGGCGACATTAGGAAATTTGCCTTGATATTTTGGTGAACCCGAGCCTCAAAATTGCGATTACCAGACAGCACAGATGCCGCGACAATGTCATGCTCAACAACCTCTTCCTCGATTGCCGGATCGAGAGGACCCGAGTTTCCAATACATGTCGTGCATCCGTAGCCGACTAACTCAAAACCGACGGCATCGAGATGTTCCTGCAAGCCCGTTCTATTAAGATATTCGGTCACCACGCGTGAACCGGGAGCGAGTGAGGTCTTGACATACGGCGGAACCTTCATCCCAAGGGCGTTGGCCTTTTTAGCGACGATTCCGGCGGCGATCATTACTGCCGGATTTGACGTATTTGTACACGAGGTGATCGCGGCGATGAGCACGTCGCCGTTGCCGATCGCAGTATTAACGACCGGGCTGTCTTCATCCGAAAATTCGACACGGCTGGGCGTCGGACGATTGTTCATCATCTCGACTTCGGTCGAAACGTTTGTGTTATCAGGGGAAACTGTGCCGTGAATCGATTCGGGTGCTGATTTTTGGCTCTGCTCGCCCCCGCCCTCGACAATGACCTCATGGCTCTCACCCATCGCAACCGGATAGCGTTTTTCAAGATCAGCGAGGTCCTTACCATAACCGCCGTCGGCTGCTGATTTTGTAAACAGCTCAATAAAACGGTCGTCGAGCTGTGAAAGCTCAATGCGATCCTGCGGCCGTTTTGGCCCAGCTACCGCAGGCCCGACGGTCGAAAGATCCAGGTCGATGACGGTCGTGTATTCAACCTCGCCTTCTTGTGGAATGCCGAACATCCCTTGGGCTTTATAGTAATTACGGATCGTACCGATCTGCTCGGCCGAACGGCCGGTATTCGCAAAATAATCGAGCGTTTTCTCGTCCGTGCCGAAAAAGCCCATCGTCGCACCATATTCGGGGGCCATGTTAGCGATGGTCGCACGGTCAGTTGCATTGAGGGCTGCGGCTCCCTCGCCGAAAAATTCGACAAACTTGCCAACCACGTTGGCCTTGCGAAGCATTTCGGTAATTCTGAGGACCAGGTCGGTCGCTGTCGCCCCTTGCGGCAATTCATCCGTGAGATTGACACCTACGACGTCAGGCGTAAGAAAATATACCGGTTGGCCAAGCATTCCGGCCTCTGCCTCGATTCCGCCCACGCCCCAGCCGACGATGCCGACGCCATTGATCATCGTTGTGTGCGAGTCAGTTCCTACCAAAGAATCAGGAAAATAGACACCGTCACGCTCAAAGACCCCCTTTGCCAAATATTCGAGATTAACTTGGTGGACGATGCCAATGCCCGGAGGCACGACGCTAAAGCCGTTGAACGCCTGCGTTCCCCACTTCAAAAAGCGGTACCGCTGAGCGTTTCGCTTAAACTCCATCTCCATGTTCTTTTCGTACGCGGTATCGCTACCGGCGTAATCGACCTGAACCGAGTGGTCAATGACAAGGTCGACGGGTACGAGCGGTTCGATCACCGCCGGATCTTTGCCCATTCGCTGTACCGCCGAACGCATCGCTGCCAAATCGACAAGCAACGGTACGCCTGTAAAATCTTGCAGCACAACGCGTGCGACAACAAATGGTATCTCGTTCGTCCGCTCGTCAGTTGCCCCCCAGGCTGCAAGTTCACGGATATGCGATTCGCCGACCTTTTTACCCCCGTCGTAGTTACGCAATACGCTCTCCAAAACAATGCGTACCGAAATCGGCAGCCGCGAGATCTTTCCTAAACCCGCTGCTTCTAAGGCCGGTAGCGAATAAAAAGTGCCCGTGCCGCCGCTACCAGTGGTAAATGTCTGCCGTGAATCAAAAAGTGTGTGTGTCATAGTAATTAGCTCAGTGAGGTGTTCAAACTACTATTATAAAAGGGTTGCGGCAGAAATGCGAGTGCTCAGACTACTGGTCGATGTACTCTCACGGTGAGGTCTAAGTTATTTCTCGTTAATGGCCGGCTTGCGCATTAGATCGCTGACTTTTATACTCTTATTTCGCTAACCGGCGCGTTCGTCTATCGGTTAGGACGCTAGGTTCTCAACCTGGAAAGAGGGGTTCAACTCCCCTACGCGCTACCAACTTATGATGCTCAAACCGATGCGTTACTTGGCGGTTTTGTTTTGTCCGAGATCACTTTGGGAACATTGGAGTAAAGAAGTATGTTGTCATCGATATTTGTGTCGTTGACTACAAAAATACCTAGGGGCAACTGGCCCTCAACCTTTGCACTGCCGGTTCTTAAACATTCGTCGATCGTGATCCTGACTTTTCTCCCGCCCGAGTTGTCTTCGAGTTTGAAGTCGCAGCCTTTGGCATCGACTTTGCCTTTTCCGGAGGCGACGGTCTCACCGTTATGATCAGTGAATAGATAGAGGCCCGTAAACGTGTTGACCTCGACTCTCCCGGTATAAATTACGTTCAGGTTGTCGAGCAAATTTACGTCAAACGGACGCACGATGACCGTCGCGGTCGCACCCCAACCGCCGGCCGCGATCCCCGTTATCCCTCTTGTCATCGTGAAACTTCCGCTGGAGCTGATCTGCGACGGGGCAATGGTCAGCCGCTGAAAAGGGCCGCCTTCCATTGTGATAACGCCGCTTGATCGCAGCGTGAGTGGAACGGACTCCGATATCCCGTTTAGTCCCTCCACCCGCACCGTCATAACAGTGCGTTCCCCTTTCATCAAGCTGGTCTTCGGAGCAGATAGATTGACACTAACGTTACGGATCGTCGAAGATACGCGCCTGCCGTTTTCGTTGATCGAAAGCATCACGGGGCCCACAGTCGCGGGGCTCTCTAAAATCGAAGTACGAGGTGATTCCGCGATGATGTCGGCGGGGTTTTCGCCAAGTTTCGCTATCGTGTTAGAGCTATCGCCGTCAAACAGTCCGGTGATCCTCATTGGACGTCCGGTTTGAGCCAGCGTCGGGACAACAAACGGTTTATCGTCACGTGTTAAAGGGACTCGGCGGTACGAAATTTCATCAAACGAAACATCTCCTGGCTTTTTGACCGGTGGACTATCAGTCGAAGGAAGCTTAGGGGCCGAAGTAGGTATTATGTCGATCGGCACCAGTGCTTTAATCGCTGAATCGTCGACGGTAAGTCCGGGTTGACCACCCACCGTGAACTCGATCCGCATCGTATTTCCCTGTTTTGGCGTAGTCTTAACCGTAGACGTGTCGCCGCCGGATAATGGCACTGACAACGCGATCGCATCATTCGGTGCGGTACTGCCACTAGCTTTTGCGAGCATCAGACGCAGCCGCCGCTTTCTAAGCGCTGCGAGATTCGCATCTTGTTCTTCTTTTGTTGCACCCTTTGGCTCTGTGACCAGTGTGCCCGAGATCTTGTCGCCTGTCCGGATGTCGTCGGGAATTTTGACTGTTACGCGGCCCTCGTCATTTTCGACGGCGACCGAGCGAAGCCCGTCAGAAGTTTTTGTTGCCGGATATGTCTGAAAAGGAGCGGCTTCAGACACCGTGTTGCTGTCAAAAAATATAAATACAGGGCAAACGGCAGTTATTATTGCTGCGAGGCGTATCAGGTTTGATTTACTGGCAATACTGAGCATACATCCTCCGTTAATTACATGGGCAACCGGGAGCGGGAACAGTTTGACATTTGCTCGGAATTATAGTCTGTTTGATATCTAATTACAAAGTAATTCGGAGGTCAGCGTTATGATCGTCACAACAGGATTTGATATACAGGACAGGCAGATCGAACAGTATTTAGGAGTCGTTCGCGGCATCGTCGTGCGTGCGACCGGTCTCGGGCGTGGTATCGTCGGCGGCTTTAAATCACTCGCGGGCGGCAACATCGAAGAATGGTCGGTTGTTTGCGAAGAGGCGCGTAAAGAGGCATTCAATCGCCTGGTTCAACACGCCCATGAGATCGGTGCCGACGCCATTATTGGAATGCGTTATGACGCGACCGAGTTTTCACAAGGAGCAACCGAAGTCCTTGCCTACGGCACAGCCGTCAAACTGAGATAAATATGGACGATAAGATCAGATGCCAGAGTTGCGGCATGCCGCTTTCAGATGAATTTAAGAATTTCGGCACCGATGCTGATGGTTCACCCGTGTCGGAATATTGTATGTTCTGCTACGCGGACGGCGGGTTTACAAACAGGACACAGACAGTCGATGAGATGGTGCAAAGCTCTATAGATTTTATGAGCAAAGAATTTAAGATGCCCGTCGAACAAGCTACACAGATCTCTAATGATGTAATTCGAACTCTTAAACGCTGGAATTGACCTAAAAAACCGGTGCCTTGCCGTTCCGACCGATCCGCAGATCGGTGATCCATCGCGACAAACGGCTGCTCATTCGACGCGGATCGACAAACTCGACGAGCCCGATCGTCTTTCTTGGTTTACCATCACGCAAACCAAGCGTGATCTCACTAAGCGACTTTACCTCAGAAAATCCCGAGCGTATTATCGACGTCGGTTTGATACGCAGCTTGATCTGATCATCAGATACATACGAAATGCGTCGAGGGACATTTAAGCCCCATCGATCGCGTTTGAACTCACTGACCTCACACGCAGCATCGCGTTCGTGTACTTTGCCGTCGCGAATAAGGAAAAACTTACCTGCCGCCGCTCGGTCCTGGACACCCCCGTGGCGTTCGAATACGACCGTGGAATCAACAAAATGCGCCCGTCCCCACATTCGCGAAGCTAGATCACGATAGTGTACGTTATCGCTCGATATCTGGTCGTGATACCCCGTACCGCGAAACTGCACCGTCTTGCGTATCTTGCCCCGTCGCCCAATGAGCAGTATCTTGCCGCTGACATCGGCCCGCGGAGCAACAAGGTTCCACGTACCCGGAGTTCGCGTCCCATCGGACGGCATCAAGTCAGATTCGATCAACAGCCATTCCATTTCCGCACGGATACGTCTTCCTCCTGCGGTTCTGACATCCACGGTGACAAAAAAGCCGTTGCCATAAACAGCCGTGTCGATGCGGAACGATGACCCAGCAACGACACAACCATTATCCGACCCGGCGTGAAAATCACCCTCGACGTATTCGTTGATCGAATTGAAAACAGGGCGTCCATCGACCGAATAAACAAACGAAACCGCCGGAAATCGGTGCTTGCCCGAATGAATGACATTTGCGGGAGTGTTGCTGTTTGAGTGAAATCGCGGCGAGAGTATGTAGTTGTCGTAAAACGCTATTACAATAGCCTCTCGGCCATCGTCCGATAGTGCGTCAAAATGCCAGCTCTCAAAAGCATTCGGCCCGGCGAGGTTGTGCCACGTGTCGTCCGAGAGACTCGAACAAACCGAAATTTGTGACGCAGATCGCTGTGTGGTTTCGTCCGGCATTATAAAAATGAATTCAGCATTACAGAAAATAATATTTATGGCAAACTTTGACGCAATAAACGAATCTTTAAGACGTTCGCACTCCCCATTTTTTTTCAGAGAGGAAGATCAATGAAAACCACCAAAACCACGATATTACTTTTGACGATCACAGCACTCACTTTGTTTGCGACCGGCTGCCCGCAGCGGACGAGCATTGCTGATATTGAGGCAAACCCTGGCAAATATCAGGATAAAGAGGTCGTTGTCGCAGGAACGGTAAGAGACAGTTACGGCCTATCGATCCCCGGCACTAGGATCGGCGGAGGTGCCTATAAGATTGACGATGGAACCGGTGCCATTTGGGTGCTCGTGACCGATGGCAACGTCCCGCAAAAAGGCGCCGAAGTCGGCGTTAAGGGTCGACTCAGTACCGGTGTCAACTGGAAAGGCCGCAACTACGGGCTCGGGATCTACGAAAAGGACCGGCGTTACGGTAAACGCTGATACATCAAACCTTAATTGAATGGTAAAATTGAGCGGCCCGCATTTGCGGCCGCTCATTCTTAATGGAAAGCCTTATTTCAGCATTCGACAAACAATTCACAACGATAGACGCTCGTTCACGCGACCTTCTCGTACGAGTTCCGGACCATCTGCTTTACAAACGTCCTCGCGACACTCGCAATGAGATGTCACCATTTTCGTGCGGCGAATACATCCTACGCTCAGCGGCGATGGTCGAAAAGACATTTGGCGGCATCACAACACGGCTGTGGGACGACCCTTTTGAATGGACGCTACCTGAAAAGCTTGTCAACAAAGATCTCATCGTCTCGTACCTAGACGAGGTTGAATCAACTCGAATAAAAGGATTTTCATTTTTTACGTCTGACGACGATCTAAAACGCGAGATTCCCTCACCGGAAAAGCTCCGTCCACTAGCCGATATTCTTCTCGAAACCATCGACCTCGCATCTCATTTTCAGGGTCGGGCATTTGCTCTATATCAAACCCTAACGGACGACAAGCTCCCCCATCTCTAGATTGAGCTGGAAACTTTTGCACAACGAACTTTTTCGTGTAAGAATTCGTTAAGGATTGAGACTTAAGGAGAAAAGTGATGCATTGTCCTAGCTGTGGGCAACAACAGGTTTCAAGTGAAACAAAATTTTGCTCGCGATGCGGCATGCCGCTCGGCGTCGTAGCTGAGGTTGTTGCTCACGGCGGATTTTTGCCGCAGCTTGCTCAGCTCAATCAGAAGAAAAAAGTTTTTACGAAAAAGGCCGGCGTCGTATTTGGAACACTTTGGTTCATCTTTCTGACAATGTTCTCGACCGCTTTTTTTGGTATTCTCGGTGCGCCGGACGAATTGATCGGCATTATCGCTATCACAGGTGTATTTGGCGCGATGATGATAATCATTGCCTCGCTGATCTTTCTACCAAGCTCAAAAATTCCAGTTCTGTTACAGCAGTTTCAACCGCCTCAACAGCCGCCGATGTATGGGGCAGACGGACAAAATGCTTTGCCGCCACGGCAATCTATTCCGGCGAATATGTACAATGCCCCGCGTCCGGCCGGATCATGGCGTGACACCAACGATCTCGAACCAGCGAGCGTAACCGAGAGCACGACGCGACTTTTGGAAAAGGATGACAATATAATCTGATGTTTTGCCCTCAATGTGGACAAGAAAGGATCTCGATGGACACGAACTACTGTTCGCGTTGCGGCTTTCTTTTAGCTGCGGTCGGCGATCTCATACAGACCGGGGGCGTTAACCCACTCGCAACTACCCGCACATCATCGCAGCAGTCACCCAGAAAACGCGGCCTTAAACAAGGGTTGTTTCTTTTTCTAATGACTTTCCTTGTTGCTCCGCTAATGGGAATGGTTACGGTCGCGTTGAATATCCAACCGTTCCTTGTTGGATTTGCAGTTGTGTTCTGTTTTATGGGCGGCTTGCTACGAATGGCCTATGCGTTGATGTTCGAATCAAGCGAGCCGGGCGTCCCGACGCTCGAAGAAAAAGTTCTCGCTGGAGCAAATACATTGAGCTCTGTAAAGGCAAAAGGCCTTCCGCCGCAATCCTCTGTACCTGCTCACAATTATTTCACTCCCGCCGCCGGTAACTGGCGTGACACCAATGACTTACAACCAACAAGCGTTACTGAGAGCACAACACGTCTGCTCGACGAAGACGAAAAGCCTCAATAGCCGACAGCCTTTCCGTCACTTCTCGGATCTATAGCACCCAACCGAACTCCTTTATCATCGATCATGATGGCCGTAGCTGAGGCGACATTGTTCGAACTCGCGTTAAATACGTGGCCATAGTTGCACATGATCGCCATCGTATCAGGTGATATCCCGTTCGATTCCCACATAATGCTGTCGGGCAGCCATTGGTGATGCATTCGCGGGGCTGAGATGGCTTCGAGTATATTCATGTCGTAATCGATGACGTTAATGATCGTTTGCATCACGGCGGAGATAATTCGCGGGCCTCCGCGTGCTCCCAAAGCAAACCATGTGCTACCGTCTTTTCTTAACACAATGGTTGGCGTCATTGACGACAGGGGTCTTTTCTTTGGCTCGACCTTGTTCCGCTCGCCTTGCACCAGGCCAAACAGATTCGGTCTTCCCGGACGCGCGGCGAGGTCGTCCATTTCGTCGTTCATTAGGATGCCAGTACCCTTGATCGTGACTCGAGAACCGTATAGATCATTGATCGTGTAGGTGTTCGTGACTACATTACCGTCTTTATCGACGATGGTGTAATGTGTCGTCTCCATTGGCTCCTTACCAGCTACGTTGCCAAATTTAACGTCGCGGCTTGGCGTAGCTTTGTTAGCGAGAATAGTGCTGCGACGGTCTTTTGCATACGTCTTATCGATCAGTTTCGTTATGGGAACTTCTGCAAAATCAGGATCGGCCATATATTCCGCTCGATCGGCGAACGCCCGGCGTGAAGCTTCGATGTATAGATGATATTTTGCGGCCGAATTTGAGCCGAAGGCACGCAGATCGTAGCCTTCGAGGATGTTGAGCGTCTGAAACATCACCATTCCGCCCGACGATGGCGGCGGCATCGAAACAATTGGATATCCTCTATAGCTCCCACGCAGCGGCTCTCGCTCTTTGGCGACGTAGTTTTTGAGATCTTGTTCGGTGATCAAGCCGCCGTTGACTTTCATATCGGCGGCGATGAGTTTGGCGGTCTGGCCTTTGTAAAAATCGCTCGCTCCAAAGCGTTCAATGCGGCCCAATGTTGCCGCTAGTTCAGGTTGTTTAAGCGTGTCGCCCTCCTTGAAATAGTTGCCGCCACGCAGGAATATGCGTTTCGATTCGGGATAACGTTCGAGCGTTTCTTTGTACTCGATAAAAAGCTCAGCAAGACGGTTCGAAAGCACATATCCATTTTGTGCGAGCAATCTCGCGGGCTCAACCAATTGTCTCCAGGTAACCTTACCGCTCCCGTATTTCTTGAACGCAAGCTCAAATCCCGCCAACGTCCCCGGAACACCCGACGCTCTATATCCAACCGTCGAACTTCCCTCGCCTTGGATCAGATCGCCTTTCGCATCGACAAACATATCGCGGCTCGCTGCCCCCGGAGCCATTTCGCGGTAGTCTATCGCATGAAACTCCCCTTTCTTATCGCGAAACAACATAAACCCGCCTCCGCCGATATTCCCCGCCTCCGGATAAACCACCGCAAGCGCCAATCCAACGGCCACCGCGGCGTCAACAGCGTTTCCGCCCTTCTTCAAAATATCGACGCCGATCTGCGATGCAAGCTCGTGCTGCGAAGCGACCATGCCATTTATGCCACGAACAGGTTCCGGCCAAGCAGCATTTACCGTTGTATGAACGGGAAACAGGCAAAGCATGAGCGAAAACAGGAAAATCGCAGCAAAGACGCGTCGGATGTGGTTCGTCATAATATTCGAACTCTAGCAAATGTCGCGTTTAGCAACAAATTTACCGTCAGTTTTTGTCGCGCTTTTTCATTTGCAATAAAAAGAGTTATAGTCTTTTTTTAGAATTTATGATCGACGGCGATAGTAGTAGAAATGGTCGTATCACGCTTTTCACCGAAAAAGTTTGTGCAAAATGCGCGCCGCGCGGGCTCGCGTCTCCGTCGAAGTCTATCTGAATACCGCTTTTTAACCTATCTCGCGATCCTCGGCCCCGGCATCATTGCCGCAAACGCCGGTAACGACGCCGGCGGCATCGCCACTTACTCCAGCGCCGGTGCAGCCTACGGATATTCCCTACTTTGGACGTTCATCCCGATGACGATCAGTTTGATCGTCGTTCAGGAAATGTGTATGCGAATGGGCGTGGTCACCGGCCAAGGCCTCGCCGATCTGATCCGCGAACATTTTGGCGTCCGATGGACGGCCTTTGTCATGCTCGCTCTGATGGTTGCGAATATCGGCGTGATAATTTCCGAATTCGTCGGCATCGGACAGGCGTCGGAGCTGCTTGGCGTTTCACGATATATTACGATCCCGCTCTCAGGAGCAGTAATTTGGTGGCTCGTTGTTAAAGGTTCGCAAAAGCGCGTCGAACGGGTGTTTCTGGTAATGTCGCTCGTATTTTTCGCCTACGTTATCTCCGCATTCGTTTCGAAACCCGATTGGTCGCAGGTCGCGGATGGTTTCGTCCACCCGACTCTCAGCAGTGATACCGGTTATCTATTCACGGTAATGGCTCTGATCGGAACGACGATCGCACCGTTTATGCAGATCTATGTTCAATCCGCTGCGGTCGAAAAAGGAATGGATAAGGACGAGCTTTCGGTCGCGCGTGCGGATGTCATTATCGGGATGACGTTTGCCGATATCATTGCGGTGTTTATCGTGATCTGCACGGCGGCAACGCTATTCACCGCAGGTGTTACGAACATAGATTCAGCCGCTACTGCCGCCGAGTCGTTGGTGCCGATCGCCGGTGTCTACGCCAAATACCTATTTGCGATCGGCCTCTTTGGAGCATCGATGCTGGCTATGGCGGTCGTACCGTTGGCCTCTGCGTATAGTTTGAGCGAAGCTCTCGGCTTTGAAAAAGGCTTGTCACGATCATTTCGCGAAGCGCCGATCTTCCTCGGTATTTTTACGGCCCTACTTTTTATCGGTGCAACGATGGCGATTATTCCGGGCATTCCGCCGATCACGCTGCTGCTCGTTGCTCAGTGTATCAACGGTCTTTTGCTCCCGGTATTACTTGTCGCTATCGTAAAACTCGTCAACAATCCCGAGATCATGGGCGAGCATACTAATTCGCACTGGTTCAATATCCTCGCCTACGGCACGACTATGATCGTCTCAACACTTTCTCTATTATTGCTTGGGAAAACGATTGCTGATATGTTTTAGCGTAAATATGGTTGCATCTGAGTTGCGTAAGAAAACTATTTACTTCCTGTCCTTTGCATCGATCGTCGCACTGGTGCTGATAACGTTTCCCTTTATCGAAGAATTGATCCGTGTCTATTTAACGGAAAAATTTGGGCTTATTATTGCAGCCAACGGCGGCGTGACTGTTGTGGAGGGCGGCGCGGCCCCGTCGATGATGACCGAAACGACGATCGGCCTGATCGTCAATCTCCTCCACATCCTCAAGATCCTGCTCTGGATGGCTCTTGTCGTTTCCGTGGTTCGTTTTGTCGGTTTTCTCGTGGTCAAAACCGCGTATCGCAACGCCGAACAAGGCGAGGTCTCTTCGCTGATCAAAACCGTCCTTTCGATCATTATCTACATCGTTGCGTTTTTCATGATCTTTCAGTCGCAGTTCCCCGGCGTCCAGCTTACTGCGCTCTTTACCGGTTCGACGATCCTCGGTATTGTCGTCGGTCTCGCTTTGCAGGATACACTTGGCAACCTGTTTGCCGGCTTGGCGCTTTCGGCTGACCAGCCGTTCGTCGTTGGCGATGTGATCTTGATCCCGGGCCGTGGCGAAGGCGTGATCGAACATGTTTCCTGGCGCGGGGTTAAGATCAGGACCTTTCAAAACAAGCTACTCGTCATCAGCAACTCGGTGCTTGGCAAAGAGATATTTGAAGTCGCCCCAAAGAATAATCTCAACGCAAAGATCGTCTTCTTTAACTCGCTCTACTCAAATTCGCCCGCTAAAACTATCACGGCGATCCGCGAAGCCGTGCGCCAAGTCGAGAACGTCAGCCCAAAGATCCGTCCCGTCGTCCGCATTCGCAACCTCGCGGCGGATGGCATCGATTGGGAAGTGAAATACTGGCTCGAAGACTATCGCCAGCAGCACGACACCGACGCTCTTGTCAGACAGAGAATATGGTACGTGTTCCAACGCGAAGGCATCCATTTCGCATATCCGACACGAACGGTTTATATCGAGACAAAACCCGAGGAAACTCCGCCTGAAGAAGTGTTTAACTCGATCGCCGACCGCCTCAACCGCGTCTCGATCTTTGCCCCGCTGTCCGACGAAGAGATCGAGCGGCTCGCAAACGCCTCGACGACCCGCGTCTACGCACCGGGCGAAAACATCGTACAATTGGGCCAGGTGGGCAACTCGATGTTTGTCATCATCAGCGGCACCGTTAAGGTGCAAATTCCTGAACTGACGTATCAAAAAACGCTCACGACGCTCAAAGAGAACGATTTCTTTGGTGAAATGAGCCTGCTCACCGGCGAACCGCGTTCTGCCAACGTCGTCGCGTTTGAGGAATCCGAGGTTCTGCGTATCGACAAATCCGGCCTCAAACCGATCTTCGAAAGCAACCCCGCCCTCGTCGAATCGATCAGCGAACTCGTCGAAGAGCGCCGTGCCCTCCTCGCCGCCCAGATCGAAGCCCAAGCCGAAGAAGAAGAACTCCGCACCAAAAAAGGCGTGATGAAATCGATCAAGAGCTTTTTTGGATTAAGTTCGAAAAAGCGGAAGGAGTGATCGCGGGGTGTCCGTGAAAGCGTCGTTATCACTAGAGGCCTCGTCATTGGACGGGGCCTTTTCTTCGTTTAATAGTTGCTCAGCCCGAGAAGAAAAAAACGACCCAGCTTAAAAGAAGCGAAACGAGGATTAAGAGCGTATACTTCGTGATTTTCTTCTTCAGCGGAGGGCTGGCGATCGAATGGATAAGAACCAATTTTGAAATGTACGAAGCAGCCACCGATATCGCAAGCAGTCCGCCAAGAAACGTGACGCTGAAGACATCTGCGGCTTGTAGCTGAAGGTTGACTATGATGGAACCGTGGATCTCGAACAGCGATACGAGAAAGGTCAGCACCACCAGCCCACTTTGTCCGAAAACGCTCTGGAGGAATTTTGAGAATGCAAGGACCGCGATAATGAAGGCCGCGAGGCCCACTATCGGCAAGAACTTGATTTCCGCCTCCTCGATCTTAATTGCGCGATGGGGAATTTTTCTGACCAACAGCAAGACGATCACCGATGTTGTAATAAGCGGCCCGATGAATATTAACAGCAGAGAATAATAAATACCGCCCGTGCTCAGGAGGACGAATGTAATACCTTCGACTAACATCCCGGCGGTTGCAGAAAGGAAGATCAACAGCTCCTTTCCGACAAATTCGGTGTCTCCCTCGTTGCTTTCGCGGGCTAGCGAGACCGTCGTCGCTGTGCTTGAGACCAGTCCGCCGAAAAATCCGGTCATAATGGATCCCTGGCGGCCGCCCAGGACACGGATCATAACCACTCCCAACACCTCAATAAAACAAAGGGCGAAAACCATGTAGGCCGCCTTATTGAGGTTGAATATTCCCCACGGATCGACTGGCCCGCTCGGCATAACCCATGCTACCAGCAACGTCGCCGACAAAATGACAATTGATTTACCCCATTGCTTGAAAAAGTCCATTGCGTTCCTTCACTAACTATCCGCCATTCGGCAATGCTAGCACGAATTCAGACGGGCGGCGTGGTTTCAAAAATCACGGATGGCACGATGTTTGCGATTTACTTAAGGGTCAATCGGATTTACCTAGCACGCGCTG
>JBGAUY010000053.1:0-21078 GCA_044228425.1 Pyrinomonadaceae bacterium | reverse complement strand
TGGACGATGCGTTTGGCGTCGAGGTCGGTGATCGCGCCTTGCGTCGTGAGCGGGACGATCTTTTGCGACTGGGCGAGGAAATTGATCAGGTTTTGGCGCGAATTGCCAAAACGCTGGTTGATGGATTTTGCTTCGTCGTCGTCGACCATTGCCAGCAAACGGTCCGGCCCGCTGGGGTAACCCATAGTAACGACCGTTTTGCCGACGGCAGCAGATTCGGAATCGAGGTCAAGCGGCACGGTGGGTATCTCAGCCGGCAGCATCGCGGGGTCAATGACGGCAATAGCGATGTCTTCGTGTGTGCCGAGTTGTCGTACGCGAAGCGGAAATGGCTGAGCAAAATTAGGGAAATAAATGACAAGCCGTTTAAGCCTTGCCTGGCCGTTGGCGGCACGCATCATTTGTTTGACCTGATCGTCCTCCTCCCACGGCCGGACGACGTGGCGATTCGTCACGATATAACCGCCGCCGACGTGAAAGCCCGTGCCGATAAAATCATATTCGACCGTCGCACCGTTGCCCTCGGTAGTCAGGCCGATCTGCGGCGGCATTTCGGGCCGGCCGGGATCTTCGGACTCGGTCGGTTCGTACGGGTTTGGACGGAAACTCTGAGGGTCGGCATAGCGAAGCACCTTGCCGTTGCGTTTATCAACCAGATCATAGACGCCGACGATCAGACAGACGGCTCCACCGTAATCGACTCGCAGGTTTTGCGCCAATGAGACCTGTTTGATCAGGTCTTTGTTGGTCTTATCGAGCTCGCCGATCTGATCGCTCGTCTGGCCGAGCTTGTCTTCGAGACGTTTGATGATGTTGGCCTGTTCTTCAGATTGCTTACGGCTCTGTCGCAGCTCAGAGTTGACGGCAAAGCCAATGTACAAAACGCCCGTAACAAATGCGGCGATGAGCACGAGAGCGATAAGTTTGGTCGTCAGCGATATCTCGCGCGAAAGCTCGCGGAATTCACGTAAGAATGCTTTTTATGTCGTCGCGTTTGGCGGATGAAGCGATTCGAGTGCGGCGTCCTCGATAAACCGCGAAATGTGCGGCTGCTCGCGGTTTGTCGTTATCAGCGAAGATTTCGTCTCCAAGCGAAAAGAACGCGAACGAGATATCCGTACCATCGACCGCGATCACGTCACCATCGGTGATCGCGATAAAACGGCGGACCGGTTTTTCGCTGATGCGCAGCCCGAGCTCGGCATTAAAATCGACGATGCGATAGACGCCGTCAGCGTTTTTCGAGGTCAAACCAACCGCCTGTCGCGTCTTTACCAGGCGTGTATCTGAAGGTCAGGTTTTCGTCAGAGCCGATACGAATACGTTCCTGTGAAAGAATTCGGTGCGTTTCTCAACGCCGACCGTGATGTGGATGATAATGCCGACTGCCATGGATAGTGAATAGTGAATACGAACAGTTAACCGTGATTAGCATACCAAAAACCTCGCGTATTAAACTATATTTAATTGATATGGCCAAGCCAAAATTTTATAAAAGACCGTGTTGAACTCGAAAACTCGCCCCGATGCTCAAAGCACCGATAAAGCGGCAGGTTTTTGTCTGTACGGGTAAATCATGTGCGGCCGTCGGCGGGCAAGAGGTAATGGCCGAGTTTGACCGCATCCTCGTCGAAAAGGCATCCGTCAGGGCAAAGAAATAAGGGCCGCAACCCCATGGGCGAAGTCGTCCTCACCGAATGCGGCTCCATAGGCTTCGCTCCATCGAGGCACCGCCGTCATGGTCTACTCCTGACGGCACATTATACGGTCAAGCCAGCCGGAAGATGTTGCGGGAGATCGTTGAGGAGCATTTGGAGAAGGGGAATGTGGTTGAGAGATTGGCGTTGTCGTCTACCCCTCGATGCGAGGAAGAGTAGAATATGCAACGATACGTCAGCAGATCTTTAACATTCGTACTGATCGCGGCGGTTACGGCGGGGATGGCGGTCGTCGCGGCACCGTACTTATTCCCTGGAGAGATGTGAACCCGCCCTCTTTCAGGTTATTGGTGAGGAAATCGGTATTATCATGGGGGCTAACCGTTGCGCCATTCGCAGGCAATAACCTTGCAGCAAGTCGTAGCGAAATCAATGAGGCCGGCAAACATTCGCAAGGTCTCAGACTAGACGACGTTTCTGTTAGATAGCGAAAAACAGGAGTTTTCGTTTTCTTGGTGAGGCCGGATTTGCGTTCGATTTGCCGGACGAAGCCCATTGCTCCGTAGAGGGGGCTGTCGTCGCCGTAGTCGGCGTTGCCGGCGACGTCCGTACATTGAGCTAACGCCGGACTCTTAACTCAGCTCTTCCGGCCGTGACGCTCAACGGTACTGCGGTGAATGTCCCCGTTCGGATCGAGTAGGGAACTGTCGTTGCCGGCAGTCCGCCGGTATTGTCGATAATAAAGATCACCGGCCCGGAAATCGTTCCGTTCGCCGCCCTCGTACCCTTAAAAACGAGCGTGCCGACCTCACGTACGGTACTGGTGAGCGGCAGTTGGACCTCGGATGTAAAACTTAACGTGTTCGCCGTAGGCCTAGCCCAAACCGCCGGAAAGATGCTGCGTACAGCCACTGACGGAGCCCTAAATCGAAAGGCACCTGTGCCGTCGTTATTAGCGTTGAATTGGAATGTCCGGCGGTCGAGTTTGCACCAAAGTTAAAGGTAACGATCCAATTTCCCGCCTGTTGAACTGATCTGACCCAAAATCCGGTACTGCAGATATGATATTCGCGATAATGAACAATACTTTTGATCTCATATTCCCCTCCTAATTCAATTAAGACGAAATATATACCCAAACGGCCGAAAAATCTACGCCCGCATCGCCGTCAGTATCTCATCCACCACCTTCTTAGCATCGCCAAACAGCATCAGCGTGTTGTCTTTGTAGAACAGGGGGTTGTCGACGCCGGCGTAGCCGCTGGCCATGCCGCGTTTCATGACGATGCAGGTGCGTGATTCCCAGACGTGGAGGACGGGCATGCCGGCGATGGGTGAGCCGGGGTCGTCCATGGCGGAGGGGTTGACGATGTCGTTGGCACCGATGACCCAGGCGACGTCGGTCGTGGGGAAATCGTCGTTGACCTCGTCCATTTCGAAGACGATGTCGTAGGGGATGTTCGCCTCGGCGAGCAGGACGTTCATGTGGCCGGGCAGGCGTCCGGCGACAGGATGGATCGCGAATTTTATCTCGACGCCTTTTTCCTTGAGTATCTTGCAGACCTCGGCCAACGAATGCTGCGCCTGCGCGACCGCCAGCCCGTAGCCGGGGACGATGATGATCTTTTTGGCGTCAAGCAAGAGTTCCGCTGCACCGGCGGCTTCGACCGAGTGGACCTCGCCTTGCGGTTCGCCGCTTGCCGTTGAAGGCGTACCGCCCTCGGTGCCAAATCCGCCGAGCATTACGCTCACGAAAGAGCGGTTCATGCCCTGACACATGATGTAGCTCAGGATCGCACCGCTTGCACCGACGAGGGCACCCGTGATGATGAGCAGGTCGTTGCCGAGCATAAAGCCCGCCGCCGCCGCCGCCCAGCCCGAATAGCTGTTGAGCATCGACACCACCACCGGCATATCCGCGCCGCCGATCGCCATGATGAAGTGAATTCCGAGAATACCTGTCAGCACGGTCGCAATGATCAACGGCCATTGTCCGGCCGCCGTATCAGGCGACATTAGAAAGGCTGCTCCAAGCGCGACAGTGGCGATGAGCATGATCAGATTGATCAAATGGCGCCCGGGGAGCATGAACGGTTTGCCGCCGATGGTACCGCGGAGCTTGAGAAATGCGATGACCGACCCTGTAAATGTTACCGAACCGATAACCACGCCGAGGAATATCTCGACCAAGTGCAGCGTGTGCTCGCCAGCCGACATTGCCTTATGCGGCCCGAGATAAGTAGCGAATCCGACCAAGACGGCCGCCAAACCAACGAAGCTATGCAGCATCGCCACCAACTCAGGCATCGAGGTCATCTGTACCCGAGCGGCGAGGATGGCTCCGATAACGAGGCCGGGAATTAACGCCGCTGCAAGAACGGCATAGTTGCCATCCTTCATCGCGAATACGGTCGCAACTAATGCGATCAGCATTCCGAGGATGCCGTACAGATTTCCACGTCTGGCAGTGGACTGTTGCGACAATCCGCCCAGACTCAAGATGAACAACGCGCTCGCGGCGATGTAGGCGATTGTAATTAGGCTTTGGTTCATTTTCTAAACATCGCCAACATGCGATTAGTTACGAGGAATCCGCCGGCGATATTGATCGCGGCGACCAGAACGGCGATGGCTCCGAGGATCGTGGTGACACTTAGGTCGGTACCTACCAACTGAAGCATGCCGCCGACCAAAATGATGCCGCTAATGGCGTTGGTGACGCTCATGAGCGGGGTGTGGAGTGCCGGTTTGACGCTCCATACGACCTGAAAACCAACGAAGCAGGCGAGAATAAACACCGTCAAATGACTCAGCGTATCGCCCCCGGCAGCTTTGACCTCGGATGGGACCAGAAAGCCGATGCCTAATAGCACGAGGCCTCCGAATGCAAGTACCCAAGGGTTGATGCCATTGCTTTCTCCGTGTCCGTGTCCCTTTGAGGCAGCCTTGGCGACCGCGACGCTGGCCGAACTCTTTGTCGGAACGCCCGGTTCGGGCGGAGCCACGGTTGGCGGTGTCGCAGGTGCGGGCGGCGGCCACATTATCTTGCCGTCGTGCAGGACTATCGCACCGCGAACCACTTCGTCTTCCAAGTTGATATGGATCTCCGTTTTAGGTGGTTCAGCCGCTGCCGCTCCCGGCTCTGACACGGCGGCCGCTACCGGTTTTGCGAGATCGGTCAGTAAGGCGACAATGCACGCACCGTAAAGCTGCGAGGACATCGACGCCATCCGGGATGGCAGGTCAGTGTAGCCGATGATCGAGACGCCTTTGTGCGTGACGACGGTTCCGGGTTCGGTCAGGACGCAGTTGCCGCCCTGTTCGGCCGCGAGATCGACGATGACCGAGCCAGGTTTCATCGATTCGACCATGCCTTGAGTTATCAGTTTTGGAGCAGGCTTGCCAGGGATCAGAGCAGTCGTCACTATGATGTCGACCTGCATCGCTTGAGCAGCGAAAAGAGCCATCTCAGCTTTGAGAAAATCGTCCGACATCTGCTTGGCGTAGCCGCCCTTGCCCTCGCCTTCTTCTTTGACGTCGAGTTCGAGAAACTCTGCTCCCATCGAAGCGACCTGATCTTTGGTCGCCGACCGCGGGTCAAATGCCCGTACGATGGCACCTAGGCCTTTCGCCGCACCGATCGCCGAAAGCCCCGCAACACCGGCACCTATGATCAAAACCTTAGCCGGATCTATCTTTCCGGCCGCGGTGATCTGTCCTGTAAAAAATCTGGGAAAATGATTCGCGGCCTCGATGATCGCCCGGTAACCGGCAATATTTGCCATCGCGGAGAGCGTGTCCATCTTTTGTGCACGCGTGATACGCGGGACGCAGTCCATGCCAAAAACCGTAGCTTTTCGTTTTGCGAGACGGTCGAGCAGCTCTTTGTGCTGTGCCGGCCAGACGAATCCGATGAGCGTCGAGCCCTCGTTCAAAAGGTCGGCTTCGTGCACGCCGAGGGTTTTATTTTCCTCGGGTGGGCGAACCTTCATTATCACGTCCGCAGCGGTCCAAAGCTCTTTCGTGCCATCAATTACCGTCGCACCTGCCTCGCGGTATTCGCTGTCGATGGCGTTGATGCCGTGGCCGGCGTGCGATTCGACGACAACGTCAAAACCTAGCTTTTTGAGCTTCAAAATGGTTTGCGGAGTCGCGGCAACGCGCTTTTCGCCGGGATGTATCTCGTTGGGGATGCCGATTGTTGTCATTAGTCTTGATTATTCGTCCGTCGGTCGGAGCCTGTCAAAGACGCCCCTCAAATTCTAATAAAACTCTAAGAACCAGACAAATATAGAGTCTAGTATTATGTGTAAACAGCGGCAGTGATTGGTGTCACTAGCGTCGCTCAAGTCGTTTTGATCAGCCAACCGTAACGGTAACCGCCGCCGCCGTTCCATTTGCCGCAAATGATGTCAACTTGGTATCAGCGGGCCCATCCTTGACGTTGCCATTTGCCGAGTCGAATTTCGAACCGTGTTTCGGGCAAACAAACTGTTTACCTGCCGCGTCATATTCGACAATGCCGCCTTTGTGCGTGCATTTGGCTGAATAGGCGATAAATGCTGCCTCACCCGTTCGAACGAGGATTATCTTTCCGGCGGACGAATCAACGACGACCGACCCACCTACTTTATTTAGCGGACTAGAGCTATCGATATTCACGGTAACGTCTGCGAATGTCAGGCCAAACGCCGGTTCGATACCCGATATTGCTAGCACTAACCCGCCCGCGAGACCTGCCGTCTTTACCAAAAACTCGCGGCGGCCGCTGCAATCTGAACTTTTATTACAATCTTTCACTAATTTTCCCTCTCTGCATTTGTGATGCAAAAAAATGAACCGTAAGGTGCGAGAATACAACAGATCTGCGTTTAACGCATATAGCTTACGAAGGCACCGCCAAAAAAGATATAAAAGCTGCATAAAATGACCTCGCCGACCCCAACCGCGGCGATGAATTTTGGAAAATTCATCCTGGTTGTTCCGGCTAGATAGCAAACGAGATCGGTCGGGACCAGCGGAAAAAATGCCCAGCCTGCGACGAAAAGAAAGCCAAGCGGGTGCTCGAGTTTTGCTTTGATCTTCTGCGAGAGATCAGGGTTTTTGCTTTCAAAATACTCGTCAAAACCTAAAAAGTCTGAAAAGTAATAGATCATCGTCGATGAGAGCAAAATACCCGTCATCGAAACACCGAGAACTGCCCATGGCTGGCCTGGGAACAGCATCGTTCCCGCCAAAACAAGCGGGGTGCTTGGCAATAGCGTTATCCCGCGAAGTATTGAAAATATTAAATATACTAGCCATATCGAACCTTGAAAACGCTCAAGAAATGCCGCAATTGTTTCAGCGGTAAACGCCGACGGGTTTGCGAGATAGTATCCGACGCACACGACGATGACCGCCAGCCACAGGCCGATCATGACCTTACGTAGCATCTGAGTAGTTGCGGATAGCTTAGAACTCATTAAAACAAAAAAGCCGTGAGCGATAATCTCACGGCTAAATATCAAATACTAATCGATTGCGACTATTTGATCATAACCGTCAATTTATATGTCGCATTACCGCGTGTGCCGCCGACGATGATCTTATAATCACCTTTGGCTGGCGTCTCACCGCTAAAGCTCATTGCGTCGTCCGTTTCTCCGGCCCCGTCGAGAAACTCTCCGTCCGGTCCCTCGATCTGAAACACCGCGTTGTTTTCAAGCGAGGTGATCTTAACGGTCATCGTCTGACCGGCACCAGCACCGGCAATATAAGTATCACGGTCCCCGCGGACGACGCTGTTCGAGACGGTCGCCGAGTGCTTGCCCTTGGCAAATCGGATTCGTTTTGTAACGCCATCGGCGGAGGTGACCGCGGCGAGGCTCAATACAGTCACGGTAAGTAAAACTGATAATAATATTCTGATCTTCATATTTCTCCTATGCGGTAGTCGCCGTCGAACCCATGTTTTCACGCCAGCGAAGCACAGGCTTTCTCGCGGCGGTCGCCTCGTCAAGGCGGCCGATACGTGTTGAGTGCGGGGCGTTGATGACGAGCTCGGGGTCGTCCTGAGCTTCGCGGTCAATGTCGATCATTGCTTCGATAAACGCATCGAGATCGGCACGTCCGACTGATTCGGTCGGCTCGATGAGCATCGCACCCTCGACCACGAGCGGGAAATAGACCGTCATCGGGTGAAAACCGTAATCGATCAAACGTTTGGCAATATCGAGCGTAACGACACCCTTTTTCGACTGGTTCTTGTGCGAAAAGATCGCCTCGTGCATACAGTCTGATTCGTACGGTTTGTCGTATGTTGCAGCGAGAGCATTTGAGACATAGCGTGCGTTTAGCACCGCCGCCTCGGTCGCCTCTTTGAGGCCGTCGTTGCCGTGGGTGTAGATGTACGACAACGCTCGAACCATCATGCCAAAGTTGCCGTAAAATGCCTTGACGCGACCGATCGAGTTTGGCACATCGTAGTTCAATCGATATGTCTCACCGGACTTCTCGATACGAGGTGTTGGCAGAAAACGTGCCAACTCCGCAGAACACAAACACGGTCCGCAGCCCGGGCCGCCGCCGCCATGCGGAGTTGAGAATGTTTTGTGCAGATTGAGATGTATGACATCGACACCCATGTCGCCGGGACGGGCGACGCCGACAAGGGCGTTCATGTTGGCACCGTCCATATAGACAAGGCCACCGGCAGCATGGATGGTGGCACAGATCTCGCGAATATTTCGTTCGAAAATGCCGACAGTATTTGGATTTGTCAGCATCAGGCCGGCAACGCCGCCCTCGTCACAAAGCTCACGAAGGTGGTTCATGTCGGTCAAGCCTTCGGCCGTTGAATGAATCGTCTTGACCGTAAAGCCCGACATCGCGGCCGATGCCGGATTTGTGCCGTGTGCAGAATCGGGAATGAGGATCACGCGCCGGTTTTTCGACGCCTCGCCGTCGCGTTGGTCTAGAAACGCACGGATCAGCATCACGCCGGTCATCTCGCCCTGTGCGCCGGCGGCTGGTTGTAAAGACACTCCAGGCAATCCGGTGATCTCGGCGAGATCCTCTTGTAATTTGTATATCAGCTCTAACGCACCCTGCGACTCTGTCTCAGGCGCCAGCGGATGCAACCCCGCAAAACCGCCGATACGAGCGACCTTTTCATTAAGCCGCGAGTTATATTTCATCGTGCACGACCCGAGCGGATACATCCCGAGATCGATCGAGTAGTTCCACGTCGATATCCGTGTAAAATGTCGGATAACATCTACCTCTGAAACCTCAGGCACGCCTGCGAGGTCATCGCTCCGGCGAAATTCGGCGGGGATGACATTCGCGGTTTCCGGCACATCTAGTTTTGGCAGCCGGTAGCCAACACGCCCGGTCTGCGACCGTTCAAATATCAATGCCTCGTTCTGCGTTGGGTGCTGTGTAACTTTTGTAATGCTCATAAACTGTAATTTTCAATGATCGATCGATTCTTTAACAACCGAAATACTTCAGTGTGCCTTTAGAACTTTTGCAATTTCCACAACATGTTCGTCGTCTGTGCCACAACAGCCGCCAAAAACTCTAAGATGCGAAAAAACATCTGCCAACCGCCGATGCTCGGCCCCAAATTCCTGCACGTTGCCTCGATCAAGATCGGTAGACTCGTCCAGCTCCGCGTGACTCTTCTTTGACGCATTTGAGCGAAGGCCTTGCACTCGTTGGATCCAGGGCTGATCTTTGTTTAAGGTCAACAGGTCTGCGAAATGTGTCGGATGGGCACAATTAATCATGTAATAGATCGGCTGTGTCTTGACCTCCTTGTCGACTCTCTCGATTGCCTCTTTAAGGCTCGCGCCAGATGGAAGATTTCCATCGGTTTCGACGGTAAACGAAATGACGACAGGTAGGTTTGCGTCGTTGGCTGCAAGGGCGACGCCGGTCGCTTCCTCAGGGTTTGTCATCGTGATCGCAGAAATCATATCTACCTGCGGCACTTGAAAAGCCTGGATCTGTTCCGAGTGATAAGACCGGGCCTCTTCCGATGACATATTCGTGTCAGGCTGATAGCCATCTCCTCGGGGACCGACGCAACCACTTATGAAAATCCGATCAATATCTGTTGAAAACTCAGCCCTAAGATCGTCCATTAACCCTACGGCTTTTTGGTTGATCTGAGATGTTTCAGTCCGGCTATATCCAACCTCTTCGATCCAGTCAGGATTCGCCCGCCACGTTGGTGTTTCGAGAATATAATTGAAATTATATTCCTTTGCGATGTTCAGATATCGTAAGTAGTAATCTCGGAGTGCCTGATAACCTACTTCGTCTTTCAAGAGATCGAAAGCAGCAAAGCTTGGGAGGTCAAAGCCCTCCAAAAAGACTAACGTCGTTTCCAGTCCACCATCGGTTAGGAAAACTTCGGCGGAACTACCGGGTAGAGTTGTGATAAAGTTACCCATTTCCTCTTTACCCTTTTGGCAATCCTTTTCTTGCGATGTCCTCGACAATGTTGCAAAAACGGTCGAGTTCCCACAGAGTCGTATAGACATTCGGCGTGATGCGGATGCCGGTAAATTCGTCGTGGACGATAGGCGTCGTAAAAATGTAATGCTTGGCCATCAGATGGTTGCCGATCTCGACCGGGTCAATGCCGTCGATCTTGAAATTGGCGATTGCGCATGACTGCTTTGGGTCAAACGACGTGTTAAAGCCGATCTTTGGCACGTCTTTGAGACGATCCATCCAATACCGCGACAGGTACCGCAGACGTTCCTCCTTACGCTTGCCGCCGATGGCGTTGTGAAACAAAACGGCCTCGCCGATCGCGAGCCTCATGGCCGCTGAGTGTGTGCCGATCTCTTCGAATTTGCGGATGTCGTTGCGATTCTTGTCCTCAGACGCCATCAACGCCCAGACCTTGGCGATCTTGTCTTTTTTGACATAGAGCATGCCCGTGCCCTTTGGGGCGTAGATCCATTTGTGCAGCGAGGTGCCGTAATAATCGCAGCCGAGATCGTCGCGTTTGAAATCAAACTGGGCAAACGCATGAGCACCGTCAACGATGGTCTCGATGCCTTTAGCTCGTGCCATGTCGCATATCTTTTTGACCGGCAATATTTGTCCAGTCAGGTTGATCTGATGCGAAACGAGGATCAGCTTTGTCCGTGGCGTGACCGCTCTCTCAAATGCCGCCGCGATGTCATCGACATTTTTGGGGGCGAGCGGGATCTTGATGAGATTGAGTTTTAGCCCCTCGCACATTTCCCGCTGTTTGAGCGTGGTGATCATTCGAGGATAATCTTGGGTCGTAGTCAGGATCTCGTCGCCGGATTTGAAATCCATGCCCATCAACAAAATTTCGAGCGACTCTGACGCGTTTCGCGTGATCGCGATCTCCTCAGCCGAACAGCCAAAAACTTCGGCGAGTCCCGTACGAACCGTCTCGGACTGCGGCTCGAGTATCCGCCACATTGTATAGGCAGTCGCGTCCTCTTGCTGCCAGGTATAGCGGACAAATGCCTCAGTAACCATTCGCGGGCTGGGCGAAACGCCGCCGTTATTGAGGTTGACGATACCGCGTGTCACAGAAAAAGCCTGTTGGATCGTCGCCCAATAGTCTTCGTCCATTGCGGCTTCGATCGGTGATAGGTGTTGGATATGTTTGCTTGCAGCGACGACTTGGTTGAGAAGCGAGCCTACTGTCGCCGACGTGAGGGCGGCAAGGCCGAGACCTTTGCCGGCGAAGGAGAGAAAGCCGCGTCGGTCGATGTCATTGCGATTTGTCATTCATTATCTCCTTTCTTTTGATTTCTCAACACCAGCGTCACGCCGATGACGGCGATCACCAAAAATACCGGCACGATGCAGATCAAAATTTCTGTCGCACCGAAGATCATTTATTCGCTCTCTTTGTCGGGACCGGCTTCAACTTCTTTCGCCTTTTTTTCCGGCCAGCTATTCCAAAGCAAAGCGGCTGCGAGAAGGCTGATGATCAAAAATACCGGAACGAAACAGATCAAACCTTCGCTCAGGTTGTAGACCGGATTTTCCATTACCCGGCCAATGAAGCGACGAGGGAATCTATCTGCTCTCTGGAATTCGTCTCGGTCACGCAGACGAGGAAATCGTTGTCGTGGCCGCCATAATATTTCGACAAAGCAAGCCCGCCGACGATGCCTTTTTCACGAACGGCTTCTAATGTCTCGGTTGCCGGACGCGGGCCTCGGACGACGAATTCATTAAACGTTGGCGATGTGAACGGCAGGGAATATCCGTCTATCCCTGCTATCTGTTTAGCCGCATACGCCGCTTTCTGAGCGTTTTGCATCGCCACCTCTTGCAAACCCTTTTTGCCCATCGTCTCCATATAGATGGTCGCGGCGAGGGCGATGAGGCCTTGATTGGTGCAGATGTTGGATGTCGCTTTTTCGCGGCGGATATGCTGTTCGCGGGTCGATAGCGTCAATACGAAACCGCGATTGCCGTTTTTGTCATAAGCCACGCCGCACAGACGCCCCGGCATCTGCCTGACAAATTTTTCCTGCGTAGCAAACAGCCCTACATGCGGCCCTCCAAATGACATCGGCACACCCCAAGACTGGCCTTCGCCGACTACGATGTCGGCACCGCATTCGCCCGGCGTCTTGAGGAGGCCGAACGAGATCGCTTCGGTCACAACGACAATGAACAATGCGCCGACCGCGTGAGCGGCGGCGGCCAGCGTCTCAAGGTCTTCGATGCAGCCAATGAAGTTAGGCGATTGCACTACAAGAGCTGCGGTCTTGTCGTCGAGAGCCTCAAGGCCAATTACACGCCCGGTGGTTTCGTCGAAACCGATTTCGACGATCTCGCTGTCGCCGTGCTGATCATAAGTGGTAGCGACTTCACGATATTCCGGATGAACGCTCTTAGCGACCACGATCTTTTCGCGTCGAGTCACACGCTGGGCCATCAGATATGCCTCCGCCATGGCGGTCGAGCCGTCGTACATGGACGCATTTGCGACCTCCATCCCGGTGAGCTGGCATACGAGAGTCTGGAATTCAAAAATGTATTGTAGAGTGCCTTGAGCGATCTCGGGCTGATAAGGGGTGTAGCTCGTAAAAAACTCGCTCCGCTGTATGAGGTGGTCAACGACCGTTGGCGAAAAATGCGAATAAACGCCCGCACCGAGAAACGACGGTTTTGTCGTCGCGGTGTTTTTCGCGGCCATCGTTTCCATTGCGGCGATGACCTCGTTTTCGGCAAGCGGGTCGGTGACGTTTAGCGGGCGTCCGAGCTGGACTTCTTTAGGTATCGAGCGAAAAAGCTCGTCGGCGTTTTTGAGGCCAACCACGGTCAGCATCTCCTCACGCTCTTCGGGGGAATTTGGTATGTATCTCATAGAAAGTGAATAGTTAATAGTGAATAGTGAACAGTAAGCATAGAGATTTCACTATTCACTGTTCACTATTCGCTGTTCACTGTTAAGCGCTAGCTTCTAAATATTCTTCGTATTCGGCGGCGGACAGCATGCCGTCCGCTTCGCCGGGGTTGTCCATTTTGATCTTGACCATCCAGCCGTCGGTATATGGGTCGTTATTGACTGCTTCGGGCGTGTCGTTTAGGCCGTCGTTTACCTCTGAGATCTCGCCGGCAACCGGTAGAAAGATCTCGCTCACGGCTTTGACCGATTCGACAGAGCCAAAAGCCTCATGGGCGCTAAATTTATCGCCGACCCGCGGCATATCTATATAAACAACATCGCCAAGCGAATGCTGTGCATAATCAGTAATACCGATGGTAGCAATATCACCGTCAACGCCGACCCACTCGTGGTCTTTGCTGTAACGTAAATTTTCAGGAATGTTTGACATATTATGATTGTTGGTTTTAGGCCTTGGGTCTTTGGTTGTTGCAAAAACCTACAGCTCGTGATCTATTTTTGCCTCTTATAAAACGGCGTTGGAACTACGACCGCCGCGAGATGTTTGCCTCTTACGTCAATTCTAATTTCTTGTCCGATCTTTGCCAAGTCGGGCGGCAGAAATGCGAGTCCGATGTTCTTTTTTAGGAACGGAGCGGGACTGGCAGATGTAACAACACCCACTTTTTCACCGCCGACATAAACGTCAAAGCCGTCGCGGGCGATACCGGGTTCGGTCATTTCAAAGCCCGCGATCTTTCGCGTCAAACCGCTTTCCTTTTGTGCAGCAAGAGCATTACGGCCCGTAAATCCTCCCTCTTTGTCGAGTTTTGTGATCCAGCCTAGACCCGCTTCGAGTGGCGTGATGTCGTCGCCAAGCTCGTGTCCATAGAGCGACATTGCCGATTCGAGCCGCAGCGTGTTGCGTGCCGCAAGCCCGCAGGGAAGTATCCCGTCCTCACTGTCATATTTGCCGGTTTCGAGTAGTTTATTCCAAAGCTGCTCGGCAAATTCGGGGGCGGCGTAGACCTCAAAACCGTCTTCGCCCGTATAGCCCGTACGCGAGATGATCGAGTCAACGCCGTCAACCTCGCCGGTCGTAAAGTGATAATACTTGATCGCTCCGAGATCGGTCGCTGTGAGTTTCTGCAAGATATCTGTCGCGTCAGGACCTTGGACGGCGATCTGGCAATATTCTGCCGACGCATTTCGTAAGGCGAGGTCGTCGTGTTCCGAATGGTGCGACTTGATCCAAGCCCAATCCTTTTCGGTCGTACCCGCGTTTACGACGAGCAGCAGCCGGTCATGGCTAAAGCGGTAAACAAGCAGATCATCGACCACTCCGCCGCCGACGTTGGTCAGAGCAGAATAATGTGCTTGGCCGTCGATGAGCTTGGTCACATCGTTGGTCGTCAGGCGATTAACAAAATCGATGGCGTCCGGCCCCTCGACCCAGATCTCGCCCATGTGGGAAACGTCAAAGAGACCTGAATGCGTTCGGCAACGCATATGCTCCTCAATGACACCCGCCGGATACTGCACCGGCATATCCCAGCCGCCAAAATCGACCATCCGGCCCCCGAGCGCACGATGAACGCTATTCAAAGGCGTCCGTTTCAGTTCTGTTTCAGACATATACGAGAAGTGTAATTTAGAGGTATTAGCCGAGCAAGTTTACGGGAGAGAATTGTGGCTAATTCTTTTCTTTTTTGACGGCAGCGGGGAGTTTCGCGACCGACAGGATGACATCTGAGCACATGTCGAGAGCGGCTAGGATCAATCCCTTTTCAGCATTGTCGGTCGATCGGTCGAGTTCGGCTTTGAGTACCGGTTGATAGCGGGTTGCTGCAGCTGCTAGAGAACGGACGGCTTTTGGGAAAAGTGTCTCGAATGTTTTCGGACGCTTTTTGTCCGGCTTCTCGTCTGGGTCGACCACCATTGAATCGGGACGCTCGGCAAGATTGTCGATGTCGTCAATGGCCTTTTGTAATATACGTTTGATGTCGAAAAACAGCTCGATCCGCGTGCCGGTCGGAGCCTTGCCCCATTCTCTGTCGTCTTTTTTTACTTTCCCTACAACCGGGACCGAAACCGGAGAATTTAGAGCCTCAAATCGCCGGTCGATGGCTTTGACGAGTACATCCATGCGGTCATCTATCTGCTGTGCATCACGGATTATCTCGACTTCTTCGGCGGTGAGGAAATCGCGAGACTGAGCGACTGCTGTCACAGTGAATAGTGAACAGTTAATTGTGAAAAGTGAAAGAAAAAAGAAAGCTCCGCCAACCATAAATCGAAACGGTCTGTTGCGGGAACGATCGTCTAAGGCTGATCTAAACAACGTTGTCATATATTATTCAGGCTTAATCAGCTGAGTATTCGGAACGATCGCATCTTTAAAAAATGGCTCTGCGGCTTTTGTTCGCATATCCCTTAAATGGATCAACAGCTTGCGAACATAATCTTCGTATCGTATCGGCATATCCCGGCGGATGCCTTCGAGCCGAGTTGAAAACCCGCGAAGTCCGATCTCGATCCGTTTATAATTATCAAGCACCTTCGTGTTTTGAGCATTTTGACGCTCGAGGTGTGCCATCGCGTTGTCCAGCAGCCCTTGAAAACCGCCAAGCTCGCGAAACATTGCATCAAAGTCTTGATCGCTACTGTATTTTTCAGCTGCCGACAGGTGCGAGTTCATCAGGTCGAGCGAGAGCTTGGTCCGGTTTTTAAGGTCAGTCTCGGCGTCGAGCTTTTGCCGCTCGATCTTGGTCACAACAATGACCGGCGGCGGGATCGGCTCTTCGTCCTGTGCTCGGGCAGGGAATTGTGAACAGTGAATAGTGAATAGTAAAGTGATGCAGGCAAATCCAATGCTTCGCGCCGAAATGGCGAACGCTGGCATTTTCTTCACTTTTAACTTTCCATTTTCCACTTTCAGTTTTTCTTCCCTTTTCCTTCCTTTATAAGCTTTTGCAGCTGTGGCAGGCGGAGATTGATCTTTTCAATGTCCAATTTGTTTGCGACCGGGTCAGCAAGCTTTAAGTACGCCTGGTAATTTGCCATCGCGTCCATATACTCCATCAGGTGATCGTGAGCGATCGCCAAAAAGTAATACGGCCCCGCGAGCGATGGTTCTTTTGCCGTCAGCCACTCAAATTCCGGCTTTGCCTCGGCGTAACGGTCTAGTTGAAAAAGTGCTGTTGCAAGATTAGCATGAGCCGTGCGATTATCGGGAACTTTTTGGAGTATTTGCCTGAACAAATTTACCGCCGCGTCAAACTGTTTTGCCTGCACAAGTGCGGCCCCGTAACCGACCGCGTGACTGACATTTGTCGGTTCGATCGCATTGGCACGTCGGCAATAAGCGAGAGCTTTTTGCGGGTCGTCTTTTCTATACGCGCTGCAGAGTCGACCGAGAAGCCCGACATTGTTTGCGTCAGTCGCAAGCAGCTTTTCGAGATCTGCGGCATTCGTCGTTCGTGAGGCGTTAATGATCGCTCGCAGGTCAGCGGCCTCAGTTCCCGGCGTTTTGATCGCATCGAGAAACTTTAGGGCTTCGTCAAAATTGCCTTCGGTCGCGGCAATGTTTGCTTTGAGATAATTTATGCTGTCCGGGACTTCTTTTAGTGCTTCGAGCCGGGCGGCTATCTGTTTTGCGCGGTCGATATCACCTTCACCGATCGCGAGGTTCGCCGCCTGTAATAGGGCAAAGCGGTATTTCGGATCGAGTTCAAGCGACCGTGCGACACTCGTTTTGGCGGCGGCCGTATCACCAAGAGCGATCTCAAGATCGGCTCTCGCCGACCAAAGCGATGCCGACGGATTCATTTTTGAGGTGAGCGAGGTCATCGCGGCCAGCAATTCCTTTAGAGCGGCAGGCGATGATCTTGTTCGGCGACGAAGATCGGAGAGCGCGATCAGTGCGGCCGCATTTTGCGGTTCCATTTCAACTACCTTTTTCAGGAGTTTTTCAGCCTCGGCTGTTTCACCTTTTTTTACGAGCAGGGAACCGAGGCTTGTTATCGCAAGCGTCCAGTCAGGTTTTAGCTCGACCGCACGTCGAAAACCTTTTTCGGCTTCGTCGTTTTTGCCGAGCGACTGTAAGGCTGAAGCTCGCTGATATTCGGCCTCGGGAAACTCCGGTAGGGCCGCTATCGCCTTTTCATAAAGTACGATCGCCTCTGACAACTTTCCTTTTTCGTGCAGGGTTTGAGCCTCATTAAATATAGCGACAGCGTCATCCGCGTCGTCATTGTCCTGTGCCGCGACAGCAGACAGCGAAAAAGCCAGTAGCATTAACACCATCACGACGCGAGCAATACGACCGCTGACGGTGAACGACGATAATACTGTTTCACGGCTCATTTGAATCAGAGGATAGAAAATACTAGCATTTGCCCGAAAGTGCGTCTAGGTTAATTCATCTGGGAGCAACATACATTTTAGATGGCATCATTTGCGCTCACTATTAATGGTGAGATAAGATTTTCTAATTGAAAGCGTTTCAATGTTCTTATTTTCCAATCAAACAACGTATGTACTATGCACCACGGATCGCGGCTAAGAGGCGGCGATCTGGTGGACGAGTTTAGTAAGATGCGTTTAGATAACTAGCTGTTGTCACGTTTCGGCGGAAAGTAGATTAGAGGCGTTACCATTTAATATACATCTGGAGAATTTTTAACAATGGCAAATCCGATGGCCGACGAAAACCGGCGGTTTCACGGCAGCGATGAAAAGAACCCGTTCGAGGCAATGAGCGAACGCTTTGACCGAGCGGCGAGACTGCTCGGCCTGGACGAAGACCTTTATGCGGTTATGCGCGTACCGAGCCGCGAGATCAAGGTTTACATTCCTGTTCGCATGGACACGGGACACATACAGATCTTCGAAGGGTTTCGCGTGCAACACAACTTTGCCCGCGGCCCCGCAAAGGGCGGTATCCGTTATGCACCCGATGTCAGCCTCGACGAGGTCAAGGCGTTGTCGGCATGGATGACCTGGAAATGCGCGGTCGTCAACGTCCCGTTTGGCGGAGGTAAGGGCGGCATTATTTGTAACCCGCAGCAGATGTCTTTGGGTGAGCTTGAGCGGATGACGCGTCGTTACACCGCAGAGCTGATCGATTTCATCGGCCCGGACAAAGACGTGCCGGCTCCGGACATGAACACTAACGAACAGACGATGGCGTGGATCATGGATACGTATTCTATGCATGCCCGTCATACCGTCACGGCGGTCGTCACGGGAAAACCTGTCGCGCTCGGCGGCAGTCTCGGCAGACGCGAGGCGACGGGACGGGGAGTTTTGTTTTGCGTCAACGAAGCGATAAAACGATTTGACCTGACGCCCGAGACGACCTCCGTTGTTGTCCAGGGTTCGGGTAACGTTGGCGGCATTGGTGCAGAACTCATGCACGCCCAAGGCTATAAGGTCATCGCGATCTCAGATGTCGGCGGCGGTATTCACAATCCAGACGGACTCGACATACCGAACGTTCTCGACTTTCTGCAAAAGAACCGAACGCTTGAGGGCTATCCCGGAGCGGAACAAGTTTCTAACAAAGACCTGCTCGAGATCGAGTGTGATGTGCTTGCACCGTGTGCGACCGAAAACCAGATCACCTCTGAGAACGCAAACCGCATTCGATGCAAGATCCTCGCCGAGGGGGCCAATGGCCCGACAACGCCCAAGGCCGATCAGATACTGCATGACAACGGCGTCTTTGTCATTCCTGACATCCTTGCAAATGCGGGCGGCGTGACCGTTTCGTATTTCGAATGGGTTCAAGATCGTATGGGATATTTCTGGTCAGAGGCTGAGGTAAATGCCCGTCTTGAAGACAAAATGGTCGCGAGTTTTAACGAGCTGGTGCACTATGCCGACAAGCATAATGTCGATTCGAGGACCGCGGCGTATATGCTGGCGATCGACCGCGTCGCCTACGATACCAGAATGCGCGGCATATATGCTTAGGAAAAAGATTGAATATTTTGTTGGCAGGGCTTGATTTTCAAAATAATGTGGGTTAAGGTCGTAGCCAAGGAGAGTTAAAGTTTTTTGTAGTAATCATTGACTTTAACGTTGTACTCCATTATAAACTTTACGTTGGTATAGATTTACTTTTTGTGGCCACGCGGAATTTTGCAGGGCTTAGGCATAGCAAGTTTTCTGTGTGTGCGATTTTTGAGCAGTTTAAGGCTGCAACTATTTGACTGAAATTTTCAATTTTGGCGGAGGAATGTGATGAAACTCGCTATCAAGGCGTACGCTGTTACGCTCATACTATTAATGCTCGCGTTTGCGGTGCCGGCCCAAAACTTGTCGGAGAAAGATGACCGTAATACCGCTCCAACAATTGCCGGCCCAACGGGCCTGTTTACCGTTTATGACGGCAAGGTACTTAGAAAAGGTGAATACACCTTTAGTGCCGCTGCCAACAACTATGACCGCGATCCGGGCAACGCTGACATTACTTCAACAATGCCGGCCAACTTCCAGATCGGTTTGACGAATAACCTGGAGTTGTTCTTCAACACGGAAGTCTATCGCGGGATCAAGATCAATTCGCCGCGTAATCTTTCAGGTTTTTACCTGCCGAACACCGGCGGAGCACAATGGGGAGCGATCGTATTAGCCCCGGGAACGACCGGAGCATTCGCCGGACAAGCGGTTTATCGCCCTTCAGGTATGCCGTCTGCTGCGTTTCCTTTTACGGGATCCACTGCCGGTAATTATCAACTTGGCTTCTCAGGTCCGACATTCGGATTTGCAGCCGGTACTAACGCAACGCTTGGGCCACCGCGTGCTGGAGCTTCTGGTGCGTCGTTGTATCCCGGTGTAGGATCAGTCTTTGGCAGCATCCTTCCAGGCATCGTTCTTCAGTCCGCGGTTGTAAGCGGCAGTGAGCGACCTGTTTCATTTTCGACTGCACCCAGCTATCTTCCTGACGCCCCTTTTATTAGCCGTCGTTGGGCTACATCTTCGTTCAATTCGATGGACGTTGGTATTAAGTGGCGTATTAATAATGCTCTTAAAGCAGTCGGCTATGGTGTGCAAGCGTTTTACCGCTGGTATCCTGATTCAGCACAGACCGCAGCAGGCTTTAATATGCTTCAACGCGGAGCCGGACCGGGTGCCCGTCGTGGTGACTTCGGAGCTAGTTTCTTTGTAGATGCACGTCTTGCGAGTTGGGTAAATATGTCGGGTAACGTTGGGTACACATTTGTATCAAACCCAACGGCGGGCGGATTTACGTTGCTTGACCGTCCTGATGAGTTCACATGGGCAGTTGGACTTGATTTCCCGGTCAATAAGTATTTCCAGCCAATGCTCGAATTCACCTCAAAGACCTACGTTCGCAGCAGAACGCCGAACGCACTTGAGCAGGATCCTTATGACGGGATCGCCGGCGTAAGGATCTTCCCGCGCCGTTGGTTTGGTGTTAGCCTTGGTTATCGCATTAACTTTAACCAGCAGGACGGCGACAGCTTTAACGGAGCCACGAACGCAACGAGTGTCCTTATCCCTTGCCCAACAGGACAAACGGGTTGTGTTGCTCAGTCCATTACAACAACCTCAACTGGAGTTCCAAGAGGTTTCCAGGAATCGACGGATCCGCATGGTTACATTGCTCAGTTCTTCATCGGTCGTCGCGACAAGCGTGACGGTGACGTAGAGAACAAGGTTGCTAATGTCAACTCGGTGACCTTAAGTGACTCGGTTATCTCATTGCCATGTAAGCCTGGTTTCAGGTCACGCTCGGGTGCTTGCAACGACAGCAAGACGATCAGCGTCCAGACCTCGGCCAGCGATCCTGAAAATGACCCGCTTGTTTACAACTACACCGTCTCTGGCGGACGTATTGTTGGAACGGGTGCTAACGTTCAGTGGGATCTGAGCGGAGCTCAGCCGGGAACATACACGATCACAACTGGTGTCGATGACGGTTGCGGAGTTTGCGGCAAGACCGACACACGTACAGTCAAGGTCGAAGAATGTCCTGACTGTGTCCAGGTTTGTGAATGTCCTACC
>JBGAUY010000008.1:0-93183 GCA_044228425.1 Pyrinomonadaceae bacterium | reverse complement strand
CTCACTCTGATGGCGAACGCATTCCGCTTACAATTGCTGATTTCGACTCCAAAAAGGGCACGATCACACTCGTGATCCAGGCGGTCGGCAAGACAACGCTCGAGATGCAGCAGACCTGCCAGGTTGGCACATCCCTGTACGGTATGGCCGGCCCGATGGGAATCCCGAGCCATTTAAGCGGCGCCAAAAAAGTCGTGTGCGTCGGCGGCGGCCTCGGTGTCGCTCCCGTGTATCCACAGGCCCGAGCGTGGAAAGAAAACGGGGCGTACGTGATCGGGGTGCTCGGCTTCCGGAATAAAGACCTCGTTTTTTGGGAGGACAAGTTTAGAGCGATATGCGACGAACTGATTATTTGTACGGACGACGGTTCGGCCGGCATCAAAGGCTTTGTTACCGATGGCATCAAGCTTGCACTCGAAAAACACCCCGACGTCGAGGAAGTTGTGGCCATCGGCCCGCCCGTAATGATGCAGGCAAGTGCCGAAGCTACTCGCCCGTCCGGCGTCAAAACAATGGTCAGCCTTAACCCGATCATGGTCGACGGTACAGGAATGTGCGGCGGTTGTCGCGTCAAGGTCGGCGACGTGGTCAAGTTTGCGTGCGTTGACGGGCCGGATTTCGATGGCCACCAGGTCGATTTCGCCGACCTAATGGTGCGACTCCGGCGTTATAAAGAGGAAGAGAAGGCAGCCACCGAACGTTGGTCGGAATCGTGCAGAATGCGGAACGTCGGCGGAGAGGTGATCGCCCTGCCGGAATAAGAATTATCAGGTACAGAGATGGGTCCAAATGGCTAAGAAGCGGACAGTACGGAGCATTCCACAGGAGCGGACGCCGGTCCGTGAACTCGACCCAGTTGTACGGGCGACGAATTTCGAAGAGGTGAACTGCGGCTACACGGAACCCGAGGCCATTCTCGAATCTACACGCTGCCTGTTTTGCCCCGAACCGAAATGCATCGACGGCTGTCCGGTAAATATAAACATTCCGGGATTCATACAGAAGATCGGCGAAAAGGATTTTCGCGGCGCATATGACATCATCACCGGAACAAATCTGCTCCCGGCGGTTTGCGGCCGTGTTTGCCCCCAGGAAAACCAGTGCGAAGGCGTCTGCGTCGTGGGCGAGAACCTGGTTCCGGTCGCTATTGGCCGTTTGGAACGATTCGTCGGTGATCTCGCCATACAAAATCGGTGGGTAAATCTTCCATATATAGAACCAACCGTGTTCAAGATCGGAATCGTCGGTTCCGGCCCGGCCGGAATGGCATGTGCCGCCGATATGGCGAAAGCCGGCTGCGAAGTTACGGTCTTTGAGGCATTCCACGAGCCGGGCGGGGTACTTCGGTACGGAATTCCTGATTTTCGGCTGCCAAACACTGTCGTTGATGCCGAGATCGAGAAATTGGAACAACTTGGCGTTAAATTTGAGTGCAATACGCTTGTCGGCAGACTGTTCACGATCGAGCAGATGATCAAGGAACTCGGTTTCCATGCTGTATTCATCGGCACCGGTGCCGGATATCCGACGATGCTAGGAATTCCAGGCGATTCGCTCAACGGAGTCCTTTCGGCGAACGAGCTATTGACACGCTGCAACCTAATGAAGGCACGCGAGTTTCCGAATGTCGACACACCGCTGCCGCTTGGCAAGCATGTCGTAGTCGTCGGGGCGGGAAACACCGCGATGGATGCACTCCGAGTCACTAAACGACTGGGAGCCGAGAATGTTACCTGCGTCTATCGGCGGTCGAAGGCCGAGGCGCCGGCACGCGCAGAGGAAGTTCATCACGCAGAACAAGAGGGGATCGAATTTCACTGGCTTAGCAATCCGGTCGAGATCCTTGACGACGGAGAAGGCTCGGTTTACGCAATGCGATGTATCCGGATGGAACTCGGCGAGCCGGACGAATCAGGGCGAAGACGTCCGGTTGCCGTTCCTGGAAGTGAATTTGAGATAGAGACCGATCAGGTCGTTTTCGCGATCGGCACTAACGCCAATCCGATCATCGACCAGACCTCAAAACTTAAGCTCAACAAGTGGGGCTACATCCAGACTGACGAAAATTTAATGACCTCGATGGCGGGCGTGTTCGCGGGCGGAGACATTGTTACCGGAGCGGCGACCGTGATCGAAGCGATGGGAGCCGGCCGAAAGGCAGCCCGCGGGATGAAAGCTTACCTGGGAATTCGCGACGTTGGGCGTGCAGATCGGACGGAAATGCTGTTCGGCCTTTCCGTTCGCGAACACAATTTTACACGAGTAAGGTCGGCATAATTATGGCACCTGACGACATCATTAAACCAAACAAGCCTGCCGCTAACGGCAATCACGTAAATCGCGTGTCTGCCAGGCTTAAGGAACACATCGTTGAGATCATCAGCGACTCGGGCGAGGGCGCACAGAAATGCGGCCAGTCGTTTGGCTCGATCGTTGCGCGAATGGGTCACGGTGTCTGGACAGTCGAGATCATTCCGGCTGAGATCCGTCCTCCGGCTCGCAGCGTTGCTGGTGCGAGCGGCAACCGCATCCGCATCGGCGAAAAGCGCGTCACTAATGGCGGCAACGAGACGGACCTTGTTGTCGCTTTTAACGAACAGGTCTTGCTCGGCCGTGTTCGGTCAAATGAGTTAAAACAGGGCTGCACTATATTGCTCGAATCGATGTGGCGTGACGATCCGAACCTAAGCATCAGAAGTTCGTATGTTGAGACGTACAAACAGCTTGTCGCTGCAGGCTATCGAGTTTACGAGATCCCAATGGAGGCGGAATGTCATAAGTACGTCGCCGATTCCCGCAGAGGCAAGAACATGTTTGCGCTCGGCATGCTCTGCAGTTGTTACAGCCTCGACCTGCAGGTCGCTCGCGACCAGGTAGCACTTACATTTGGGAAAAAATCAGAAAAGGTCATCAACACAAACATCGAGTTGCTCGAGGCAGGCTTTGCATGGGCCGAGGCCAATCTGGACTTCCAGTACGAAATACCGTCTTCCAAGACGACAGAACCCCAAATAGTCGTCAATGGTAATACTGCACTTGCCCTTGGCGTACTCGCGTCCGGAATGGAAATTTGCGCGATGTACCCGATCACCCCGGCGACGTCGGCATCGCATTACCTCAGCGACGCTTTTGAAAAAGTCGGCGGTGTTGTGCATCAAGCTGAAGATGAGATCGCCGCATGTGCGTTCGCGATCGGAGCGTCGTATGCAGGTAAATGTACAGTGACGATCACATCCGGCCCTGGCTATTCGCTGAAGCAGGAAGCGATCGGCCTTGCTGTAATGGGCGAGATACCGCTCGTTGTCGTCAACGTCATGCGTGGCGGCCCAAGCACCGGACAGCCGACAAAGACCGAGCAGGGCGACTTGATGACAACGATCTTCGGCAGCCATGGGGACGCGCCAAAAGTTGTGATCGCGCCGGGAACAATCGAAGAGTGTTTTTACTCCGTTATTACTGCCCGCAAGATCGCAGAGACCTTTAACATGGTCGTCGTGATACTTTCGGACGCTAATCTTGCAACGTCTCAAGCACCATTCACTCGTCCGTCGTTCGATGAAGCGTGGTTGGCTCCTCCGATCGACCAGAGTGCCGTTCCGGCGGGAGCGAAACCGTACGACTGGGATCCGAAAACCGGATTGGCACGCCGATTCATTCCGGGCCAGCCGGGCGGAATGCACACGCTGACCGGCCTCGCACACGATGTAAACAGCCATGTCGCCTACGACCCCGAGATCAATCAGCAGGGGATGCGCGCAAGAAGCTTAAAGCTCGCGGCCCTTCAGAAGACGCTTCTGCCACCGACCGTCTTCGGCGATCCGACCGGGGATCTTCTTGTGATCGGTTGGGGAAGCACGAAGGGTGCCATCGAAGACGCCGTCGAGGAATTTCGCGAAGAGGGGAAACGGGTTTCGTCGCTTCACCTGACGTTCATTCAACCGATGCCGCCTGGGATAAAAGAGATACTCGCCGGATTCAAGAAGATCATCACGATCGAAAACAACTGGAGCGACGATCCGAATGACGAGATCATCGACGAGACCAATCGGCGGTACTCCGCACTCGCGATGCTGCTCCGCTCACGTTATCTCTTTGACATTGATTGCTGGAGCGAGTGCCGCGGTACGCCGCTCAAACCGAACACCGTGCGCCGTGTGATCGAGGAGGCACTTTTATGAATGCTGCGACTCAAACCATCAGCGCAAGCGAGTGCTTGCTCCGAATGTATGATGAACACCACGAGATCGAGGACTACCAAAAAGGTGTTCCTCGCTGGTGCACCGGCTGCGGCGACAACGCGATACTGACCGCCGTCCAGCGGCTGTGCCGGGATGAAGGGCTGTTGCCGGAAAAGACAGTGTTCGTGTCGGGAATTGGTTGCTCCAGCCGTTTGCCGCACTACATGAATACCTACGGCTTTCACGGTATTCACGGCCGTGCGTTGCCGGTGGCTGAAGGCATCAAGCTCGCACGTCCGGAACTCGACGTTTTCGTGAATACCGGCGACGGAGACTGCTGCAGTATCGGTGCGGCGCATTGGATACACGCGATCCGCTACAACATGGACCTGACAATGATGCTCCATGACAACCAGATCTATGGCTTGACGAAAAAGCAGGCCTCGCCAACCTCACCGATCGGAACCAAGAGCAACACGACGCCTCGCGGATCGTACCTTGAGGCCCTGAATCCATTGACCGTCACGCTCGGCATTTCGAATGTCTCATTCGTCGCTCAAGTGGTTGATTGGATACCTGAGGTGCTCTATCAAGTTATCTCGGCAGCGTTTCATCATAAAGGCTTTTCATTTATACGTATCGTACAGCGTTGCCCGGAGTGGCTTCCAAAACAGATGGATCCGTGGATGCACGATCCGCAACGCGTCCTTTTGCTACATCACGAGAACGGCCTCGAGATCAGTCCTGCTTTGGCTAAGGTCTACACAAAGATGGAAGAGCACGACCCCGCAAATATGAATCGGGCCCGCGAAATAGCGTCCAGCGATGACCCGATCCCCGTCGGTATTCTTTATCGTGATGACGATATTCCGTGCTACGAGGACGTTCGGCATGATCCGCGGCTCAGAACGGCTGAAATGGTCAAAAATGGACTAAATGCTGAGTTAGACAAATTCACCGTCTGGCCGGAGGGAGCAACACACGCTTAGAAAAATAAGATGCAAGCGAATTTCCAAGATCAGATCGCATTCTATCTTACGGGCCGCCGTGAAGGGTCGAAACTTAAGCCGCTTGATGGCTCATACCGCCATGCTCTTTTCGCCCGCGTCAGTGACCTCGCTTCGTTGAGGTATGACCTTCCTTTGATACTCAACGTCAACGGAACGGCCGACCGGGCGGTCTTATCGCTCAGCCATCTCATCGATGAAGCAGTCGAGTCACTCGGCCAAAGCGCCGATCGTGACCGCATTGCCCGCCACGGTTACAAATTAGAGCTGGAATTGCGAAAGGGATCGACGGCGAACGGCTCGGACGATTTTGGGAAGATGTGGAGCGATGCGGCCGCACGACTTTCGGACAATACCGATCCGTCGATGCAAGAGTCAGCCCAAAAGTTATGGTCACATTTTGACGCAGCCGGAACGCTGGTCGATGCAGATGCTGAATTTCCGTCTCGCGTCATCTATCATGCGTGGAACGCGGTGCAAGAGACCAAGGCAAAGCGGTTTCGGAAGAAAGCTGAGCGTCTGCTGCAGAAACTTCGCGACATTCTTGATGCCGAAACCGTCGGCTCAGCCGCCGGACGGGCGCCTGACCGGCTGAGAGCGGGTGTCGGAACGTCATTTGGGACAACCTTCGATTTCAATGCGATGTCGCGGATCCTGGTAGAAGGAAAGCCGGGTTTTGAGCTTTCGAGCGAACGGCGCACAAGGATCAAGCGCCTTATCGAAGTGTTGGAAAGACAACGATTCTATCCGGTCGGAAAGAACGTTGATGAGCCTTACTCCTTCGCGTTCTTCAAGTGTTCTGATGCACTCGACGCGTACCAAGAGCGGCACGATGAAGCCGTTGAACTCTTAAGAACACTTGCTATCGCCGACCTCGAGACAAAGGGCGAGTATCGAGAATCGGTGCACGACGTTCTTTTTGACAGTTTCGGTGCGAACGGCCTCGATGCCAAAGAGCTTGCCGAATTACCCGACTATCTCGTCTGTACGGATGCCGGAACGCTTGATGCTGTCGATACGGCACAGATGGTCGAGCTTCTCGCTGCCGGGCTGCCGATCAAGGTACTGGTTCGCACTGACGATATTCTCGAGCCCTCAAAGGTCGCCGAAGGCCACGTTGCCTTGGGGTTGAGAGCCCGGCAACTGGTTGATACCGCGATCGGATTGACTGATGTCTTCGTATTTCAATCCGGTGCATCGCATCTCTTCCAGATGCGTGAATCGATGATCCGTGCTCTGTCGTACGACGGGCCGGCTCTGTTCAGCGTGTTTTCGGGTGCGACCGGCCATAACGCAAACTTGCCGCCTTATCTGGTAGCCGCCGCCGCAATGGAGTCACGCTCATTTCCCGCCTTGGTCTATGACCCGTCTGCCGGTGCGGACTGGGCGACGCGGCTAGCGGTCAGCGATAATCCGAATCTCGACGATGATTGGCCGGTCCATAGTTTTGCATTCGAGGACGAAACTTTGCAGGCCGGATCGGAAAACCTCGCGTTTACGCTAGCGGATTTCATGTCGATGGACGACCGTTTCTTCGGACATTACGCGATCGTTGAGGAGTCTTATCAGAGCGACGGCCTCATACCGGTTTCTGAGGCCTTGCATGCGGATGTAACGGGGTTGCCCAGCGAAGTGCCATACATCACCCTCGTTGACGACAAGCTAACGATGCGGCGGGCAATTATCGACGACCGGCTGTTACTCGAAACGCGGCGGTGTCTGACGATGTGGCATAGCCTGCAGGAGCTGGGCGGTATCCATAATTCGCACGCTGAGCGTCTGCTAGCCAAAGAGCTAAAGTTACGCTCGGCCGACGCCGCTGCCAACGTCGGTGCGGCGGAGGTCGCACAAACCGAAGATGCCGCTGTCGCCGAGCCCACGCCTGCGGCCGTCGCACCCATCGACGAACCCACCGCAGAGAATCACGGCGACGATCCATATATCGAGTCAGCTCGCTGCACGACCTGTAACGAATGCACAAACCTCAATGACCGGATGTTTGCCTATAACGCCGAAAAACAGGCGTATATCGCCGATCCGGACGCCGGGACTTTTCGCCAGTTGGTCGAAGCCGCCGAGGGGTGCCAGGTCTCGATCATCCATCCCGGTAAGCCCCGCAACCCCAAGGAGCCGGGCATCGAAGACCTGATCGAGCGAGCCGCACTTTTTAATTAACAACCGATCCGGACCGCATCTCCGGCTGACGAGGCACGAGTCTCACCCGCGGAGCCAAATTCGAAAGAAGCATCCATTGGGGGGTCTCTTTTTTTCGTGCAATTCATGATTTTATTGGTTAAAAATTTCTGGCTCTTAGTTTGCTTCGATATGTGACATTCGTGGCTATTCGTGGCTAAATTGTCTTCATGTACATCCGCTACAAGCGCTCTCCAGTGCCAAAAAGCGAGTGTGGTTGGGACATCGTCTCGCTCGGTGGGTTAATGCCGCGGCGTGATACAGGCGATAAGCGGGAACACGCGGCGAGGTCGTTCGAAGTTTCGGAAGACGGCAACCTGACTATGATCATGCGGACCACATTACTCATATTTCTCTTTATTGCGGTATCCATCACAAGTTTTGCGGTTGTGCCAGAGGGGTTTGTTTCGGTCAAGGGCCACGTTCTTTATCGCGATAATGCTCCGTATTATTTTGTCGGGGCAAATTATTGGTACGGGTCATTGTTGGGTTTAGAAAAAGACAAGAAACGAGGGGTCGAGCGGCTGCGGAGGGAGCTGGATTTTTTGAAAGCTCAAGGCGTGATGAATCTGCGCCTTATGGCGGGTGCTGAGGGTGTGGGCGAGCTAAACGGTGTGACGCGGGTCGGGCCTCCGCTACAGCCTACGGAGGGAAAGTTCAATAAAACGGTTCTAGACGGGCTCGATCTGGTGCTCTATGAGATGGGCAAGCGGCGGATGACGGCGGTCATATTCCTGAGCAACAACTGGGAATGGAGCGGCGGCTTTCAACAATACCTGATCTGGAACGGTGTAATTAGCGACAAATGGCTGACGGCAAAACCGACCTGGGACGAGCTTCGCGACAATGTCGCAAAATTTTACTCCTGTACGGCGTGCAAATCGGGTTACGACGCTCAGGTTAAGTTGGTTTTATCGCGGCGAAACAAATACAACGGTAAAAAGTATACGGATGACACCACGATTATGGCTTGGGAACTCGCAAACGAGCCGCGTCCGATGCGGCCCGCCGCAAATGAGGACTATAAACGCTGGATAGCGGACTCAGCCGCGAAGATAAAGAAACTCGACCCGCACCATCTGGTCACGATCGGCCACGAGGGGCGGATCGGCACCGAAAGCCTCGACCTCTACAAAACGGTTCACACCCATCCTAATATCGATTACCTGACTATCCACATCTGGCCAAAAAACTGGGGCTGGTTTACGAATGGGAAGATGGCAGAGGGATTTGAGAACGCTCTCAATGAAACCGACGCGTACATCAGTGAAAATCTGGGTGTCGCCGTCAAGCTTGAAAAACCATTGGTGATCGAAGAATTTGGTCTGCCTCGCGATGGCCAGTCGTTCTCAACGGAGGCTGGCACAACACTTCGCGACAAGTATTTTGGCAATATCCTGTCTTTAATTGGCGGGCGAACTGGCGGCAATAGTTATGTTGCGGGTGCAAATTTTTGGGCTTTTGGCGGCACAGCGAGGCCGCAACAAGGGCAATTATTTTGGAAAGCCGGAGACGAACTGATGGGCGACCCTCCGATGGAAGAGCAAGGACTAAACTCCGTTTTCGACAGCGACACGTCGACTTGGAAAGTAATAAGATCCGCCAGCCGCTCGATCACTAAACGCTAAATACGTAGGCTATTTCCAACAGGGAATATCGCTCTCGGCAAAACGCTTGCCATAGTCACGGGCGTATGAGTCCAGGTTGCTTTTGATCTTTTTGAAAACGTGACAGTAAAATTCTTCGCCGCTGATGCGCTCGTTGAGATACAACATTGCGTTGAACTCGCTCCAATATTCACGGCTCTCCCAGATCCCAACCGGAGTGCCACCCATCTGCTTCTCTAGATCGAGCAGCCTCTGATCTGTCGTCTTCAGTCCATTCTTTAAAAAAATAGAGTTATAGACTGGTATCAGCTTGTTTTGCAGCTGGACAGCCTGCATATTGGCTGCGGCGACCTGATTTACGTGGCCCAACTCGTGCGTTATCTTGGTGGCGGCGACGATCTTGCCGCTGATCAGATACTGAGCCGGTTCGGAAGCCAGCGAATTTAGCACCGGGTAATACACTGGATCGGGAAACCCGTCCTCTAGATCCGCTCCGAGCATGATGGTCGCACCGACGAAATTTCCCTTATCATCCCACTCAAAATTGTCCGTACCGGCACCGCGTCCGCGAGCATCGGTTATCTCGATCGTCAGGACAAACTGTTTATTTTGCGCAAATTTTTCCCACTGCTCGCGGCCAATGTCGGTTGAGAGCAGCTCGGCTTTCCATTTTTCAAATCGGGCCTTGAACCTGAACGGAAAATCTTCTTTGATACCTCCGTCGGTCGGGGTTTTGACTATCGACATGGTGAGCGGACCGTTGTGGTTCTCAAAGGAGTTTGCCGCGGCAGCAAACAATGGCGTCGAGTAACCGGCAAACCAAAGATCATTGCCCGAACAGGTTCGAGCGGTCGTCAAACCGCAGTACGCGACAAACAGTACCAAAACGAAAACCGAACGCGTTAGTCTCATCAAACGATCCTCCGTGCGTTTCACATCATATCTCTATGACGTTTGTTTATTGTTAACTAAAGTTTCCCTACGTTATACCAATATGCGGTTTTGTGTCAAAAATAATTTGCCTCGGGCGGGAGTTAATTGCCTTGTGATTTAAGAATGACCGGATTGTTAGGATTGACGGACTTGAGCTTTTCCATCGTCAGGGCGAGGTTTTCTTTGTCGCCGCTCTCGGCGTAGGCAAGTGCTAGGTTTTGCAGGGTTATCTCGTGATTTGGGTCAATGGCTAGGGCGGTCTTGTATTCTTTGATGGCACGTTCGATATTTCGCGGCTCACGAAGAAAAAATGTCAGTCCGAGATCGGTGCGGGCATTGATATTTTTTGGGTCTTTTTCAAGCGCCTTTAGATACCACTTTTCCGCAGGTTCGTATTTCTCGGCGTCAAAATAAGCATTCCCTGCCTTGATCATCGGCTCGACCTCACCGGGTTTTATCTTAATAGCAGCCTCGTAAAATACGGCAGCGTCGTCAAATCTTTCGATCTGATAATACAGGTCTGCTGCAACCATCTGCGCGTCATAGTCGTTTGGCTTTTGCTTCGCCTTTTCGATCGCGGCGGCGATCTGCGGCATCTGTGCCGCCTTTGCCTGATCGATTTCTCCGCCACCTCCAGCCGTGTTGCCGCTGCTCGTACCTAACGGCGGATGGTCTGCCGGGAGATTTGGGACGCCGGATGAGGATGTGTTCGAGGACATCTGATTGGACGACGGAGCCTGACCCGGAGCGGATTTATTGATGCTGTTGGCTCCCATAAAGCCAACGATCAGCCCGACGACCAACCCTAAGACGACGAACATGATGTTGTCCTTTTTCATACTAAGAATTTTGCCACAGAGAGCACAGAGTTCCCAGAGCAGCATTTCTAAGTGCTATATGTGTCCTCTGTGGCTAACCCTTCTTATTTGATAGTGATCCCGATCGATTCTAAAAATCTATTTGGCCGCTCGCCGCCGATCAACGCGAAAATATAGTGATTTGGAATGGTTGCGACTATCTCTTTGGTGGTCACGTTTTCAATGACGACCTCGCTCTCGCGCATTTCTCTTATGCCGACGCCAAAATGCAGATCGAGTAGTCCGTCCTCCGCGCATTGATAAAGCTGAAATTTATTGCCAAATTTTACCGTCGGTGCCAAATAATCGCGAACGAGTACCGTGACCTTGTTCATGTCTTCCGGTTCTCGCGGCGTTATGGATGCCCCGTCACGAACGGCAACCAGATCGACCGCCGCCTCGACCGCGACGTTGCCGCCCCCAACGACGATCAGATTTTTGCCTTTGAAATCCATCGGATTTGACAGGCCATAAATTACTTTCTGCTCTTCGCGGCCGTCAATGTTGATCTTAAGGTCTTCGTTAGGCAGTCGCAGTTTGTTTGGAGCACCCCGCAGTCCGATGGCGATAATGACGCGGCGGGCTTTGTACACCTGCGGCGATTTTTCACTGCCGCGCTCTGTCCGGATGACAAAATAGTCACCGTCATCGGCACGTCTTACAGCTTTACAGCTTTCTTCCTCGTTGATCGTGACTCCCTTTTCCTTGAGTGTGCCCAGCCAGACATCGAGAATATTTTCACGCTGATCCCCTGGAATCTTTGTCTCCAATTGATCTGTGATCTCGGCTTTGAATGCCGCAAGCAATTCATCCTTTGCCGGGACAAAATGCGTGCGATAACTGCTCGACCAGTCACTCGACCCCTTAGAACGCACAAAAGCGGCGATGCGCCTTTTCAACTCTTTTTCTAGCTTTTCGGTAAGCTTCGGTGAAAGCTCATCGCGCAAAGCAAGAGGTATCTTTGCCGCTAACTGCTGTTGCAGCGACAAAGCCTCGGCGTGAACAAGATCGGCAAACTCCCCTCCGAGGGCATCGATAATAGGCTGATCGTTTTCGGGCTCGCCGCCGCCGTATTTCGCCTTAGACAGGCCGAGTCCCAGCACCGGGATGCCGCCGGACCAGTCTTTGGTGTCGGGTTTGAAGAATATGTATTTGCCCTTTGGATAGAGATCGATGGTCGAAAGCGTCTTTCCCTGTTCGATGCCGACATATCTAAGGCGCACATCGCTCGCCGCGGACGCAGCGGACGCTCCTCCGGGACCGATGCCGATGATTGCCACGTCGAGGTCGGCCTTTGGCTCAGGTTGGGCGGACTGCAGGTCAGTCGCGATCCGCGAAATGACGTCGGCTCCCTCTTTTACGGCGTTCTTGATCAGCGGCACGCCCGACACATCTCCGATTATGTAGCAGCCCGGTACGTTGGTTTCGAACGAAGCGCCGTCACGCGTCGGAGTCGGTAATGAGCGAACCTCTTTGGTCGTGTTGATGACGATGCACGCCTTTGGATTGACGGGACACTCGGCCTGACACGCAGTGTCTTCCATGCAAAGGTCGGGTGCAACAGCCGCCGCCACACCGTCAACGATCGCAAGCACATCGTGCGGACACGCATCGACGCACGCCTGACAGCCGATGCAGCGTTCAGGAAAAATTATCGGATGGGGGTAAGCGGGTCCACGATACTTGTCTAGATTTAGCTCTCTCAATTCGCTACCAGTGAGGACGCGGATGTCCGGCGGCGGCAAAGCCTGTGTGTCCTTTGAACGGAAAAAGCCGAACGCACGCGCTGAGTCATTGGCCAGGATCAAAACGCAGATGCCAAATACAACAATGCCTATGCTCGCCCAGCTGATCCACGACAGCCCACCGTACATCGTCACGGCATTACCCGCGTCGATACGGTTTAACCAGATCAGCACGGCGACAATACCAAGACAGATTATTAAGTGAAACGCCTTCATTTTCCCTCAAGTCGTTTTATCTGCGCGGCGACCGCATCGTTTCTGCGTTTCAGAGATTCTTCGGACAAAAATTCGCTCCAGCGTTTGCCGCTGTAAGCGTGCTGGACGTGGCACGAGATACAATTCGTTTGACCTGCCGCGAAGCGCTGTTCGCGGTTTGCGTCGCCCTCGCGGGTTGTGTGGCAGGCGGCACAAGTCTGCCTCGGCGTCGTGCGGTCAATCGGCGTAAAGCTCTTATGACAGCTCGAACATGAGACTAAGCCAAATTTGTCCGCCGCAACTCCCGGCGGTGCCACGAGCCTCGCTACGTGCACCGAGTGAAAATGACGGCTGAGCTTTGCCTGTTCGTCCCTATCGCCAGTTGCAGGCGAGTTGATCTCAGGTATCATCTCGGCGACCTCGCGATAAACGCCTTTCCATTTCCAGACGCCGTCAACGACCGGATAGCCGTAAGACCCGCCGTGAGCCGTGCGGACGGACTTGCCGTTATAGGTCTTCGAATTACCGTTGTCGTGACACGCCGCACAAGACTGTATCGCCGATGTCATAAGCGAATGATCGCCACCCTTGTGCTCTTGGTGACAAACGGTGCAGGTGATGCCCGCGTCCTGATGCGCCTTGGTGTTCGACACATGAAACTGCTCCGCCGTATGGCATTGGATACAGGCATTTTCGAGCGGCTCGCGGCTGTTGTGACAGGTTGTACACGAATTCCCGTTCGACCGTGCAGCTATTGTGCTGCCGTCGATCTTATCCGCGTGCGGACTGGCAAGAGCCTCTGGGGCATAGACTTGCGGATAGCGGAAATATGCAAACGCCGCGATCCCGCCGATCAGTATAAACGCCCAGACGAACAGCCCGATCTGCCAAGGACGCCGCAGGTCACCAGTCGGTTTCCAGTTAAACATCGCCTTACCCGGCAAAGGCTTTTCAGTCGGCCTTAATCGCGTACCCCAATCCTCTTTGTCACGTGAACGTTTTTCCCAAAAAACGTCCAGCACTCCTCCGGATGCAGCATCGGGAGCCGGGCTTTCCTTTGTCAGTTTCGCCTCCGGCATTTTATCAGCCGCCGCACGGTTAACAACCAGCAACAGCGCGTCCTTGACCCTTTCGACGTTTATCGTAAACGGCCCTATCTGGATAATGTCGCCGTCGGCAAGCACATCGCTCTTTTTTGGCCCGAGCAGGCGTCCGTTGACGGTCAGGATGTTTGAAGTCGATAGATTGGCGAGCGTAAAATTTGAATCCAAAAAATTGATGCTCGCATGGATGCGCGAAACGGCAGGATGGTCGAGTCGCACGGCGCAGGTGTCGAGCCGGCCGATCATTATCGTGTCGTCGGTCAACTCTTTCGGCTCGACCGAATCGTCAGCAAAGCTGATCGCAAATTTTCGGAAATCCAGATTCATCTCACATTAAAATATACGACCTGTGCGATATGCACCACCATCAAAACAAGCATCAGCGACGTGAAAAGTACGTGCGGCGGCAGCCATAGCTTTAGCAGTTTGTGAAGATAACAAAGCGCATCGACGCGGCGAAGCGTCGCGGCATTCTCGACGGCTTCCATCAGTCTCGCCTCATCATTGCGGGACAGTCCGTCAGCGTCATCCCGAAATCTCGCCCGAGCCGCCGCGAGCATCGACGGAAGATCCTCGGTCCGTAAATACTGGCGGAAAAGATAGCTGAGGCTCAGGAAACGGCGGCGAACTTTGCGTTCGATCAGGTTTTTTAGCTCGGGGTTATCGGTTTGTTCGCTGGCCTGGACCATCTGAGCACGCAGCTCTTCGCGGCGGGCTTCGAGGTCTTCAAGCAGCAGCGGCTCGCGTTCAATACGGGTCATAAAACCCGGCACTATCAGATAACACAGGGCTCCAAAAATGCCCGAAAATATCACCATGTCAAACGAGATCATCAGACACGTCGTCAACAACCCTCCCGTCTTTGCACCGCCGTGCACGAGCAAAAGCACACCGGCCACTACACCGAGATAGATGTGTGACAACATCCAATAACGCAACGCACCGGCACGCCGGCGGTAGACCTTTTTGCGAAACGGATACGCCATAACCCAAACTATGCTCGCAAGGCCTGCGAGGCCCGTCAGCCAGCGCATCGTCACCCACGAACCTTCGCTCAAAGCGATGTCCTGAGAATATTTATATGTCGCCCAAACGGCTGCGCCGCCTAGACCAACGACCAACAAACTGCCGAGGATATGCCACATCCACGACCTGAGATCAAATTTATGAATATTGACGCCGATAGCGTGTGTTTTGCTGCGTTGGATCAGGCCGATCGATTCGTTGACCTCGTCAAAATACTCACGCGGATTGACGCGGAGTAGTGCCCCGGTCGGGCAATTTTCCTCGCATGAATACGCGGCCGTTTTTGCTTTTGGTGGATTTAATCCGGTGTCGTTACAGAGATTGCATTTGATCGCCAATAGGTTTTCGGTCTGCGTGACGGGCGGCGGTTTTTTATCCTCGGTCAATTTGAACGGCGACAAAAGCGATGCCAGACGGCTCTGTTCGGAACCCGTTTTTGCACCGTCACGCACGATCATCGAGATCGCGTCGTAGGGGCATTGTGTCGCGCAGTCGCCGCAACCGATGCATGTGACGGGATTGAGGTCGATCTCACCATTTGGAAAACGCGCGATCGCACCCGTCGGGCAACCCGTCAGGCATTCGGCGTCCTGGCAATGCATACAAACAGACGGAACCAGGATGCTCTGGGTTGCGGCTTTGTTTGGTTTAAATGGCCGCTCGATATGTATGCCGCGACGCACGAGCCGCGAATTACCGTGAACCTGATGACACGCGAGCGAGCAATTGCCGCAGCGTATGCATTTTGCCATGTCCATCACGAGCAAATTCACGCCGTCAACCACGCCGGTCTCGATCTCTTTCGTCATCGCCGTCACGACACGTGCATCCGATGGGTGCTCAGGGATCGCGGTTTCGTTTCCGGTCGAGCTTTTTAGAAACGGCACGACGGCAGACCTAAGTTCCTTATCCTCTCGCAGGCGGCTTATCGCGACCTCGATGACCTCTGCCCGGCCGCGCACGACCGCCGTGTATTTCCAGTCGACCTCAGCCTCAACTGCTTCGAGCCCGAGACAATTTCCGGCTCCGATAAAATCGAGGCCGACCGATTCGTCCGATTCAAGTAGCAGATCGGCGGCTTTCGGATTAAATTCGACGCCGCTGACCCGCTGTATCCACCCGTTGCGTACAAAAACAAGCCGGTTGACCGGATCGCCCTCGCGAAAAAGTACGTGGTCCTTTTCATACACCGCAAAGCGGGCGGCATCATCCAAACGCCGTAACAAAGACGGGTCGATGTCAACCCTAGTGAAATCTTTGAGCTCGTTGAGCGTGAGCGAGAGTCCGTAGGCGCGGTAGTTGCGGTCGAGCGCCCGGCCAAATTTTGGCAATTTGCGGAGCAATCGGATCGCGGGACGTGTAAATTCGAGAACGAGTGCTGTTGCCGAACCATCGGCGACCGAAACAGTAGCAGTTCTCGGCGTTCCTGACAACAATGCCATTTCGCCAAACGAATTCCCCGCTGGTATCTCGCCGACCTTTTTCTGTTTATTGCCGCCGTCGGCTATCGATGCGTCGAGCTTGCCCTCGACGAGGATATAAAAAATGCTGCTTTCCCAGGTGTTTGCCCGAACGATTGTTTCGCCGGGTTGATACTCGAGCAGACGGACGTACGGCCCGACTTGTTTTCCGCGATAACTCCGGCCAAACAGGATGATATCCATGTCGAGTTCGTTTCTAAACTCGCCATTCGGTAATTGGGCGACAAGCTCAGAAACAATATCAACATTTCGAAACGCCTCGATAACTTTCGAGTGATTTTCGATCACACGTGGCATCGCAGTTTGGACTGTTCTAGAAAATTAAGGTTTAACGAAAACGCGACCACAGGGTAAACCCCACCAAGATCGCGGCGACGATCAAAATCAGCAAAAGCAAACCCCCGACTATGCCATAGATGGCCCATTTGTTGCCGCTCTCCGGCTTTTCCGTCGTAGCATCCGGTATAGCGGCAGCACCAGTATCGATCGGCTGCAAAACCTGACGAACGGGCTGCACAGGCAACTGTGCCGGCTCGATAACCTCCGGTGCAGCTGGCTGCGGTTCGTCAAACTTCTTATTGGGAGCGGCCGAAATATTCAGCCCCATGTCCGACAGCATCTGGTTATACATCGTCTGGCCAAACTGCATGGTCCCGTCCATGCTCTCGTAGGCAGACTCTTCTTCACGCTGCTTTTCTTCTACCAGAACATTGCCGCATTCGGGGCAAAATGCTTTTGCCTCATCGACCATCTCACTGCATTTGTCACATTGCCTAAGGGCCATTTTCTAGTTTGTTTTGTGACAGATCGTGCAGTCTTTAGAAGTTGCAAAGCCAGGTTTCTTTTTCAATTCGGGCCGCAATTTGAACGCCGCATCATGACATGTGTTGCAATTGATATGATACGCAAGCTCATTATTCAGATCTTTTTTGGTCGATTTGGCGCCGTCAGTATATGTCGCCGTGGGCATTTCTTTGCCCTCGGGGACGTTGCCGTCCTGAAAATGACATGCACGGCACTCGTTGACCTTTTGCGGCGAGCTTCTCCACGATTCGAGCGTCAGAACTACGTCGCGTTCTGACGTTAATAGAGGTGGCTTAAGGGCCGATTTTGGCTGGTCTGTGTGATGACACTCGACGCAGCCGACGACCGATTTGCCGTCCGGGCTGTACATTTGAAATGCGTGCGTTTCATGGTCAAATGGCGCCTCGCCATACTCGGAAAGGCTGTCTTTGCTAAGCGTAAATGACTTTGTGATTTTTTTACCGTCACCGCCGGATGCCGGAGTAGCCGCCGGGGCCGTACTTGCCGGTTTGTTGGCATTTGCCGCCGCCGGCGTGGGCGTTGGTTCACCCTTGGCAAAAACTCTTACACCCGCCGCCGAAGGACCAAAACTATTCAGCAACAATCCCAAAACAAATACTCCGAAAATGGTGATAACAAATAGTTTGATCGAATTCTTCATAGCTTTACCGCACCTAAATATGTGCCCTTATTAGAACCTCTTTTCGTAACGAATGTCAATGTTTTCAGAGATGCTCGAAACGGCGGTTTAAGTTGCGATAAATTCAAATTACTTTTCGGGCTGAGCCGTTTCGTCTGGCACCGTTTCCGCCGGCAGGGCCGAAAAACCTGAGCCTTTGTGACAGCGGACACAACTGCCGACATCGAGCGGGTTATTTCCGGTAAATGCCCGTCGTCCATTATGACATGCGAGGCAGTTCGTACCCGGAGCCGCCCGGTGCTGGAGGATCGCGATACTGGTCACCTGACGCCCCATTGGAGCTCCGTTGACGACATTGTGACAATCGTTGCAGCCTATGCCGCGTGCATGGTCACCGTGGCGAAATAGTGCCTTAAAGTTATACTCCGATTGGCGTGTCCGGTTATACGGCGCTAAAGCGTGACAGACGTTGCACGAACCGATCTTGCTTTCCGGCGTGTGACAGGCGTAACAGGTCGCATGCGTATCGATACCAGACGGTATTGACTGGCCGGGGCCGGACGGTGAATGACATGCCGCACAACCCTGAGCCGGGCGTCCCTTGCCCGAATCGTGAGCCGCGTGGTCAAACTTCATGTTAAAGCCCTCTTTGAACCGTGCGGGAAATGCACGCATCGTCGGCGGTGTGGCATCCATCTTGTCGTGACAGATCGAGCACATCGCGGGCTTTTCGCCGGGGTTTGTAAATTGGCTCAGATGGCAGCCGACGCACGAATCGTGTCCGGCGTACTCAAGCAGTTTTTGCTTACCCTCGCGGCGGTGACACGAAACACAGTCAAACTGCTTATGCTCCGGCACGGTGTGTGAGAATTTGGAAAATGTCGAGTCAGAAGCTTTGATCACCGGCGGTTCAGGCGTTTCGGCGGCCGTCAGCGGCACGTTCGCCTTTTCGCCCTGGTTGAGACAGCTTGCCCCAAATATGAGCAAGGCCGCCAATAATAAAGCAGCCTTGATCGCATTTCTTTTGCTCGCAGCAGTTCTCATTTATTGAGTATCACACGATGGCTTTCCGGTACGTCAAACCGCCCGATCGCCGACGTATGACAATAGGTGCAGCCGACAGGTTTGTCCGCTGCGGCATCACGCGCGTTGACCTCGATATTGAGTATCCGCTTAAAGCTCTCGCCGTTCTCCTGGCCGTTCACGTGGCAAATTACGCAGGCATAGATTGGAACGTCCGCCCGTTTTAAAGCGTTGACATCCGCATTTTGCGTTATCCGTTGATGACAGCTCGTACAGTCTTTGATCGAGTGATCCTTACGTTCGTGGTCAAATTTGATCGAGTAGCGTTTGATCTCGTCGGACTTGAAATACGGCGCCGCCGGGGCATGGCAACCTGCGCAGCTCATCTTTTCTTTTGGCAGATTCTTGAACTGATAGTGACACGTAAAACACGACTCGTGGCCCGTCGGTGAATTCTTAAAAAATGCCGCCATTACAGGCCGTTCAAATACGTCCGCGACGAGGCCGGCCTTTGCCGTCAGCGATGGTAAAAGCTTTGACGGCAGCGTCTGCGGTACATATTTTGGCATCGCCGTCGCAGTCGTGTGACAGATCGCGCAACTGTAATATTTCGCTTTGTCCTTTTCATCGTCAACTGGCCGCGAGTACGAAGCGTTAACAAAATGGGCGGCGGCAAAGGGCAGCGTCTGTTTGGTCGAAGCGATCAAGTCCTGGTGAACGTTGTGCGGAAAAATGGTAGTGAACTGGCTCTTGTGCGATTTGATCGGAAAAGCCTGAACCGCTTTTGCCCGCATTGTAGGAACCGTGTGGCAAGTGCCGCAAAATGCCCCGCCGTTGCTGTAAATGTCGCGTGTATGACAGCCAAAACACGACGTGTGCGATGGGAAAGTCGCCACATCCGGATACGGATCGAGCTTGTCGCGTCGCGCAGAAGTCCAGTTTTTGGTCGGCAGAGCGTGGCACGAAGAGCAGTCGCTGTATTTGCCGTCTTTGTGCGCTTTGGTTTCATGCGAAAAAACGCCTAAGCGCCGCTGTGCGCTCGACATCGTTAATAGCCCGCTCGCAAAAAATACGGCGACCGCGATCACTAGCAAAATTCGAAAATAGGTTTTCATTTTGCCGGACACGCCCCCGTTTTACAGATCTGCTGCTTGACCTCGGTGACCTGACATTTCGCGTTGGTTTTGAGCGGCAGCGGCACCTTCGACAGGAATTTGTTTGGCCCCAGATCCGATACCTCGCACGTCCAGATAAAGCTCTTATCGCCCAGCTCGACCGGTATGAGCGTCGAGATCAGATATTTTTGCGGCTTATCGCTGATCGGCACATCGACAAAATATGCTTCGGCGGCAGTGATCGTCGCCTGAGTCGTTTGCAAGGGTTTTTGTCCACCGAGTACGCGGTCAACGTAGGCACGCTGCTGGTCGTAATAACCCGCAACAAGCGGCGCGTCGAGATTGTTTATTAGCCAGCTAAGAGCAAGTGCAGGCTTGCTCTTGTACAGAGTCAGGCCCTTCTTATAAGCCGCATCAAACTCCGGAACGCCCGCAATATCTTCCTGCAAGACGGGGCGGCAAAACGGGCCGTCGCAGTTCTCGGCTTGCAGCCAGCACATAAACGCCGGGCTCGCTTTTGCCTGTGTGTAATAGCAGTCGCGTGATGTGAAAGCCGCCGCTTTGATCCGGTCGAGCAGGGAGGTATTTTCTTTTAGGCCGCCGTTAAATAGATAAAATCGTTTGCGTGCAAGCTTGAGCTGATCGCCGGACTTAATTGGCTTGGCTTGGATCAAGATCGCGCCCCCACTCGGCCCTTGCGCATCTGCAAAGACGAATGCCCCCAGCATTAGGATGAGCAGGATGAGACGCATATTAAGCCAAAGACGCTAATGGTCAATTTATAGAAATGGTCGCGCCGGAAACTTCAAAAAAGGCAACCGCACGCCGCGAACAAAAAACTTATCCGACCACATCGCCTGCGGCGGTGCAAAATTGTTGGCCCCACCGGCCGCTATCAGATCGTCCTGGTCGATCCCGTCCCCGCTCACGCCGATCGCCCCGACCAGCACATTTCCGCGATAAAGCGGTATGCCGCCCGCAAATATTTGTATGCCGTTTCGCACCTCGGGTATTGCCGAACACGGACACGCGACCGGGATTGAAACTCCACCTCGCGGGCTACGACCCTTTATTCTCGGAGCGCAAGGCGTCGTTAAAGCTGTCCTTATCAGATCCAGTTGCAGGCCATCGTTAAACGGGCTCCAATTCGTCAAAGACGTACTAAACGGCCCCTCTTGCGTAAAGTCTATCCCGTCCGGAAAAAGCGGCCTGTGCAAATAACCAATGCCACGGTCGCTAAAGGCGATATTGCCGGTCAATGATAGTCCATCGGCATTTGCCCGCGTAACGTACGAGCCAAAACCTGCGGCCGTTAATTTAGAGCCCGCGTCTGAACGAGCAAAGAAATTCACGGTTCGCGCCTTTTGCACCGCAACATCTAATCCAAACACGGGTGCGTCCAGTTGGCGAAAGATGCCCAATACATTACCGTTAGTATCCACGACCGAGATGGTCACGCGGGCGTTGCTACCTATCGGCTGACGTATACCGGCACGCGTCATATTTGCATAGCCTGCTGCGGCCCCGAGTATCTGATTCACCTCGGTAGCGGTTAGATTTGACCCGGCAACGGTCGGAAACCGAATGCTTGATTGCCCGCTGACTCCGTTCAAGGTAGTCGGCACAAAATCGCTCGCAGGCGTCGCGATAATTCCGCCGGGGTTGGTCACGGCTCCGGGCAGGCTGCCGAAAGCGATCGTCGGAACAACCGGCGGGTTCGTCACATTCCCCCACGGAAGGCGAATGCCCTCGACCAAAATATTGTCGGCACGGATGACTGCCGGTGACTCAAAACCGCGAGCCGCTGCAAAAGCGATGATCTCCTCGGCCGATTGGTCATTGTCGGTCGGGTCGCGGTCGATCGTATAGAGACCGTCGCCCTCGATGCCGACACCGCCGACCGCCACGCCGTTCTTATATAAAGGTATCCCGCCGGGATCGCCGGAGAGTCCCAATGGCAGTCCCGCAATAGCAACATCCGAGCACGCAAGTGTCGAAAACTGAACCCCATAAAGCGGCCCGCCGGGACGGTTGTCAATACCGGGCGGAAAATGTTCCTGGATGATAAAACTCGCCGTCCGTGTCGTAAATGCGTTGCCGCCCGTCGAAAACAGCCCTGCCGTTCCGGCCTTAGAGTGCGATGCCACCGTTGCCGCTACGCTCAAATTCTCCAGCCCCTGCCCCGCCGTACCGACACTGCGGATCAACGTCATCGGGGGCGCACCCGTCATTACAAACGTGCCAAGCAAATGGCCCTCTTTGTCCGTGACCGAAACTGTAACTTTTTGATTGAGTGAAACGGCGGTCGAAACCGCCTGCGCAATGATCGTCTGGACATCCGCCGCCGAAAGCGTCTGCGCCTTCGCCGTGAGTCCGACGGCCAGCAAAACCATGAAGCCGCCCAAAACCCTAAACCCTATAGTCGAGAATAATTTGTTCTTCATGATGGCTAAAAATATCTACCATTTAGCCTTAATAGTCAAGTTTTTGGCCGATATTGGAGAACAAGGCTTTGAAAACTAAACACATTAGAGATCCCATATCTTGCTGCCATCAGTACCCGCGAATTTGGATACCGAACATACGATTGTCAGACAATTTATTTGGTGTTGGCTGTATTTCGTTAATGCGGAATCCCGTTGGCCTTGCTACGAAATTAGTATCGGTTACGTTTGTGGTTAGGTTGATGATTCTAACAGGCGAGTCGAACGTAAATCGCCGAGCGTTTACCGTGACCACGTATGTCTGATCTGCCGCCAAATTATCAAATATAAATGTACCTTGTCTGCCGGTTACGATCGTTATCGGTGCTGGCAAGGAGTCACTCGTAACGACAATACGGGCGTTGGTAATTCCGCGACCATCCGCAGCAGTGACGCGACCTGAGATCGAAAAAAAAGTGGATTCGTTGATCCGTCTTTCAAAAGAGCCGATATCTGAGCTGTCGCTTGATGGAGCATTCGAGATCAAAGGGAGATCTAGGGGTCTCGGCACCCCGCGCTGATCGACTGTTACACCTGCTCCGGCATTACCGCTATCGATCGCTGGACTGCCCGCTAAAAGAGCGTGGGTAAACGTTGGGCCACCATGATCGGCTAGACCTGATAATAACGGATCCGTGTTGATAATGTTACCTACAGCCGTGCCGCTCACGAATCCACCCGTAGTATTACCGATCAGATTAAAGCCGTCAGATGCAAGCGTTCCCCGTATGTCCGGACCGCCTGCACTCTCATTTTTTGCAATTAGCGTATTTCGAAGGCTGATCGTCCCCTGTGAATTGTTAACTCCACCGCCCCCGAGAGAACCGGCTGTATTAAAAGCAACTGTACTAGAACTCAAAGAAACCGTGCCGTTCGTGTTATTAGTCACTCCGCCACCGACCACATCGGCGATATTACTGCTTATCGTCGAATTTGATATTGTGACTGTACCCGTTTGATTGGCCACTCCCGCTCCTGATGTCTCGGCCCTGTTTCCATTGATCGTTGAACCGGTTACGTTTAACGTCGCGGCCCCCAAATTTAAAAATATATTGTAAAGAGCGCCGCCGTTAAGGACCGCTCGGTTAGACCGGATCTTCGAATTTACTATGTCCATCCGATTTCGGTTATAAACGCCGCACCAGAAGCCCCAGCAATATTTCCCTCTATGGTTGACATAGTGATGGTCACGGGCGTTGATGATCCAGCATTGTTATAGATCCCGCCACCATTCTCAACCGCAGAATTCTGGCTGATGATCGACCCGGAGATGCTAAGATTTCCGCTTGTGGAAATACCCGCACCGTTACGCGCAGAGTTATTGGTGATCGATGAATTAATGATCGACACCGGTCCGATATTTGAGAGCCCGCCGCCGCCGCCGTTTACGCCAGTAACAGAATTTCCACTGACCGTCGAACCCGTAAGCGTAACGTTTCCGAGTGCTTCGACGCGAAGCCCGCCGGCTAGAACCGTCGACTGGTTGTCGCGGATGATCGTCTCAGATATCGTTGCGGAGCCCGCTACTTTGACACCACCAACATCACCAGAATTTCCGCTAACTGTCGATCCGGTGATCTTCAGTACCCCGATATTGCTGTTGGCGACAATGCCACCGGCACTGCCGCTGTTTATGAGAGTAGCTCGGTTGTTGCTTATTGTGGAATTGGTAACGTTTAGTGTGCCGATGTTAAAATGGATTCCACCACCGCCAGGACCGGAGTCAGCCGTATTTGCATTGATCGTGGAATCAAGAATATTGACGCTTGATTGGCCGCTAGTACCGATAGCTCCCCCAGAATGAGCAAGATTATTTTCAAATAACGAATTCTTTATCGTTAGCTGAGTTCGGGTGCTATTCTCGACATGAACAGCTCCGCCGTTACCGTTGCCAGGTTCCGCCCCGACACCATTACCGTTCGTCATCCTCAGTCCAATAAGGGTAACGTCGGTGTCTCGCCGCACCCTGAAAATACGGCTGTTATTGCCGCCGGAGATCGTGAGTAAACTTGAGCCCGGACCGCTGATCGTTACACCCCGATTGTCCGGAAATCCTATCTCGCCGGAGGACAAGGTTATCGTCTTAGGAGTATTGAAAACATTGGGAGCAAAATTGATCTGAGTGGATTCCACGTTCGAAGCTGCGGCCACCGCCTCGCGCAAACTGCAGTCTGAGTCGCAGACTCCGTCATTCGTATCATCCGTTTTGGTCACGACTCTGATTTGTGCCGGAGCCCGATCTAGCGTCCCGTCGCTACGCATGCGAACGAGGTTCTTTCGCGACTGACCGCCCACCATCGAAAAACGGCCGCCGATCAGGATCTTGCCGTCGGGTTGAACAATGATCGCATTAATAACGGAGAATGACCCTCCAGAATTAGAATTCGGATCTTGAAAACTCTCATCCGCAGTTCCGTCTGAATTAACTCGCGCTAATTCTTCGCGCTCAACACCGGCTATCTGAGAGAAATCCCCTCCAACAACGATCTTTCCATCTGTTTGTAAACCGAGTGTGTCAATACCCCCTGACGGGATAGCGACATTACCCAGTGTGGGATCTATACTGCCATCCGGATTGATACGAGCCAATGAAGTTCTTGTAATACCGTTAACCATGGTATATCGACCACAGATGAGCATTTTGCCGTCAGGCTGAAAAACGAATTGGGAAACCGGGCCATTTACGGTGAGGTTTAACGCTGTATCCAAAGAACCATCAGAATTGAGTCGCGCAGCATACTGTCGGCCCTGTCCCCCGATCGAGGTGAAATAACCCCCGACCAGAACCTTTCCGTCAGACTGCAACGCCATTGTTTGAATACCGTTCAAAACCGGAATGTTCGGATCCAAAAATGTTGAGTCAAGCGACCCGTCAGCATTAAGGCGGGCAACGCAAGTGCGAACTTGCCCCCCGACCAAAGTAAAGTCGCCGCCGATCAAGACCTTACCGTCAGGCTGTATCGCAAGCTCGAATACGGCTCCATTCACATTCGCAAGAAAACTGGTATCCAAGGTACCGTCAGCATTTAGCCTCGCCAGATCATTTCGAGTTTGCCCCAGCACTTTTGCGAAACGCCCGCCTATTATTATCTTGCCGTCCGTTTGTCGAGCTATTGCCCCTATCCAGTAATCGGGTGGGTTTGCCGCCTCCAATTGCAGGTTTTGAAAATCAATATCCAACGTTCCGTTAGCATTTAGGCGAGCCATTTTTGTACGTGGTTGGCCCCCTACGTTATTAAATGCTCCGCCAACAAGGATCTTTCCACTTGGTTCTAGCAACATCGGAGAGACTGTGAAATCTATATCAGGATCGACAAAACCGTCCTGCGCCGACATTTGCGAAGCCTCGGCCAGATGCACCAAAAAGAAAACAGCTACGGCAAAATAGGAGCCGATTTTGCTTAGTGGAAATTTGCAATTCATAAAAGGCATGGGACGATATTCGCATATGTCTTTTGAAATTTAAATACTATTTTGCGGGGATCGCTATATTTTTCTTTTCCGATTTTGTTGTATTTTCCGATTTGGTCCACCTTGGTCCACCTGGTCCGGACCGGCCCAAGAAAAAAAAGAGCGTGGGTTTTAGCTCCACGCTCTTTTGTCATTTACTGAAAGACCTGTTTAGTTATCTTTTGGTTTTTCGGTTGTTGTCGCCGGACGTGCATCACGCTGTTTGCGGCGTTCTTCGAATTTGAGCTTACGCTCTTGAAAACGCTGCTTCATCTCGGCCTTGCGCGTCTCGATCTTAGCCTTTTGCTCCGCGGTCAGGATGTTGAGGATCTGCTCGTGAGCAGCCTTCATCTTTGCCTGACGCTGTTCGCGAAACGCTTTCATGCGGTCCTGCTGTTCCTGGGTCAGAGCCGTACCCGCCTTGCGTGACTCGTGGATAGCTTTTAGCTCGGCGATGGTCGCTGCGTCGGGTTTGTTACCTTCGCGGATAGCTTTGATCTGAGCTTTCTGTGCGTCGTTGAGGTCGAGGCCGTGCAGCATCATACGTCCGCCCATACGGCCGTGCTTGCCGTGGCGTCCGCCGAAACCTTCGCGTCCCATCCGCTTGCCAAAACCGCGTTCGCCTTTTACACGCTCGACCTTGTCGGTCGGGGTCGTGGTGGTGGTTGGTTTATCGTCCTGCGCAAAGCTGACCGTCGAAAACATTGCGATACCCAATATTATTGAAAGATTTGAAATGAATTTAGATTTTGATGACATTAATATTTACCTCTATTTTATTGATCTAACTGCCTAACGCTATCTTTGACGCGGCGCGTCGGCGAAAGGTCGAAAGAATTTTTGTCTGTAAGTGTAAAGAAATGTAAGGCATCGAAGTGGTAAATGCTAAACGGTAAATGGTAAATTGAGTAAGCAATGAGATTTTTATCAGAGATCAATTCACCGGCAGATCTGCGGCAACTCAAGGTCGAGGACCTACAAGAGGTCGCGGACGAGGTCCGGCAGTTTATCATCGATACGTGTTCGCGAGTCGGTGGACACACGGGGGCGAGCCTCGGTGCGGTCGAGCTGGCGGTGGCGATGCATTATGTTTTTGACACGCCGGACGACAAGCTCGTCTGGGACGTCGGCCATCAGGCTTATGCTCACAAGATATTGACCGGACGCCGCGACGAACTCCACACGATCAAAACCTACGGCGGCCTTTCGGGTTTCCTTCGCCGTGACGAATCCGAATACGACACCTTTGGTGCGGGGCACGCTTCGACTTCGCTGTCGGCGGCGCTCGGGATGGCGGTTGCCCGCGACACTAAAAAAGAAGATTTTCACGTCTGTGCGATGATCGGCGATTCGTCGCTTGCCGGCGGTATGGCGATGGAGGCCATCAATCAGGCTGGGCATCTCAAATCGCGGCTCGTCGTGCTGCTCAACGACAACGGTATGTCGATCGCCCCGGCGGTCGGCTCGCTTAGCGGCTATCTCAACCGCATCAAAGAGGCCCAAAGCTATCAGCACTGGAAAGAAGAGATCGGCGACGTGCTCGAAAGCGTTCCCGGCATCGGCGGTAAATTGCGCCGTGCTGCCAAATCCGTCAAAGACGCCATCGCCGCGGCCGTGCTGCCCGGAGCGTTGGTGAATGAGCTTGGCTTTAAATACATAGGCTATGTTGACGGCCACAACGTGCCTGAGCTGGTAAAAGCTCTCGAGGCGGCGAAAAAGGTTGATGACGGCCCTGTCATCGTCCACGCTCTGACGACCAAAGGCAAGGGCTTTCCAAATCCCGAGAAAAATTACTACGCCTATCACGCGACCGGCCCGTTCGACCCGAAAACCGGGCTTCCCTACAAATCGAGCAAAGTCGCCGCACCATCGTACACGACCGTTTTTGGCGAAACGATGTGCGAACTGATGGCTAGCGACCCGAACATCGTCGCCCTGACCGCAGCAATGCCGGACGGCACCGGTGTCGATAAGGTGCTGGAAAAGTTTCCCGAGCGTTCGTTTGACGTCGGCATCGCCGAGCAGCACGCTATCACGTTCTGTGCGGGTATGGCTTGCGAAGGCCTAAAACCCGTCGCGGCGATCTATTCGACATTTTTGCAGCGGGCTTTTGATCAGGTGGTCCACGATGTCTGTCTGCAGGACCTCAACGTCACCATCGCGATGGACCGTGCCGGCATCGTCGGGGCCGACGGCCCGACGCATCACGGCTTGCTCGACATTGCTTACCTACGCGGCTATCCAAATATCGTTCTGATGGCGCCCAAAGACGAGGCTGAGCTCCGCGACATGATGCTCACCGCGATCGAGCATCCGGGACCGGCGGCGCTGCGTTATCCGCGTGGCAACGGATTTGGCGTCGATATCAGTTCGCCGCCCAAACAGATCGAGATCGGCAAAGCCGAGGTGCTGAAAGAGGGTGGTGATGTCGCAATATTGGCTTACGGTTCAATGGTTGGCCCGGCGGTCGAAGCAGCCGAACGCCTCGAAAAAGACGGCATTGCCGCGACGGTCGTCAACGCCCGTTTCGTCAAACCGCTCGACGCTGAGTTGATCAAAAATCTCGCGGGCACTAAGAGCCTGATCGTCACCGTCGAAGACGCGTATCTTTCGGGCGGCTTTGGCTCGGCGGTGCTCGAACTGCTCGAGGAAAACGGCCTGTCGGACAAGATCCGCGTCGTCCGCATGGGCGTCCCCGACGAGATCGTCACCCACGGCGACCCCAAAATCCTCCTCGCCCACTACGGCCTCGACCCCGACGGCATCCACGCCAAGGTCCACGAGACCCTCGAATCAATGGCCGAGAACGACCTCAGCCGCAAACGCATCAAAGCGGTCAAATAATAAAAGGGCTTCGCGATATGCGAAGCCTTTTTCTTGGCGCCAAAGGCGACCGACATATAAAGCCTAGGGAGCAGCGACCGACGGGAGCCCTAACAACAGTCGTCAGTCCTTGAGAGGTTGTCGGTTGTCAGTTGTCAGAAAGAAAAGGCCGCGAACGTTAAGCCCGCGGCTTTTTTCTTGTTATCCGTGACAAGCCTTCTGCTAGAATGGCATTCATGAAATCGATTCTTCTCCTTTTCTTTTTTGCTTTAGCAAGCTTTTCCGTAGAGGCTCAAGACGATCTGACATCCGTTTATCCCGAAGTACCAACTGCGTTGAGGACCGGAGAATTGACGGATCTAGTGGGCGTTAGGTTCACCATTGATGATTATCACGGAAAGGTGCTGCTGGTCCACATCTGGGGCACGTGGTGTGGACCGTGTATTCCAGACATGAAGCAGCTTATGAAACTTCATAATGAATTTAATTCCTCGGGACTTGAGATCATTGGCCTCAACATCGGAGACGGTGACGGCAAACCTGAACCGAAAGCACGGATCGATTATTTCAGAAACTACCAAAAGATAGATTATCGCCTAGCCCAAGCGGTATATCCTGAGATAACTGTAAAAACATTCTACAAAGTAGCGACGCAGCAAGTTCTACCTCAAGCGATTCTCATTGGCCGCGACGGAAGGCTTCGAGGGGTCTTCGTCGGAGGTGGGGCTCGCGTTTACAAGTCCATGAAGCAAACTGTTGTGAACACTCTCGGCGAAAAATAGCTTTGTGCCCACTACGCCTTTCATAACCCGAACCCTTTGTACTTGAAGAAAACGGCCTAACGGGTAAAATAAAGATTGTTAAAATATGGGCTTTAGATACATGGCCGTGTGGGGCCGTCTATCGTAATAAACTTTGATCAATGAACAATACAAATAACGTAGCTGAAAAGAAGAGCAATACTCCGATACTGATCATCGGTGTGGTTTTGGTCGCGGCTCTGCTCGCGGGCTGGTATCTGCTGAGTTCGCCAAAGACGGCGACGAACACTAACGGTAACACCGCCAAGGCAAATACCGCCAACACGACCAAGCCGAATACCATCCCTGCAAATGCTCCGATTGGGGCAAATCCGCCAAACCAACAGGGCTCGCCGACGGCGCTTGTTACGCTCGAGGAATTTGCCGATTTTCAGTGCCCGCAGTGCGGTGCCGTTCATCCGATCATGAACGAGATCAAATCGACATACGGCAGCCGCATCCGGTTTATTTTCCGCAACTATCCGCTGGCGATCCCGGCCCACGACAAATCGTATAACGCCGCTGTCGCCGCCGAGGCGGCCGGTATGCAGAGCCCGAACAAGTTTTGGGAAATGCAGAATCTGCTCTTTACCAATCAAAAGGCATGGACCGCCGACCCTAATTACCGCACTACGTGGAAAGATTACGCCCAGAAGATCGGGCTCGATGTCGCCAAATGGGAAAACGACATGGCCGGCATCGCCGCCAAGTCACGCGTTGACGAGGACATGCGTCGCGCCAAGGGTATGGGGATAAATTCGACCCCGACGCTATATATCAACGGCGTTGACGTACCTTTCCAGCAGATGAATGTAACGGGCCTAAAAGCTCTGATCGACGCCGAGTTGGCTAAGGCCGCTTCGCAAAATCAGGCGGCTCCCGCTGCACCGGCAAATACCGGCAACACGAATAAATAAGTGACCGAACCGGAGATAACGCCAGTCAAACGCACGATCGCCAAACTGCCACTCGCAGCGGCGGTCGTCGCTTTGGCTGGGCTCGCCGACGCAGTCTATCTCACCGCCCATCATTACAACGCTGAACCCGTCCCGTGCGGAGCGGCGTTTGACTGCGAAATGGTGTTGACCAGCCCGTTTGCCACTCTCGGCGGGATAATCAATTGGTTCGCTGCGGGCACTATTCCGCCAGGCAGTTCGATGGGTGATATCCCGTTAGCCGCGTTTGGTGCGGCGGCGTATTTTGTCGGGTTTGCACTAGCTACGCTCACCGCGTTTGGCGACCGGCGGATGTGGAAATTGTTTGGAGCCCAAGTCGTGCTAATGGCGGCTTTCTCCGGATGGCTGATCTACGTCCAGGCGGTACTGATCGGAGCATTTTGCCAGTTTTGCCTCATCTCAGCGGCGATCACCGGTACGCTGTTTTCCATTTTTGTCATCTCGCTTTTCATAAAACCCAAAACTACCTGACATCCATCTCTGAATCCAATCCCATAATAGAGGCGAAATCTATCTCGGAGGCCAGCGGTGATGCTTTCGGATGTTGATAACTTGGCAACATCCGTTCAAATAGGTTAGCTTTAATTAAAACGAAGTCGATTTTTTACGATTTGTAGTGACTGAAGCAATCTTACAACGCATCTCTGACGGCGACCGCAACGCGATCCAGGATTGTCTGGATAAATACGGCGGCCTAGTGTGGTCGATCGCGCGTAAAATGCTCCGTAATTCGGACGATGCTGAGGATGCTGTGCAGGAGATCTTTGTCGATATTTGGAAAAACGCCGGCCGCTTTGACGAGTCAAAGGCGTCCGAGACGACGTTTATCGCGATGATCGCCCGCCGCCGTTTGATCGACCGCATCAGGCATTCGAACCGCCGTATCTCGGCCGATTCGCTCGACGACGTGCTGCTCGAACCATTTACCCGCGCCGACAAAGCGATACAGGTCAGCGTCGAGGCGGGGCAAGCGGCTGAAGCAATGAGGAGTTTGCGGCCCGAGCAGCAACAGGTGCTGAGACTGTCGATAGTTCAGGGAATGTCGCATCAGGAGATATCAGACGCGACGGGCATGCCGCTCGGCACGGTCAAGACACACGCACGCCGGGGTTTGCTCCACGTGCGGCAAAATATGGGTTTAGGTGGATCTAATTCGATGGAGGCAGCAATATGAACGAAGAACAAAAAGACATATTCTTCGACCTCCTGACGAAAAAGGCGATCTACGGCCTCGATGCGGCGGAGCGAGCGCAGCTCGACGCGATGGATCCGGGCAACGCCGAGCTTGAGTTTAACTCGCTCGAAATGGCCGCTGCAGCGATCAGCCTGATGGGAGCGGCTGATGATGAACCGATGCCGGCCAGCTTGCGGTCCAAGATCATTGCGGACGCAAACGCATTTGTCGTTGAACAAAACGAACAAACCGTCGCGTGGCCGCCAACAACCAACGAAGAAGAAAAAGGTTACATTGCCGCCGCAGATGAAAAGCCGTCTGGTTCATGGCTAGGCTGGCTCGGTTGGGCTTCGGCCGCACTTGCGTGTATCGCACTCGCTCTAAATATTTATTTCACCCGCGTCCAAACTCCGCCTGAAATTGCAAAAACTCCGCCTGTCGAAACGCCGCGTTTATTATCTGCCGCCGAGCTGCGTGAAGAAATGCTAAAAGCGGCAACCGACACTATCAGAGCATCTTGGGCCGTCGGTAATGTCAAAGAACTAACTCAGGTCGTCGGTGATGTTGTCTGGAGCGATCAAAAACAGGCTGGATATATGCGGCTCAAAGGATTGCCCGTCAACGACGCGACCAAAGAGCAATATCAGCTCTGGATATTCGACAAAAACCAAGACAAAGCAACGCCAATCGATGGCGGCGTATTTAATGTCTCGGCTGAGGGCGAGGTCGTCATTCCGATCAACGCCAAGATAGCCGCCGCATCGCCTGAGATGTTTGCCATCACCGTTGAACGCCCGGGTGGTGTCGTCGTGTCAAAACGCGGCAAGATCGCCGCCCTTGCCAAGGTTGAAACCCCTGCCAAGCCGTCTGCGTAATAAATCACAACATTCTCGAGAAAGGTTAAAGCCCCTCTTGCATTAAAAGAGCCTTTGGCCTTTTTAGAATATTTAAAGCGATCAAATTATTAAGGAGATTGAAATGCGAAACTTTAGGATCTTTGGCTCTCTGTTGCTCGCCACGCTGCTCGCAGCAACAAGCACATTTGCCCAGTCGGGCGGCAAACTGCCGCCGATCAATGTAAAAGAATACAAGTTGAAAAACGGCTTGACCGTCATAATGCACCAGGACCGCTCAACGCCGATCGTGGCGGTAAACCTTTGGTATCACGTCGGCTCAAAGAACGAGGCCCCGGGCCGCACCGGTTTCGCCCATCTCTTTGAGCACATGATGTTTCAGGGGTCAAAGAACTTTGTTGACGGCTGGCGAGCTGTGGATGAGCTCGGCGGCAACGTCAACGGCACGACCGACCAAGACCGCACTTGGTATTTCGAAGCGATCCCCTCAAACTTTCTCGAACGCGTGCTCTATCTCGAAGCCGACCGCATGGGCAATCTGCTCGACGCGATGGATCAGGCAAAGCTCGATAATCAACGCGACGTTGTAAAAAATGAACGCCGCTTTCGCGTAGATAATGTGCCGTACGGCAGCGCTCAGGAACGCATTCTCGAAGCGATGTATCCGCAGGGCCACCCGTACCGCTGGTCGGTGATCGGTTCGATGGCCGATCTGTCGGCTGCATCGCTTGACGATGTTAAATCATTCTTTCGTCAGTACTATGCTCCTAACAATGCTTATATTTCTCTCGCAGGGGACTTTGACGAAAAACAGGCTAAAGCTTGGATCGAAAAATATTTCGGCCCGATCGCTAAGGGTACAGATATCACGCGTCCTAATACACCGCAGCCAAAACTTACCGGCGAGGTCCGTCAGGTCGTGAACGAACCGGGCATCCCGCTGCCGCGTTTATATATGATATGGCCCGGTGTCCATACTTACCACAAAGATGAGGCCGCCCTCGACATCCTGTCATCGATACTTTCAACGGGCCGCGGCTCGCGTCTACAGAGCAATCTTGTCTTTGGCAAGGAGATGGCTCAGCAGGTCGGCGCTTTTAACGGCACCAGCGAGATCGCCGGTATGTTTCAGATCCAAGCAACTGCACGTCCGCAAAAATCTCTCGAAGACATCGAAAAGGAAATTAACGCCGAGATCGAACGCATAAAAAAGGAACAACCTTCGGCTGAGGAGATGACCCGGGCTCTCAACATTCGTGAGTCTCAGGCGATCTTCGGATTGCAGACCGTGCTTGGAAAGGGCGGCCAGCTTGCGAGCTATGCCGGTTACCTCAACAAGCCAAATTATTTCCAAGCCGATCTCGACCGCTACCGTGCGGTGACACCGGCGGACGTTACCCGTGTTGCAAACGAATACCTTACCGGCAACCGCTTTGTAATGAGCTATATCCCGAGTAAGGCTGAGCCGCCCAAGGCAAGCACCGATAAACCGGCATCGACCGAAACCAAGAAAAAGGACAAAGATCTGATCGCTCGTCAGGAAGCCGCTCTACCAAAAGCAGGCCCGGATCCTAAGGTCAGCCTGCCCGCGATCGAAAAGACAAAGCTCTCAAACGGGCTCGACGTCTGGATCGTCAAACATAACGAATTACCGGTCGTTTCGATGAATCTCGTTGTCGGCAGCGCCGGTGGTGCGGCAGAACCTGCGGAAAAGTCAGGAGTCACACAAATGACTGCATCGATGCTCAATCAGGGAACGCAAAAGCGTTCGGCGGTTGAGATCGCGAACAGCCTGCAATCGATAGGTGCATCGGTAAATGCCGGAGCTAGCTATGATGCGACGACGGTTTCGATGACCTCGCTTACAAAAACCCTAGATCAAGCACTCGAGGTGTACGCCGACGTGGTCGTCAATCCGTCGTTCCCAGCGAAAGAATTCGAGTCGCTACGCCAACGTTCGATCGTTAGTTTGGCTCAGCGTAAATCAAATGCCCAACAGGTCGCAGGGGTCGTGTACAGCAAGGTTCTTTACGGCGATCAGCCGTATGGCCGTCAGCTCTCGGGCGATGAAAAATCGCTCAAGGCTCTGACGCGTGACGACGTCGCAAGTTTTTATCAAAAGGCGTACGCACCTGCCAATTCGACTCTGATCGTTGTCGGTGACGTGGATTCGGCGGCGATCAAGGCAAAGCTTGAAAAAGCTTTTGGTTCGTGGAAATCAAGCGAATCGTCCGCCGCCACTGTCGCAGCACAGACAATGACCGCAAAACCGGGTATCTATCTCGTCGATAAACCGGGTGCTGCACAATCGTCTGTCAATATAGGCCTAGTCGGTGTCGACCGCGGTCACCCGGACTATTATGCTCTGCAGGTGATGAACTCGGTCCTCGGCGGCGACGGTTCGGCACGACTGTACCAGAACCTGCGCGAAGACAAAGGCTATACCTACGGTGCGTACAGTCGTTTTGTCTTCCGCAAAGGTGCCGGGCCATTTTCGGCTTCGGGCGAAATACAGACGGTCTCAACCAAAGAAGCCGTGCAGGAATTTATGAAAGAGATCAACGGTGTCCGGGGCACTCGACCGATAACGGCGGCTGAGCTTGAGATCAACAAGCAGGGTTTTATCCGCTCGTTCCCCGCGGGGTTTGAAACGCCCGGTCAGATCTCGGGGCAACTGTCGAACTTGGTAGTTTATGGCTTGCAGGACAGTTACTTTAGCGACTACATCGCCAACATCAACAAGGTCACGCTTGACGATGTCAACCGCGTCGCGAACAAGTACCTCGATCCCGGCAAGATGGCGATCGTCATCGTCGGCGACCGCAAGGTGGTCGAACCGGGTCTGAAAGAGCTTGGGTATCCGATGTGGCTGCTCGATGCGGACGGCAATCCTATCTCACAATAAGACGTTGATCTGCGGATCGATCATTAGGCCGGGATATGTTTCCCGGCCTTTTCTATTGAGCGTCAAAATGGGGCTCAGGTTTGGGTACGGCTATTTATGATATAATTTCGAAAAACTCAGTTTGTTTTAATACATTCATATTATTTAGGAGATAGTTAATGTCTGATATAGGTAAGATCCAAGATCTATTGGGAGCGGAAGCCGACACCCTTTTGAACCATGTTTCAACGACCATCCCAAAAGAGAATATTCATTTACCCGGCGGCGATTTTGTCGACCGCGTATGGTCGCAGTCCGATCGGAATCCTCGCGTATTGAGATCACTTCAAACATTGCACGATCATGGCCGACTTGGCGGCACCGGTTATGTTTCGATCCTGCCGGTCGATCAGGGCATCGAGCACTCGGCCGGAGCGTCGTTTGCACCGAACCCGATGTATTTCGATCCCGAAAACATCGTCAAGCTCGCCATCGAGGGTGGTTGTAATGCCGTCGCATCGACGTACGGCGTGCTCGGAACGGTCGCTCGTAAACACGCCCACAAGATACCGTTTATCGTTAAGATCAATCACAACGAACTGATGACATACCCAAATCAATTCGATCAGGTAATGTTTGGCACGGTCGAACAGGCAAGCAATATGGGTGCGGTCGCGGTCGGCGCGACGATCTATTTTGGTTCGGATCAAGCGACGCGTCAGATCACTGAGGTGGCTGAGGCATTTGCCTATGCGCATGAACTCGGCATGGCGACGATACTTTGGTGCTACTTGCGCAACTCGGCGTTCAAAACACCTGATGGGGATATGCACACGGCAGCCGATCTGACCGCACAGGCAAACCATCTTGGGGTCACTATTCAGGCCGACATCATCAAGCAGAAACTGCCCGAACGAAACGGCGGCTACAATGCCCTGTCAGGTTACGGCAAGACACACAAAAAAGTGTATTCCGAACTGACGAGCGACAACCCGATCGACCTTGTGCGTTATCAGGTTGCGAATTGCTATATGGGACGTTGCGGGCTGATCAATTCCGGCGGTGAATCAAAAGGCGAGAGCGATCTGGCCGATGCGGTCCGCACGGCGGTCGTCAACAAACGCGGAGGCGGCACTGGCCTCATCTCAGGACGCAAAGCGTTCCAACGCCCGATGGCCGATGGCGTCGAACTGCTCAACGCGATCCAGGACGTTTATCTTTCAAAAGAAATAACCATCGCGTAAAACCCATTTCGTCAAAAAAGCCCGCAGCTTGAGTGATCAATCTGCGGGCTTTCTCGTCTGAATTTATAGAGAACTATTTTTTCGAATAGCTCCTGTGGATCGTATCGATCCAAACGTCCGTTTTGATAAATCCCGACCCAGCGTCTTTGTATTTTTCCGGTAGCCCCGCTTTTTTAATGTCTTCCAGCGATTTCCCTGCTTTCATAGCATCCTGGACGATGGCCGAGGTCTCAACCAGGATTTGGTGATACGCCTTGAGGTCGGTGATCGTCGCGAGGGGACCGTGACCGGGTATTAGTTTCGCGTCCGCCGGCAGGGTCTTTATCAGCGAATCAACATTTCTGATCAGCCCCTGAACGCTGCCGCCGCTGTCGAGATCGACGAACGGAAACCGTCCTACAAAAAAGTCATCTCCCAGATGAACGACATTTGCGTTAGTAAAATACACGACAGTATCGCCGTCGGTATGGCCGTTGGGGTAATGCACCGCCCTGACCTCTTCGCCGTTTATATGGATCGACAGGGTCTCGGTGTATGTCACGAGCGGCAATGCGTGAGAAGGATACGGCTCAGTTTTCCGTCCAAAAATGACAGGTGGATCGATCATCCGCTTTCGCACATTTGCGTGCGCAACGATTGTCGATTGCTTTCCAAAGAAATGATTTCCTTCAGTGTGGTCGCCGTGCCAATGCGTGTTAAAAATAAAACGCGGGGTCGCCGAACCAAGCCCTTTAAGAGCTTCGCTCAGTTTTTCGCTAACGGTTTTGTAGTCGTCATCGACGATCAATATGCCTTCATCGCCGACGACCGCTGCGATGTTGCCACCACGGCCTTGCAACATAAACACATTGCCCGTGACCTTAGTGATTTTGACGGTAACGTCTTGCTTGTTTGCGAAGTGGCTGTTATCTCCATGTCCCATGATCGGATATGTAGTAACGGAGGCAAATATTAATAGTGCAATAAATTTACGCATAATTTCTCCTAATAAGATAAGTATGGCCGATCAAACGAATCGTCCTTTCGATAATTGGTAAATACCCGTTAAGAAAGGATTGTGCGCCTTTTCGCGGCCGATGGTCGTCTCGTCCCCGTGCCCGCAATAGACGGTAAAATCATCGCCGAGGCTGAGGATATTTTCGGTTATGGACGCGATCAGTTGATCGTAATCGCCGCCCGGCAGATCTGTGCGGCCAATTGAACCGCTAAAAAGGCAGTCGCCGGTAAAAACCTTTCGCTCATTTTCCTCAGCTAATACAATATGCCCGAGCGTGTGGCCGGGGCAATGCCGCACCGAAAATCGCAGCTCGCCAACTTCGTAGATCTCGCCGTGCTCGAGATTGCGCGTGATCGGCGGCGGCGGATCATAGTCCATGCCCATCGCCGCCATTTGATGCGGCTGCATCCCCATTAACAAAGGCTGCTGCGGCAGGCTGTAATAGAGTGGCTCTTCGTCTTTGTGAATAAGAATCTCAGCGTCCGGAAACGCCATCGAAAGCGCAAGCGTGCCGCCGACGTGGTCGAGGTGTCCGTGGGTCAGGATGATCCCTTGCAGCTCAAGCTGGTTGTCGTTAATAAACGCGACAACCGCATCCGAAGGCTCGCCGGGGTCGATGCAGATCGCCTTTCGCGTCTGCTCACAGGCGACGATCCGCGTGTTTTGCTGAAACGCTGTTTGAACAAAAGTCTCTATTATCATCACTCAAAAATATCCAAATATTTAGCGATATCAAAATCGGTCGTTCGCCGGTCTTTGAGCACAAATTGTATCGCGTCACGATACGTATTGGCGTCGGGCTTTCCGGTAAAGCACGGTGTCTCGAGCTCGGTCAGGTTCAGATAGCTGATCAGGCAGCTCAAGAGCATCCACAGCAATATTTCGCTTTCAGCACCGAGCGGGTTGTGTTTGATGATGATATCGCGATCTTCGCTGATGCCATCAACGATGCGGGCAAATTCATTTTCCGTTATCTTGGTCATGTGTCGAACTGGCCGCCCGGTTCTGGCACACAAAACGTGCCAGTGTTTCGGTAGGCCCTCAACCGTCCACAGACGGTTCTGACAATTCTTCGTACATTAGATAATGCGACGCTTCCATTCCGACCCTTTCGTAAACTCTCTGCGCACGCGAATTATCATTCTCGACGTACAGCCTAAAGCCGCACACATCTCCCGCGTCAGCTGCCCTTGCCTTTACAAAATCGTACAGCTTTGCGTAGATCTTTTGCCCACGAAACTCCGGCCTGATATACACGCTCTGTATCCACCACCACCAGCCATTTCGCCAATCGCTCCATTCCCGCGTGACCATCAGCCCGCCGGCGATCATATTTTCGATCTCCGCAACGACATAAAAGCCCTTCTCTGCATCGCCGAAAACAGCCTCGACACCGCTTCGCAAAATGTCTCTGTCGAGCGCTTTGCCTTCAGTTTCGAGTGCCATCGCCTGGTTAAATTCGATCAGCGAATCGGCATCGTGCGCCGTCGCAAGCCTAATATTCATATATGTTTGCTTGACGAACCCGTCGCCGTCCTCTAGCCTAATATGTTTTGCCGACTGGCAAATTTCAGTGTATGAAACTACGGATACTTTATCACGGCAATTGCTTTGACGGCGTCTCGTCGGCTGCCATCTTTACCAAATTTTACCAGGCGAAGTTCGAGCCGAATGCCGAGGTCGCGTACACGCCGACCATGCACCGGGCCGGGAATGCTTTTGACCGAGAGCAGTTTGACGGCGATGAGAACGCGATAGTCGATTTCAAATATTGCCCCGACGAACGCTTGACGTGGTGGTTCGATCATCATCAATCGGCATTTCTCTCCAAACCCGACGAAGAGCATTTTCTTGCAGACGCATCGGGTCAGAAATTCCTCGATACGACCAGCAAATCCTGCGCCGAGTTTATCGCCCGCATTGCCAAAGAGAAATACGGCTGGGAGGACGAGTCCTTGGCCGAACTGATCCATTGGGCACACATTATCGATGGGGCTTTGTACGAATCGCCGGCACAATGTGTCGAGCTCCGCTCGTCGGCTCTAAAACTGATGCAGGTCATCGAGGGCGAAAAAGACCCGGCATTTGTCGAGCAGATCATCCGTATGCTGACGACGATGCAGCTTGACGAGATCATCGAAAGTGCGGAGATACAAGCCAAACTCGCGCCGATACTCGAACAGCATTGGAACACGGTCGAGCTGATAAAGGGCCGCTCGGTTGCGGAACGCGGCGTTGTGCATTTTGACCTGACGGGAACCGGCATCGAGGGCTATAACAAATTTATCCCCTACTATTTCCACCCCGAGGTGACCTATGTTGTGTCTCTGAGCCAAAGCTCGTTTCGCACGAAAATATCGGTCGGATCGAACCCTTGGGCACCGCGTCCGCGCACGCACAACATTGCCGAGATCTGTGAACGCTACGGCGGCGGCGGCCATGCCGTAGTCGGTGCGGTCAGCCTAAAACCCGAGGATCTCGAGCTTGGTAAGAAATATATGCTAGAGATCATCGAAGAACTTCAGTTTGAAGAATAACTGACTTCTTGGTCCGGTCCGGACCAGGTGGACCAGGGTGGACCAAGTGGATCAAGAGCTTCGCAAAATAAGAAAGGCGGCCCGAGAGCCGCCTTTTTTTCATTGGTTCTTATTCAATTATTTCTTAACGTAAACCTTGGTCGTGGTGTCGGTTCCGCCGTCGCGGTTTGGCCTTTGTGATTCGACAGACAGTGTTCCGTCGGCGTTCAGCCACCATTTCTCGGTCGTGACGCGGTCGCCCATAGGGGTGCCAACGGTGCGGGTGATCTCAAGCTTTCCGCCGTCGAGTTTTGCTTTGGTCGAGATCTGCATCGTGCCCATCTGGCCGGAGATCTCAGTCTTAACTTCTTTCCCATCAAGGGTATAACTAACGGTGCCGTCACCGCCGCCCATCATACCGCCACCGCCGCCCGGACGTCCGCCGCCCGGAGGTGGTCCGCCAGCTGGAGGCCCTCCCGCGGGTGGCCCGCCTGCAGGTGGTGCATTACGTTTGGTCGTCGTTTCGACCTTGAGGTCCGTTGCCGTTTGGGTAACAACCATCGTCTGCGATTCGATGCTCGTCTTTTCGCGATCAGAGAGTTTCGACTTTGTGAGGTCCAGGTTCCACGTGCCGCTAAAATCGGTGGCCTTTTGTGCCGAGGCCGAGATAGCCATTGCAAACAGCATCAAAGCCGCCGCAAACATAAAGTTCTTTTTCATAAAATAGCTCCTACTAAAATTGAGATCAGACAGATTCCCTTGTAAGACGCTAGTTTAGTCCATATGGTTTTGGATCAAGTGTAAAGAATTGTAAATCCTCGCCTAGCCCGCTGCTTCCTCGCTGTCGCGATTAAGATGGCTGTTGCGGTAGCCGTACATAAAATAGATCACCATACCGACGAGCAGCCAGACACCAAAGCGGATCCAATTCGTCACGCCGAGTTCGGTCATCAGATACAGACACGACAAGAGGCCGAGGATCGGTATCAGTGAGAGCTTTTTGGTCAAGCTGAGAAAAACCAGAACGACCGACACGATAACGAAAAAGATCATCGGTATCTTGTGCGAAAACGCACCGAGCATCGTTTCGCCGTCCTTTGGCGTGATGGTGATCAGATCGCTGTAAAACGTCGGGCTAAAGGAATAGATAACGTATGCGACGATGATCAGGATAACCGGCAATATGAATTGTGAGTTGATATACGGCACAAAACGCGTCCCGCTTTCCTTAAACTCTTTTTCCTTGAACAACACGCCCGCACACACGACGACGAACGCGAACAGCGTACCGATGCTCGCAAGATCGGTCACCTCGGTCAGGTTCATAAATAAGGCTGGAATTGCCACGACAAGGCCGGTGATGATGGTCGCAAACCACGGCGTGTTAAATCTCGGATGGATCGAGGAGAACTTTTTCGGAAGCAATCCGTCGCGGCTCATTGCCATCCACAGACGCGGCTGGCCGATCTGAAATACGAGGAAAACCGTCGCCAGAGCGATCACGGCGCTGACAGCGATGATACCCGCAACCCAAGGAATGTTTGCTCCCTCTGGGCCAAAAACAAATGCCAACGGATCGCCAACGTCGAGCAACTTATAGCTGACCATACCGGTCAGAACAAGCGTGACTGCGATATATAGGATCGTACAAATGACAAGGGACGCGATCATTGCTATCGGCAGATCGCGTCGCGGATTCTTACATTCTTCGGCGGTCGTTGAAAGAGCGTCAAAGCCGATGTACGCAAAGAATACCGCTGAAACGCCCTTGAGCACGCCTTCGACGCCGTTTGGTGCGAATGGCGACCAGTTGGCCGGATTGACGTAATTGAGACCAAGGAAAATGACCAGCAAAATGATGCCGATCTTGAGAACGGTCATTATGTTCGAGGCAAATTTTGATTCACGGATGCCGATAAATACGAGCGTCGTTATGACGAGCGTGATCAGCAACGCCGGTAAATCGCAAACAACGGAAAGCGAACCGAGCTTTGGTGCATTGAGCCACGCTAGATATCCATCCATCTGGCTGCAGCTAATGGCAGCATCGGTCGCTGAGCAAGCCGTCGTCAGAGCATCGACGGTCGCACCGCCGGCGACAGCCTCGGTCACGGCCGTGTAGCCACGCTTTGCCGTCAGAAAATCCATCGTAAAATGCAGCGGTATGTCGATACCGTAGCCTTTCAAAAGCCCGGTAAAATAGTCACTCCAAGATATCGCGACGGCGATGTTGCCGATAGCGTATTCGACGATCAGATCCCATCCGATGATCCACGCGATAAACTCGCCCATCGAAGCATACGCATACGTATAAGCCGAACCGGCAACAGGTATCCGCGAGGCAAACTCAGCGTAGCAAAGTGCCGAAAAAGCACACGCGACCGCCGTAAAGACAAACAGCAGAGCGACCGCCGGTCCGCCGTTGTACGACGCCTTACCGACCATGGCAAAGATGCCCGCACCGATAATGGCGGCAATGCCCATCAGTGTCAGGTCAAAAACGCCGAGCGTTCTCCGTAGAGTTCCGGCAGGAGCCGCATCACCGACATGTTCCGTCATCCCGGCAGCAGCGTCGGCTTGAATTTGCGAAATGGATTTGGTCCTGAACAGATTCATAATGGTCCTCGCGCGATCAATTTTGTCCCAAGCTAATTTGTCTAGAGGTATGGTTTAACGCGAATTTTGAACCAATTCGGTTTGAGAGTCAAGAGTGTGAGGTATGCTGATGCTGCTAAGCGAGATGCAAATAAAAAAAGAGCGGCCGTGTGGGACGACCGCTCCTAGCCTGGGAGAGAGAATTGTCAGCCGCTCAATTACTGATCGGCGACGAAATTTAGATCAACAACATTGTCCGTCAGCGAAATGACTTGCGTCGATTCGCTGAACGAGAATCGTCGCGACCGGACGCTGACGATCACGGTCTGGCCGTCGTCGACGTTGCTAAAGTTAAAGTAGCCCCGTCGTCCCGTAAGGACATTGCGAACATTACCGTTTGCCTCGATCATAGAGACAACAGCATTTGTCACACCGCGGCCCTCGCTGGTCAGAACTCGGCCGCTGACCGATACCTCAGACGAGAGCGGAGCTGCCGCAAAACCGGTGTCAAACGTATGATCGTTGGCACCGACTCCGCCGGTCGTCAGACTAACCACGCCGAATGTTCCTGTTGACGGCGAGCCTGCCGGATTTACAACGTTAGCCGCATCCGAATCCGAAGCATCGTCATTGCCGAGCTGTGACGTGACGTTTTGCGTCGTCAAAAACAGTCCGAATAACGGTCCGCCGCTGTTGTAGTTGGCAGGATTATCAAAACGCACCTGATAGGCCGTTGTATATTGAATACCGCCATTTACCTGGCCGATGTTGTCGTTGGGGTTGCCGTCGACAGCCGTCGCCGAGGTGAAATAGTATTCGCCATTGGCATCGGTCACGGCAGTTCCGACATTTGTCGATCCCCGGTAGAGACGGACTGTCACATTTGCAATTCCAACCTCACCTCCATCCTGAACACCGTTGTTATTGATATCACGCCAGACGCGGTTGCCGATCTCGATCGGAGCCGCACTACACATAGCGGTCGTGCCGCCAAGCCCGTTTGCCTTACCAAAATCAGGCACGCTTGAGCCGCCCGTGCCGTTATAAATGCGGTATGCACGGTTGCTGGCACCGGTATTAACATTCATCCAACGCAGCCCGCCATCAAACGTCGCACCGCTTGAAATGGTGCGTGAGATCGGGTCGAGCAGCGTTGTTAGGATGTGTTCACGGCCCGGAATATGGAGCATCACGCCCCAACTGACTTCGTCGTGATAGTTGGCACCATTTGGCGTCATGCAAAAATCGTCTTCGTAAAAGAATTCGCCGGTACCCGGTCCCTGACCGTTACCCTGAGGGGCTTGGCCAAGCAGAGGTGAAACTCCGCAGCGGCCATTGCTCTCAAGCGTCCATGAACCAAACGAGCCGCACGATTTTAGCGTGTCACCCGCAGTTCGTTTTGCGTCCGGACCATTGTCAAACGCTTGGTCGCCGGCACGGTCACGCAGGCCGACGAGCAGATTGCCGTTCTCAAATTCCATATCGACAAACATCGGCTGCGGGAAAGCAAAATTGGTCGATACCGTCGGTCTCCAAGGGCGCCACGCTGCGGACTGGCCGGGATCGGCGAAGCCGCGTGTATAGTTTAGCGGAAAGCTGTGAACCACCGGTCCAAATGCAAGCGAGTTCGGATCAACCTGCACAACGTACGCAAACAGGTTCGTCGCAACGTTGGTGCTCTCAGCCGAGCAGACCATACCAACATAAACCTGTCCGCGATAAGCTTTCACCGCAAACGGACGGATGTCGCCTGCGGGGCAATTTGCAGCGCTGCCCCCGGGGGTTGGAAGGGTCAAGGTCGAAGCCTGAGCACTATTACCGAGCGATGCCCCGGTCACAGGGTTCAATGCGTAGAGCCTGCGGTTTTCGAGATTCATTACAAACAATCTGCTCTCGTCAGCCGCCAGATCCATACCGCCGATGCTGCTCTTACCTACCGCATCCCAACCAGCATCGTTGTTGTCCGAAGTGTAATCCAGTGGATCGTGTGCGTTGGTTGTCGCAGCCGGAAGTGTGAATTTTGAGGTTATCGCGTTAGTTGCAGGGTTGATGACATAGATCGCACCAGCGTCGTCAGCGTTGTTAAAAATATTGTCGACGCCCGGGCCAAATCCGGCGTGACGTTTGAAGAAAGATGCCGCATAGACACGTCGGTTTATCCGCGAATAGGCCAATGAAAATACCGTTCCGGTCGTGCTGGCAGCCACGCTCAAGGCGTGCGTCGATGGATTGTCGTAATTTGCGACGGTCGTGTCGTTATACGCCGTTCCGGAATTGTAAGGGAAATCCCATAGCACGCTATTGTTAGCATAGACGCCGTTCTGTGCACCCTCGACAAATCTCGAGACAACGGCTGCGGGGTTGTTTTCGCAAAATTCTTCGGGGCGGTTGAGGGCGAGATTTACGTTCGCCGTGTTGCTGTTCGGCACAAACTGTACCGTCGAACCCGAATCAGCAGCCGTTCCGCCTGAGACCGAATCCGTCGCTCTCGCCGATGGCATAAAGCCGCTTGGCAGTGTTGTAAATTCGACGCGGTACGGACCCGAACCGGTCGCGCTCAGCGAATAGTTGCCGGCTGCGTCGGTCGTTGTCGAACCCTGTGCGTTGCCGAGGCCGTCATAAGCACTAACGGTCACGCCGGCGACGCCGCCGTCAATCGAGTTCAACCCGCTCGTGGTGTCGTATGCACCGTTGCCATTAAAATCCTGAAAGACTTTGCCCGATATCGTGCCGGCCATTGCGGCATCGGATTTTTCATCGGCGGCGACAGTGGATCTTGTCATCCTCTGAGCGTTTGAGTAAAACTCATTTGAAAAAACGATCGACAGAAATAGCACAGCGATCAGCGAAAGGACAGCGACGGCCCTGTAGCGGGCGAGAAACACATTAATCTTCATTTTTTAAGGGGTTCCTTTGAGAGAAATCCGGGGTTGAATTTCCAAGGATGACGGGTTGGAGTAGAGCCTATGTGGGTAGCGCTGATATAGGGCATCAGCGAATGCTAGTAAAAAGATACAGCATCCGATACTAATGTGTCAAACAAAATTTAACACTGGCTATTTTAGACGTGAAATAAATTTTTGCCGAAACTTTGCGACCTTTGGTGCGACGACCGCGTTGCAATATGGCTGGTTTGGATTATTGGCGAAATATTCCTGATGATAGTCCTCGGCGGGCCAAAATTTATCAAACGCCGTCACTTCGGTCACGATCGGGTTGTCATAAATGCCCTCGGCATTAAACTCGGCTATGGTTTCCTCGGCAATGCGCTTTTGTTCGTCGGAGTGATAAAACACGGCTGAGCGATACGACGTACCGATGTCGCCACCTTGGCGATTGAGCGTGGTCGGGTCGTGGACGGTGAAGAAAACCTGCAACAGCTCTTTGTACGACAACACGCTTGGGTCAAACCTGATCTGAACAACCTCGGCGTGGCCGGTCGTTTCTGAGCAGACCTCTTTGTATGTAGGATTCTCGGTGTGACCACCGGAATAACCCGACACGACATCCTCGACCCCTTTCAGGTCGTCAAAGATCGCCTCAACACACCAAAAACACCCCGCCGCCAACGTCGCCGTTTCTAAATTATCCATAACAAAATTCTATCAGAATTTGTTCCGTTACGAGTTTGGTTAGAATCACCCTTCTCCAAAGAGCGGCCGGTTAGCGATAGAAACTTTGAAACCGTAGCCAAGCAGAAACAGGATCAGCACCAGCGTCACGAACATGGGTGTTGCGTACCACGCTGAAAAGTTGAGGGTGAACAGAGTCTGCATCATCCAGCTATGGACCGTGAACATAACGATCGTCGCCACCAACCCCAGACGGCTAACGACGAGACACACGATACCCATGCTAATTAACATGAAAGGCAGATCAATCACGGATTGACTGAAAAACAAGCCGTTAACGGTCGAGCTTACGACAAAAAGAGCGATACCGGCGTATAGCCTGCGTCGCAGCATCAAAAACAAAATGACCAACAGACAAACAAACGCAAAGCCGAAGGCGATGGTGGTGCCCGAAAGGGATAGGATCATTGAGAACGGACTTCGCAAGACGATCAGAGCATTGGGATCAATGTCGGTCCTGTAGTCATTGTTAAAAAAGCGCTGGGCCAAAAGAGACAGATAAATTAAGGTGACTGCTGCGACGGCGCCCAATGCGCCGAGCAAAACGTCGCGCCCAACCAAAGGGTCGCGCCAGTCGCCCGCCAACAGTCGATTCCAGGAAACGATCAATTCGGGCAGATTGCGGCGGACTACGGGCTCGAGAGCGAGATAGAACAACCACGTCGCCGACGCAAAGTATAAGGCGATTCGAATCGAGTGCGAAAAGCGGTCCAGTTCTGAGAAAAACGCCGGAACGTGATTCATACCCAAGAACCATCCGCCGAATGTCACTAGGAGAACGATCAGAGCGATCTTGAAAGCACCTTTGCGGTCACCGCTACCCGATTTGACATTTTTTCGCGCCAAAAATATAGCGGTAATGATAATCCCGAAAAATACGCCTGCGAGGATGAATGTCGCTACCCAATCGCGGGTCGTGTAGGAATCAAATCCGGTAATGTTGGGTTTTGTCCACGGATATATCAGCTGAAAATAGACGATCTTGCCTTGAAATGCTGCGGCCTCGACGCGAAGTGGAATTTCCGGGTGGTCGGGCAGCGAGCCTTCCCAAGCCTTGCGGGTATCAGAGGCAACGGGCGGCGTCCAACGTGGGGCCGTCTCTTTGAACTTGGACAGATCGAGCTCTGCGGCAGCAAATGCGGGGGAGAAATCCGCGTTTGCTTGCGTGGCTGGAATTTCGGTAAACTGCGGCGACGCCGCGCTAAATTCGACCAATCGTCCACGCGTGTCAAGAGCGATCGTCTTCATTCCACCCGTTGTCTGCGGCAGAAATGTCCAAAATCCGTTGCCCATCATTACCATGTCGAAGTAGTGCGGGCTTTGCTGTTCACCAAATGCAAACATCAGCGGCTGGCCGCTAGATATTTTCTCCCATTTCTCAGGCGACGGATTTTCCCGGACATATCTCTCATACGTATCGTCGTAATAAAACCGATAACGTCTTTCGACCGGCTCGGCCGTATAGCCAAACTTTGAAATGATCTCGCTGGTTCGTTCAGCCATAACTTCGGGAGATCTAGCGAACGGAATTCTGTTTTGCGGCCCGAACTTCATTGACGCCCACAAGATGATCCCGATCATCAAACCCGCTCCGATCACACAGGACAAAGCGATCGCAGGTTTCAACGCCCCTTTCTTCGGAGATGCCGCGACCATCTCGGGAGATGGAGTTTGCCCGGCATCGAGAGCGATCTGCATCGGATTACCGCCGGGCAGCGCCATCGCGACCTGAAGCGCGGATTGTGGACGCTCCGTTGGATCTTTTTCAAGACATTGGGCGATGACGCTTTCGACGAGCGGGTCGATGCCTTTGACGTGTGTCGACGGACTGGTCGGCGTTGCCGTCTGGTGCATCTTGATCAGCTCGGGGACAGTCGCCGCGATGAACGCCTGTTTGCCGGTGAAAATCTCGTAGATCACCAGCCCAAGTGCGTAGATATCGCTGCGAGCTGAGACCTCTTTGCCCGTGATCTGCTCGGGAGCCATGTACGCCGGCGTCCCAACTCTAATGCCGTCTTTCGCTATCTCACTCTCGATCCCGGCAATGCCGAAATCGGTGATGCGGGCGATGCCCTTTTTGTCGATGATGATGTTGGCCGGCTTGAAGTCGCGATGCAGTATCCCGGCCTTGTGGATAGCCTCCATCCCGACGCAAAGCTGCCGCGATACCTCCACCGCCCGTTCGTGCGTAAACCGCCCGACCCTCGTCAGCAGATCAGACAGATCGTCGCCATCCACAAACTCCATCGACAAAAAATGCCGCCCGTCAATCTCACCAATATCGAAAACACGGCAGACGTTCGGGTGAGATACTTGTCGTGCGTGACGGACCTCACCGCGAAATCGCGCCAGCATATCTTCGTCACCAACGACTGACTCGGGCAGGAACTTGAGGGCCACGACCTGGCTAAGCTGCAGGTCCTCAGCCTTATAAACCTCGCCCATCCCGCCCTTGCCGACGAGGCCGATGATGCGATACCTATCTGCAAGCACTGTGCCCGCTACAAAATCACCTGCCTTGGTGTCGGCGGTCGTGTTGCTCTTGATCTCGGTCTTGTTCTCGTTACCGGACGTGCCTAGTTTTGTCGGGTCTTCCATATTTAGGTTTCTGACATAGTAGACCTAAACGTGGATTTTTTACAGTCAAAAGGGATTGATTTGATGGAAATTGAAGCTAGGCGGGCCATTCGCCGCAGTATGAATGATCTGCGCGGCCGGTAATGAGTATCTCGTCATCGTCACGCCAGACGACGTCGGTCGTACCGCCTTCGGAATGGACCATGACCTTGCGGCCAGTTTTGAGCATAAATGCACTCAAGATCGCGGCTCCGCTCGAGCATGTACCGGAGGCTGAGGTTTCGCCGGCACCGCGTTCCCAGATGCGGATCTCGATATTGTCGCTATCCTCGATCTTTACAAAGACGATATTGGCTCGCTCAGGAAATCGCTCATGCGTTTCCATCATGCGGCCAACTGATCGCCAGTCAAAATTAAAGTTTTCGACAAAGATACACGCCACCGGATTGCCGACATTTACCGCCGAGAAAACGTAATGGCGGCTATCGACGACGATCGGCTCGTTGACGATATGGTCGCGGCGGGTCTCGACTAGGACGGGAACTTCTTCGCTGGCAAAATGCGGCTTGCCGATCTCTGCCTCGAACACAAATCCGTTATCGCTGCGGTCAATGAGGCGATAGTTTTTAACACCGCTCCGCGTCCGCAGACGAAGATCCGTCTTGTTCCAGATGCCTTTGTAATGAAGATAAGCGACTGCGCAGCGTGTGCCGTTACCGGAAAATCCCGCGATGCTGCCATCGGGATTAACGATCTCGCAGTGGTAATCTGCGGCAGTGCCGTCAAGCCGCTCAAGCACGGCGATGCCATCGGAACCGGCACCGGTGTTGCGTTGACAGATCGCCTTTGCCAGATGACTAAGATCGACGGACCCGTCGATATCGGCACGTTCGATGACGATATAATCGTTGCCAAAGCCGTGAAATTTGCAAAACGGGATCGCCATTATAACTTGATCGATCTGACGAAAATCTCTTTGATCTTGATGCTTTCGGCCGTGATCTCTTTGACCGTCGCCGTGTCTTTTGCACTGAGCTTGTCGCGGGTCTTGCCATCCTCGGTGATGCGAATGGCTTTGATACCGGAAAAATAAACGCGTCGCTCGGCCGGGGCCTGATCGTCATTTTCAGCCTTTTGAAAATGAAACATCAGCACGCCAGCGTCCGAGTAAAGATACTCCTCTTTGTAAGCGCGGTTTGATTCCCTTCGCTCGACTTTGACCATGACAAGCCGGTCGGGATACATATGCTCTTCGCTATCACCACCGCGATAAAAGAACTTATATGTGAGGTTATGGATGCCGACCGCACGCCATTGGTGATTGCGTTTGTTGACGACAAGCTCATTCATAAAAAGCTCGCCAAATTCGCCGCGGTCATCATCCGTCTCACACAAACGCGCCTTTTCGGCGATGTCCGTGTAGAACGTACGGATCTTTTCGACGGCCGTATCGGCAGTCTGCGCGGAAATACAAACTGAGAGCAACAAGAGAAACGCGAGGCTGTATATTTGTTTTTTCATAACAATATGAACGAACACCTCAGATAAATCTTGTATTCCCAACGGACTCTGCGGTCTCTGCACTTAAATAACTAACGCTGAGACGGTAAAGAACGCAGAGTAAACATAAAAGACTAATTCTGCCAATCCGCAATAAATACGTTGGTTTCACCCTCTTTAGCGGCGTTGCGATTTGATGCAAATACAAGCTTTTTGCCATCTGGGGAAAACATCGGGAAACCGTCAAACGATTCGTTGTAGGTAACACGCTCGATGCCGGTGCCGTCAAGGTTGATCAACGCGAGGTCAAAATTGCGTTTACGCGGATCGGTCGCAAAGTAGTTGGTGCAAAAGATGATCCGCTTGCCGTCCGGCGTAAAGAACGGAGCAAAACTGCCGCCGCCAAGCGTTGTGATCTGGCGTTTGTTGGTTCCGTCGGCGTTCATCACCCACAGTTCAAAAACGGTCGGTACAACCAGATGCTTTGAGAGCAGGTCTTTAAACTTCGCGATCTCAGCGGGGGTCGTCGGCGTCGAGCGGCGATAGACGATCATTTTGCCATCCGGCGAAAAGAACGCTCCGCCGTCATAGCCTACGCCGTCTGTCAGACGTTTGACGTTCTTGCCGTTCGTATCCATCGAATAGAGGTCGAGGTCGCCGTCACGCTCGCTCGTGAAAACGATCTTCTTACCGTTTGGGCTGATCGTCGCCTCGGCGTCATAGCCGGGGGAATCTGTCAGTTTCTTAATATCTTTGCCGTCCGGCGTCGATGTGTAGATGTCAAAGTCAGAATACACTGGCCAGACATAGCCCAACGAGAAATCGGGATTTGGCGGACATTCTTTAGCTCCGCCGTGGGTCGAAGCATAGAGCACTTTTTTGCCACCTTTGAAAAAATATGAGCAAGTGGTGCGGCCATCGCCATTCGAAACCATCTTGACGCCGGAACCATCAATGTTCATGCGATATATCTGATCGCAACCGCGTCCGTCGCGTTTAGATTGAAAGATCAACTGTTTTCCGTCTGACGAAAAATAAGCTTCGGCATTTTCGCCGCCAAACGTAAGCTGTTTGATGTTAGTTAGGTGGCGCTCGCCAGCGATCGCGAGCGGGTTTTGCTGGGCGACGCCGGTTGACACAGAGGTTATAATAACTAGAACGATAAAATACAACTTTTTCATATTTTCGATTATATTATTACGGTCACGATTTGCGCATCCGAAATAAGAAGTTTTCCGAATTAGAGAGTTAAGAGAGAGTCGAGAGTATGGTGCAAGTCTAATGGTTTTGGTTTGCTTAGATCTTGTCTTATGAACTTTGAGACGAACAAAGATGTACTGGATTGGTTTGAAAAGCAAGAGCGTTCCTTAACGCCAGATTTCATCAACGCCATCGAGTGGGACAAGGTTAAAGAAACGCACGTCGATGAAAAGCTTATACCGATCCTACTATACATGCGCGATGTCGAAACCCTGACCGACATGTACCACCGCGAGTTGCTCCGCACGCCGACCGGCAAAGACCCGCACATCAGCAAATTTATGGAGCGTTGGGGCGTCGAGGAAATAACCCACGGCGAGGTCTTGAATCGTTTTCTCAACGAGATGGGGTACGAGACGGATAACGACTGGCAGGAACAGGTCCGTAAGGCTGTGACAACCACATACAATGCAAATGCTTATTTCCTTACGGTAATTACCAATCTGGTCGGTAAGAAATTTACCGCAACGCATATGACTTTTGGAGCGATCCACGAGATGGAGGCAGCGATGGGCTATCGCCGTCTGATCGCATTGGCCGATCATCCCGTACTGACACAGATCGTCAACGGCATTATCCGCGAAGAGGCGATCCACGCCCAGTTTTACCGCAGCGTCGCACGGCTCGAATTGCAGCGGAGCCCGTTTGCTCAAAAGATGGCGCGATGGGTGATCGATCATTTTTGGGCTCCGGTCGGGCAAGGTTCGCTCGCCAAAAGCCGCACGGAATATACGATCGGGACGCTTTTTGCCGAAGACGGTGCCATCGACAATCTCGACAAAGCCGTGACCCAACGCGTCCGCCAGCTACCGGGTTTTGACGGCATCACAAAGATAACCGAAACGATCGGCGGTATGGCGGAAAACGCGGCGATGATGTTTGGAACTACCTAGTTTGGCCTGTAAAACTCAACGCCTCCGCTCATCTCAACACCGACCCTGCCCTCAGATTCCGCGTAATCAAGATGTGCAATCGATTCTGAAATAGCCAAAAATCTGTGCACATCGTGGTCAAACGAATCGGGGAATAACCGTTTGGCAACCTCAAAAGCGGTCACGCCTGTGTTTGACACCAGAGCGATGACCTTTTTTTGCCGCTCGTCGATAGCCCGGACATAGCGATGAAAGATCTCTTCGAAATCCGTCACGGGTTCTCCGTGGCCGCCGTGGGCAAGCGTGGGTGAAAAGCTGCGGAGCCGCGCGAGACTCACGAGATATTCGGCCAATGAGGAAAACCGTTTAGACGGATCGAGCGGATCGGGCGAGAGTATCGGATTTGGCGTGATGCGTTTTAGGACGCAGTCGCCGCAGATGAGTGTACGGTCGGCTTCGCGGACAAATGAACACGATCCCGGCGTATGCCCGGGTGTGTGCAGCACCCGCAGAGAGCCGCCATCGAACTCAAGTTCCATATCGTCGTGCAGCGGTTTGAGATCATCAACGTCGAGCGAATCGGTCAAGAGACTGATGTCTTCATAAAGCGACTTCATCTCTTCAAAAATGTTGTCGGGCACGCCCGACCGCAACATAAGTTGGCGATGCTCTTCGTGAGCGAGCCGCCCGAAAAGATGGCCGGTCTCCCATTCGTGGATGAGCACCTCGGCGTTCTTTGCCTCATCGCGAACCATTTTGGTTAATCCGCAATGGTCCTCATGAGCATGGGTCAGCACGATGCGGCGAACGTCTGAAAACTGCACTCCGTTCTGAGCAAGCTTTTCCCTCAAGGCCGCTGCCGCCTTTGTGGTTTTTGGCCCGACATCGATCAGCGTCAACGGATCTTCTTTGACCAGATAGACATTGACGTCGCCGACATAGAACGGCGTCGGGATCGATAAAGGGATTATCTTCATATAATTTGGGCCAAAAATAACTCTTGAGAACTGCCAACATTTTACCAAACCAACGCTTTGCGAGCCTCGCGGAAACAAAGAAAAACTTGCTCACGTATAATGCTTACAGAATGCCGTAATTAGCTAATTTTGGTCTACGATCAAGTTATATTGGTAAATCCAATTTATTTCGCACAGAATTACAAAAATATTACCTTTTTGCTTGCCTAAAAATGGTTTTTGGGGTAAAAAGTTCAAAGCAATTCATTTCCGTTCAAATATCTGTAAGACAAGACGTTAGTAATTCACCGATTCGCGGCTTGCCGAAACGAGAACATTCTCGAATTTGGTACAGATAATATAAGGATTTCAAAAAGGTTCGAAGGAGAAAAAATAATGAGAGTATTTTCGTCAGCGATCTCCGCCAAGGCGGCATCGATCTTGATCACAATAGCAGCCTGTGCATTTATGGCAGTTACTGCGATGGGGCAATCCCAGTCAGCAGCGGCAGACCTTTCAGGTTCAGTAACCGATCCGACTGGTGCAGTCGTAGCCGGTGCTACGGTGCGTGCCAAGGGTATCGGCAACGGCATCAATCGTACCGTAACAGCAAACGGCGAGGGGAACTACCAGTTCATCGGACTCCCGCCGGGCGACTATGAGATCACGGCCGAAGCGGCAACCTTTAAGAAAGTTGTTATCTCGCCGGTTAAGCTCACGGTCGGGCAAAGTGCCGACCTCACGATCAAACTCGAACTTGGTTCCGCAACTGCAGTCGTTAACGTAACGGGCGATGACGTACAGCTCGTCGAAACTACCAAATCTACCGTATCGAATACGATCGGCCAGCAAAGCATCGCCAACCTGCCAATTAACGAACGCAGTGCGACAGGTTTTGCCCTGACTCTCTCGACCGTCGGCCGCGATAATGGCAGACCGATCGGACCGGCCCCCACCTCAGGACTTAACATCGGCGGCCAACGGGGACGTTCGACGCAGGTCAATGTTGACGGAGCAGACTTTACTGACAACTCGATCAACGCGGCTCGCTCGACCGTTTCGATGGAAGCAGTGCAGGAATATCAGGTCGCGACCAATTCATACACAGCAGAGTTTGGCCGTGCCACGGGTGGTGTGATCAATGTCGTGACCAAACGCGGAACTAACGATTTTCGCGGTAATATGTTTGGCTTTATTCGCGACAAGTCGATCCAGGCTCGCAATGCATTTGCACCTGTCGCGAATCCGGATTTTCGCAGAACGCAGTTTGGGGCAACTGTCGGCGGTCCGATCATCAAAGACAAAACACACTTCTTCTTTGCTTACGAAGGCCGTCAGCGAAACGAGTCAGGATTTTTCACTTCAAATGTAGTTGGTGATTTGACCGCATCCGCTACGATTGGGGTGATTGCCGGGACCAATCCGGTCGCACGCACCTTTACAAACCTAACGGCAGCCCAGGCGGCAGCGATCAATACCCTTGTTGGCCTCGGCGGTGCAAACGTCTGCGCGGCACGTGCGTATGCTTTCTTTGCGTCTAGTGGCGGACAGACAGCTCTTACTGGATCAAACCCATTGACCAGTCCAAACGACGGTAGCGTATGTCCGGCAATATCGCCTATCACACCGGGTACAATTGGGGCTCGCTTTCTTCTCACATCAGCACCGGTTCCCACCGGAACTGTGGGCACAAACGGCCTGCCGATCGCATTTAGGGCTTTAAATAGTCTCGACAGGATCTTCCCGGTCACCGACAGGTCAAATTATCTCTCGACTCGCGTCGATCACAATATCAACGCAAATCATCAATTGAATGTCCGGTTTGGCTTCAATACAGGTACGGTGACCGGCATCCAGGTCGAGTCTCAGAACCAGTCGCTCGGACAGAATGATTTTTCACGCACCGGAATCACGCGTTTCAAAGATACATCATTTAACGTCGGACTTAATTCGACGCTTTCGAGCAATACAGCAAATGAATTTCGTTACAGCTTCGGACGGCGTGACACAGGATTTAAGTCGCAGAATGGCGAGGCTGTCGCCTTTAACATTTCAGGCACGGCATTCATCGGACGAGAACTTTTTTCGCCGGTCGACCGTATCGAAAACCGAAATCAGTTTGTAAATAATTTCACCTGGGTTACCGGAAACCACACGATGAAGTTTGGCGGCGACTTTAACACGGTCAGGATTCCGAAAGCCGACTTTGAGCTAAACTTTGCGGCTTTGTTTAATTTTGGTAATTTTGATGCTGCCAATCTTAACCCAGCGTTCGCAGGCCTGCCCTCGTTTACACCGGTACAAAGCTATGGCCTTGGACTGCCCTCAACCTATGTCCAGGGCTTTGGTAATAAGAGCAGTAAGATCAAAAATACACCGATCGCGTTTTTTGCCCAGGATTCGTGGCGAGCAACGCGAAGATTGACCCTCAATTACGGAATCCGTTACGCTTAGTGCAAGCGATATCCTTGCTGCGCAAGATGCCGTCGGCGTCCAACAGGGTATTCCGCGTGACAAAAATAACTGGGCACCGCGATTTGGTTTTGCCTATGACATTTTCGGATCCGGCAAATCGGTCGTTCGAGGTTCGATAGGCCTTTACTATGATCATCCGCTACTCGTCGTTGCGTTCAACTCTGACATTGCTGATTCGTCGCAACAGCAACAGGCGGTATTGACGGCAGGCAGCCCCGTACCGATCAATACCTCAACCGGTGCTGCTACACTGCTTAATGCGGCTCTCGTATTTCATGGAACAGTATGCGGAAACTCAGGTTCGAATGCGGCTCTTTGTGCCGGATTCGGCAACCCGACGACTACTGGTGTCGCCGCGTCGGCTCAATATCAGTTTGGCCGTATGCGTTTTAACGACCAAACCTACTCGGGGTTTGGTGCGGTTCTGCCGTTCTCATTGCCGATCGCTAAAGACTTTCAATATGCATCGGCAACTCAGGCAAACATTTCGTTTGAACAGCAGATCGGTCGAGATATGGCGATCACTGGTTCATACCTCTTTGTCGGAGCACATCATCTACCTCATCCGACAGATCTGAACACACCAAACACTGCATTACAGATCCAAAACTACCAGCGTTACAATGGTGGTGCATTGCCAACATCGACACAGGCAGTAGCAACTCTCGCTATCGCCACGACGGCACCGGGATCAGCGACGGGAGTTGGCTGCACGGTTGTCATACCGGGCATGGTCGCAAGTTGCCCCGGCGGACGTGTTGTGGCACCTGCTATCGCTAACTTCTTCCGGCCGAATGCACCGAACTATTTCTTAGCGGCTGCTCTCTCGGGTGGTGCAGTTACTAAGGCTGCCCTTGATACGCAGTTGGCCGGCAGCCTCCGCACACCGGGTGCGATCACTCCGTATGGTTCGGTAAATGCTCAGATCTCGGATGGTAATTCGAAATATCAGGCATTTAATCTCGAATTCAAACGCCGGTTTGCAAACAACTTTACGTTCCTTGCAAGCTACACGTTGTCGCACTCGATTGATGATTCGTCGGATCTGCAGACATTGCTGATCGCACAGGACGTTAACAACTTTAGTGCTGAACGGTCAGATTCGCTGTTTGATCAGCGGCACCGCTTCGTCTTTAGCGGACTCTGGACATCGCCCACAGCCTGGAGATCGGGTGATGGCTGGCACAAGTTCCTTGCAGACTGGACGGTCGCTCCGATCATCGAGTTTTCATCAGGCCGGCCATTCAACATCATTACAAATGTTGATGCAAACAATGACCAGACGGGACAGACCGATCGTCCTAGCGTAAATGCCGACGGCAGTCTTTGTGTCCCGGGAACCACCGGCTGTATAACCCCGCTGATCACCGGTGGAAGGTTTTCGGTAGGAAACCTCGGCCGCAATATGGGCATTACGCACGGATTTTTCTCGATGGACATGCGTCTTTCGCGTGCGATCCATTTTGCAGAGCGTTTCCGTCTTGACCTGATCGCTGAGGGCTTTAACCTCTTCAATCGGTTTAACGAAGGTTCGGCTACGCCGTTCTTTACCGACGTAAACGCTTTTGGCAAACGTCGCAGCGATGGTAAATACTACAGCCGTCCGACCGCTGCATATGACTCACGTCAGTTCCAGTTTGGTCTAAAACTCAGCTTCTAAGCTTGAGCTAAGAACATAAATTATGGCCGGGTGGTTTTAGCCATCCGGCCTTTTTTTGTCGATAATCGATATATGCGGTCAATTGCCGACAATATTAAGTTCAAGGCCTCAGAGATCGGCTTCTCTAAGGTCGGGATCGTTGCGGCGAAACCGCTTGTTGACGAAGGGGCTCATTTGAGCGATTGGCTCAGTCGCGGTTTTCATGGCGAGATGGCATGGATGGTACGCGAACCAGAAAAACGCAGCGACCTGCGTCTAATATTTCCCGAGGCAAGGTCTATTGTGGTCGTCGCCCTAAACTATTTCACACCACATCAACATCAGGCCGATGAGAATCTGGGCAAGGTCTCACGCTACGCCTGGGGCGATGATTATCATGATGTCGTCCGTGAAAAACTAACGGAACTACTCACTTGGATTAGATCAGAAGACCCGTCAGCCGACGGCAAGATCTGCGTCGACACAGTTCCAATGATGGATAAGGCGTGGGCTGTCCGAGCCGGACTCGGCTGGTTTGGCAAACATTCGAACGTCATCACAAAAGAGATCGGTTCGTGGTTCTTTATCGGTTCCCTGCTGCTCAATATCGAGCTTGAATACGACACAGAAACGGTCGAGGACCATTGCGGCACCTGCACAGCCTGTCTCGACGCTTGCCCGACAAATGCCATCGTTGAACCGTATGTCGTCGATTCGCGCAAATGCATCTCATACACGACAATAGAGTTGCGGGGCGATGAATTGCCGGCAAGTATCGCTGACAACCTGGACGGTTGGATTTACGGCTGTGATATATGTCAGGATGTCTGTCCGTGGAACCGGTTTGAGCAGCCGACGGACGAGACTCGGTTTGAACCGAGACTTGGCGAGACATCGCTCGATCTCGATGCGATAAGTGAAATGACTCACGAAGAATACGTGCCCCGATTTAGGCGTTCTGCCATCAAACGAACTAAGTTGGGTGGCCTAAAAAGAAATGCAAAGCATCTAAAACAGAAAGTTTTGGCAACAGAGGAGAATAAATGAAGACATTAAAACAATTATCGATCATCGCCTTTTGTATTGGCTCATTGGCCGCAGTTGCAGCGGCGCAAGCTAAACCTTCCGTTCAGGCAGAGTACAAACGGCTGCTCGCTCTCGCAGACAAGCTCGAAAAGATACCCATCGAAAAACTGGATCGCGAACCGCACAAGAGTTTTATCAAGAAAAATAAGAAAGATATTGTTTACAGTGATCCCGCAGGACAATGGTTTGTCCAGGCAAACCGGTTTTGGGATCTCGCGAAAAAGAACCGATCGCTTGCGATCGCAGATGACATCGGCTGGACGGCCGCCAACACGCCTCTGCCCGGCGAATGCGAAGGTTACGTCAATTGTTATGTCTATAATTTGACCGCGACACTCGGCGAATACCTCAGCCTGTTTCCATCTGGCAAACACCGCAAACAGGCTCTCGCAAAGTTTAACGAATGGGCGGAACCGATGGTCACAGACCGGAAAACTTACGACGGCCCGACCGAAGATTCCGACAAGGCTGAAATGAAAAAAATGATCGCCGAGCTGCGCGACATAATTGGTAAGGTCAACGACCGCGGCAAAGAAGCAACATTGGCACTGATCACCCGCCTTGCTGACGCGTACAAATAAGATCGACGATGCTCACTGACGCTCACAACAGGATAATTCGCGATCTGCGCATCTCGCTCACGGACCGCTGTAATTTCCGCTGTTTTTATTGTCTGCCAAATGGCGAACCGCCGCTCGCACGAAAAGAGACCATTTTGACATTCGAAGAAATCGCCTATCTGTCGGAAATCTTTGTGTCGCTAGGCATTGAAAAGATCCGTCTGACCGGCGGTGAACCAATGCTGCGGAAAGGTATCGTCTCGCTCGTAGAGCAGCTTGCAAAGCTTAAACCCCAACTCCAGGATCTCGCCCTGACAACAAACGGTCACGAGTTCCCCCGACACGCTGCAGCGTTAAAAACCGCCGGTCTCGACCGCGTCACGATCAGCCTCGACAGTCTCGACCGCGATAGATTTATCGACATCACCGGCGTCGATGCCCTCGACAAGGTCTATGCGGCGATCGACGCGGCGAAAAAGTATGGCTTTGAACCGCTGAAGATAAACGCCGTTTTGGTTCGCGGACGCAACGACGACGAGATGATCGAGTTCGCTAGGTTCGCTCGCGAATATGATGTCGCGATGCGGTTTATCGAATTCATGCCGCTCGACAGCGGCCACGACTGGAGTCGTGAAATGGTCGTTCCCGGCAAAGAGATATACGAGACGATAAACGCCGTCTACCCGCTGCAATTAAAAGAGACATCACGCGGCAGCGAAACGGCTTGGAAATACGAGTTTGCCGATGGCAGCAAAGGCGAGATCGGTATCATCGCTCCCGTGACCGAAATGTTTTGCGGAGCGTGTTCCCGCATTCGCCTGACCGCCGACGGCCAGATCCGCACCTGTTTGTTTTCAACGACCGAACACAACCTCCGAGATTTTGTCCGCAGCGGTGCCAGCCGCGACGAGATCATCGGCTTTATCGAAGACGCCGTCATGAAAAAAGAACCGCGCCATTACATTAACGACGCTGAATTCGTCCAGCCGTCGAGGACGATGAGTTTTATTGGAGGTTAGATATTCTTTCGGTTCTCACGGTCGGCTAAAAACCGCTCCGTGCGGTATGGCCCTGCCGTTGTTGCCGTGTGGCCATTTGTCACGGTCAAAGCTTATGCCTCGCTGTTTAGAGCCCTTTTCACGAAACGCCTCATCCCATGATAATTTGCCGGTTTTCTTATCAATTTTGACGGGTCTGAAACATCGAGCGTGATCAGTGCATGAGAATCAGGGACAGTCGCCACCCAATAGTTTCCGGCAACAACGGGCAAAGCGCAGTTCTCACCGCCAAATGAATGAACGAACCCAGCCTTTGGATCATTTGTAGCGAGATCTGTTATTCGGTAGAGTCCGCATGAGAAAGTCGAAACAAGAACGGTTTTGCCGTCAGAGAGAACACGCGGCTCGGCCGGATCAGCTCCTTGGGGCCCTTGGAGATAAATCGATTTGATCAGTTTTAGATCTGAGTAACGCCAAACCTGGACGACGTGGCTGACTTCTTTGGCATCCATATCCGCACTCGTCGTGACAATACGATCAAGTGACTGGACGACCGTCAGGCTGTATGGACGGATAAATTTTTCGACCTTTGGGTCGGCGGCGTCCGTAATACGCAGGACGCGGCCCTTCGGGTCGATCTCTGCCAAAGCTCCGGGAGCATTGTTGCCATGTCCACGCATTTGAAATGTCGTGAGGACATTGCCATTTTTATATCGGACAAAACTATGCGGGTGCATATACTCTCCCGGTGCCCCAAACCAGTCCAAAAGCCTCGGCCTTGTCGGCATTGACAGATCAAAACGAAACGTATTTCCTGAACCAAATCCGTTGGCAAACAAGATGCCGCCTTTCGGCATTTCGTGTTCGGTATGATGGGGAAAGTTTTTTGAAGAACCGACCGGCAAGGTCGTAACGATCCGGCCATACTGTTTTGAGTTTGGACGGACATCGATCACCGTCAAAAAATCAGTTTCCTTTCTGTCCGCATCACCTGCCCAAACAAACAGGTACGGACTGGGTTTTATTTTGTTATGATTCTGACCGTGCCCTAGTGCCACACAGTTCGTTAATAACAAAATAAAAATTAGATAGCGAACCATATTTTAGCCCGGCCTCCGGCCCACCATATCTAACCCGACTGCTGCGACGAGGATCGAGCCTTTGATAATATCCTGCATAAAATCGCGGACGTTGAGCAGCGACATGCCGTTGTCGAGGCTTGCCATTATCAGTGCTCCGAGACAGGCTCCGAAGATGGTTCCGCGTCCGCCCATTAAGCTCGCACCGCCGATGACACATGCGGCGATGGCGTCGAGCTCTTTTAGCACACCGGCGTCGGGTGCAGCACTGCCTACGCGGGCGGTGAATATAAGCGAAGCAACGCCGGTCAGAGCTCCGAGCAGAGCATAGACCTTGACGATGTTTCGCTTGTCGTTTATGCCCGAAAGCCGTGCGGCGTCGGGGTTACCGCCGATGGCGTAGAGATAGCGGCAAAAGACGGTCGAATTGGTCAAAAACGCCCCGAGCAGCGCGACCGCGAGCATTATCAGCACCGGAACAGGTACGCCTTGCCAAGCGTTCATCACGGCGATAAACGCAACAACCGCTCCAGCGGGGATGATGGCTTTGAGCAGCTCGCCTTTATAGTTAGCCTCGCCAAGCCCGTATTGCTGGACAGAATTTGCCCGCCGGTATGCCGAGTAAATGACCGCCAGAACCGCGATACCGGCCAAGACCCAACCGACCGTCGCGGGAATGTTTGCATTACCGATCGCTTTAAAAGTCTCGTCAGCCACCGGTATCGTATTGCCGCCGAGCAGCCATTTGACCGCGCCGCGCCAGGCAAGCAACCCGCCGAGCGTGACGATAAACGCCGGTATATTCAGATATGCCGTGAGCGAACCTTGGAAAACACCGACTGCAACGCCGACCAGGATCGCCGCGATGATCGCAACCGGCAGCCCAAATCCCCACGTCGTCATCAGAAATGCCGCGATACCGCCGGCAAAACCGACCACCGACCCGACCGACAGATCGATGTTACCGGAAACGATCACCATCAGCATACCGACTGCGATGATGCCGGTCACCGACATCTGCGTCATCAGATTTGACAGGTTTCGGGCGGTCAAAAATGTGTTGCCCGGCGTCGCCCAATGAAAATATATCCATATCAGGCCGAGGACGGCGAGCATTATATATGCCCGCAGGGCTGTCGCGTTTATTCGTGATGTTTTCGCTTCTTCCATTGATGTTTAATGATTACCGGTCGCTGCCGCCATTACCTTTTCAGGCGTTACGTCTTCGCGGGTAAATTCGCCGGTAACTCTGCCCTCGTGCAAAACGATTATCCGGTCCGACAGGCCGAGCACCTCGGACAACTCCGACGAGACGAGCACGATCGCCATGCCATCTTTCGCAAGCCGGTTTATCTCCGCGTAAATTTCCTGTTTGGCCCCGACATCGATGCCGCGTGTCGGCTCATCGAGAAATAGCACCGACGGATTAGTCAGCAGCCATTTTCCGAGAACGATCTTTTGCTGGTTACCGCCCGACAGTGTTCCGGCGATGGTCATCGGCGAATTTGCCTTGATCCGCAGGCTTTTCATCGGTTCGGCAACGGCGTGATTCTCTTTTGTGCGATCGGTGATAACGCGACCCGAAATCCGTTTGAGCCCCGCAAGCGTCATATTGTCGATGATCGTTTGTTCGAGTATCAGGCCAAAGCGTTTGCGGTCCTCGGTCACAAAACCGATACCGTTAGCTATCGCGTCCGCCGGAGAATTTATCTTTACCGGACGGCCATCGACCTCAATATCACGGTTGTATTTGCCGTGCCAAGCGGCAAAGATCGACATCAGCAATTCGCTCCGTCCGGCTCCCATCAAACCCGCGATCCCCAAAACTTCGCCTTCCTTTACGGCAAATGAAACGTTATCGACGAGTTTTTTATCCGCAATATCCGACGAGTAGGCCGTGAGGCCCGTGACGCCAAATGCCGTCGCTCCGAGCTCATGCGTTGTCACAGGAAAAATTTCACCGACCTCGCGTCCGACCATTGCGGCAATGATCTCATTCTTATTTGTATCGTCGGCGGTGTGCGTCGCGACCGTTTTGCCGTCGCGCAACACGGTGACACGGTCGCTCATCCGAAAGACCTCATCGAGCTTGTGCGAGATGTAGATCAGACCAACGCCACGTTTACGCAGATCTTTGAGAATGCCAAAAAGGGTCTCGACCTCAGATTCGGTCAAGGCCGCCGTCGGTTCGTCCAAAACAAGGATCTTCGCGTCCTGCGACAAAGCCTTTGCGATCTCGACGAGTTGCTGCTGCCCAATGCCGAGGCTCCCAGCTTTTACGCGCGGGTCGATAGGTAAGTTGAGGTCTTGTAATAGCTTAGCGGCACGATGGTACAGCTCCGACCAATTGACGATACCAAAACGCGACGGTTCGCGGCCAAGGAAAATATTCTCACCAACGGTCAATTCCTTAACTAACGACAGCTCCTGAAAGATGATCGCGATGCCCGCTTTTTCAGAATCGCGTATCCCGCGAAAATGACGGGCAACGTCATCAACCAGGATCTCGCCGGTAAATGTCCCCTCCGGGTAAACGCCCGACAGCACCTTCATCAGCGTCGATTTACCGGCTCCGTTCTCGCCGACGAGCGCGTGAAATTCGCCCGCTTCTAGCGCAAAACTCACGCCGTCGAGTGCCCGGACACCGGGAAATTCCTTGACGATATTTCGCATTTCGAGCAGCGGCATATGTTTGTTGTGGACGGATTTTCTTCGCCGATTTTACACGCTCGCGCATCGATTCCAAAATCGGCGGCTGTCCTGCACAAACATAATGTTTACGCAGGTTTGTTCGATAATTTATACTAAAAAGATATGACCGACCAAACCGCCATCGAATCCGTCCTAAACGAAGACCGCATTTTCCCTCCGCCGGCTGATTTTGCCGCAAATGCTCACATTAAAAGCTTTGAGGAATACGAGCAGATCTACGCCGAAGCCGCTGCCGATGTGCCGGCTTTTTGGGCAAAGCAGGCAGCCGAGCTGGATTGGTTCAAAAAATGGAACACGGTGCTGGAGTGGGATCTGCCGCACGCAAAGTGGTTTGTCGGCGGCAAACTCAATATTTCGTATAACTGTCTAGATCGTCATCTGACGACCTCGCGAAAGAACAAGGCAGCGATCATCTGGGAAGGCGAGACCGGCGAGATCAAAACGATCACTTATCTCCAACTTCATCAAGAGGTATCGCGATTCGCCAACGTGCTCAAAAGCCTCGGTGTCAAAACCGGTGACCGCGTCGCTCTATATATGCCGCTAATTCCGGCATTGTCCGTCGCGATGCTCGCCTGTGCGCGGATCGGAGCAACGCACACCGTTATTTTCGGCGGATTTTCCGCCGATGCTATCCGTGACCGCGTTAATGATTGCGGCTGCAAGCTGATCGTGACAGCCGACGGCGGTTTCCGCCGCGGATCTGAGATCAGACTCAAGGACATCGTGGACGAAGCCGTCGTCGGATGCCCGAACGTTGAGAATGTCGTCGTCTTTCAACGGACAAATTCCAAGGTCTCAATGACGCCGGGCCGCGACCATTGGTGGCACGAGTTGACCAAAACCGTCGGCGCTGAATGCCCCGCCGAAGAGCTCGACAGCGAACATCCGCTCTTTATCCTATACACCTCTGGCACGACCGGCAAACCAAAAGGTATCCTGCACACGACCGGCGGTTATCTGACGCAGACGGCGTACACGGCAAAGCTCGTTTTCGACCTTAAGGACGACGACATCTATTGGTGCACCGCCGATATCGGCTGGGTCACCGGTCATAGTTACGTCGTCTACGGCCCGCTCGCCAATGGTGCTACCGTTTTTATGTACGAAGGCGCTCCGAACCATCCCGATTTCGACCGCTTTTGGGACATCATCGAACGGCACAAGGTAACGATCTTTTACACTGCACCCACGGCGATCCGTGCGTTTATCAAATGGGGTGAGCAATATCCGTTAAAACACGATCTGTCGAGTTTGCGACTTTTAGGGACGGTCGGTGAGCCGATCAATCCTGAGGCCTGGATGTGGTATCACGAGGTTATCGGCAAGGGAAAATGTCCGATCGTTGACACGTGGTGGCAAACCGAGACCGGCTCGGCGATGATCTCGCCGCTGCCCGGAGCGACACCGACCGTACCCGGAACGGCAACGAGACCTCTACCCGGCATAATGCTTGATGTCGTCACAAAAGCGGGAAAACCCGTCGGCGATAACGAAGGCGGCTATCTTGTCGCTACGCATCCGTGGCCGTCGATGCTACGAACGTTGTGGGGTGACGACGAGCGTTACAAACAGGCTTACTGGACCGAGATACCCGGATTTTATTTCGCCGGTGATGGTGCACGGCGCGACAGCCGGGGATATTTTTGGATCATGGGCCGCGTCGATGACGTGATAAATGTCAGCGGCCACCGCCTTGGAACTGCCGAAATAGAATCGGCTCTCGTAAGCCACGAATCCGTCGCTGAAGCCGCTGTTGTCGGCCGCCCCGACGAGATCAAAGGCCAGGCCATCTCCGCCTTTGTCACTCTCGAAGGCGGTCGCAAAGGTGACGACGAACTCAAAGAGATCTTGCGCAAACACGTCGCACATGAGATCGGTGCCCTCGCCAAACCCGACGACATCCGTTTTACCGACATGCTGCCAAAGACCCGCTCGGGCAAGATCATGCGGCGATTGCTCAGAGAATTGGCAACCAGCGGCAGCGTTGCGGGTGATGTGACCACGCTCGAGGACCTTTCTGTACTCGAAAAACTCCGCGAGGATGAGGAATAGATATGCCAGACGACTCCCAACCACTTAGTCCGACACAAGAACTGACCGAGGCCGGACGCGAATTTTACAGCCGCGGTTGGTCGCGCGGTGCGAGCGGCAACTACTCGATCTTGCTCGCCCGCAAGCCGATGCGCCTATGCATGACGGCGGCGGGTAATGAAAAAGGCACGCTCGACGAGACCAATTTTCTTGAGCTTGATGACGATGCCGAGATATTACAGGGGTTTGGGCGACCGTCAGACGAGACGCTACTGCACCTGTCGATCTACCGTTTGCGGCCGCGTGCGCGGTGTATTTTGTATTCGCAGACAGTCGCAGGCGTGATGCTTTCGGACAAATATTTTGTTGACGGATCTATCAAATTACAGGGTTATGAGGTGCTAAAAGGTTTGTCGGGTGTCGGGAGCCACGAGCATATCGAACGCGTGCCGATCGTCGAAAATTCGCAAGATCAGCTCGCCCTTTCGCATGTCATCTCGAACGTTCTACTAGAAAACCCCGCGATCAACGGCATCTTTATTCGACGGCACGGCCTGTTCTCATGGGGCGAAACGGTTGAGCAGGCACGTCGAAATATCGAAATACTCGAGTTTCTCTTTGAGGTCACCGCACGGACGTCTTAGACCCCTATCGAAAAATACTCTTCCACCGCCTTTCGCCGATAATCAAAAATCTTTTTTATCTTGCCGCCGACCAAAAAGTTTCCGATGTCACCGATCGGTTCGAATGGCAGCCGGTATCGCACCTCATCCTCCATCAGCGTTTTGCCGGGCTGCGGCTCGGTAAATCGGTGCAGGTGTATCCATTTTTTATAAGGGCCACGCAACTGCATATCGATAAATTCGAACGGCGGTTCCCAATGCGTTATCTCGGTCCGCCATTTGATCGGAACGCCATGGAGGGATAGTTTGTAGTCGATCAATGTTCCCTTTTTGATGTCGATCGGCAGGGGCGTGATGATATTAAACCCAAGCTCAGGCGGCGTTATCCGTTCGAGATTTTCGGCATTCGAAAAAAATTCAAATACCTTAACTCGCGGCAGATCGAGCGTTTGTTTTGTAGTAAAAGTATATTCGGCCATCTTTCCTTAAGTCTAACAAAACCGGACGTACACAACCTCAATAAGCAGATATTCGCCAATTACGCTAAAATGGATGTGTGACGGATAAAGTACACATTGCGGGCCTGTCGCGGGCGGAGCTTGAGGAACTGGCCGCCGGGTTTGGCGAGCCGAAATATCGCGCGACACAGGTCTTTAAGGCTGTGCATGAGCGTCGGCTGCGGTCGTTTGACGAGATAACGGACCTGCCAAAAAAGTTTCGTGCCCGGCTTGAGGAATTTGCTGAGATATCACGGCTCAACGTCGAATCTAAATATGTCTCGACCGACGGCACGCGGCGATATCTGATGAAAACAACCGACGGTAACCCCGTCGAGACGGTCTTTATCCCGTCCGAGGGGCGCGACACGATCTGTTTTTCATCGCAATCTGGCTGCCCGCTAAAGTGCGATTTTTGCCTAACGGCAAAGCTTGGCCTGCTCCGCAATCTGAACGTGGGCGAGATCGTGGAGCAGATAATTATTGTTCTAAACGATGTGTATGGCGTCGGCAGCGAGACGCCGCACGGCACAAATCTGGTCGGAATGGGAGCCGGTGAGCCGTTCCTTAATTTTGACAATTTGATCTCAGCTCTTCGCATAATGGCGGATGAGGACGGCCTGTTTATCGTTCCAAACCGCGTGACCGTTTCGACCGCCGGTATCGTACCGCGTATTTACGATCTGGCAAATATCGAGGACCGTCCGCATCTGGCTATCTCGCTTTCGTCGGCTTCGGATGAGCTTCGCGACCGGCTGATGCCGATCAATAAACGCTGGGACCTAGGCGAACTGATGTCCGCCGCAAAGGAATTTGAAGCAAGCCTAAGACGCGGCGAACGCTTTACGTTTGAGTATGTGATGCTCGGCGGCGTTAATGATTCGGACCGTGACGCTAACGACCTAGCCGACCTGCTCGAACGCTATCAACTCCGCCAGGTAAAGGTCAATCTCATCCCGCACAACGGAGCCGAGCAGCTTGATTACCGCACTTCGTCGGAGGATCGCGTCGCAAGATTCAAAGCCGTGCTCGAATCGCGTGGCGTATCGGCATACGTCCGCAGCCCGCGCGGCCGCGACATTTACGCCGCTTGCGGACAACTCGCGGCAAAGGATTCGCCCGATCTCGTACAGATCGCGGCTTAATATTTTATGTTGGCAATACTAATCCCAGGATTGATAATCGTCGCGCTGATGGTCTGGGCATCGACGCGGATCAAACGTATAGCGGCGGCGGCGTTTGAAGCAGAGACCATCGAAACAGACGATTTTGTCATCCAAAAACCGGACGGATTTTTAAATAACCTAAACGGTGACCCGAAATATACTTTTGAGGCGTATTCGAAAGAGTTTGGAACCGACGCTACCGATATCCGTCAAGGGCGTGTGCAACTGACGGTCACCAACAATGCGAATGTTGATCAAATCATTGCCGGACTTTCGGAGGACGGCGATGAGATCATAGACGATGTGACTGAGATCGTCGGCCCGACTCGCTACCGGCTGATCGAGGCAAAACGTGACGAAAACGGCCACGATCTGTGTGTGACTTATAAAATTACGGAGAAAGATTCGCGAGTATTTACGCTCGAGACGATACGACTAGCAGAAACCTCGGATGAGTTTACGCATAAAATCGAAGCGTTTACTAACAGTTTTGAGCTAAAATAGAATTTCTGGTTCCCCGCTTGAGGATTTTCACTGATAAGGATAGATATTATGATTCAAAAAATGCTGCGAATTGGTTTCTTTGCTGTGGTTGTTTTGACGGCCGGCTATTTTTCAAATGTCAGTGCTCAAAATATAGGTGTAAGCGGTTCGATCGGTAATGGCACCGTCACGCGCGGCACCGCTGCGAGAGCGACCGTGACCCTGAATATCCCCGGCGGACTTCATACAAACTCAAGCCGTCCCGGCGGCGAATACGCTATCCCGACAACGGTTCGGGCTTCGTCAAAAGACGCCAAGATCGGCGGCGTCACCTATCCGCGCGGCGTTAACCGCAAATTTGAATTTTCGGAAAAGCCTTTGAACGTGTACGAAGGGCGTGTCCGGTTCACCTTTAATGTGACCGTGCCCTCGACGTTTCGCGGACGTACAGTCAGGGTGAACGTATCTGTCCGCTATCAGGCATGCACCAATGAGGTGTGTTACGCGCCAAGAACCAAAAACGTAACGCTCACCGCAAACGTCAATTAAGCATGGCCGATCACCGACAGCAACCTGCCGGTTTTGCCGTATCTTTGTTTTTCCAGACGATAAGAGAAAAATAGGTCGGGCCGCTCCATCGTACAGTATGGAGCGGTATGGATATTCCCGTCGGCGACACCGGCCGCAACGAGTTGGTCGCGATTTGCCAAATGCAGATCGACGCGGGCGTGGTCCTCACGCGTCGGTGTAAAGTACTTTTCGCTGCCGTCGAAATTTATTCCGAACGCATCCATTACATCCTGTCCGATCTCGTAATGACAAACGCTAGCGGCCGGGCCGATCGCCGCGATCAGATTAGACGCATCGCTGCCATAAAGCTCGACCATTTTAGTAACGGTCTTTTGCACGATCGACGCAACGGTTCCCCGCCAACCCGCGTGTACCGCCGCATAAGCTCCGGTCAACGGATCACCTATCAATACAGGCACGCAATCGGCAGTTTTCGCACCAGCCAAAATGCCAGACAGATCTGATAAGACGGCGTCGGCGTGGTCGTCTGATTCACCGATGTCGTCATACGAATTGATAACCTTGACCGTGTTTCCGTGTATTTGCCAGACCGTCGCGAGGCGAAAATCGCCGTCAAACGTGTTCAAAAAACGTCGGCGATTCTCGTAAATATTATCGGCATCGTCCTCATTAAAACCCGCAAGGTTTAGGTCATTTTGGGGAAATGGTGACACGCCGCCAACACGCGTCGAAAAGCCATTCGCAAAACCCGCGTCTTCGAGCGGCTTGCACACGAGCACCTTTACGCCGCCGCGCTCTCGCCAATAAAGCAGCGAATCTGCTAAAGTTTGTTCATCGTCAAATGACGGCTTATCCATGATCGTTTCCATCGGTATCGACATAGCCGAAGTCTATCGCATCCGCGACACCATCGCCAGAACGCCGCGTTTTTCGGCGCGCGTTTTCACCGACGCTGAACGTGAATATTGTGAAAGCAAAGGTGCCGCCGCCGCGCAAAGCTACGCCGGACGTTTCGCCGCAAAAGAGGCTTTTCTCAAGGCTTTGAAAACAGGCTGGCGTGGCAAGATCGCTTGGCAGGATATCGAGATCATTTTGGATGAAAATGGTGCCCCATCGCTAAATATTACAGGCGAGGCAGCCGTGTTATTAGAAAAGCTCGGCGCAAACCGAGTTCATCTATCGATGTCCCACACGACGGAACACGCGGTCGCCGAGGTTATCTTAGAAAAGGTTTAAGGTGTCGGTGATGCGGTGGCCGCAGGTTTTGGCGGCGGCGGCAATGGGTCCATCGACATAAACACGACCGGAGCATCGTGATCCGATAATCTCTCAGGCCGGTTAAAATCATCAGCCCAAACGAGCGGAAAATCCGCATCGACCCGCGCATAGCCAAATTTGATCGCACCGCCCGCATACACTGGTTTATTCACCAACATGTGGTCGAGAGCCTGTGCAGAACCGTCAAACACATACGAATAACGATTGTTAGGATTAGGCATCGAATCGATAAGAGGTTTTAGCCCGGTCGCATAAGCGGTCTTTGACGGAACGATCACATTTTGGTCGGACTTGCCTTTCAAGATGCCGATCAGATCGTTATAACCGTCGTTAAACTGAAACGCGTTAAAATCACCGCAGACGAGCATACGCTCCGTCGGGTCGGTTTTTGCTCGCTCAGCTATAAAATTTGCGAGCCATTCAGCCTCTAACCGGCGTTTATTGCGCACTCGATCGCCATCCTTTTCGTCGTCGATACCTCGATAAGATTTGAAATGATTGACTATCACGGTAAAGGCGAACGGCTTGCCAAGTTTAACGTCAGCGACCTCAGCTTTGAGTAAAAACGGCGGGCGGTCAAAGAGCTTTTCGTCCGGAAACCCTGTGCCGTAATTTAGCTTTTCTTTGCCGCCGAGTTGTTGAGTCTCAATGACCTTGACCTTACTCGATTTGACCAAAAATCCATTGTCGATACCGCGAACGTCATTGCCGTCCTCCAGGTATGCGACGTATTTTGGATCTGGCTGTTTGGCTGCAACCGCGTCAGCATTGATCTTGTCGGCGAGCTTTTGCAGCACCTTGAGATTTTCGACCTCGACGATGCCGATAACGTCCGGCATCGAAAGTACGTTTCGAATTGCCAGCGAAGCCTTATTCAACCGGCCTTGAAATTCGTCCTTTGCGACGATCGTCTCTTTTTCGATCTCTTTGGAATTTACCTCGTCGTCAAAGAAATTTTCGATGTTAAAACTCGCGACCGTCACCTCTCGCTCCGCTGCCGGACTGACCGCCACAAAACCCTTTACATTCTCGGGTGCTGCCTGTTTGGGGTCAGCCATCAGTGTGTAAAACTTTCGCGAATAGTCGATGACGCCAGTCATTCCCTTGATCGTAGCTCCTGCAGGAACGTCGATGGCCTGTGATCCAGTCTGAGCACGACTATCGACACGCAAGATCTCGGGATTCATATCAAAGGCTGGTGTCGTAGCCGGCAGCTTATCGATAATGATCGCAAGGACATCCATGCCCGGTTCGCGAAACGGTCGCGGCGTTCCTTGCAGCGTTGCGTAGAAAACGCCGTTAGACGTAGATTTTCCCGTCTTTTCGTTAGTAAAACCACCTGTCGGCCCGACCACGGTAATATCCGCTTTGACCCGCATCCCTTCAAAGGGTTCCATCTGATCGAGCTTTCCGCGCGGGTCCAATTCGGCTGCGGTCAGCACTATCGGGGCGGGCAAGGGATTGTCTTTGGAAATAACTTTGACCGTGGGCCGCGTGATCTCGGTGATACTCAGGAATATCTTTTCACCTCGCGGGCGAAACTCCGTAACCGTGCCATCGACGGTCACCATCGCACCCAACGATACCGAACCAACACTATTCTCGCCATAAACGTAGATGCCCTCAGACGTTTTGGGATCGTTGTCCGTCTGGCCGTCAGGCGTCTGCAAGTAAAACCCTTTGGCGACGATCGCCGTAACAACGCCCGTAATACGAACGCTTTCGCCGACATGAGTCGACGAACCCTTATCACCCTGGATCTCTGAGATCTTGTATTCTTTTTGCCCGAACGCGGAAACAAACGCGCCGCTAAACAAGATCAGGCCGATGCATAAAAAACGTGAGTATCGGATCATGGTTGCCATTATTGCGTGTCAGGGCTAGATTCCATCCGAGCCTGGAGCCGCGGACTTAGGTTAGAGAAAAAGTCGTATCCCGTAAGCGTCTCGACCTGATCGACCGTGACCCTAAAGTTTCGCCACGGAGAACTCCGCGTTATGGCGATGTTTGACATGATGACCCCAAACATACGGGTTCGTTTGCCAACACGCTGCAGATCGTTGCTCCCGTTTGGCATAACAAGTACGATTTTCCACGTTGAGGTCGGTATTACGACGCCATTACCGATAACACCATTGTTTCCGTTAGGTCCGGAAATGATATAGATCTCATTGCCTTGGCTTGCCAGCGTCCGGCAATAATTTTCAAAATCCGCCCACGGGCCCTGATTATTGTCCGGCAGTTGGGGGATCATGTTCGTCATCAAAAATGTCGGTATATTATTCGCAACGGAATTGGTCCGGTCGCCGGAAGGACACATATGACCACGGTCATATATAGGCTCAGAATAGTCTGTCGGTGTGACCTGATACCATCCGGCCGGAAGAGTTGTATCAGGGCCAAAAGCGTCCGACCGTCCTGAAGAACCGATCCATGAACTATCAAGCCGCCATGCGACCCAATTTGGTGTATTCTTCGTCCGGTTGTATGAGAGCGTGTACTGAGGTTTGACCATCAGAAAGTTCTCAAAATTATTAACATTCGCGGTAGCATTAGACGGATTTCCAAAAAGGAGGGGATTTTCAGCCTCAGACGGAACCGTAACAATGATCGTTTGATTGACATTTACAGTCCTGCCTTCGAGATCAGCGGCAACGGCACTGACATTACGACTGCCGCCATTGACGGTATTGGGAATTGTAGTAATTAGCGAAAAGATATTGTCGCCGGCCGTTTCGTCACCGTGGGTACCGTCGTCATACAGCGGCTGACCTGAAACTCCACCGATCGCGGTTAAATTGCCGGTTACCGTGATACCGGTGCTCGCAGGGCTTGTTGCGGGTACGACCGTAACAGTCAACAGTGTGTCACCGGGAACCGCAACGGTCGACGGGCTAGCCGAAATACCCGCTGATAGTACTGAAGGATCAATTCCGGCACACGGAGAAGCTGCTGTCGCCGAATTCCGTGGTACCGAATTTGTAACTACGCCAAAATCTGCATTGTTATTATCAGTATCAGTACAGCCCGCACCATTTCTGACAGAAACCTGAGTGCTTGCTAACGCAACACCGTTGTTAACGGACGTACCGCCTTCGCCGTTTCCGGCAGATCCGTTTCCCGCAGCACCATAGGCCACCCAGTCAATGATCTGTGCAAGTTGTGATGGAGTACACGCCGTCGGACCACCACAACTCGTGATCGAAGCTGTCGACGGTGCCAATGCGATCTTTCCACTCGAGCCAGACATGCTGATGTTAATGGTCGTAGCGTCCGGTGTCACCGGAAGAGCCTGGCCAGAACCCGCACTATTCAACTGAACCAAGTAATACTGACCCGGGGCGATGGAAACACCTGGCAAGGGAAAAGTTCCAACACCAAAATTCCCCCCGGTTGTAGTCGTAGAAGAAGAACCGTAGAAAAGCGACAGACCACTAAGCGATTGCGATGAAGAGGAGATATTTTTTATCTCAACCCAGTCATTACTGTAAAAGCCATTGCCGCCGGATACCTGACTCAGAACCAATGTTGTCGAGACCACAATGGAATCCGACTTAGGCTTTCTGTCAGTCGAAATTACCCGATCATCGTCTGAGGCAGACAGTCGTTCAGTTTGCGCAGAGATCCCAAACGCAAAAAACAAACTGACCGCGAACATCGACACAACCAAAGATCCTAAAACGTACTTCTTCATAAATAACTGCCTATCGCAAAAACCGAGATGATACCGACAAACTTAAGGGCAAACCTTATTTTTAGCATATTTCAAAACCAAAAGGAATCCAAAAACTGCCTAAAAACATTAGAGTTAACGCACCGGACGCGGGTAGGTGACGGGGCTTTTGTTGCCGTCTTTGTCGACGGCGCGGACGCCGAAAAAGTAATTGTCTTTTGACATGCCCTTTGCGATAAACGTCGTCGATCCGGTCACCGCCTGGCTGCCCTGCCATTCGGCGGCGGTCGTGTCACGCCAAACGACCTCGTAACCGGCGATGTCGCCATCGGTGTTCGCGTCCCATTTCAGCTCGGTGTCGTTGGTCAGACGCGTCGTTACGATGCCAACATTTTTCGGCTTTGCCGGGGCGAGGGCAAGGCTCGCTAATGCGATGAGATTTACCCGGGCGACGTTTGCCGTGTATTCAAAATCGACGTACTCCGGTGTATCGCCGTAAAAAACGCCGTTTTCAGTACGCAGATTTTGGTGCTGGTGCGTGTAATCTTCGTCAGCCTCGGTAAAACGTACGGCCGTGAAACCACGTTCGACAAACGGGATATGGTCGCCCCCGCGTCCGTAACGATCGCGGCGATAGATCATCATCACACCAAAAGTCTTTAGATAGCGGTCAGTTTGCTCTTTGATATAACGGGCAAGCTGCCGCGAAGCGCTGTCGTTCTCGCCGCCGACACTGCGGCGTGTGCCCGCTTCGGCCTCGGTCTCGCTGGTCGGGACGCCCTCGCTAAAGACACGGACCTTTTTGCGAAACTGCGAATTTTTATGCGTCGTTACCCCGCCGACGATATCGTTGGTAAACATCGCCTCGATGTTCATTTTTGTCTTCTTGGCATTTTCGGCAAAATTCGCCGCTCCTAGCAGTCCCTGCTCTTCGCCCGGAACCGCCATAAAGATGATCGTCGCGTCAAACTTTCGCTTTGACATCACACGTGCCAGCTCGATCGAGACCGCCGTCCCCGACGCGTCGTCGTTCGCACCCGGAGCGTCACATTTTGCGTCGGTCGGCGACGTGCACATCGAATCGTAATGGCCCGAAACGACATAGTATCGTCTAGCATCAGTCGTGCCGTTGAGGATGGCAAAAACATTTGTCAGCGTCGTCGGCTCAGGGATACGATTGGCTTTTGGCTGCACAAATGCCTCTTTTTGCACGTCTAGACAATTGCCGCATTCCCTACTGATCTTAAGAAACTCATTATAGATCCAATCGCGGGCGGCACCGATTCCTCGAGTCGGGTTATCTTGTTCGGATAAAGTGTTTCGCGTGCCAAAAGACACGAGCTTACGGATCGTCGCCTCAATATTCTTAGCCGAGACCTCTTTGATCATCTTGGCGATCTCGGGGTTTGGTTTTACGGCTTGTTTTTGGCCGAAAGTTTGAACGGCCGAAAGGCAAAGACACAGAGCAACAATATAGAAAATTCGTGATCTCATAATTAGTCCGCTGGCAAAAAGATTTAGCCACAGATTAACACAGATGGACAAAGATTCCCGCCTGAGAAATCTGCGTCCATCTGTGTTTATCCGTGGAAAAAAACTCTTAAGCTTCTCTTATTGAACTCGGTAGGCTTTGTCTTTCCAGACGATCACGACCGTACCGCCGAGGCTGTCGGCGATCGAGCGGAGCCCGCTGTCTAGGCGGATGTATTTTTCGGTGCCGCGTTTGACCGAAGTTGTTGACTGGCCTTTGTAAGCCGAGTCGTACCAGACGCCGTTGCGGCTCTCAAAGTTTTTACCGCCCGATGACCTCGTTGCCGAGATCGCACCGCCGACTATTTGATTTTGAGTCTGATTTTGGAGCGTATTGTCCTGACGCGGGCCTGAGCGGGTCGCTCCGGTGTCGGTCTTTCGAGGAGCACCAGGAGATGCGTCGCGGGACATATTATTGTCATATTCGCTTTTCGCTCGTTTTTCGTCAACCGACCTTTCTTTTGGCTTATCGTCGCTGTCTTTACGTTCTTCGACCGCAGCGGGCTTGTTTTCCGCAACCGGAGCCGCCGGAGCAACCTCACCCGATTTGGAGATATCCGTGGTCGTGCCGTCTAAGGTATCGCCGCTGTCCGGCTGTTTTGTGCCGGTTGCGGAACCCGTTCCGGTTCCGGACGCGTTTGCAGCGGTATTAGCCGCCGCTGCTGGCATTGATGGAGCCGCCGGAGCTGCTGAATTTGCAGCCACCGCATTTGCGGAATTAGAAACAGCCGACGCGTCACCGTTGTAATACGGCCCGCCTTTATTCTGTTCCTGTTCGGTCACCTGCGAGATCGTCGAGTTTTGCGTATTATTCCTGTTTTGGATGACCAGATATCCGAGCACGCCGCCAAAGGTCAGGATAAGAGCTCCCATCGCCATCGCCAGATTTGGCGTGCGGAAAAGTTTGCTTAGCCACGATGCTGCGGGTTCCGCAGCAGCAGTCGCAACACTAGAAACGGCGGTCCCGTCAGCAGCAACCGCCGCTGAATTCATCCTTACGACTTGCGACAGGTCCTTTCTACACCGGTCGCAATCGGCAAAATGCTCCATATAGAGCAATTTTGCACGCGGCGGCAAGGCGTTTTCGGCAAACGCAGAGATGCTGTCCGCGTCGAGGTGGCTAGCCGTCGCAGCTTTTACAGCCGCAATTTGCCCGCTCCGCCCTTTTCGCAAGATCGCATCAATCTCTTTGTCGAATTCTAGTTCCATCTTTTAATTAGCCACCGAGTTCACAGAGAACACTGAGAAACCTATCGATACTTCATTTTAGGCACCATGACTTTCAAACCAATATCATCAAATATCTCCGTGACCGCTGTGAGCTCGGTGGCTACGGTTTTCGTAACCACTTATTGAACGCCTCACGTCCAAAAATCTTGCACAAATATCGCGACCATCAATACGGCGAACATCGTTTCGAGGTTTAGCCCCAGGCTCGCGGCCGTGTCGGACAGATGTTTTTTCACCTCAACGTCGCTCCAGCCGTGCTGCTCACGCAGGTTTTTTTCAACGCCTTTGCGGATCTCGGACTGCACCCGCGTCAGTTTGCGGCTGGCGGTCGCCTCGTGATAACCAAACGTCTCGGCGATCTCTTTTAATTTTAGATCGTCAAAATAGTATAGCTTTAATATCAGGCGGTCCTCTGCCTCAAGTTCACCGATCGCCGCCTGCAGCGCATCGGACACGTCCGACTCGGCCTCGCCCACGGCAAAAAGCTCCTCGGGATTCTCTCCATGCGAGGCAAAGTGGTTGTGGTCGTTATTCGCCGCCTCGTTCGCCAAATTTTCAAATTCGCGGTCCTCTTCGATCTGGACAAATTTTGACTGCTTGCGAAATTGATCGACCGCCAGTTGCGAAACGACCGCCCGCAGCCACCCGGCCAAACTGCCCCGCCCCGAATAATATGCCAGTTTGCTCTTTTTGTTACCGTCTGCATCGACGCGCAGCCCGTAAAGCTCGGCCCAGATCGAGCTTGCGAGATCCTCGGCATCCTCGTTATTTGATGAGATCTTGCGGGCAGCGGATTTTACCGTCGAGTCAAAATTTGTGACCAGGTCTTCCCAAGCCCGCTCATCGCCCTTTTCACACGCGATTATCAAACACAGGTCATCCGCCCTGATGTCATCGATAAACTCTTTGATGTCAGTGTTTGAAGCGTTTGGCTCATCACCCAACAGGTACTTATTGAGAGCCGCATGGATACGAGCCGAGACGTCCGAGCCCGTCAACCCGCGTGCGTTTTCGGCACGAGAGACGAGATGCTCTATCGCTTCTTCAACCGTATTTTTTTGCTTTTCGGCGATCGGACTCATGCAAAAGTTGACCAAATTTTAGCACTCTTTTGATGAATTTATTAGTGTTCCGAGTTGTTTGTCAGGAACATCCGCTAGGGCATATGTTTTTAGCGTTTTTTTGACCTTTTTTTCGGCAAGTTGGGTTATATTAGCGTCAAAACAAAAAACTGAGAGGTATTTATGAAACTGAGACTTTTCTGCTTATCATTCATTTCTGCCGTCGTCTTTGCGTCGGCGTTAGCATCTGCTCCCGCAGTGACAAACGCTGGTTATGGTGTCAAACCATTGGCCGCCGCAACCCCCAAAAAAATCAACGGCGGCTCGCACGTTAGAATCGTTAAACCCGGGGCTACTCATGTTGCTGTGGGCGACGTTAACGGCGATCCGAGCGATGCCCGGAGTGGTGCTCCCCGTTCGGCAGCAACAACAAAGGAGTTCAAACCACAGAGTCCGGAATCAAACGGAATGATAGTTGCCGGGACCTCGGTGCCGGCAAGCCCGAATGTTAATGGTGCGAAAAGTTCCGCGACCAAATACCGGCGAAAACGTCACCCGAAACCGAAACATTAAGCACTATCTCAGTTGTTTCCGCAAAAACGAGATGATCTTGTATCCGTCGATATAGTTCCAAGGCTTTTCGCCTAGGGTGTAGTGACCACAGGGTAAGGCCGTTTCGCTATGCTCGATGCCGAGCCGCCGTAGCTCTTTGAAAACGTCGCGTGTCAGGTCGACAGGAAAGCTCAGGTCGTATTTTGTGTAGATATAACGGGTCGGCCGGGGCGGCAGCGCGGCCAGCTTATCCATATACGCCATCGGTGACATCGGCAGCCAGTATCGGCGCAGTTCGTCGAGGTCGAGATTGTCGCCAAAGCCTTCGCGAACGTGATAGGTCGACAGGCCGTGCCACACTACATCGGCCATATAGCCCGAAACGTGGTTAAAAACCGCGACATCAACATTAGGATCGTGAACGTACGAAAGAAATGCGACACACGAACCAATGCTAGTTCCGACGATGCCAACTTTCTCGTAACCCTGCTGTTTTAGCCAACTAATTGCCGCCCGCGTATCGAGCACCGCCTGACGGACGGATTGCAGTGAACGCCCGATATTTGGCGTAACGAGATGGTCCGCCCGCTCAAGCTCCGGCGGCATACGGTCCTCGTGATATGGCAGCGTTAGTCGCAGGGCGGACATGCCGACCTTGTTCAAAAATTTTGCGAGATCAAAATATGTGCCGGCTTTGGCGTTCCAATGGGGCAGGATAACAACCGCCGCTTTCTTATCGCCATGCGGAAAATAGGTCGCGACCGCCGTATTATTTTCAACGGAGATCGTTTCAACTGCGCTCTGCCACGACAAAACCGGAACCTCGATCTGAGCGACGGGCGACTTTAACTCCTCAGCGCTCAATGACCCCGCCGACGGATAAAGCCGTCGTTCAAGCGTAAAATCCTCGATAACCGGAGCAGCAAAATACTCATCGCTGTTCGCAAGCGCATTTGCCGAATACTCAGCAAGCACTTTGCGCGGGTCGTCGCCGTTGACGTGGTCGGCGATAAACTCCAGCCCCCAGCCAAATTGCTGCGGCGAGCGATTGTCGTTTAACAACGCCAGGTGCCGTTCCCGGTTGTGCATGTAGCGTTTCAGCATAACTTAAGAAAATTTAACCACAGATGGACACAGATAAACACAGATCAAAAAATATTTCTTATCTGTGTCTATCAGTGTTTATCTGTGGTGGATACTCTTTTTCACGCAGCGGCCGCTTTGGCTTTTTTGACGACTTTTTCGTAAAAAGCGATGTACTGCGGGATGATCTTTTCGGTCGAGTAACGCGACACGGCCAGTTCGCGGCCTTTTTCGCCAAATGTTCGCCGTAAGGTTTCGTCGCTGAGCAGTTTTAGAGTATCGACGCTCATTTTATCGACGTCGCCGACATCGCTCAAAAATCCGCTCTCTCCGTCGTTGACCACCTCAGGAATGCCGCCGATACGCGTCGCGACCACCGGCACCTCGCACGCCTGAGCCTCAAGAGCCGCGAGTCCAAACGATTCGAGTTCTGACGGCAGCAAGAAAACATCCGCAACGCCGAGATAGTCCGCGATATTGGCCTGTTTGCCGACATAAACAACGTTGCCGTTCATACCGAGCTGCTCACCATGATACCGAACAGCCGACAATTCCGGTCCGTCGCCAACCATTACGAGACGCGCGTTAACGCCCTCAGCTCGCACTTTTGCGAGGATGTCGACGCAATCCATCGGACGCTTAACCGGACGAAAATTCGACACGTGAACCAGCAGACGCTCGCCGTTTGGAGCAAGCTCCGAACGCAGCGGAGCATCAGGTGTGCGAAAGTAATGCTTTCCGCAGATAAAATTTGGTATGACCTCGATCTCGTCAAAATCAAACGTCTCGATCGTTGCTTGTTTTAGAAATTTTGAAACGGCAGTCACGCCGTCCGATTGCTGCAAACCGTATCGCGTGATCGGCAGATAACTGCGGTCGGCACCGACAAGCGTGATGTCCGTGCCGTGAAGCGTCGTAATTACAGGTACATAACGCTTTTGCTTGATCGACTCGCGGGCCAAAATCGCCGAAATCGAATGCGGTATCGCGTAGTGGACATGGAGCAGATCGAGCTTTTCGGCACGGGCGACGGTCGCCATTTTTGTCGCGAACGCGAGGTCGTACGGCTGATGTTCGAACAGAGCATACGACATCATCTCGACCTCGTGAAAATGGATCCGTTCATTCAATTCGGTCAACCGCGTCGGCAAAACCGACGAGATAAAATGGACATTGTGCCCGCGTTCCGCAAGGTCGCGGCCGAGTTCTGACCCGACGATCCCGCTGCCGCCGTATGTCGGATAAACTGTGATCCCGATATTCATTATTTCTTATTGTAACATAAATCGTTACAAACTAACTCTTTTTACGAACTAAGTAGATGATTCCCTTGTTGTCATCGGTAAACAGAAACGAGTTGGCATCAAGTTTCATAATGTCACACGGGCGACCATTTACTGTGCCTTTATTGAGAAAGCCCGTGATAAAATCCTGCACCTTTTCGCCCTTGCGAAAGCTGACGATCTTATAGCCGTGGCCGATCGCCTTGTTGGTCGAGCCATGCAAAGCCATCAAAAACGCCGGGTTTGCTCCAAACAGCCCGTCGGCTTCGTCAAAAAAATCAAAGCCCAACGCCGAACCGTGTGCCGGAAAATATGCGTACGGAGCTGCTACGTTTTTGCAGCCTTCGCGGCGTGGAAACTGCATGTCGGCAATGACCTTGCCCGACGCCGAGTAGCAATACGGCCAGCCGTAATCGGTGCCGTCCTTGAGTGCGTAAAACACTTCGTCCGGTTTTTGCAGGCCCAGATGATCGGAGCCCTGTCCCGAAGCCCACAGAAAATTGCCGATTGATTTCAGACCGACAGCATTGCGGAGTCCCCGGGCAAACTCACGCTGCTCCGAGCCGTCCGGGTTCATTACGATGATGCTTGCGCGAACGCGTTCTTTTTCTATGCAGGCGTTACAACTCGAACCCACTGAGACATACAGCTTGCGGTCCGGCGAAAACGCGATCGTCCGCGTCAGGTGCCAGCCGCCGTATTTGTAGCTAAGTCCGTAGTCAGGAAACGTCGCGAGCACCTCAGGTTTTGTGTCCGAGGGTTTGGTCTCGCCGAGGGTAAATTTCCGCCGCGTCAATTTCTCCGTTTCGGCAAGATAAAACCAGTCCTGGCCGTTTTCGTCTTTGTAAAACTGGCAACTATTCGGGTTCCTGAGATCGGTCATGTATGGGATGACCTTGGCAAATTTCCCCTTTTTGGCGTCCCAGCCGTCGAGGATATAGACGATGCCTTTTTTATTGTCGGTCAGGTCTCTCATATCCGTTACAAAGATGCGTCCGTCCGGTGCCTTGGCAAAAAACCGCACCCGCTTTAAGCCCTCAGCCGCCGGAATGATCTCGTAACCAGCGGGCAGATTGAGACTAAACGTCTTGCCGGATTTGAGTGTGATCTTGTTCGGAACTAGTTTGGCCTGCGCAATAGTTGAGCTGACAAGCAATACGGTCAGACAGCCGATAAGTAAAAGTTTTAAAAGAAATTTGTTCATCTGTGTTAATCTGTGGCTAAATCCTTATGAATACTGATAAATTCCTCGTAAAACCGGGCTCGAAAGTTGATCTAAAAAAACACCCTACCGACTTTGCGGGCGATTACAAAGACAAGAAAGAAGCCGCTAAGGACCTTGAGAAAAATATCGCACGGCTAGCCGAGCTGCAGGACATTCTCTATGCACAGAATGTTCACTCACTTCTCATCATTTTTCAAGCCATGGATGCCGCGGGCAAGGATAGCGCGATAAAGCACGTGATGAGCGGCGTCAATCCGCAGGGCTGTCAGGTCACGGCATTTAAGGCTCCGTCCGCCGAGGAGCTCGACCACGATTACCTCTGGCGCTCGCAAAAAGTGTTGCCATCTCGGGGCTGCATCGGCATATTTAACCGCTCGCATTACGAAGAGGTGCTCGTCGTCCGCGTACATCCCGGAATTTTGCAGGGCCAACAACTGCCTGACGCGATGAAAAACGACAAAAATATTTGGAAAAAGCGTTTCGAACACATTCGCGACTGGGAAAATCACTTGGCCGAAAATGGGACACACGTCATCAAATTTTTCCTCAACGTGTCCAAAGAAGAACAAAAACAACGCTTTCTCGAGCGAATTAATCTGCCCGAAAAGAACTGGAAATTTTCGGCCGGTGACGCCAAAGAACGCGCATTTTGGGACGACTATATGAACGCCTACAAAGAGGCGATGCAGGCGACATCTACAAAAGATTCACCGTGGTACGTCATCCCTGCGGATAAAAAATGGTTCACGCGTCTGGCCGTTTCCGAGATCATCGTCGAAAAACTAGAATCGCTAAAGCTGGCATATCCGGCTGTGACCGATGCCCACTAGGCGGAATTGGCAGAATCAAAAGCAATATTAGAGGCGGAAAAATAGTCGTTACTCGTCGGCCTTTTTTGGCACGTTAGGAACATCAGGCACGAGCCGCATGATCCGATCGTCATCCTTGGCGGCAGTGCCTCGACCGTCGCGGTTTGAGGTCGAGAAATAGATGTAGCCGTCCGGCCCCTGGCCGACCTCGCGGATGCGTCCGACCGTTCCTGTAAGTAGATCCTCTTGCCTCACTACCTTGCGACCTTCGAGCACGACGCGGATTATCTTTGTTCCGCGCAAACACCCAAAAAAGAAATTTCCGCCAAACCCGGGAAATTGCGTGGCGTTGTAAAACATCGCACTCGCCGGAGCGCAAGCCGGGCTGTATTCGAGCAGCGGCGATTCCATGCCGTCTTTTTTGTCGGTGTGGTGGATCTCGGGCCAGCCATAGTTTTTGCCTTTTTCGAGGATATTGACCTCATCGCCGCCGGACCCTTTCCCCTCAAAAAAACTTGGGCCGTGCTCGGTCTGAAAGGTCAATCCCGATCCTGGCTGCCAGGCAATCCCTTGCGGATTTCGGTTGCCGTAAGTCCAGATCTCGGTTCTCGCGCCCGGTGTTTTAAAGAACGGATTGTCCTGCGGCACGGTGCCGTCATCGTTTAATCGCAAGGTCTTACCCGCGAGCGAGTCGAGCTTTTGGGCCAGTGTCCAATCGGTAGAGTCACCGGTTGTGATGTAAAGTTTGCCGTCCGGCCCAAAGCGGCAACGCATACCGGCGTGATTTGGCGCACCGGGAATGTCCTCGATGATCACCTTTGGCTCGGTAAATTTGCCGCCCGCGTATTTGTAACGCATCACCTTAACCCGCTTTCCGTCTTTGTTGTAGGAATAGGCGAGATAGACGAAGTTGTTTTTAGCAAACTCGGGATGGACTGAGATATCCATCAGTCCGCTCTCACTCGACGGTTCGACATCCGGCACGGTGTAAACGGGCTCCGCTCGCAGCTTGCCGCTTTCGACGATTCGCACACGGCCGGGCCGCTCGGTCACGAGCAGATCCTTATTTGGCAGCCACGCAAAGCCCCACGGCACTTCGAGCCCGGTCGCAACCGTCTCAACCCGAAACCTGACATCGCCGCTCGCAGTCGAAATAACCTTATTTTCAGGCACGCCCGACGTCGAACACGACGACCAAAACATCGTCAGTAATAAAGCAAAAATAAGCATCCGGTTCCCTCGCATATAAACGATCATCAATATTCCGTTTATATCATATAAGACGCACACCGCACGCTTTTGTTTCTTTGCAGACATATCCGGCTAAGGCGTAAGATGAACATCAAACCACCGTGGGTAAAAATCGAGTCATGAAGAAAATTTTTCATCTTTCCGTATTTATGCTGCTCCTATTTGGAGCATTTGAAACGGCTAGAGCCGATCAGCTCGACCAATTTATCGCCGCGGAAATGAAAGAGCGAAAGATACCGGGGCTGTCGGTCGCTGTTATCCGCGACGGCAAAGTAATTAGAGCGACCGGTTACGGCTTTGCAAATCTTGAGTTACAGGTTCCGGCGACAAAAGATACGGTTTATGAGATCGGCTCGATCTCTAAACAGTTTGCCTCCGAAGCCTTAATGCTATTGGTCGAAGACGGCAAGCTAAAACTGGACGATCCGGTAAGAAAATACTTGCCCGCTAACGCTCCTGAAACGTGGCAGAAAATTACTATCAGAAATTTGCTCAATCACACATCGGGGCTGAAAGACTGGATCGAGGTCAAAGAGTTTTCGTATCGACGCGAGTATTCACCCGAAGAATTCATCGATCTCGTCAAGGGCTTTCCGCTGTTGTTTCTGCCTAATGAAAATTGGGGTTATTCCAATACTAACCTGCCGCTGATCGGCATTATTGTTGAGCGGGCGAGCGGAAAATCGTTTGAGGGTTTTGTAAACGATCGGATCATCAAACCTCTCAGTTTCCCTTCGATCCGTTTCAAACATCAGGAAGACGTCGTTGCCGATCGTGCGACAGGTTACGTCTTGCGAAACGGCGAATGGAAAAATGGCGAGCCTTTTCGCCCAAAGGTAATAGCCGCGAGCGGCGGCATTTTGGCGACTGCAACTGACCTCGCCCGCTGGTGGGAAGCCGTTTTACAAGGCCGCGTGGTGAACCAATCTAGCCTCGACCAGATGTTAAAGCCTACAAAATTAAACGATGGGAGATCGGTCGCCCATGGTTTTGCGTTTTTTACGGACGTATTCAACGGGCATAAATTGATCCAACATTTTGGTTCGACCGTTGGCGGTTTTGGCAGCATCGTGAGGTACTATCCGAAAGAAAAATTGACCGTGGCGGTCATCGGAAATCTCGAAGACGGCGGATTTGGAGCAGAGTACATATCAAAACGCGTTGCTGATCATTATATTCCGGGCGCTTTTGCCGATGGTATGAAACAGATGCCCGACGCGGCTCCAAACCAAACGCAGAATGCCGTTCAGATACTACGCGATATCGCCGATGGTAAAACTCATCAGGAAATGTCAGCAAATTTCGCGGCAAAGGTCAGCGACGCTTTTCGTAAACAGCTCGGCGACAATCTAAAGCAAATGAGATCGTTCGTCTATCTCGGCAGCGAAAAGATCACCGCCGATCATTTTATGCTCGACGCGACTGCGGATGAATTTGTTCGTTACCGCATGACGCTAGCGAGCAAAAGCGTTTATTACTACTTCCGAATGAATAAAGAAAGAAAGATCGGTTGGATAGTTTTTGAGGAATAGGCCGGGTAAAAAATGACTAATCTTCGCGAAACGTTCGGCGACATCGATATTTATCTTTTCGACCAGATCCAAAAAGGCCGGTTTATGCCCGGGATGAAGATCCTAGATGCGGGTTGCGGCGGTGGGCGAAATATAGTTTGGTTGTTGCAAAATGGCTTTGAGGTTTCGGCAATAGACATAGATCAGCGGTCGGTAGAGCATGTGCGAGAGCTTGCAAAAAGACTCGCCCCTGTCCTCACACCTGAAAACTTTCAGATCGCCACGCTCAACTCTGTACCCTTTCCGGATCAGAGTTTTGACTGGGTGGTCTGCAATGCGGTTTTGCATTTTGCCGAGGATCGGGCCCAGTTCGACCTCTGGCTTACCGAACTATGGCGTTTGCTAAAACCGGGCGGAATATTTTTCGCAAGACTCGCATCGTCGATCGGAATAAAAGAATTACTCGTTCCTACGTCAAACGACCGCTACATGATGCCGGACGGTACTGAGCGTTTTATCGTCGATGAGCAAATCCTGCAAGACGCTACGAAAAATGTCGGCGGCCGCTTTCTCGAACCGATCAAAACCACAAATGTCGAAAACCTGAGATGTATGACGACGTGGGTCCTTGTTCGTGACTAGCCTGATATGGGCAAAATGGAGGTATTTAGATACAATCGAAAGTACAAGTTTTCAGGGGAGCTTTATCAAGAGCTGAGAGTTGTTCCATACCGGACATTACCCTAAAAACCTGATGCGGATAATACCGACGAAGGGAGAAAAACAATGAGTGAAATACAAGAAAAAACTAGTGAACAGGTAAAATTGCCCGCTTCGCGTAAGACCTACGTTGAGACAAACGGCAATACCGTCAACCAAAACAAACACAATTTACGCGTCCCGTTTCGCGAGATCGCTCTTTCACCGTCGAAAGACTTTGACGGCAATCTGAAACAGAATGAGCCGGTTCGCGTCTATGACACAAGCGGTGTGTGGACCGATCCTGAAACGAAATGTGATGTTCGGGAAGGCTTGCCGGCATTGCGTCGTGATTGGATCGTCGGGCGTGGTGACGTCGAGGAATATGAGGGCCGCGAGATACTGCCGCAAGACAACGGCTATCTGACCAAAGGCGCCGAAGAGATCGCAAAAGCCAACGAACGCGGCACGCTCGAAGAATTCCCCGGCCTAAAACGAGCCCCGCTCAGAGCGAAAACCGGATCGTGTGTAACGCAGATGCATTACGCCCGTAAGGGTATCATCACGCCCGAGATGGAATATGTCGCGATCCGCGAAAACCTCGGACGCCAAGCTGCATTTGACCATCTGACGATGTCAGAACGCAGTGACCGCTCGTCGCTCAATCATCAGCACAAAGGTGATTCGTTTGGTGCCGCGATACCTGAATTTGTCACGCCGGAGTTTGTCCGCGACGAGGTCGCTCGCGGGCGTGCGATCATCCCGAACAACATCAATCATCCCGAATCTGAGCCGATGGCGATCGGCCGTAATTTCCTCGTCAAGATCAACGCGAATATTGGCAATTCCGCGATCGCATCAAGCATCGAGGAAGAGGTCGAGAAGATGCGTTGGTCAACCCTTTGGGGAGCCGATACCGTGATGGATCTTTCGACCGGCAAGAACATACACGCGACGCGTGAATGGATCTTGAGAAACTCACCGGTGCCCATCGGAACCGTGCCGATCTATCAGGCTCTTGAAAAGGTGAACGGCAAGGCCGAAGACCTGACTTGGGAAATTTACCGCGACACGCTGATCGAACAGGCTGAACAGGGCGTTGATTATTTCACCATTCACGCGGGCGTTCGTTTGCCGTATATTCCAATGACCGCAAAACGCACGACGGGCATAGTGTCACGCGGCGGTTCGATCATGGCGAAATGGTGTCTCGCCCATCACGAAGAAAGCTTTTTGTACACAAGGTTTAGAGAGATCTGCGAGATCATGCGGACGTATGATGTGGCATTTTCACTTGGAGACGGCCTAAGGCCAGGAAGCATTGCCGATGCGAATGACGAGGCTCAGTTTGCCGAACTCGACACGCTCGGCGAGCTGACCAAGATCGCCTGGGAAATGGATTGCCAGACGATGATCGAAGGGCCGGGGCATGTGCCGATGCACCTCATCAAAGAAAACATGGACAAGCAGCTTGAGATCTGCGGCGAGGCGCCATTTTACACGCTCGGTCCGCTGACGACGGACATTGCTCCCGGCTACGACCACATTACTTCAGGAATCGGGGCGGCGATGATCGGTTGGTTCGGCACGGCGATGCTTTGCTATGTAACTCCTAAGGAGCACCTAGGTTTACCTAACAAGCAAGATGTAAAAGAAGGCGTCATCACTTACAAACTCGCCGCTCACGCCGCTGATCTGGCCAAGGGCCACCCCGGAGCCCAGTACCGTGATAACGCACTAAGCAAAGCGCGATTCGAGTTTCGCTGGGAAGACCAATTCAACCTCGGACTCGACCCTGAAAAGGCAAAGGAGTTTCATGACGAAACTTTGCCCGCCGAAGGTGCAAAACTCGCCCATTTCTGCTCAATGTGCGGCCCGCATTTCTGCTCGATGAAGATCACACAGGACGTCCGCGATTACGCCAACGCCCAAAACATCGAAGCCGAAAAGGCCTTGGCTGTCGGAATGTCAGAAAAAGCCGCTGAATTCAAAGCCACGGGCTCCGAGATCTATCACGGAGCTGATGGAGCCGGGGGCGGACACGATCACTAAGTAAAATATGGGCAGTCTCTTTCGATTTGATCTGGAGCGGTACTCCGAGACCTATGATCTGCCAGTGCTCTTTGAAACCGGCACGTTCTTGGGAAACGGCGTGCAGCTCGCGATCGACGCGGGTTTCGATAGAGTGTATTCCGTGGAGATAATCGACGAATATTTTACTGCAAACGTCGAAAGATTTAGCGACCAGCAAAACGTAAATTTGTTACATGGTGAAAGTGCCAAGTGTCTAAGCGATATGGTCGCGACGATAAACGAGAACATTCTGTTTTGGCTGGACGCACACTTTCCCGGTGCCGATGGGGGGCTTTGTAGCTATAACAGTTGTGAGGACGAGGCGATACGCTGCCCGTTGGAAACTGAACTGGAAACTATCAAAACCATCAGGCCTTATCGCAACGACGTTTTTATCATCGACGATCTTAGCATTTATGAGACCGGTGAATTCGGCAACGGCTCGCTGCCTTCGCACATAAATAAACCGGCAAATTCCAGTCTCGATTTTATTGATCGCTTGTTTTCTGAGACTCATCATGTCATCAGGCTTTACGATGACGAGGGCTATGTATTGTTGTTGCCAAACTTTCTGCCGCCAAAACTATACGTCCGCCGCACCTTATCTGAGGTTACGGCAAACTCGGGTGTCGAGATCAACGAGTCTTTTGCAATAGCATTTAGCAAAAATATTCAAGGGGTAAAATGACAACTGAACAGGATCTAAGCGACCCCGCGTCTGCGGTATCCCGCGGGTTGCCGGAAATATTTTCCGCTTATTACCGATCAAATCACTGGGGCGACGATGAGACGGTTTCCGGGGTCGGTTCGAGGCTGAACGCGACCATTAATCTTAGGACGGAGCTACCTGTCTTACTCAAACAATTTGAGATCAAGAGCATTCTGGATGCCCCGTGCGGCGACCATAATTGGTTTAGCCATGTCGAACGCGGGGAAATAAAATACGTCGGGGTCGATATCGTGCCGGAACTCGTTGAACAAAACCGTCAAAGATATGGCGGTCCAAACACCGACTTTGTTAACTTGGATATAACCCGCGACCCGCTGCCTCAGGCCGATCTGATGATTTGCCGGGACCTGCTAGCACACCTGTCTTTCAAAGACATTGGGCGGATATTTGAAAATGTTTTGAATAGCGACATCAAATATCTTTTGCTTACGCACCATCATGAATGCACCGGCAACAATGACGCATATTCGGGCGGCTACCGGCCATTGAGTCTTGAGCTTTTCCCGTTCGACTTTCCGGAACCGATCTACGCCATTGACGATTGGCGCGAAGACCAAACCCCGAGGAAAATGTGCCTGTGGCAAAAGCGATCGATAACTAGTGAGCTTACTGAAATGACCCGTGTGCTATTAAATATCAGGTCTCATGCAAATAAACCGGTCGTGTGATAGTGACAGCTCTATAAAATATGCGACCATCTGTAGTGTACCTAGATGCAAATTGACACCGTAGATAGGTGAAATTTACACTTAAAAGCATCTTAAGCGTCCTGAAAACATGAAAGTTATTATTCTCGCCGGCGGACTCGGAACCCGCCTGGCCGAAGAAACCGAAGTAAAACCCAAGCCTCTCGTCGAGATCGGTGACCACCCGGTCCTGTGGCACATAATGAAAATTTATGCCCACTTTGGCTACCAGGAATTTATCGTCGCTCTTGGATATAAGGGAAATCTTATCAAACGTTATTTCCTTGATTACCAAACACTGCAACCAGACCTCACCATAGACCTGGCAAACGGCGTCACCACAATTGGCACCGCAGAAACTGATAACTGGAAACTTCATCTGGTTGATACCGGAAAAGATACGATGACAGGCGGACGTTTAAAGCGCCTGGCAGATCACATTAACGGCGAGACATTTATGCTGACTTATGGCGATGGCGTTGCCGATGTCGACATTGCCGAGCTGGTCAAATTTCATAAGATGCACGGAAAACTCGTGACCGTAACGGCCGTGCACCCGCCAGCCCGGTTTGGCGAAATGCTGATCGACGCTGATATGACCGCTGCCTTTAGCGAAAAACCTCAAACAAAAGAGGGCTGGATCAACGGCGGATTTATGGTTCTAGAGCCCGAAGTGCTGGATTATCTTGCGGGCGATTCGAGTGTGCTCGAAGTAGATCTGCTCGAAAAGCTTGCACTGGAAAAACAGTTGGTCGCTTATAGACACAACGGATTTTGGCAGTGTATGGACACGCTACGCGACAAACGACAGCTTGAGTCGGCGTGGAACAGCGACGCCGCTCCGTGGAAAATATGGTAATTGATCCAACACTAAACGCAGATTTTTGGCGTGATCGTCCGGTCTTTGTGACCGGTGCGACGGGTCTCGTCGGCAGCTGGCTTGTAAAGAGATTAGTTGCGGCTGAGGCAGACGTTGTGTGTCTTGTGCGCGACTGGGTCCCGCAAAGCGAACTCGTCCGCTCTAATTCACTTGAAAACGTCAAAGTCGTGCGCGGGGAACTTTGCGATCAGATCGACCTCGAACGCATCCTGGGCGAGTACGAGATAGACACGGTGATCCATCTCGCGGCTCAGACTATCGTCGGTGTCGCTAATCGCAACCCCATCTCGACATTCGAATCGAACATCGCCGGCACATGGTCGCTCCTCGAGGCATGCCGTAGATCACCGCTTGTAAAGCAGATAGTCATTGCCTCATCGGACAAAGCATATGGCAGCCAAACCGTCTTGCCGTATACCGAAGAAACCCCTTTAAACGGTGAGCATCCGTATGACGTAAGTAAATCTTGCGCAGATCTGATCGCGAAAAGCTATGCTAACGTCTATGAGCTGCCATTGGTAATCACGCGCTGCGGCAATTTTTACGGCGGCGGTGACCTCAATTGGAATCGCATCGTGCCCGGCACGATCAGATCTGTCATTCGCGGTGACGATCCGATAATTCGCAGCGACGGCAGCTTTATTCGCGACTATTTTTATGTTGAGGACGGTGCAGCTGCCTATATGATGCTGGCCGAGAAATTGGCCGCCGACCGCAGCCTAGTGGGCGAGGCATTTAATTTTTCAAACGAGATCCAGGTGACCGTTCTGGAGTTGACTCAGCAGATCTTAACGCTGATGGATTCGGATTTACAACCCACCGTGAAAAACGAAGCGAGTAACGAGATAAAGCATCAATATCTATCGGCGGCGAAAGCAAAAGAGATGCTCGGTTGGTCGCCGATGTTCTCGTTGGAATCCGGTCTGACAAATACAATTGCGTGGTACAAGGAGTTTTTCGATGGAAATTAAGCCATTAAGGCTTGACGGCACGTTCGAGATCACTTCGAAACGAAATGGTGACGCCCGGGGTTACTTTATGCGGTCATTTGATCGCAAAATCTTTGCCGATCATGGATTACAAACCGTTTGGGAGCAGGAAAACCAGTCTTTATCAACGAGTCTTCATACTGTTCGCGGGCTACACTTTCAACGGCCACCAAATACGGAAACCAAGTTGGTTCGCGTGGTACAAGGAGCAGTGTTCGATGTTTTTGTCGATTTGCGAAAAGATTCCGAAACTTTCGGTGAGTGGGACTCGATCGAACTTACGGGCGATAACGACAAGTCGATCTATATTCCTCGAGGTTTTGCACATGGATTTTGCAGCCTAACAGAAAAAGTCATCGTCCAATACAAGGTTGACAATGCTTACGCTCCAGATAACGAGGATGGAATTTGTTGGAATGACCCTACTCTTGAAATCGCTTGGCCCAGTATTAATCCGTTAATTTCGGAGCGTGACAGGCAATTACAATCTTTTACCGAATTTATTTCGCCGTTTTAATTATTACCAAGATGAACTGCAGATTTTGTCAAAACCCGCTGTCGCATGTTTTCGCTGACCTAGTAAATAGTCCGCCGTCAAATTCCTATCTGACGGCAGAGCTTTTGAACGAGCCGGAAATCTTTTACCCTCTTCGCGTTTTTATTTGTGAGAAGTGCTACCTCGTTCAGGTTGACGAGTACAAAAAGGCGACAGAAATTTTTGATGCCGACTATGCGTATTTTTCGTCGTTCTCAACAAGTTGGCTCGAGCATTCAAAAAAATACGTCGAGATGATGTGCGAGCGTTTTGACTACGACACAAACTCACAAATCATTGAGATCGCCTCCAACGACGGATATCTTCTACAGTATTTCGTTGAAAAGGGGATTTCGGTGCTGGGAATTGAGCCGACATTAGGCACTGCCCAAGTAGCTCTCGAAAACGGAATTGAAACTTGGACGGAATTTTTCGGAATTTCACTGGCAGAAAAATTAGTTGCGGTCGATCGTCAGGCTGATCTCCTAATTGGCAATAATGTTCTGCCGCACGTCCCCGACATCAATGATTTTGTTGGAGGCCTATCTATCGCTTTGAAACCGAAGGGCACATTAACATTGGAATTTCCTCATCTGCTTCGACTTGTTGAAAACAATCATTTCGACGCTATCTATCATGAGCATTTTTCGTATCTCTCGCTCCATACGGTCACGCGAATTTTTGCCGCCCACAACTTGGAGATCTTTGATGTAGAGGAACTTTCAACCCCCGGGGGCTCTAT